>NZ_CP045725.1:608310-1216621 GCF_009646095.1 Raineyella fluvialis | reverse complement strand
GGCGAGGTTCCGCTTGCCGTGCACGTGGACGTTCAGCATGCTCCAGAACAGTGGCTTCATGAAGCCGCGTTGGGCGATGAACCGAGCCATCGCCCAACTGGCGGAGGTGTAGCGATGGTGTCCTGTGCTCACTGCATCACCTTAAGTCCCCGGCCGCGTCGTGCTGACCGCGGGCCGGGTCCGTGCACCTCAACGGACATCGGTGTCCTTCGCGCGGGACTTCACCAGCTTGGACGAGGCCCAGCGGATCATCCAGCGCGGGGCGAACCGGGCGAGCACCACGGCTGCCTTCCAGCCGATCGGGCCCGGCACACAGATGACCTTGCCCTTGGCGACGTCGGTGAGTGCTTCGCGGACCGCCTTGTCCCCGTCGATCCACACGATCGGCGGCAACTTGGACACTTCGATCTCGGCCCGCTCGTGGAACTCGGTGTGGATCCAGCCCGGGCAGAACGCGGTGACGTGAACCTTGCTGCCGCGCAGCTGGGTGGCCAGCCCCTCGCTGTAGATGAGCACCCAGGACTTGATCGCGGAGTAGTTGCCGGTGGTGATGAAGGCGGCCGACGAGGCGGTGTTGATGATCTCCCCCCCGCCACGGCGCAGCATGGAGCGGGCCGCCGCCCCGCCGAGCAGGTAGACGGCCCGGACCATCACCTCGAAGGCGCGCTCGTCCTCGGCGGTGTCGGAGGTCAGCAGGTCGGTGTGGAGACCGAAGCCGGCGTTGTTGATGAAGGTGGTGATCGGGTCGACGGAGGATTCGAGGCGGGCGACGACGGACATCACCTGCGTACGATCGGCCAGATCGGCCTGCAGGATCTCCACCTCGACACCGTGGGCCGACCGGAGCCGGGCGGCCACGTCCTCGAGGCGGGCGTGATCCCGTGCGACCAGGACCAGGTCGTCGCCCCGCTCGGCCAGTGCCCGCGCGTACGCGGCCCCGATGCCGGAGGTCCCCCCGGTGATCAGCGCAGTTCCCATGATTGTCAGCCTATCGGGGTCCGAGGTGGTCACGCACCCACGCGAGGTCCGCCCGGCGCTCGTCGATGCCACCGGGGGTCTCCAGGATCGCCGGGACACCGGCGGCCCGTACGACTCCGACGAGGATGTCGGGGTCGATCAGGCCCGCCCCGAGACTCGCGTGCCGGTCGGCACCCGACCCCGCCTCGCCGCGGGAGTCGTTGAGGTGGACCAGATCGATCCGCCCGGTGATGGCCCGGACATCGTCGACGACGGTGGTCAGGTCGAGCCCGGCGGCGAACGCGTGGCAGATGTCGAGGCAGAAGCCGACGCGGTCGGACCCGTCCGCGGCCGAGATCGCCGCCCACAGGTGGTCCAGGGCGTCGAGCCGACGGGCCATCGCGTGGGACCCGCCGGCGGTGTTCTCGATCAGTAGCGGCACCTCGATCTCGGCGCCCTCGACGGCCTTGTACCAGTTCTCGTAGCCGTGGCCGGGCTCGTCGTCGGCCGTCACGTGGCCGCCGTGGACGATCAGTCCGGCCGCGCCGATCTCCGCGGCCGCGTGCAGCGACTGGTTGAGCAGCTTGCGGGAGGGGATCCGGATCCGGTTGTTGGTGGAGGCCACGTTGATGACGTACGGCGCATGGACGTACGCGGTGATGCCCGCCTCGCCGATCGCTTCGCGGAACGCGGCGGCGCCGCCCTCGAAGTCGATGAGCGGCTTCTTCCAGCCCTGCGGGTCACCGAGGAAGATCTGGACCGCGCGGACCCCGACCGCGCGCGCCTCGTCCAGCGAGGAGGCGGCGTCGACGTGGGCGCCGAGCGGCACCGGGAGTTCAGCCATGGGGCCGACCCTAGCCCTGGGCAGGGGTGCCGGGTCCAATTCGCGTTCGAGGCGGAGGACCGGCAGAGGCTGGGTGTGAGAATGGGCGCGATCGTACGGCGCCGCCGCGGGCACGCCGACGGCACGGGTCGGGAGGGGAGCGGCATGGCGACGGTCGGCTGGGCCTTCCTCGTCGCCGGTGCGGCGATCATGACGGTCGCCGGGGTGCTCATCGCCGTCTCGGTCGCCATCGGCCGGCGGCTGCGACAGTGGCGGATGACCTGGGTCCGCACCACCGGGGCGATCTCCAAATTGCCGTACACCACCGGGCCGCGTCGTGAGGTCGAGGTGACCTACCTCGGACCGGACGGGCGACCGTACCTGTTGGTGCAGCGCCGGCCGGGCGAGCTGGCGGCCCCTGCCCCGCGGATCGCGCTGCCGGTCAGTGTGCTGTATGCGCCCGAGGACCCCGGCGCCGCAACGGTCGAGGATCACTGGATGGGGCCAGTGGCTCGCGTACGTGGACTACGGACCGCAGGCCTCTTGCTGGCGCTCCTGGGGTTGCTGGCGGGGCTGATCGGCGCGGGGCTGCTGGTGATCGGCGGTTGGCGAGCCTGAGGTCGCCATCGGCCGCCTGTGATCGCTGCTCAGGCGCCGGGGAAGGCGGGTAGCTCGATGGCGTCGTGGAAGCTCTTGCCCATCGCCAAGTCGGTCACGTACGGCAGTTCCATCAGCTTCATCACCGCGTTGCGGGCCAGTAGCTGGGATCTGCTGGTGGGCGCGAATGCCGAGGCCAGTCGCCTGGCTGCCGCCTGCTTGGAGCGCAGGAACGGTGCGAGCCGGGCCTGGTAGCGGGCGAACGCCAGCGCGTGGTCGCCACCGGATCGGGCCAGTTCCGCGGCCAGCACGTACGACTCGATCATCGCCAGTGCCGATCCCTGGCCGGCCAGCAACGAGGGACACGCCGCCGCGTCCCCGACCAGCGCCACCCGGCCCCTGGTCCATGACGGCATCTGGATCTGGCTGACCGCGTCGAAGTAGAAGGTCGTGGCCCGCGGCATCGCCTCCAGGAGTGCTGGGATCTCCCAGCCCGCTCCCCTCAACCGCTCGCGCAGCAGCGCCTGCTGGTCGGCGACGCTGTCGAGGGGCACCCGGTCGTCGTGGCGGACTGTGAGGACCACCATGGTGACGTGGTTGCGCAATGAGACCCGGACGGCCTGGAAGCCGACCTCGGCGTGCATCATGGCGACGAGTTCGTCGCGCGGGCGATAGCCGGGGACGTCGAACACCGAGACGACGATGTTCTGGTAGCGCTCGAACTGCTCGTCGGGCCCGAACACCAGTCGGCGGACCCGGGAGTGCAGCCCGTCCGCCCCTACGACCAGATCGAAGTCGCGGGGTGGCCCGTCCTGGAAGGTGACACGGACCCGGTTCCCGTCGTCGTCGAGGGCATGGACCGTGTCGTCCAGGATCAGCTCGGCCCGGCCTTCCAGCGCACCGTAGATGGCTCCGGCCAGGTCGGCACGGGCGATGCTGACGTAGCGCTCGGTCGGTCCCATGATCGCGTTCGGCTTCATCGTGGCGATCCGGCGTCCGTTGCGGTCGACGGCGCGCGCCTCGCGCATGACGTACCCGTGCCGGCGCAGCTCGGGGACGATCCCCATCCGGTCGGCCACGTCGAACCCGGCTCCCCAGAAGTCGATCAGGTAGCCACCGCGGCGCAGTTGTGGCGCGTGCTCGACCAAGGTAGGCCGGTGCCCGGCCTGCAGCAGCCAGTAGGCGAGGGTAGGCCCGGCAATCCCGGCACCGGCAATCAACACCTTCACCCCGGGAGCCTCCCTCCCAGACCACACGTTCGGCCACCAGCCTACTCGGGCGTGTCGTCGACGTCGCGGGGAGCAGCGCCGGTTCTCGGGCGAACTCGTGCGAGTCCGCAGGCGGTGGGCGGTATGCGGAGACGGTGTCCTTACGGTGGGGAATCGTGCCCGGTGACAGGGCGGGGTGTCCCCAGGGCGTCCTGGAGGATCCGGGCCGCGTACTCCGGACGGTATCCGGGCGGAGCCTGTGCGCTGAGGGCGCCCTGGTCGAGGACGGTCACGATGCTGAGTGCGAGTTCGGTGAGCAGGGCCTCGGGGAGGTCGTCGCGGACCATGCCAAGGTGGCGACCTCGGTCGACCGCGCGCCTGATCCATCCGGATACGTCATTGCGGAGTCGGGTGAGTTGTCCCTGTGGGCCTCGGGCGGCCGGTGGATGGTGGAACATCCGTCCGAACAGCCGGATCTCGGGACGCTCGGTCGCGGCGCGGATGAGGGAGGCCGCGAGTCCTGTCATGGCCGGCCAGAAGGCCTCGGGGGTCAACTCGTCGAGGTCGGGCACCTCGACGACGGTTCCGAGGCGTTCCCGCATGGTCAGGACGACATGGTCATGGAGACGCTGCTTGTTCGGGAAGTAGTGGTAGAAGGAGCCCTTGGCCCAGCCGGCTTGCGTGATGATCCGGTTCAGCGATGCCTCCTCATAGCCGGACTCGGTGAACGCGGCAGTGGCCGCGGCGATCAAGCGGTCCTCGCGGTCGGGATCCATGGGCTGAGCGGTCCTGGGCATGTGCGCTAGTCTACGTTCGTAGACCGGGTGGTCCACTTATCGTGCTGGTCACCCTTTTCGGGTGTCGAGGAGGAGCATGGGGCGCATCTCGCGTGTCGTGTGGCCGGCCATGAACGAGGCCGACCAACCCGGCCGGCTGGTGTCGTTCTCGGCCACGGCGGTGTTGGTCGGGACCCTGACGGGACTGATGGCGGCGACGTTCAGGCTGGGCCTGGATCGGGTCTCCGAAGCCCGGGGGCACTCATCGCGTGGGCCCATGGTGACCCCGTACTGGGGCTGGTCGTTGTCGTTCTGGTGTGTGCCGCGGCGACCGCTGCCGCGGCGGCCTTGGTCCATCGCGTCGAACCGCACGCCGAGGGCAGCGGGATCCCGCGGGTGGAGGCCGTGGTGGAAGGACGGACCAGGCCCGGCTCGCCCCTGATCCTCCCGGTGAAGTACGTCGGCGGACTTCTGGCCATCGGAGCGGGGCTGGCCCTGGGGCGTGAGGGGCCCTCGGTCCAGATGGGCGGCAACATCGGCATCATCGTCAGCCGGATCACCCGTCGTAACAGCTACGACCTGCGCATCCTGGTCGCGGCGGGCGCGGCAGCCGGGTTGGCGACCGCGTTCAACGCTCCCATCGCGGGCGGCGTCTTCGTTCTGGAGGAACTGGTCAAGCGGTTCGATCCGCGCACCACTGTCGCGACCCTGCTCGCGTCTGGTGCGGGCTTCGCCAGCGCCCAGCTCCTCCTGGGTGACTCGATCCAACTGTTCCGGACCGCGCCGCTGGGTCGGCCACGGCTCGAGGGCGCGCCGCTGGTGTTGGTGGTCGGTCTGGTCGCGGGGCTGGTGGGCGTGGCCTACAACGCCCTGGTGATGGCGAGCCTGCACCGGATGGACGCCAGCCGGATCCCCCGGGAGGTGCGGGCCGGGATCATCGGCGCGGGGGTGGGAGCGGTGGGCTTCCTGGCCCCCGACCTCGTCGGTGGCGGGGATCTGCTCACCCAGCAGGCGCTGCTGGCCCGGGGAAGCATCCTGGTGGTCCTGGGTGTTCTGGTGGCGCGGATCCTGCTCGGCGTGGTCTCGTACGCCGCGGCGACGCCGGGAGGACTCTTCGCTCCGATGCTGGTGGTGGGCAGCCACCTGGGCCTGTTGGTCGGCCTGATCGGTCGCGTCACGGTCCCGCAATGGACCCCGGAACCGGCTGCACTGGCACTGATCGGGATGGCAGCCTTCTTCACTGCCACCGTGCGAGCACCCATCACAGGGCTGGTCCTGGCCACCGAACTGACCGGTGTCACCGACCAGTTGCCGCCCATGCTGGGTGCCTGCGCCCTGGCGATGCTGGTGGCCACCCTGCTGCACTCCGAACCCATCTACGACGCCCTCACCTCCCGCGCTGCGCGAGCCGCCCAGCAGAACGCCGACGAGAGACCCTGATTCGATCCCCCGTGCCGTGCGCCTCCGGGGCTCATGGTTGGGGAGAAGGAACGTCGCCCGCCCCAGCGTGCGGCCGTCACTGGTTACCAGTGCGACAACCCGCCGGACGACTGTCGGACCCACCGAGCACAATGGGCCCATGATGCTCTCCGGAACCCCCTACGTCGCCGCCGAGGACCGCTACGACCCGGATCGTCCGGGTGCGATGGTCTACCGCCGGGTCGGCAAGTGGGGACTGAAGCTTCCCGTCCTGTCCCTCGGCCTGTGGCACAACTTCGGTGACCACCACCTGCTCGGCAACCAGCGCGAGATCATCCGGCGCGCCTTCGACGCCGGCATCACCCACTTCGACCTGGCCAACAACTACGGCCCGCCCTACGGCGCGGCGGAGATCAACTTCGGCCAGTTCCTGCGTACCGACCTCAAGCCCTATCGCGACGAGCTGATCATCTCGACCAAGGCGGGCTGGGACATGTGGCCCGGACCGTACGGTCAGGGTGGCGGGTCGCGTAAGTACGTCCTCGCGTCCCTCGACCAGTCTCTGGAGCGGATGGGGCTGGACTACGTCGACATCTTCTACAGCCATCGCTACGACCCGGAGACCCCGCTCGAGGAGACCATGATGGCCCTCGACCAGGCGGTCCGCTCCGGCAAGGCCCTCTACGTCGGCATCTCCTCGTATTCGCCGGGGAAGACCAAGAAGGCGGCCAAGATCGCCCGTGAACTCGGCACCCCGCTGCTGATCCATCAGCCCTCGTACAACCTGTTCAACCGCTGGATCGAGGGCGGGCTGCTGGACATGCTCCACCAGCAGGGCATGGGCTGCATCGCCTTCACGGCGCTCGGCCAAGGCCTGCTCACCGATCGCTACCTCAACGGGATCCCCGAGGACTCCCGGGCGGCGATGCATTCCTCGTTCGACACCGACTGGCTCAGCGAGGAGATCCTCGACCGGGTCCGCGGCCTCAACGAGATCGCCCGTGGCCGCGGCCAGAGCCTCGCCCAGATGGCGCTGGCCTGGGTGCTGCGCGACGAGCGGATGACGACAACGCTGATCGGCGCCTCCAGCGTCCAGCAGCTCGACGACAATCTCGGCGCCCTGCGGCACCTCGACTTCACCGAGGAGGAACTGACGGCGATCGACGGTCTGGCCGTCGAGTCCGGCATCAACCTGTGGGCCAAGCAGACGGAGGAGTGACCCCACCGTGGCGCGGTCGATCCCCGAGCTCCTGCTTGACGGGGCAGTCACCCACCAGTCCCGCGTCGCGACCCGGGTGTGGGTGGACGACGCCTGGGTGACGATGACGTACACCGAGCTGGCCTCGGCCGTGGACGCCGTCGCGTCCCGGCTGGTGGCCGACGGCATCGCGGCGGGGGACCGGGTGGCGATCTTCGCGCCCAACTCCCCGCAGTGGACCGTCATCGACCTCGCCGTCCAGTCCGTCGGGGCGATCGTGGTGCCGATCTACCAGACCTCCACCGCCGAGCAGGCGGCAGCCATCCTCACCTCCTCGGGCGCCCGCTGGGTCTTCTGCGGATCCTTCCTCGAGACGGACCGGGTGGCGGAGGTCCGTGACGCGCTGACCGCCCTCGAGCGGGTCGTGGTGATGGACGACGAGGACCTGACCGAGGTGCCCGCGCCCGAGGCGTACGGGGAGGTCCGTGCTCGCCGCGACGCCATCGGGCCGGGGGACCTCGCCACGATCATCTACACCTCCGGCACTACCGGCACCCCCAAGGGCGTGATGCTCACCCACGGCGCGTTCCTGGCCGAGATCGAGGTGGTGCAGGCGTCGTTCCACCTGGCGCCGGAGGACGGCAGCCTGTGTTTCCTCCCGCTGGCGCACGCGCTGGAACGGGCCTGGACGTTCTGCGTGCTCGCGGCGGGGGCGATGAACACCTACGTCACCGACACCCGCACCCTGGTGACGATGATGCCCCGCGCCCGCCCCACCCTGATGGTGATGGTGCCGATGGTGTACGAGCGGGTGCTCGCCACCGTCCGCGACCAGGCGGCCTCCCCACTGAAGCGGCGGATCCTCGACTGGGCCGTGGGTGTCGGTCTGGCCGCCCAGCGGGCGGGGCGCGACGGGCTGCGGGCGGATCCGTGGCTGCGGGGCCGGCTCGCGGTGGCGGATCTGCTGGTGCTGGCCAAGGTGCGCCACGCCCTCGGCGGGCAGAAGAAGCTGATGGTCGCCGGCGGCGCTCCGCTGCGCCGCGAGGTCGAGGAGTTCTTCTGGGCCTGCGGGATGATCATCCACACCGGGTACGGGATGACCGAGACCGCTCCGCTGATGACCTACAACCGGCTGGGTGAGGTGCGGTTCGGGTCGGTCGGGCGGCCGATGCCGGGATCCCAGGTGCGGATCGTGCCGGTGCCCGGGGTGACCGGCCTGTCCGATGCCGAGGCGGAGGACGGCGAGATCCAGTACCGCGGGCCGAACGTCATGGTCGGCTACTGGAACGACCCGGACACGACGGCCGAGGCTTTCGACGACGGGTGGCTGCGGACCGGCGACATCGGCCATTTCGACGTCGACGGCTATCTCGTCATCACCGACCGGCTCAAGGACCTGATCGTCACCCGGCAGGGCAAGAACATCGCGCCGGGCCCGATCGAGGAGGAGCTCGGGGCCGATCCGTTCATCGCCCACGCGGTCCTCGTCGGCGACGAGCGGCCCTGCGTCACCGTGCTGATCTCTCCCGACGTGGGTGAGCTCGAGGCCTGGGCCGAGGCGCACGCCATCGCGTACGACTCGCGCGAGGCGTTGGTGGAACACCCCGACGTCCTCGCCGAACTGCGCCGGCGGGTGGAGAAGGTGTCCGCCAAGCTGCCGCACCAGGAGAAGATCCGCGACCTGCGGGTCATCTTCGACGAGTTCACGATGGAGAACGGGCTGCTCACCCCGACCCTGAAGGTGCGCCGGCGCGCGGTCGAGAAGCGGTTCGCGGCCGTCGTCGACGAGATGTACGAGCGGATCGCGGCTGCGCGGAAGGTCGCCAAGGAGGCGGCGGGCAGCGCGGCGAGCCATGCCCGGGGAGCCGCGGACCAGATGGCTCACCGGCTCAACGGGGACCGCTAGGCCGCGGTGACCCTCGCGTGCGCCAGGGCGATCAGGACCGCCCTGGCGGCGGGTCCTGGGGATACTTCCCGAAATAGTTCTCGGAGTCGTCGCTCCCGGGATCCTCGGGGTTCTGTGCCCGCGGGGGTGCTGCGGATTCGCACCGGGCTGCTGGTAGCCAGTGGGACGACCCTGGCCGCCCTGCGGCGGTTCTGCCCCGGGTGTTGCGGTCTGGGGCGGTTGGGTCTGGGGCGGTTGGGCATGGGGTTCGCCGGCGGGTTGCCCATAGCCCTGACCGTAGGGTGCCTGACCGTACTGCTGCTGGGCCTGCTGGGAGTACGGGTCCTGAGGATAGTGCCCGTACTGCGCCGACGGCGGGTTCTGGCCGTAGGGCGGCTGCTGTCCGTACTGCTCGGAGGGGTATTGCTGTCCGAGCGGTGCTTGCGGGTACTGGTCCTGGCCGTACTGCGCTTGCGGGTACTGCTCCTGGCCGTACGGATACTGCGCGTACGGATCCTGGGAGATGCCGGGCTGGTAACCGTAGGGGTAGGGGGCGTCCACTCCCTTGGGGTTCGGGCCGTACTGGTTGTCGCCCGGCTGGGAATCCTGGACGTAGAACATGAAGACCAGGATCAGGGTGCCGATGACGGGGAGCAGGTTCAGCAGGATCCACCAGCCCGAACGGCCCACGTCATGGAGACGGCGGAACGTCATGCCGAGGCCGGGCAGCAGGAGCGCCAGGCTGGTCAGATTGCTGATCGGCGAGGGGCCGCCGTTCGCGGCGCCCAGCCCAAGGATGCCGTCGATGATTCCTGCCGCGATGCCGACCACGACGGTGAAGAGGAACCAGTACCAGAACTCCGACCGGCGCGCCCGGCCCGAGAAGACGGCGTACTTGCGGAAGCCGGTCTGGATCGCTTCGGAGAACCCCATCGTTCGCTCCTGAGTCGGGGGCCGGTGCAGGAGCCGGCCACAGGTCAACGGTACGGCGCACGAGGGTCGTACGGCAGACGCTTCGACACGCCGACACCACGACAGTCGGACAAGACAGCACGACGACCCGGCGCCATGCGCCGGGCCGTCGTGGTCGTGCAGTGGGCCGCAGCCCGGGAGGTTCAGACGGTCGGGACCTGGTCCTGCTCCACGGTCTCGGCGTCGGCGGCCGGGACGGCAGCCTTGGGGTTCGGGCCGTACGCGTTGTCGGCGGCCTGCGAATCCTTGATGTAGAAGGCGAAGATCAGGAACAGGCCACCCAGCACGGGGACCAGATTGAGCAGGACCACCCAGCCGGAGCGGCCGAGGTCGTGGAGGCGGCGGACGGCGACGGCGATGCCCGGCAGCAGCAGCGCCAGGGAGACGAGGCCGGAGATGACCGGCATCTGGCCGAGGCCGAGGACGTTGTCGAGGATGCTCGCGACGACGTCGACGACGAAGGCGAAGAGGACCCAGTACCAGAACTCGGCGCGGGTGGCGCGGCCGGAGAAGTCGACGTACTTGCGGAAGCCGGTGGTGATCGCTTCGGAGAAGCCCATGAAGTTACTCCTGGAGTCAGGGGTGTGCCGGAGGGGAGATCCGGTCGGCATGACCGTAGGGCAGCAGGGGTTCAGGTCGCGCTGCCCGGCGCCTCGCCTGCGGCACGGAGCGGGGACACCTGCGATTGGCGTCCTCGCCCCGGGACGCCTAGACTTCACCTTTGGTCCCCGCTCCCCATGAGCAGGGACCGGCACACGCCCTCCTGCCATGGGACAGACCCATGGCCGCAGAGACCACAGGAGGTGGGATACGCGTATGCGCAAGTACGAGATCATGGTCCTCATCGATCCGGACACCGACGACCGCCAGGTCGGCCCGATGCTCGACAAGCACCTCGAGACCATCACGAACGAAGGCGGCAGCGTCGAGAACGTTGATCTGTGGGGCAAGCGCAAGCTGGCCTACGACATCAACAAGAAGTCCGAGGCGTTCTACGCGGTCATCAACCTGACCGCCGAGCCGGCTTCCGTCCAGGAGATGGACCGACTGATGACCATCAACGAGCAGATCATGCGGACCAAGGTGCTCCGCCCCGACCTGCACGCCTGATCGTCACCCGTCCGTACGACCCGAGCCACCGCGTCGGGGCGCCGACACGATGTCGGTGGTCCATGGCAAGGTGGGACCATCGGTCCGACGTGTCAGATCCGTCTGACGCAGGACGTCTGCGTCGGGTCAACGGACACCAACAATCTCGACTGGAGATCCCTCATGGCTGGCGAAACCGTCATCACCGTCGTCGGTAACCTCACCGCCGACCCCGAGCTGCGCTTCCTCCCCTCCGGGGCGGCCGTGGCGAACTTCACCGTGGCCTCCACGCCGCGGACGTTCGACCGGCAGTCCGGCGAGTGGAAGGACGGCGACGCGCTGTTCCTCAACTGCTCCGTGTGGCGCCAGGCGGCGGAGAACGTCGCCGAGTCGCTGCGCAAGGGCATGCGGGTCCTGGTGCAGGGTCGGCTCCGTCAGCGCAGCTACGAGACCCAGCAGGGCGAGCGTCGTACGGTCGTCGAGCTGGACGTCGACGAGATCGGCCCGTCGCTGCGCTACGCCACGGCCGCCGTCACCCGTTCCTCGGGTGGTCAAGGTGGTCAGGGCGGTCAGGGTGGCGGCCAGGGTGGCTACGGCAACCAGGGCGGCGGCGCCTCCCAGGGCGGTCAGCCCGGCGGTGGCTACGGCAACCAGGGTGGCTACGGCAACCAGGGCGGCCAGTCCGGCCAGGGATCGTACGGCGGGGACAACCGCGAGCAGATGGCCGACCCGTGGGGTCAGCCGCAGAGCGACGAGCCCCCGTTCTGATCGGTCTCCCGTCGAGGGACACATCACTTATCCGAAGGCACATTCCGGCATGACGCCGGGCTCTGGAAGGAGAGCACCACAATGGCCGTACGCAAGCCCATCAGCAAGAAGAAGGCTGCGCCGATCAAGAAGACGCGCATCGGCAAGGTCGACTACAAGGACACCGCGCTGCTGCGCAAGTTCATCTCCGAGCGGGGCAAGATCCGCGCCCGTCGCGTGACCGGTCTGTCGGTCCAGGACCAGCGCAAGGTCGCCATCGCCATCAAGAACGCCCGCGAGGTGGCCCTGCTGCCGTACGCCTCGACCACCCGCTGATCAGGAGAAGGAGAACACCACCATGAAGCTCATCCTGACCAACGCTGTGGCCAACCTCGGCATCGCCGGGGACGTCGTCGAGGTGAAGGACGGCTACGCCCGTAACTACCTGATCCCGCAGGGCTTCGGGATCAAGTGGACCCGTGGCGCCGAGTCGCAGATCGAAGGCATCAAGCGCAACCGCGACGCCCGCCAGGTGCGCGACCGTGCCCACGCCGAGGAACTGCGTTCGCAGATCGAGGGCCTGAAGGTCCAGGTCACCGTTCGCGCGTCCCAGGAGGGTCACCTCTTCGGCGCCGTCACCGCGGCTGACGTCGCCAAGGCCATCAAGGCTGCCGGTGGCCCCACCGTCGACAAGCGCGGTGTGAAGATCGAGAAGCCGATCAAGACCGTCGGCGAGCACAACGTGGGTGTCAAGATCCACGAGGCCGTCACCGCGCACTTCCCGGTGCAGGTCATCGCCTCCTGAGGCTGACACACCGCCCAGTGGCAGACAGAAGGGGCCGATCCTGCGGGATCGGCCCCTTCTGCTGTCAGACGAAGACCAGCCGGTCCTGTGGCAGGGATGGACCGTGAGCGGATTCTGGCGGCTCAGGTGTCGACGCCGCCCCACGCGGAGATGAGATCGGCGTCAAACCGTGGGCCTGGCCGGTGAGTGTCCGGCAACAGGCGGCGGTGTCGCCAGGATCCGCTCACCGCACGGTTCCCACATCATCACTGGCCCACCACCATCCACGCCGTGCCTCGCGCCCGGATCCACAGCGTGACCGCCCGCGCGGCGATCCAGATGCCGTACGCAGCCCAGAGCCAGGCAAGTCCGGCGTCGGTCGCTCGCACCACCAGGGCGAGCGGGGTGTAGATCGCGGTGACCAGTACACCGACGAGGGAGAGGTAGCGGGCGTCGCCGGCGCCGATCAGCACGCCGTCGAGGACGAACGTCACCCCGCCGACCGGGATGATGGCGGCGAGGACGACGAGGGTCACCATCAGGGTGGCGTGGACCCGTGGGTCGGGAGAGAAGAGACCGCCCAGCACCGGCCGCAGCAGGACCATCAGGGTGCCGACGACCACGCCGAAACCGACGCCCCAGAGCAGCACCCGGCGGGTGATCCGGCGCGTGGCGGGGACATCGCCGGAGCCCAGGCTCAGCCCGATCAGCGCCTGCGCGGCGATGGCGAAGGCGTCGAGGGCGTAGACCATCGTCTGCCACAGGCTGTAAGCGACCTGGTGCCCGGCCAGGGTGACCTCGCCCATCCCCGAGGCCGAGAACGTCGTGACCGTGATCGCCAGCTGCAGCGTCGCGGCCCGCAGCACCAGCCATCCCCCTGATCGGGCCGCGGCCAGCACCCCGCCGAGATGAGGCTGGAACCGCACCCCGCGACGTGCGGCGCCCCGCAGGACGGTCGCGGAGAGAACGGCTGCCCCTGCCCACTGGGACACGGCGGTGCCGATCGCGGCTCCGGCGATGCCCAGACCGACGCCGTAGACGAGGGTGAGGTTGAGGGCGATGTTCACCAGGTTCACCGCGATGGCGACGTAGAGAGGCGTACGGGTGTCCTGCAGCCCACGAAGCACTCCCGTGGAGGCGAGGCTGACGAGCTGGGCGGGTAGGCCGAGCGAGACCAGCCGCAGGTAGGTCGTGGCGTACCCGGTGGCGCCGGGACCCGACCCGTACAGCTGGAGGATCGCCGGGGCGCCGATCAGCAGGCCGACGCAGAGGACCAGGCCGATCAGCAGGCCCAGGACCATGCCGTCCAGGCCGCCGGCCAGCGCCCCGCGCCGATCCCCCGCCCCGAGTCGCCGGGCCACCGTCGCCGTCGTACCGTACGCCAGGAAGATCGAGAGCCCGACCAGGAAGCCGATCACGTTCGAGGCGAGGGTCAGACCGGCCAACTGGGCGGTGCCGAGGTGGCCGACGATGGTGGTGTCCACCAGGATCAGCAGCGGTTCGGCGACCAGAGTGGCGAAGGCCGGGACGGCCAGGGCGAGGATCTCGAGGTTCAGGGACCTCGTGGTCCGCGCGGTCGCTGTCACCGGCCCAAGTCTAGGCACTTTCGCGCGTCGGCCCCTGGCTCAGCCGGGGGCGCCTGGCCTGACCGCGTGACCTACCCGGACGCGACCCGGCTTGGTCACGATGGCGTCCACCCCGAACATCACCTCGTTGCCCTGTCGGCGATAGGCCGCCAGCGCCCGCATCGCATCGCTGCGACGCATCCCGGTGTCGGGGTCGAGGTCGATCACGGCACAGCGCGGAATGGCGCTGCGGACCTCGATCTCGGCTTCACCGAGCTGGAGCCGCCGACCGATCCAGGCGTCCTCGACGTGCGGCGTGTCGGTGTGCACCGTGAACGTCGCGCGGAACCGGGAGTCGAGCACCGTGCTGCCGACCCGGCGGGAGAGTTCGTCGAGGGAACCGGTGGTGACCAGGCTGACGCTCGCGCCGTAGACGACATCGCCCGCGGGGGACCGGGCCAGGATGACGTCGTACCCGAGGTGCTGGGAGAACGCCGCCGCCCACGGCCCGTCGATCACCTCGAGCGTCACGCGTCGGCCCCAGTAGTCGAGCGTACGGGTCTCACCGGTGCCGGCCGGCTCACCCTCGACCTGGCAGCCGGGCAACGCCACGGTCAGCACGCCGCTGTCCCAGCGGGCCCGTGTCGCCATGAGGGTCGGGTTCTCGACGGTGCGGAGCACCCGCTCCCGGGCGGGGTCGACGAGGCAGAACACCCGGTCGCCGACGGGACCGTCCCAGGCCAGGTCGACGAACGGCCGGTCCAGGTGACGGGCCCCCTTGAGCGAGGTGAATCCGATCCGCGTGACGTGCACCCCGCCACTGTGCCACGCGCCGGCGACCTCCTCCTCATCGCTCGGGACGCGGCACTGCTCAGCGCGTCGAGAGCGGTAGCGCAGGTCTGTGTCGGGTGTCAACTGCGTTCTCTTGACGGACCCCGGAACGCGGAGCACAGTCGAGTCATGTCCACGGGGGAGCACGCCGAGGTGATCACTCCATGCAGTGATCACTCCCTGACGTGATCACTCCATCGCCCGGAACGACCGACCCATCGAAAGGGGAATCCCGTGACCTCCGACGCCCGCCCGCCCTATCCGGCCGACCAGACGCAGAGCACCAGCGAGAGTGAGAACCCGGCGATCCCGACGCCGAAGCCCACGACGCACGCCCCGATGAAGAACCAGGACTGGTGGCCGAACCAGGTCGACGTCTCGGTGCTCCACGCGCAGGGCGAGAAGGCCAATCCCCTCGGCGCCGATTTCGACTACCGCGAGGAGTTCACGAAGCTGGACGTGGAGGCCCTGCGGCGTGATCTGGTCGAGGTGATGACCACCTCGCAGGAGTGGTGGCCCTCCGACTATGGCAACTACGGTGGCCTGTTCATCCGGATGAGCTGGCACGCCGCCGGCACCTACCGCACCGGCGACGGTCGGGGCGGGGGCGGCCAAGGGGCGCAGCGCTTCGCCCCGCTCAACAGCTGGCCGGACAACGCCAACCTGGACAAGGCGCGCCGGCTGCTGTGGCCGATCAAGAAGAAGTACGGCCGCAGCCTCTCCTGGGCCGACCTGCTGGTGCTGGCCGGCAACGTCGCCATAGAGTCGATGGGCTTCCGGACCGCCGGCTTCGCCTTCGGTCGTGAGGACATCTGGGAGCCGGAGGAGACGCTGTGGGGCTTCGAGGACACCTGGCTGGCCACCGACAAGCGCTACTCCGGTGAGCGGGAGCTGGCCAACCCCTTCGGTGCCACCACGATGGGCCTGATCTACGTCAACCCGGAGGGCCCGGAGGGCGAGCCGGATCCGGTGAAGGCGGCGTACGACATCCGCGAGACGTTCGGCCGGATGGCCATGAACGACGAGGAGACGGCCGCCCTGATCGTCGGTGGCCACACCTTCGGCAAGACGCACGGCGCCGGAGACCCCACTCTCGTCGGGCCCCCGCCCGAGGCCGCCCCGATGGAGCAGCAGGGGCTGGGCTGGAAGAGCACGTACGGCACCGGCAAGGGTGAGGACCAGATCACCAGCGGCCTCGAAGTGGTCTGGACGCCGACCCCCACCCAGTGGGACAACAGCTACCTGGAGACCCTGTACGGCCACGAGTGGGAGCTCACCAAGAGCCCGGCCGGCGCGTGGCAGTTCGTCGCCAAGGACGGCGAGGACATCATCCCCGACCCGTTCGACCCGTCGAAGAAGCGCAAGGCGACCATGCTGGTCACCGACGTATCGATGCGCGAGAGCCCGATCTACGCCGACATCACGCGCCGCTGGCTGGACCACCCCGAGGAGCTGGCCGACGCGTTCGCCAAGGCGTGGTTCAAGCTGCTGCACCGCGACATGGGGCCTGTCTCCCGCTACCTCGGGCCATGGGTGCCGCAGGAGACCTACCTGTGGCAGGACCCGGTGCCGCCGGTCGACCACGATCTGGTCGACGATCAGGACGTCGCCGCCCTCAAGGACACGATCCTGGCGTCGGACCTGTCCCCGCGTGACCTGGTGTACACGGCGTGGGCGTCGGCAGCCTGCTTCCGTGGCACCGACAAGCGCGGCGGGGCCAACGGAGCCCGGATCCGTCTCGCCCCGCAGAAGGACTGGGAGGTCAACGAACCCGCCCGCCTCGCCGCCGTGCTCGCCGGACTCGAGCGGATCCAGCAGGACTTCAACGCCTCGGCCGCCGAGGGGAAGAAGGTCTCGCTGGCCGACCTGATCGTGCTGGCCGGTTCGGCCGCCGTCGAGGCGGCGGCAAGGAACGCCGGGGTCGACGTCACGGTGCCGTTCACGCCGGGGCGTACCGACGCCTCCCAGGAACAGACCGACGCCGAGGCGTTCGCGGTGCTCGAACCCCGCGCCGACGGTTTCCGCAACTACGTACGCAAGGACGAGGAGACCCAGATCGAGCGGCTGCTGGTGGAGCGGGCCTACCTGCTGGACCTGACGGCTCCGGAGATGACCGCCCTGATCGGTGGCCTGCGCGTGCTGGGGGCGAACTACGGCGGTAGCAAGCACGGCGTCTTCACCGACCGGCCGGGCACGTTGACCAACGACTTCTTCGTCAACCTGCTCGACATGGGGACGGAGTGGAAGCCGTCGCAGACCGAGGCGAACGTCTACGAGGGGCACGATCGTTCCACCGGTGAGCTGAGGTGGACCGCCACCGCGAACGACCTGGTGTTCGGCTCGCACTCCCAACTGCGTGCCCTGGCGGAGGTGTACGCGCAGGACGACGCCAAGGAGAAGTTCGTGCAGGACTTCGCCGCCGCCTGGGCGAAGGTGATGGACAACGACCGGTTCGACCTGGACTGACCGGCCGTACGGTAGGGCCGAGCTCCGCCACGCTGAGTAGCCTGGCGGAGCTCGCTCGTCGCCTGTTAGCGTCCTCGCCATGGACATCTCCGGCGACCTGAGCGCCCTCTTCGAGACCTACAGCACCCTGCTGGCCGAGGGAGATCTGGACCATCTCGCCAGGCTGTACGTGTACCCGGCGATGGTGATCGCGCCACATGCCCGGCTGGTGGTCGCCGACCAGGACCAGACCCGACGATTCTTCGCCGGTTCACTGAAGGGCTACGCCGAGAAGGGGATCGTCGCCTCCCAGCCGGCTGTCACCTGGAGCGACCAGCCCGGCCGGGGCGTGGCGGCGGCGTACGTCACCTTCACCAACCTCGATGCCGAGGGCCGCGAGGTGAACCAGGAGCACTACTGCTACCAGCTGGTCCAGATCGACGGATGGTGGAAGATCGCCACCATCACCCCGCTCCTGGCCTGATGCGGGTGCGGTCCGGGGTGGTCAGCGGATCCGATGACCACCCCGGCGCACGGCTCACCAGATCACCGGCTCACCAGACCTGGGCGATGGACTGCGCCACGTGCTCGATGTTGCCCGGGTTGAGCGCCGCGACGCAGATGCGGCCCTTGTCGGTGCCGTAGACGTGGAACTCCTCGCGGAGCCGGACCATCTGGTCCTTCGTCAGGCCTGAGTAGGAGAACATCCCGACCTGGTCGGTGATGAACGAGACGTCGTCGCTCACCCCGGCGGCCTTCAGCCCGGCGACGAGCGCCGCGCGCATCTCCTTGATCCGATCCCGCATCTCACCGAGCTCGGCCTCCCACTGGGCCCGCAGCTGGGGGTCGCCGAGGACGGTGGCGACGATCTTCGCGCCGTGGGTGGGTGGGTTGGAGTAGAGCGTACGGACCACCGGCTTGAGCTGGGAGAGCACGCGCTTGGCCTCGTCCGCATCGCCGCAGACCACCGAGAGGGCCCCGTCGCGCTCGCCGTAGAGGGAGAAGCTCTTCGAGAACGAAGTGGAGCAGGCGAACTGCAGACCGGCGTCGGCGAACCGCCGCACCACCTGGGCGTCCTCCTCCAGGCCCTGGGAGAAGCCCTGGTAGGCCATGTCGAGGTACGGGACGAGGCCACGCTCCTTGACGACCGCGATGACCTTGCCCCACTGGTCGGCGTCGAGGTCGTAGCCGGTGGGGTTGTGGCAGCAGGCATGCAGGACGACGATCGTGTCCGGCGCTGCCGCGGCCAGGTCCTCCAGCATCCCGGCGGCGTCGATCCCGCGCGTGGCGGCGTCGTAGTAGCGGTAGCTCTCCACCCGGTAGCCGGCGGCAGTGAACAGGGCCCGGTGGTTCTCCCAGGACGGGTCGGAGATCAGTACCGTCGCACCGGGCACGATGGACTTGAGGAACTCGGCCCCGACCCGCAGGGCACCGGTGCCGCCGAGGGCCTGGACGGTGGCCGTCCGCTCGATCACCGGGCTGCCGGCGCCGAGGACCAGCTCCTTGACGTACCGGTTGTACGCCGCCATGCCGTCGATCGGCAGGTAGGGCTTGGCCTGGGGATCCGCCGCGATGCGCTTCTCGGCCTCGGCGACACACGCCAGCAGCGGGGCGGTCTGGCCGGCGGCGTTCTGGTACGCCCCGACTCCGAGGTTGGCCTTCTTGGCATCGGTGTCCGCCTTGAACTTCTCGGTGAGGCCGAGGATCGGGTCGGCGGGAGCCATTTCGACGGCGGAGAACAAGGACATGGAGACCCCTTCGCTGGGTGTGATGCTGCGCACGATGACGGCGCGGTGTCCAGCGTAGTGCGCGGAGCGTTCCCCGGAGCCGGTGGCAACAGTCCGGACGCGTCCCCGTGGACGTGCGGTCGGAGCCGGCTGGGGTCAGAGGACGCCGGCGTACAGCACGGCGGAGCATCGGCACCGCGTCTGGCCGCAGCCCGGACAGGTGACGGGATGCGTGCCGCGGTGGTGCCACCAGAAGTCGGGGACCTCCGCGAACGGCTCGAGGCCTGAACGAGTGAAGATGCGGTGCATGCTGACGCCGTCGGGCGATTTCCACGCGGCGGAGGCCCAGACGCGGGTCTTGCTCCGGAGCAGGTGCTGGCGGGCGGTGAGGGTGAGTCGTGTGCCGAGTCCGCGGCCGATGTGATCGGGATCGACGGCGACGGTGTCCAGCAGGCCGATCCGTCGCGCGTGGAGCACGTCAGGCAGGCCCCTGCCGAGTACCTGGGACATCGGACCCGGTTTCATCACGGTGCCGAGGCACGCCCCGACGATGCGGTGGTCGAACTCCGCGACGAAGGCGAAACTGTCGGGGTCCCGGCGGAAGCCGTCGGGCACCGCGGCCAAGGGACCATGACCGACCTGGGTGTCGAGGAGTCGTTGCAGTGCCCCGATGTCCGCCCGGGAGGCGATGCGGATGTTGAGAACTGAAGTACGCGGCATGGCATTCCCAGCCTAGGCCGGGCCCCACCGATCATTCCAGGGGGATGCCCACTTCTCGAGTCGGCCCTCTCGAGTGGCCTTCCCTAGGGGCCTTCTCGCCCGGCGCCGGGCCTTCCGGTCGGCCGGCCCGGCTCGTAGGCTCGGTTGTCAATGGACCGACCCGGAGGGGGAGACATGTCCGATCCCGCAACGTTCATCGAGGTCGACGAGCGTGCGGCCGTACGCTTCGTCCGCCGCTACCGGCTATCCGGCGCCCGCGTCTGGGAGGCCGTCACCGCGCCCGAGCACCTGGCCCGATGGTTTCCGTCCCCGGAGGTGACGTACGAGCCGAGGGTGGGGGCCGAGATCGGTTTCGCTGGTGACCCGCACCTGCCGACCTTCCGGGGAACCGTGCTGACGTGGGATCCGCCGCGTCGATTCGCCTTCTCCTGGGGCGGCGACGAGGTGCGTTTCGACGTCGAGCCGGACGGGGAAGGGACCGGGGACGGGGACGGCGCCACGCTCACGCTGACCGATCTCCTCGACCAGCCCGGCGCCGCGGCGCGCAACGCCGCCGGCTGGGAGGCGTGCCTGCGTTCCCTTGACGCGCTGCTCGCCGGGCAGGCGACCGTGGGGCCGCACGTCGACGAGGAGGCGGGCATCTGGCGCGAGGCGTACGACCGTTATGTGGCCTCGGGCTTCCCTCCGATGCCCCGGTGCCCGACCTGTGAGCCCCGGCAGATCTGTGAGGTTCGGCAGAGAACGGCGACTGGCGCCTTTTGGTGATGGCCCGCGGCCCGCGAACGCCCTAGCGTGAAGTATGAGCCGTGGGCCGGCGGCCCCCCAATTAGCCGCCGGCCACGGCTTCCCTCATGTGCCTCGGCCGTCGGAGCCTCAGCCCTCATGTGCCTCGGCCGTCGGAGCCTCAGCCCTCTTAGAGCTCAGCCCTCAGAGCTCAGCCCTCAGAGAGCCTCGGCCAGGGCGGACCGGAGCCCCTCGGCGGTCCACCGGCCATGAAAGATCGGCGTCCCGGGCTCGAACGCGCGTGCGTGGGCCAACGGCCCCGCGTCGACCGGATCGAAGCCGAGGGCGTCCACCAGCACACTCACCGTCGCCGTGGCCGCAGGGTGGTCGGAGGCGACCGCGAGCGCGCGGCGTCCCTCCTCGCCGGTCGGCCGGGAGTCGTTCGAGATCTCGCGGGCGCCGATGTGGTTCAGGGTCCGGACGACGTACGCACCCGGCAGGTGTTCCTGGACGATCTCGCTCGTCGCGCGAGGGTCCTCGTCGAACTCCGGCCGCGGGCCGTCGACCAAGGGCCGGTGGTTCATCACGTCCACGACGATCCGCCCGCGCAGGGCCTCGGCCGGCAGGCTGCGGTAGCGCCGCAGGGGGATGGCCGCGATGACGATGTCACAGGCGTACGCCTCGGCCCGGCCGACCGCGGTGACACCGGGCAGGAACGGCGCGATCAACTCCGCCGTCGCTGCGGCGGGCCGCCGAGTGGCGAGGCGTACGTCGTACTCCGTCCCCAGCAGTCGTGACGCCAGGGCCATGCCGAGTTCTCCCGCGCCGAGGATGCCGACGCTGGTTCGCGCACTCGGGGCCGTCCAGGGTGAGCGGCCGTCGCTGGCGTGATCCTGTCGCGTGGTGGTTGTCACCCCGCCATTGTCGTCGCCCGGACGCGACCGGGCGAGCAATGGGTCAGCCAGTGAACCAGGTCGGCCCCGCCCACAGGGAGGACCTGGCCCTGTCGGAGGCATGGCCGGCGGTCGGAGCCGCGTGGGCATCGGTGGCAGGTTGGGAAGCGTCGAGAGGAGCCCAGGGTGTCGTCGCGATGAAGTCGGGCGATCCGCCCCTTCGGCCGATGTCGTACACCTTCTGCCGGGCGACGCCCAGATCCTCCGCCAGGGTGGCGGCCGGCCACTCGAGCAACAGGTCACGGACAGCCCGGGCCCGGACGAACGCGGCGCGGGCGCCCAGGTGCATGGTCAGGGCGCCGATCTCCGCCGCGACAAGGGCGACGGCCAGGCATCCGCCGTATTCCTCAGCCCAGCCGCGGGCGGCACGTCGTCCCGTCCTCCGGGGCCCCGCGTCGTCCACGGGCGCCGAGGGGCGACCGAGGGGATCACCGGCTGCGACCGCACAACGGTAGAGCGCGTCACCGCCGTCGGCGTAGGCCTCCAGGAGCGCCTCCGGCGTCACTCCCGCGTCGGCGAGGCGCCGTACGGCGGCGTGGAACGTGCCGTCGTGGACCCGGTGCGGTAGGGCGAGTTGCCAGCGGCCGGACGCGCCACCCGCCGTGGGATCGGCAGGTGCTTCCGCCTCGGGCGAGTCCTCGCCCTCCAGCTCGGGGCGGGGCGCCGCCATGTGGCGGCCGTCGGAATCGGGAGTCTGTTGTCTTCCTGGCATTTCACCCTGGGGGTGACGATTCTCCACGCCCCCACTCTGTCGTCCGGCAGGGTCAGCCCCCTGCATCAGCCGGGATGAGGGTGTGACCGAGCGGGTCGAGCCAGATGTCACCCCGCCGGTGACATGTAACCCCCCGGGTGGTGAACGAAATCGTTGACACACATACCTGACTGGGGTCGGCGCGCGCGGCCGTCGCCTGCCGCCCATCAGCGACCCGCCGATCCGCCACGACCCGGGAATCGGGTGACTAGGCTCGAGATCATGAGTGATGAGGTCGACAACTTCTCGATCGAGCACGATCGGTCCGGGCAGCAGTTCCTCCTCCGGGACGGCGACAAGCAGATCGGTGAGATCAACTACCTGGCCTTCGGAGAGGACGGCAAGGAACGCATCCTCTACCACACCGGGGTCAACAAGGAGTACGAAGGACGGGGCCTGGCGGGCCGGCTCGCCAAGGCGGCGCTGGACGACACGGTCGCGGAGGGTCTGACGGTGGTGCCGGTCTGCCCCTACGTCCGCTCCTATCTGAAGCGACACGCGGAGTACGCCGGACACTCGACGCCGGTGCGTCCCGAACATCTCGACGTCGTGCCGGAGGAGTACCGGGAGCAGTGAGCCGGCCCCCGAGGGACTCCCCGTGGAGGGACTCCCCGTGCGTCCGGTGATGAACCTCGACGACGCGCTGCAGGACCTGTCGGAGGTGATGCAGCGGCGCCTCATCGTCCTCGACGACCGGCTGCGGGTCCTGGCGTACTCCATCCATGAATCGGAGGACGACCGGGCACGTCTCTCGTACGCCCTGGCACACAGCGATACCTGGGAGCACCCTCCCGCCGGCAGCGACGAGCCGCTCGTCCTGGACGCCGGTGCCGACGAGCGACGGGTGCTGGTGCCGCTGCGCGACCATCGGCACCGGGTCGGTTATCTGGTGTACTCGCTGGCGGCGGCCGAGGAACTCTCACCGGCGGCGGCCGAACACCTCGCCGGTGGCCGGGAACGCCTCGGGGTGCTGCTGTCCCTGCGGACGATGTACGCCGAACGGGACGCGGCGCGGGCCCGCGACCTGCTCGCCGGGCTCCTCACCGCCGGCACCCCGGTCGAGGAACGGCACCGGGCCGCTGAGGCTCTGGTCCGGGAGGAGCTGGTCGGCGGGTCCGAGCAGTACACCGTGGTCGTGCTCGGCGTTCCTTCGGACATCCGCGACGAGGGCGCCTGGAAGGCGCGATCAGCGGTGGAGGCGACCCTGGACCTGGTCGCCCGGGCGTCCACCGCCACCGCCGTGGGCGGCGTCGTGGACGGCCGCGGAGTCCTCGTGTTCCCGCGGCCGGTCGTGGTGGATCGTCTCGACCGGATCCTCCAGGCCCCGACACTCAGCGGCGTCCGTGCCGGGATCGGGGGGTCGGTGGTGGAGCTCGCGACCGCAGCGACGTCCTACCGGCAAGCGGATCGTGCCTGGCGGGCGTCGTGCCTGGATCCGTCGACCTACCCGCGGGTCACCCGCTGGGCCGATCTGGGGCTGGACAAGCTGCTGTTGGAGCTCCCCCTCGACCGGCTGGGCCCGGACGACCTGCCGGGGCCCGTCGCCCGCCTGCTGGCCTCCGACCACCGTCAGGTGGACGTGCCGACACTCGAGGCCTACCTGGCTGCCGGCGGTGACGCCCGGGCCACCGCGGTGGCACTGGGCATCCATCGGTCGACCCTCTACTACCGACTGGACCGGATCCGGGCCACCACGGACGTGGACCTGGCCGACGGCCTGGCCCGCCGTGACCTGCACGCCGGGCTGCGCGTGGCCCGTCTCGCCGGGATGCTCGCCGACCTCCCCTGATCCCGCACCCTCAGCGCGCCATCGCCCCGACCGATCCCGGCCGCAGTCCGCTGTCGACGGTCGCGTCGTAGCCGTGGATCCAGGCGAGCTTGTCCTCGAGGAAGTCCTCCTCGGCCATCGCGGCGTTCCGCGCCTCGGCCTCCGCGCCGTCAGACACGTGCAGCGCCTTCGCCACCTGCCAGGACGCGTACTGCACGCCGCGCGTCCGCAGCCGACGCCGCGCCTCGTACGCCTCGAAGGCGGGGACGGGATCGTGCAGATCCGCCCGGGCGAGCTCCTCGGCCAGCACGTACGTGTCCTCGATCGACTGGTTGGCGCCCTGGCCGTGGTGGGGGACCAGAGAGTGGGCGGCGTCCCCGAGCAGCACGACCCGGCCGCGGTGCCAGGTGCGCAGCGGGGGCCGGCGCATCAGCGCCCAGCGCTGGCCGACCTCGACCGCCCCGATCATCTCGGTCACGGCCGGGTGCCACCCCTCGAACGCCGCGAACTTCTCCCGGTCCTCGGCGGGGACGACCCACTCCGGGGCCGTCCAGCGCGCCGGGGTGCGGGTCACCGCGAGGAAGTTGACGTCCTCGCCGCGGGCGCCGATCGCGTAGTGCAGCAGGTGGCCGGTCGGGCCGGTCCAGAACTGGATGGCCCGGGGATCGGGGAGCTGGGTCAACCGCTCGGTCGCGACAATGCCGCGGAAGCCGGAGCGTCCCGAGTAGATCGCGTCGTCGTGGCCGACGATCCAGCGGCGGACCATCGAACGGGCGCCATCGGCGCCGACCACCACCCCGGCGCTCAGCTGCCTGCCGTCGGCAAGGTCGATCAGCACCCGGTCGTCCTCCTCCCGCAGGCCGGTGACCTTGTGCGAGAGCCGGATGTGCTCGGCGCCGACGGCGCTCGACAGGATGCGCTGGAGCTCGGCGCGGTGGATGCCCCAGTAGTCGGCTCCGAAGCGTTCACGGTAGGTCGCACCCACCGGCGTCCGCGCCAGCGTCGCGCCGCTGCGGCCGTCACGGAACACCAGATCCGTCTGGGCCCACGAGACCTCGCCCAAGGCGTCGTACAGGCCGAACCGGCGATAGAGGGTGGTGGCGTTCGCGGACAGTGCCACAGCGGCCCCGACCTCGCGGAGTTCGGCGGTGCGTTCGAGCAGGGTCGCCTCGATGCCGCGTTCCCGCAGCGCCAGGGCGAGGGTGAGGCCGCCGATGCCGGCGCCGATGATCGCCACGTCGATGTGGGGGATCGTGTCCTGGTGTGTCATGCAGATTACACTAGGTCGGACGATGTGTGCGCGTCATCGGCGGATCAGCGGGAATTGGGGGCGCTGCTTTCGTGCACTGTGTCGGAAACGGCCGTCGTCACGGGACCGTACGTCGAGGCCCACCACAGCAGCGTGCCGAGGGGGAGTCCCCACCATCCGGCCCCTCGCGGACGTTCCCCGTCCTTCCGTACGCCGGCCATCGCCGCCGCCATGATGGTGGCGAGGAAGGTGGCATAGGCGGGCGCCACCAGGCGTTGTCCCGCGGGCAGGCGCCGATCGGCCCCCAGCCGTGCCAACGCCCCGGCCCCGGTCACGACGGCGGCCGCGCCGGCGACGTCGGCCCACCCGGTGAAGCCGATCCGGCGTCGACGGGCCGTCGCGGTCCCGGCGGCCACCACGGCGGTGCCGACGGCTGTCCAAGCCAGGGCCCGCGTCCGCCGCCCGGACAGGGCGATCGCGCGTTCGAGCAGTTCGTCGTCGAGGTCGTCGGGATTGAGCAGTCCCAGCCGGACCGCGACCGCCCCCCAGTTGATCGCCCAGCCGAGGCCGAAGATGTGCGGCACGACGACGTGGTGGTCCGCGGGGTCGAAGGTGGCGGCCATCCGGGTCAGGATGCCGGTGGTCAGGGAATTGGGGACCCCCAGCACCGTCCGGAAGCGGCGTTCGGTCCGCAGTTCGGCGTCGAGCTCGGCCGCGTACGCACGGGCCGAGCCGAAGTCGGCCACCGCGGCGACCGCCGGGTCGGTCCCGGTCTCCGCGGCCGGTTCGGTCACCTCGCCCTCGGCCTCCCCGGAGGCGTACGCCGCGGCGGTCTCGCGCAGGGCGGCCTCGAGATCAGCGAGGGCCTGGTGCCGGGCGTGCCCGCGGGTCCTCAGGTGGTGTGCCACCTCCTCGACGTACGTGGCGATCGGATCGGGTGCGGGGAGGTTCATCGGGAGTCCTTCTGGAGCAGTTCGTCCATGGCGCTGGCCACCTGGCGCCAGGCGGCCGCCTGCGCGGCGAGTTCGGCCCGGCCGACTGCTCCGAGTGTGTAGTACTTGCGCGGTGGCCCCTTCGGCGATTCCCGCCACGTCGTCTCCACCAGTCCCGAGTTCTTCAGCCGGGTCAGCAGCGGGTAGATCGTTCCCGTGGTGGCCTCCAGTCCGGGCAGGCCGGCGAGGCCGTCGACGATCTCGAAACCGTACGAGGGGGCGCGGTCGAGCAGGGCCAGGACGGCCAGCTCGAGGGCACCCTTGCGCAGTTGGGTCAAGTGGTCGGTGCGCATGGCTATAGTGCATTGCAAAGTACTGGGTTTTGTCAATATGCTGGGACGTGCCGGACGGATCCGGTGCGCCCCGTTCCGATCCGATCCGATCCGCGGAGGGTGTTCCATGGTTCCCGTCGCCTCGTTCGTGTTCATGGCGGTCACGGTTGTCATCGCGTTCGGTGTCCCGCTCGGCGGCCTGATCTGGCTGCAGACCCGGCGGACGTCGGGCGGCGCTCCCCGCTATCCGGCGGTCGGGCGTGCCTTCCTCTGCGGCGCCCTCGCCTTCACCGCCGCCCAGGTGCTGACGCGGCTGCCGTTGATGGCGCTGCTGGCGACCCACCGCGCGCACCCGCTGGCGGCCTTCCTGCTGTCCGGGCCGGTCGCCAGTTACACGGCGGGGCTGTTCGAGGAGACCGGACGGCTCGTGGTGATGGTGCTCCTGCTGCGGCGCTTCCATCGCTGGATCGACGGTGTCTCGTTCGGTCTGGGTCACGGTGGCATCGAGGCGATGCTTCTGGTGGGGCTCAGCTACGTGTCCAACCTGGTCATAGCGGTGATGATCAACACCGGCCAGTGGTCCCGTCTCGCCGCCATGCTTCCCGCCGACCGAGCCGGCGCTGTCCGCGACGCCATGGTCGGCACCCCATCCGTCCTGTTCCTGGCCGCCGGTGTCGAGCGGATCAGCGCGATCGGGGTCCATGTGGCCCTCTCGGTGCTGGTGCTGTGGGGGGTGCACCGTCAGCGCAAGGCGCTGGCGTGGCTGGTGGCGGTGGTCCTGCATGGCACGGTGAATCTCACCGCGATCCTGATGGCCGGAGCCAGGATCGGGCCGTGGTGGATCGAGCTCGTCCTGCTGGTCCTGGCGGCGGCGCTGCTGGTCCTGGCCGTACGGCTGCGTCCCGCGATGGCCGCGGACGTGACGCCCGACCTACGGAGGATGCCGCCACCGATCGCTCAAAGAGTGTGACGAACACCACGTAAGAGTGCTGGACTGAGGGCGTCCCACCGGGTTTGCCGTGGGTGGGACGAGTGCGATATTAAATACGGTAGTCCCATATTTAAAGGAGCCCTCAGTGTCGACCGTCAGGGATCTCAACCCACCGCCCCCCACCACCCCCCAGCGTTCGATGAGTCCGCGAGATCGGCGCTGGTGGACCGCTCTCGTCCTCGTCGTCGTCTCGTCCTTCGCCGTGCTGCTGTTCCTCGGCGACCAGATCCGGATCAGCAAGCCGCCGATCCCCGCCCGCGTCGTGGACACCAACGGCAACGTCGTGATGACCGGCGCCGACATCACCGAGGGCCAGCGGGTCTGGCAGTCGATCGGTGGCCAGGAGATCGGCTCCGTGTGGGGACACGGCGCGTACGTCGCTCCTGACTGGACGGCCGACATGCTGCACCGCGAGGTCACCTACGTGCTCGACCAGTACGCGAAGCAGGAGGGCGCCACCTCCTACGACGCCCTGGACGTCGAGCGGCAGGCGGCGCTGAAGGCCCGCCTCAAGACCGCCATCCGGACGAACACCTACAACGCGACGAACGACACGGTCACCATCGACCGGACCCGGGTCGACGCCTGGAAGCTTTCCTCGGAGCACTATGCCCAGGTCTTCTCCCAGGGCAACGTGGCGTACGCGATCCCGAGCGGCGCCCTGACCGACGCCACGCAGTTGCAGCAGATGAGCGACTTCTTCTGGTGGAGCGCCTGGGCGGCGGAGACGAACGCCCCTGGCCACGACGCCACGTACCTGCAGAACTGGCCTCACGAGCCGCTGATCGACAACGTTCCCACCCCGGTCAACGTGCTGTGGAGCATCATCAGCTTCATCCTGTTGCTCGCCGGTATCGGCGGTCTGGTCTGGTACCACAACTACCACGAAGAGGACGACGCGCCGCCCACCGATGTGCCCGAGCGTGACCCGCTGCTCGGCTACCGGGCCACCGCGTCGCAGAAGGCGACGATCAAGTACTTCTACATCGTCGGCGCGCTCTTCGTCCTGCAGATGGCGATGGGCATCATCAGTGCCCACTACGGCGTCGAGGGTGGATCGCTCTACGGCATCCCGATCGACCGGATCCTGCCGTACGCGGTGACCCGCACCTGGCACACCCAGCTCGGCATCCTCTGGATCGCCACCGCCTGGCTCGCCACCGGCCTGTACGTCGCCCCGGCCGTCGGTGGTCGCGAACCGAAGTACCAGAAGCTTGGCGTGGACGTGCTCTTCTGGGCGCTGATCGTCGTCGTCGGCGGCTCGATGGCCGGTGAGTGGCTGTCGATCCAGGGCTACATGGGTCACGGCCTGGCGATCAACTGGTGGCTCGGCACCACCGGCCAGGAGTACCTGGATCTGGCCCGCGTCTGGCAGATCGGCCTGTTCATCGGCCTGTTCCTGTGGTTCTTCCTGATGGCGCGCGGGATGTGGCCGGCCGTGCGGCGGGCCCGTGCGGGCCAGGGAAACAGCCCCACCGAAACGGCTCCGCTGGCGGCCGGCGGACAGCGCTCGCTGATCCTCATGCTGCTGATGAGCTCGCTGGCCATCGCCAGCTTCTTCGGCGCGGCCTTCGGCATGTCCGACGGTGGGCACCTGTCGATCCAGGAGTACTGGCGCTGGTGGGTCGTCCACCTGTGGGTGGAGGGCTTCTTCGAGGTCTTCGCCACGACCGTCATCGCCTTCCTGTTCGCCCGGCTCGGCCTGGTCCGGAGCCGGATGGCGGCCACCGCCACCATCTCCTCGACCGCGGTGTTCCTGGCCGGCGGCATCATCGGCACCGGTCACCACCTGTACTTCACCGGTTCGAACGATCTCCTGATGGCTTGGAGCGCGGCGTTCAGCGCGCTGGAGGTCGTCCCGCTGGCGCTGGTCGGCTTCGAGGCCTTCCGTCACCTGCGTCTGCTGAAGGTCAGCTCCTGGGCGGTCGGCTACAAGTGGGCGGTCTACTTCTTCGTGGCCGTGTCCTTCTGGAACATGCTGGGCGCCGGCATCTTCGGCTTCCTGATCAACCCGCCCATCTCGCTGTTCTACGTGCAGGGTCTCAACCTCACGCCGCTGCACGGACACGCCGCCCTCTTCGGTGTGTACGGCATGCTCGGCATCGGCCTGATGCTGTTCTGCCTGCGCTCGCTGATGCCCAGCCGGGAGTGGAACGACAAGGCGATCGCCATCGGCTTCTGGGGCCTCAACATCGGCCTGCTGATGATGTGCCTGCTGTCCCTGCTACCGCTGGGTCTGGCCCAGGCCTGGGCCTCGATCACCCACGGCTTCTGGTACGCGCGCAGCTCCGAGTTCCTCTACTCGCCCGTCCTGACGGTGATCCGCTGGATGCGTACGCCCGGTGACATCGTCTTCAGCATCGGTGGCCTGTCCATCGGGGTGTTCATGATCGGCCTGCTCTTCGGCTGGTCCGTGCGCAAGTCGGGTGGCCAGCAGATCAGCGGCTCGGTCTTCAACCAGCTGCACGACGAGGAGGAGGTCGGCGTGGGTGCCGGCGTCTCCGGCGAGGAGTGAGGCATCGCCTGAGGTGAGCCCCGCATGAGGCGGCATCGCCTGAGGTGAGTGCACCTGACTCACCCTGGATCGCCCGACGGGCGGTCGCGTCACACCGACGCGGCCGCCCGTCACTGCGTCCGGGGACGGGTTGCGTAGTAAAGCTGAGTTGATTCATGACTTAAGTCGATGTTATGTTTCTGGCAGCGAAACATTCCACGCACAGCTCACCTCCCACCCTGTAGGGATCCCAAGGCTCGTGTCGGGATATAGCGCATCATACCTACAGGTTTAAGGAGTATTCCCATGCCCGCAGCCACCTCCGTCGACGCTGAGACCTCCGGACCAGAACGGGGACCGGCAGTGGCCGACAGGCGATCGGAGTTCGCCGACCTGCTTCGCGGCGGCGACTCGACCCGACGCTTCCTCACGAGCGCCTGGCAGCACTTCGTCGGCGAGGAGTACGACCCGTCCCGCTTCGCCGGCGCGACGGTCGCGTTCAACCGTGCCTGGGACTGGGACTGGGTGAAGATCAATCCCCGGGCGGTCTACTACGCCGAGGCCTGGGGTTCGGTCTATGACCCTGATGACTACGTCGGCGTCATCCCCCGGCTCGTCTCGCCCGCGGTGCGCGGCGTCGCCGACCTCGCCACGATTCGCCCCCTCGATCCGAGGGAGAACCCGGCCCTGGCGGAGCACCTCGCGTCGGCCGCGCTCATCCGCGAAGGACTCCCGGACAGGGCGCTGCTCCAGACCGTCTTCTCCCCACTGTCGGTCCTGCTGCAGCTGGCCGGGCTGCCCCTCTACCCGGGGACGTCGTCCCGGGAGCCGCGGTGGACATCACGGCCGAGGAACTGCTGACCCGCGATCTGGATGCGACACACCGCGCGCTCATCGCCATCGCCCGGACGCTGGGGGACTACGTCCGACACCTGCTCGCACCTGTCGCCGCGGGCGGCCCGGGACTCGACGGCATCTTCTACGCCGTCACCGGGACGGCCAACACGGACCTGCTCGGCCGGGCCCGCTTCGAGGAGTTCTCCCGGCCGTACGACCGGCAGGTGCTCGAGGCGGTCGGCGACGGTCTGGTGGTCCTGCACACCTGCGGCGCCGAGTCGCACCCCGAGTGGTTCGCCGACGAGCGGATCGACGCGCTGCACTGGGACCAGTTCCAGCCCGGCAACCCCCAGCTCGACGCACCCTTCGGCACGACCGTCGTGGGCGGGGTCAACAAGGACCTGTTCGCCGTCGACGCCGACCGTACGCAGGTCGCGGCCCAGCTCGAGGCCACGCTGGAAGCGGCGCCCGACCGGCCGTTCCTCCTCGCGCCGAGCTGCACCGTTCCGACCCCGGCCGACGGGGACTCCCTGAGGCTGCTGCGCGAAGCCCGCTGACGCCGCCCACTCTGCTCACACTCCCTTCTCCCACCCCCTGCTCGCACTCTCTGCTCCCCACCGCACCACGATTCCCACCCGAAGGAGACCGCACCATGCCGTTCCTCACCCCCAGCCGGCGCAGATTAACCGCTCTCGTCCTCGCCGCGGCCACCACGGTGGGAGCCGCCGCGTGCTCCTCATCGGCCTCCGCCGGCAGCGGTGCCACCACACGTCCGATCTACTTCGGCGTGTCGTCGGCGACAACCGGTCAGTACGCGCAGTACGGCCAACAGTTCACAGAGGGCTTCGACCTGGCGGTCGAGCAGGTGAACGCCAACGGGGGATCAACGGCCGCCCGGTGGCCCTCAAGTACGAGGACTCCCAATCCGACCCCAAGCAGTCTGTCACCGTGGCGCAGAAGTTCGTCGCCGACAAGGACGTGATCCTCGCCTTCGGCGACTACTCGTCCGCCGCCTCCATCCCCGCCTCGCCGATCTACACCTCGGGAAGGCTTCTCCAGTACGGGTTCAACAACTCGAACCCGGCCTTCACCCAGAAGGGCACCGAGTACCAGTGGTCGACCGCGATCACCACGAGCGCCAACTACCAGTGGACCGCTGACTACATCAAGAGCCAGGGCGTGAGCTCCGTCGCCGTCACCTACCTCAACACCGCCGACTGGGGCATCCCCGCCTACCAGGCCTTCAAGGCGGAGGCGGAGAAGGTCGGCCTGACGATCACCGACGCGGAGGGCGTGTTGGACAGCTCGGACGACTACCGGCCGTCCCTGACCAAGGCCGTGGCGGGCAAGCCCCAGGCCTTCGTCCACATCGGCTACGGCCCGGACGCAGCCAAGCTCGTCACCCAGCTGCGTGCCATCGGCTACCAAGGCGCCTTCTATGGAGGCCAGGACGAGAAGTCGTTCGACGCCACCCCGGACGCCGCGGGGTCGATCATCGGCGCCCAGTTCCTGGAGACCAGCTCCGACCCGAGGGTGAAGGCCTTCGTCGACGCCTTCAGGAAGAAGTACCCGACGGAGCAGCACGTCACCAGTTTCGAGGCGCACGCCTATGACGCGCTGAACGTAGCCGTCGCGGCCGCCAAGCAGGGTGGCACCACCCGCGAGGGCGTCCTGCAGGGCTTCAAGGAGGTCAAGGACGTCCCGAGCGTCATCTATGGCGCGGTCACCTTCGATCAGGCCACCCGTCGCGTGCAGTCCCCCAAACTCACCCCGACCATCCTCAAGGGTGGCACCTGGGTCGAGTACAAGACGGCCTGAAAGTCTGTCCGCACATCATGGTCGACACCCTGATCGCCGGCCTGCTCCGGGGGAACGTGTACGCCCTCGGAGCGGTCGGTATCTCCCTCGTCTTCGGCGTCATGAACGTCATCAACTTCGCCCAGTTCTCCTTCTTCGGACTGGGTGCCATGCTCGCCTGGCTCTTCGTGGCAGAGCAGGGCCTGCCCTTCTGGGTTGCGCTACCCCTCGTGGTCGCCATCTGCGGCGCGCTCGGGCTGGTGGTCAACATCACGGTCGTACGGCCGTTGGCCAGGTTCCTGCCCCTCGCGGCGATGCTGTCCACGTACGCCGTGGCGCAGATCCTGGACAACGCGTCCCAGATCGCCTTCACTGCCGAGTTCCGGGTCTTCCCGCAGGTGCTGCCGACCTCCAACCTCCACATCGGGAACATGCGCTTCGGCACCTCCGACCTGGTCATGCTCGGCATCACCACCGTCGTCATGCTCGCCATGGGCGCCTTCCTCCGGTACGGGAAGGTCGGCCAGGCGATCCGGGCCACCGCCCAGGACCAGGAGGCCGCGCTCCAGATGGGCATCCCGGTCAGTCTCGTCCAGCACGTGGCGTTCGTGATCGCCTCCGCCCTGGGCGGACTGGCCGGCGTCTTCATCGCTCTGTACGTCGGCGTGGCCAACCCGACCTCGGGGCTCAACACCGGGATGACCGCCTTCGTCGCCGCCACCCTTGGCGGTCTGGGCTCCCTTGCCGGCGCCGTCGTCGGCGGCCTCGCCCTTGGTGTCCTGGAGGCCTTCGGTATCCACTTCTTCGGTGACACGGCCCGCGAGATCATCACGTTCGCGATCCTCATCCTTGTCCTGATCATCCGGCCGGGTGGACTGCTAGGCAAGGTGCCGCTGATCTCCACCGAGCCGCTCACCGGCACCTTCCTCGGCAAGGGCCGCCCGCTGGTGATCCCGCGCTGGGTCTGGCCGGTGGCGCTCGCCGTCGGCGGGATCCTCGTCCCGTTGGTGGCCGGGGACTATGTCCTCACCACGGGCACCCAGGTGCTCATCTACTCCGTCATCGCCGCCGGATTCACCCTCACCGCGGGGCAGGCGGGCGTCATGGCACTCGGGCAGGCCGGGCCGATCGCCATCGGCGCCTACACCTCGGCGCTGCTGACGCTGCACGCCCCGGTCCCGTTCTGGGTCGCCGTCCCGCTCGCCGGGTTGGTCGCGGCGATCGTCTCCTCGGTCGTGGCGTCGCCGATCTGGGGGTGAAGGGCCACTATGTCTCGATCGCCACCCTCGGCGTCGGAACGGTCATCGTGGCGGTCATCGGCTGATGCAGCCCCAGGGCATCTACGGCATCCCGATGCCGCGGTGGGGCGACACGGTGCTGGCGACGCCGCGCGCCTACTACCTGATCGACTTCGCGGTGCTCGTCCTCACCCTGCTCGTGATGTGGCGGATCCGCCGTTCGCATCTCGGCAAGGTGATCGCCTCGGTGGGCTCCGACGAGGTGGCGGCGCTCGCCTCCGGCGTGCGCGTACGGGACTACAAGGCCCTCGCTTTCGCCGTGTCGGCGTTCTTCGCCGGTGTCGGAGGGTCACTGCTCGCCCATCAGTACACCTACATCGACCCGACGATCTTCACGATGCTGATGTCCCTGCTCGTGGTCACGATCGTCATCATGGGCGGCGTCGGCCTGCCGTACGGCGCGGTCGTCGGGGGCATCGTCCTGATCGGCGCCATGGAGCTGCTGCGGTTCACCCCGGAGCTCCGGATCATCGTCTACGGCCTGGTTCTGATCCTCGTGGTGAGGTTCCGTCCGGGCGGAATCCTGGTGAGGAACTCATGAGCAACGCACTACTCGACCCGACACTCCTCGACGGCCTACGGCCACGGGGGACGGGTGCGGATGGCGGACGGGTGCCGCGGGCACTGCTCGAGGTGGACCGTCTCGAGCGCCAGTTCGACGGGCTGAAGGCCGTGGACGGGATCTCGTTCACGGTGGCCCCCCGGGAGGTCGTCTCGATCATCGGGCCGAACGGCTCGGGCAAGACCACCACCCTCAACCTCGTGACCGGCACCATCCCGCCGCACGGCGGCCGGATCACCCTCGACGGGGTCCGCATCGACACCGCCGACGCCGCACGGATCGCCGAGTTCGGCGTCGCCCGGACGTTCCAGAACGGCAGAGCCTTCGCGACGCTGTCGGTGGCGGACAACGTGGAGGTGGGCATGCACTCGACACTCCGGGCCAGCAGACCCTTCCGGTCCTTGGCGCACCTGTTCCTGCTGCGGTGGGTCGCTCTGCTCGGCGAGCTGTTCATCGCCATCATCGGGACCCCGGCGTCCCGCCGGGAGCGCGCGCTGATCGATGCCACGGTCGCAGCCGAGATTCGTCGCTTCGAGGATCGGCTCGGCCCGCGCCGCGACGACCCGGCGTATTCGCTCAGCTACGCCAACCGGCGACGGACGGAGATCGCCCGGGCGCTGGCCGTGAGGCCGAAGCTGCTCGTCCTCGACGAGCCGACCGCGGGGATGAACCCGTCCGAGACAGCCGAGGTGCTCGAGCAACTGCTCGACCTCAAGGCGGAGGGACAAGCGATCCTCCTGGTGGAGCACAAGCTCGACCTGGTGATGAGCGTCTCGGACCGGGTCATCGTGATGGACGGCGGTCGGATCATCGCTCAGGGGCGCCCGGAGGTGGTGCGCCACGACCCAGTGGTGGTCGAGGCCTACCTCGGTCGCCGCCGTGGCCTCGGAGGATCGGATCTGCTGTGAACGACCTGCTCGCACTCCACGACATCCACGTGTACTACGGACCGTTCCACGCCCTGCGCGGCAACACGCTGAGCGTCGGGCGAGGAGAGATCGTCTCCCTGCTCGGCGGCAACGCCAGCGGCAAGTCGACCACGATGAAGACGGTCCTCGGCCTCGTCCGGCCGAAGTCCGGAACCGTCCACTTCGACGGCGAGGAGATCACCCACGCCTCCACGAGCCAACGCGTCCGGGCCGGCATCGCCTCCGTGCCCGAGGCACGGCGCGTGTTTCCGCAGATGACCGTCGACGAGAACCTGATCGCGGGTGCCTACACTCGCCGCGACAAGACCGGCATCGCTGAGGACCTCGAGCGGATGCGGGACCATTTCCCGCGCCTCGGCGAGCGACGCCGCCAGCAGGCCGGCACCTTGTCGGGCGGGGAGCAGCAGATGCTCGCCTTCGCCCGCGCCCTGATGAGCCGCCCGAAGCTCGTGTGCATGGACGAGCCGACGATGGGACTCGCCCCGAGACTCGTCGACCAGGTGCTGGACGAGATCGTACGGATCAACCGGGAGCTCGCAGTGGCGGTGCTGTTCGTCGAGCAGCAGGCGGAACTGGCGCTCTCCATCGCCTCCAGGGGTTACGTGCTGGCCACCGGGGAGATCGTGCTGGAGGGCGGCGCGTCGGAGCTCCTCGACAACCCCCGGGTGCAGGAGGCGTACCTCGGCCGGGTCGTCCGCGGCGATGCGGCGCCACCAGGGCCCTCCACCACACGACGGCGCAGTACGGTGTCTGCGGAGCAGCCATAGGGCAAACCTATGGTGAAGAAGTGGGTCCCAACCCCTCCCGCAGGGCGTCCGGCGTGCGCCTGTCCGACCGGCGCGTCCCGGCGCGAGCCACCAGGCCCCGACCGTACGAAGGCCTCAGGCGCCGCGGCGGTTCATGTGCTCAGCGGGGGCTTGGCGAAGAACAGCGCCGCCACCAGACCCAGCAGGATCGCGGCGGCGCCGAGCAGCAGGGACTGTCCCATGGCCGTGGCGAAGGCGTCGTGCAGGAATGCCGGCAGAGCCCCGGAGAAGCCTTCGGTCGACGTACCGGCGGGGATGTGGGCGCGCTGGGCCGGCGGCAGGGCGTCGACGGCCTTGGTCATCTGGACCTGCAGGCGGCTCGACATCACCGCGGCGATCGACGCCGACCCCAGGACGCTGCCCATCTGCCGCGTCGTGTTGTAGATGCCCGAGCCCGCGCCGGCGAGCCGGGGCGGCAGGTTGCGGGTCGCCGTCATCGACAGCGGGCCCCAGATCAGGCTGTTCGCCAGGCCGAGCAGGGCGAGCGGGAGCAGGAACATCCAGATCGGGGTGTCGGCCTTGGTGATCGACCAGGCCCACACCTGCGACGCGGAGAAGAGCAGGAAGCCGAGCACGGCCAGCCACTTCGGATTGACCTGCGTCTGCAACTTGCCGGTGAGCGGCGCCAGACCGCCGGACAGCAGCGCCATCGGGATCATCGTCAGGGCTGCCTGGGTCGGAGTCAGGCCCTTGACCTCCTGGTAGAAGAGCATCAGCGGGAACGAGGTGCCGACGACGCAGAAGCCCATCACCGTGATCGCGGCGTTGGCGGCGGAGAAGTTCCGGTCCCGGAACAGGCCCAGCGGGACCAGTGGCTCGCGCTTGTTGAGCGCCTGCCAGGCGACGAAAGCGACCAGTACGAGGGTCCCGATGATGATCAGCCCCGGGACGGAGACCGGGACGTGCGTGTGCAGGCCGCCGATGGTGAGGTCGTCGGTGATGCCGGCCCAGTGGTAGGTGTTGCCCTCCTGGATGCCGAAGACCAGCAGGAAGGTGCCGATCGCGCTGAGGGCCACACCGAGCCAGTCGAAGGAGTGCGAGTGCACCGGCAGGGCCGGCACCAGACGCACCGCGGCGAGGAAGCCGAGGACACCCACGGGCACGTTGATGAAGAAGATCCACTCCCAACCGAAGCCGTCGGTCAGCAGACCACCGAGCAACGGGCCGACCAGCATCGCGACGCCGGCGGTGGCACCCCACAGCGACATCGCCTGGGCCCGCTCCTTCGGCGGGAACAGCCGGGTGATCACCGCCATCGTCTGCGGGGTCATCAGCGCGGCGCCCAGGCCCTGCACCACGCGCCAGGTGATCAGCGCGGCGGCAGTGCCGGACAGGCCGCAGGCCAGCGAGGAGAGGGTGAACACGGCCAGGCCGATGAGGTAGAGGTTCTTCGGGCCGTAGCGGTCGCCGAGCCGGCCGGTGATCAGCAGCGGGACGGCGTACGCCAGCAGGTAGGCGCTGGTGACCCAGATGGCCGCGGTGAGGGTGGTGTTGAGTCCGGTGATGATGTGCGGCATCGCCACCGAGACGATCGTGGTGTCGATCAGGATCATGAAGAATCCGACGACCAGGGCGACCAGCGCGCGCCAGGCGTCGCGGGTGGAGATGCCGTGGTCCTCGACCGGATGCCCGGCCTGAGTGCCAGCGGAGCTGGGGGCTGGTTCGGGGGCTGACTCGACGGGGCCGGCGTCGACCCGGTCGTCGCGGGTGCTGCTCATGGCTTCTCCTCGAGTTCGTGGGGTCCGTACAGGGATGGGTCGTAGTAGGGGGAGCTGCTCAGCGGCCGGTCGGGGAGGTCGCCCGGGCCGCGGTCGGGAGCGGGGGAGTCCCAGCTCAGGCTGCCGTCGCCGATCCTGCCGGCCAGCGTGCGCAACCAGCGGGTCTCGGCCACCAGGACGGTGGCCTGGTAGTCGAGATCGAGGACGAAACGCTCCGGGAGACCCCGGGCGCCGACGTACGCCAGAGCCTTGGTGAGGAGGGCGTGCTCGGCCTCGAGGCGCTCGGCGCGGACGGTGAGCAGGGCGACGGCCTCCTCGGCGGGCAGTTCGTGCAGTTCGGCGATGGCGCAGGGGAAGCGCGGGTATTCGTAGACCGGCCGGGACACCCATTCGTCGACCGTCGCGCGGAGGGCGGATCGGCCCGCCTCGGTGATCCGATAGGTCGTACGTTCCGGGCGGTTGCCGCACCGGTCCGTGCCGCAGGAGGTGAGCAGCCCCTCGTCGGCCAGGCGGCCGATGGCGTGGTACAGCGTGCCGGGCCGGACTTTGACGACCCGGTCCTCGCGGCGCTGGAGCATGAGTTGGTAGACCTCGTACGGGTGCGACGGGCCCTCGTGCAGGATCGCCAGGGCGGAGAGCTGCAGCGGTGTGAGCGCCATCTGGTCCCCTCCCCCTGCTGGCGTCGTCCGGGCCGTGGATGTGGTGCAGGTCACGGCTCGATGTTCCGCGCCAACTATTCCACGTGGAGTAAGTGGGGGCAAGGCGGGCCTTACCGCGGGCCTGGTTCGTGCCTCAGCGTGGGACGCGCACATCCGTCACGTGGAGATCACCTCACTCGGAGATCACCTCGTCGAGGTAGCACCAGCGCCAGGCCTCACCGGGTTCGAAGGACCGCATCACGGGATGCCCGGTCCGGTCGAAGTGCTTGCGCGCATGGTTGCCCGGCGACGAGTCGCAGCAGCCGATGTTGCCGCAGGTCAGGCACATCCGCAGGTGGACCCAGACCAGGCCCTCCCGCTCACAGTCCGGGCAGCCCGTGTACGAGCCGGGTTTGGCGCAGTCGGCCGCCTCCTGCAGGTGCTGGCACGGCTCGGCCAGGCTGTGCACCGACAGGCCGCCCCGGATCGCCTCGCTGCGGTCGACGAGGCGTTGGGTCATCACGTCCTCCAGGTCGAGGGCGTTCAGCACCTGGGAGATGACCGTCTGGTCCGCGCGGCCCTCGTCGCGGATGTCGAGGATGACCTCCCGCTCGCGTTCCAGCGCCACCCGACGCAGCCGGCGATGCGCTGCCTCGGGGGTTTCGCGTTCGGAGCCGGGCCGTCCGAGGCGCTCCCACACGGTGTTGAGACGGTGGGTGTTCTCGGCCCTGAGCAGGTCGACCGTCCCCTCGTCCTCCGGGCCCGCAGCCTCGTCGGCGGCGTCGAGGCCTGCCGCCGAGGCGCGTTGCAGGATCATCGCGGACTCGATCGCGTCCTCGCGGGCGTCCGGTCCCCGCAGCTCCAGTCGCCGGGCCAGTGGGGGCAGTGTCAGCCCCTGGATCGACAGCGTCCCCAGCGTGACGACGAGGGCGATCAGCACCAGCACCGGGCGGCCCGGCGTGGAGAGCGGAAGCGTCAGGGCGGCCGCGAGCGTCACCACGCCCCGCATCCCCGCCCAGCCCAGGACGAGTGTCTCGGCCCAGGGACGAGAGCCGCGGCGGACCAGGAGCACCCCGGTGCCCAGCAGCCAGACGAGGCGCAGCACGATGACGGCGCCCAGGGCCGCCAGACAGACCGCGATCACGGTCCCGTGCCTGGTGGCGGAGCCCCAGGCGGAGGCCACGATGTCGCGCGTCTGCAGCCCGATCAGCAGGAACACGGCGTTCTCCAGCAGGAACTGCAGGGTCTGCCAGTTGATCCGCGCCGAGAGCCGCGCTTCCGCCGTCTGCTCGCGCTGCGCCCGGTGGCCGAGCACGATCCCGGCGACCACGACGGCGAGGACGCCGGAGCCGTGCAGGAGCTCGGTGACGGCGTACGCCGTGAACGGCACCAGGAAGGACAGGCCCACTGTCATCGCGGCGTCCCGGAGACGTCGGAAGAAGAGCCCGGCCAGTCGCGCCACCCCGAGGCCGACGGCCACCGCGAGGACGACGGCCCGGCCGAAGTCCAGCAGCACCGCGCCCACCGAGAGGGCCGCCGTGAGCGCCAGGGTGGCCGAGCGCAGGCTCACCAGCGCGGTGGCGTCGTTGACCAGCGACTCGCCTTCGAGAATCGTCACGACGCGCCGGGGGAGCCCGACCCGGCGGGCCACGGCGGTCGCGGCCACCGCATCCGGCGGGGCGACGATCGCGCCGATGGCGAGGGCGGCGGGCCACGGGACCCCGAGCAGCGGCCTGACCACCAGCGCGACCCCCGCCGTGGTGAACAGCACCAGTCCGATGGACAACCAGCCGATCGACGTGAGGTGCGAGCGGAAGTCCGCCAGCGGGGTGTTGACGGCGGCGGCGTAGAGCAGTGGCGGCAGCAGGCCGACCAGGACGAGATCCGGGGACAGGGCCGGCACCCGGAGGAAGGGCAGCACGGATCCCGTGATGCCGACGAGGATCAGCGCGAAGGGCGCCGGGATCCGCAACCGCTCGGCCCACCAGGTCACCACCAGGACGACGAAGGTGAACAGGGTGAGCGTGATGACGACGTCCATGGCGCCCGTCTCACTCCCAGTCGCGGCCCTGCCAGGTGCAGAGGCAGGCGATGTTCCCTTCGGCGTCGGCGAGGACCCAGAACGCCGGCGCATGGGCCTCGCTCACCAGGCGGCCACCCGCGGCCCGGGCGTGCTCGATCCGCCGCTCGGCCTCGTCGTGGGACACCCAGACGTCCACGCGCACCCGGTTGCGACCTGGCAGGGGGCCAGCAATTGTTCGAACCGGATGCGCGGGCCCAGGGCGTCCGGGTCGGGGACGTCCGGCTCCTCCTCGTCGGGCAGTTCGACCTTGGGGAGCGGGCGGCCCAGCACCGCCGCCCAGAACGGCCGGATGGCGTCACTGTCCATGGTGTCGATGGCGATCTCGACCGCGCTCAGCCGCGCGTGGTCGGGCTGGATGCCCCGGTCCGCCAGCAGCCCACTGACCTGGGTGGCGAGGCGGACGTCGCGGTTGGTGAGGGCGCCGACGGCATGGGTGGAGACGCTGAGGTGCACCCGTGACCAGCGGATGTCGATGTCGGGGTGATGGTCGAGCGTACGGGCCACTTCGGCGACGGCCGTGACGAACTCCATCGCCCGGTCGAAGTCGCCGAAGTCGGCGGAAAGGTGCAGTTGGCCGGCGAGGAGCCGCCAGCCGGGTGCCGCGACACTCGCCTCACGGGGGGTCAGGATGGTGCTCATGGGACGTGCCTTCCTCAGCGGGGCTTCCGGTCTCCGGTGGTCGTCCGGCCGATCGCGGGGGACGGCCCACCCGTCCATGGTCACCGTTCCCGGGCCCGCTGTGAACCCCCCGCAGGGTCCGGCGACCCCGACCGGTGCATGCTGGAGCCATGACCGACACACCCGAGGCGGCCGCAGCCGGTCCGGAGGCACCGTTCCCGGGCTACGTGCCACAAGAGATCCCCGTCTCGGCGGGGGCGATCCTGCTCGACGGGGCAGGCCGCCTGTTGGTGCTCAAGCCGACGTACAAGTCGGGCTGGACGATCCCCGGCGGGATCATGGAGGCGAGCGGTGAGACGCCGTGGGAGGCCTGCCGGCGGGAGGTGTTCGAGGAGGTCGGGCTGGTCGTCGACGAGGCGCGCCTGGTCTGCGTCGACACCCGGCCGGGCCGGGACGGGCGCAAGCTCGGCCTGCGGTTCCTCTTCCACTGCGGGGCGCTGTCGGAAGAACGGGTGGCCGATATCGCCATCGACCCGCGGGAGGTGGCGGAGTACCGGTTCGTCCCCGTGGAGGAGGGCCTCGAACTGCTCCGCAAGCCCGTCCGGCGCCGGGTCCGCCGCGCGCTCGTCGCCCGGCGCTGCGTCTACCTGGAGAACGGGCGCCCGGTGACCGGGATCAGCTGATCAGCCCGACCCTTCGTCGTCCGGCGTGTCCTGGTGCGGGGAGTCCTTCGGTCGGCGACGCGAGGGCGGGTGCTCGGGGATGACGGGAAAGGTTGATGTCCCCCACAGATTGGAGGGGGCTTCCTCGGGCATCGCGATGACGTCGTCGGAGCCCGACCCGGGATCGAGCCGTCCGATGTCAGGCAGCGCCGCCCGGGCCTGCGGCAGGGACAGCCCCGTCAGTTGCAGCAGGTCGACCGCGACCGCGCGCAACAGCGAGACCAGCGCCGTGGTCCGCCAGCCGGTGGACGTGTCGATGTCGTCGGGAGAGAGCCGGGCCGCCATCATCAGGGCCGTCTCCCGGGCCCGGATGGGCTTCTCCCAGTGCCCGATCTGGCGCGCCAGGTCGTGCAGGGACGCCGCGGCGTCGGAGGCCAGTTCCGCGACAGCGGGCTGACGGCCCGACTCGCCGACGATCCCGGCGGCCTGGCGCGCCAGGACGAAGAGGGTGCCGTTGAGCCTGTCGCTGAGCCGGAGCAGTCGGTCGAGTTCGGCCAGTTGGTGCCGGTCCGCGCGTCGGGCGGGGTTGAGCCGGGCCATGTCCGCGGCGGAGTGCCGAGCCGTCTGCCCGTCGCCGACCTGGTTGCGGGCCACCGACAGGTCGGCGTACGCCTCGGCGACCTTGCGGACGTCACCGTCCGTCATGCCCTCGGCGATGGAATCCAGCGCCCGCGCCAGTCCGGCCAGGGCCGAGGCGGTGTAGCGACGTGGCCGGCTCGTCAGGCTCTGGGGCAGCACCGCCGCCGCCACCAGGGCCACGGCCACGCCGACGAGAGCATCGACCCAGCGGCCGAACGGGGCGCTGACCGCGCCGGGCGCCCGCGCCGTCGCCGCGACGAGCGACATCGACCCCACCACCATGGTGTTGATCGCGGTCTGGAAGGTCATCAGGTCGGACCGGTCCAGGAACCGCCCCAACAGCGGTGTCGTCAGCAGCACCAGCCCCAGCTGCCACCAGCCGAAGCCGATCGCGGCGACCACCACCTCGCCGAGCAGCACACCGATGGTCGCGCCGATCCCCACCTCGATCACCTTGCGAGGCTCGCGGTTGCGGGTGAAGCCGAGGCAGAGGAACGTCGCGATCGGCGCGAAGATCGGGCTCGGGTCGCCGATCAGGTACCGGCAGATCAGCCAGGACGCGGTGGCGAAGACCGCCGACTGGGTGTTGGGCACGACCGCGCCGCGGACGCGCAGCCATCCGGCGCGGGCGGTGGAGCGTACGTACGCGAGGACCAGACGCGGTGTGCGCCGCAGCGACGACGAGGTGGGCCTCCCGGCCGAAGAGGGGTGGCTCATGGCGTCACTCTAGGGGGTCGAGCAGCCGGGCGTTTCGTCACGCGTCATCCTCGTCAGGGGCGCCGCGCCGGGCTCTGGGTGCGCTCGGCCGTTGACCGGAACACCGCCGTGGCCGCCTGCCCTGCCGGACTCAGCCGGCGTCCGGTGAGCCGGGCGAGGAGGATCCGGCGGGTGGGGGATCCCTCGATCGGGACGACCGCGACGTCGGGACGCAGGGCGCTCAGCGCGAGCTCGGGCGCGAGCGCGATCCCGATGCCGGCCGCGACCATGCCCTGGGTCTCCTGATAGTCGTTCGCGGCGAAGGCGATGCGGGGCTCGAAGCCGGCATCACGGCACACGCGTCGGAGGACGTCGGCGACGGGGTGCTCGTCGCGGACGATCCACTCCTGCTCCTGCAGGGTGCCGATGCGGACGGGTCCGCCGGCGGCGAGGGGGTGCTGGCGGGGGACCAGGAGCACGGTCGGGTCGTTCATGAGCGGCGTCAGGGCCAGCTCCTCGTCCTCGATCTGCTCCCACGGGTAGTCCCACAGCAGCGTCAGCTCGATGTCCCGGCGCTTGAGCCGCTCGATGAGACCTCCTCGTCGGGCACTGACCACGGTCACGGACACCTCCGGGAAGCGCGCGCGAAAGGCGAGGACGACGTCGGGCATGAGCGAGGCGCCGACGGTGGGGAAGGTGCCCATCCGCAGTTGGCCCCTCCCCAGACCGGCGAACTCGGCCATCTCGGCGTGGGCCGCCTCGATCGTGCGGTCCAGGTCGTCGGCGTACCGCAGCAGCGCCGTGCCGGCCTCGGTGAGGACCACCCCTCGGGGATGCCGCTCCAGGAGTGCCACCCCCATCTCGCGCTCGAGCTTGGAGATCTGCTGGGAGACCGCGGACGTCGTGAAGGACAGGGCCGCCGCGGCCGACGTCAGGGAGCCCAGTCGACCCACTTCCCGCAGCAGGTGGAGCCGGTGCAGATCAAGCTCAGCCATGGGGAGACTTTAGCAGAACTGAAGGGTCCTCTACTCATCTGTGATTGTGCTGAAGCCTGGCTGGCCCTGATCGTAGAAGAAGAAGGCGCCGTGAGGCGCATCACGCAAGAGTGAAGGAGACGACCGTGCAACTTCGCGGCCACTGGTACCGAGGCGGTACGAGCAAGTGCTGGCTCTTCGATGCCGAGGACGTGGCCCGGCACGCCCGCACCCCTGAGGAGGTCATCCACCTGCTGGCGGACGCCTTCGGCGCAGCGGATGCCCGGCAGCTCGACGGCGTCGGAGGCGGCACCTCGACGACGTCGAAAGCCGCGATCATCACCCCCACCCCAGGAGCACCCTCGGATCTCGACTACCTGTTCGCTCAGGTCGGGATCGGCGACCCGACGGTGGAACTGGGCTCCAACTGCGGGAACTGTGCCACCGCCATCGCCCTGTACGCCGTCCAGGCCGGCATCGTGGCCCCGCAGGAGGGCGCCACCCAGGTCCGGATGCGCAACGTCAACACCGGGGCCGTGCTCACCGGGACGATCGCGACACCCGGCCGGCGCGTCCCCACCTCCGGGCGGGCGACGGTCCCGGGCAGCAGCGCGCCCGGCGTGCCGGTGAGCCTGACCTTCCACTCGCCCTGGGGCCAGACCACCGGGAGCGTGCTCCCGACCGGCAGCGCGGCCGACGACCTGGTCGTCGGAAGGGCGACGTTCCGCGCGACCATGGTCGATGCGGGCGCCCCCGCGGTCCTCGTCCGGGCCGATGAGGTGGGGATCGACCTGTCCTCGATGACCGCCGGCCTCGCCGGGCACCTGCCCCAACTCATCGCCACCCGAGCCGCCGCTGGCCTGGCGATGGGCCTGAGGAAGCCGGAGGATCCGCCCCAGAACGCCATCCCGAAGATCGGCGTCGTGGCGCCCGCGGCTGACTACACCGCGTCCGACGGCACCCTGATCAGTGCGGGCAGTCACGACCTGCGGGTGCGGATGCTCTCGATGCTGGCGGCCCACCCCGCCATCGGCCTGACCTCCGCGGTCGCGGTCTCCCTCGCGGCCGCCGTGCCCTCGTCGGTCGTCGCCGACGTACTGCTGCCGCCCGCGCGGACGGGACGGTTGTTGCGCCTCGGCACACCCGCTGGGGTCATCACCACCGAAGTCGTCACCGATGAGGCCGGGACCGTCACCGCCGTCACCCTCCATCGGGCAGCGCGTCAGCTCGCCCTCGCCGACATCGACGTCGCCCCTTCCATGGCTCACACCGCCTGACCTACTATCGACCAGCCCTGCCATCATGGATGGCCAACCCAGGAAGTTGTTCAATGAAGATCAAGTCCATCCTCGGGCACCTCTATGTCCAGGTCCTCATCGGGGTCGCGCTCGGCGTCCTCGTGGGCGCCTTCTGGCCCAACCTCGGCGCCTCGCTCCAGCCATTGGGCGACGGGTTCATCAAGCTCGTGAAGTTCCTCATCGCCCCGATCGTCTTCTGCACGATCGTCAGTGGCATCACGTCCCTGACCGACACCAAGAAGATCGGGCCGACGCTGCTGCGCTCGCTCGGGCTCTTCTACGCCCTCACCGTCCTGGCACTCGCCCTCGGTCTCGCCGCAGTCCTGCTCCTCCAGCCGGGAGTGGGGATGCACATCGATCCGGCGCACCTCAACGGCTCCGTGGCCTCGAAGTACACCAGCCAGCTGCCGAGCAACAACCCGGCGGACTTCCTCCTGAACATCATCCCCGCCACGCTCGTCGGAGCCTTCGCCAACGGCGAGGTCCTCCCCGTGCTCCTTGTCGCGGTGCTGTGTGGTTTCGCCTTCACCAAGCTCGGCGCCCACGGCCGGTTCGCCCTCGACGTCGTCAACAGCTTCAACAAGGTCCTGTTCGTCGTCTTCGGCTACATCATGAAGGTCGCTCCGATCGGCGCCTTCGGGGCCATGGCCTTCACCGTCGGCAAGTACGGCGCGCGCTCCATCGGCAACCTCGGGATGCTGATCCTGGCCTTCTACGCCGCCTGCATCCTCTTCGTCGTCATCGGTCTGGGGATCCTCAGCAAGATCACCGGATTCAGCCTCTGGCGACTCCTGCGCTACTTCAAGGACGAGTTCCTGATCGTCCTCGCCACGTCCTCGAGCGAGCCCGTGCTGCCCCGCCTGCTCTCCAAGCTCGAGCGGATCGGATGCCAACGCGGCATCGTCGGGCTCGTCGTCCCCACCGGCTACTCCTTCAACCTCACCGGCACCGCGATCTACCTCACCCTCGCCTCCATGTTCATCGCCCAGGCCTGCGACATCCACCTCGGCTGGGGCCAGATCCTCCTGATGCTCGGCATGATGCTGCTGACCTCCAAGGGGGCAGCCGGGGTCACCGGCAGCGGCTTCGTCGCCCTCGTCGCCACCCTCACGGTCATGCCCACCCTCCCGGTCGCGGGCGTCGCCCTGATCGTCGGGATCGACCGCTTCATGAGCGAGGCACGCGCCCTCACCAGCACCATCTGCAACATCGTCTCCTGCATCGCCGTGGCCCGCTGGGAGAAGGCCCTGGACATGGACGTCCTGCAGGCCGAGCTCAGCGCGGGGTTCGTCGCCACCGAAACCGAGAAGCACGCGCTCGCCGCTGCCATTCCCGTCCACTGACCAACGGCCGGGTCTGTCGACCACCCACGCCAACCCGTACGGATCGCTCCGGAGCCGCAGCTCTGGAGCGATCCTGCGCGTAGCGTGGACGGTTCGTCTGCTCGTCTACTATGTGCGCATGCATGCAGATAGTTGTATGGACCCGGGCAATCCCGACATCGTGCTCGCGGCTGAGATCTTCAGCATGCTGTCCGACGTGACGCGCGTGCGGATCGTGGTGGCGCTGGTCAACCACGACGAGATGTCGGTCGGAGAACTGTCGAAGCTGGTGCACAAGTCCCCGGCGGCGGTCTCCCAGCACCTGGCGAAGCTGCGTCTGGCGCGGATCGTGGTGGGCCGCCAGGTGGGGACGTACGTCCACTACCGGCTGGCGAACGAGCACGCCGAACTCCTTGTCCGGGCCGCGCTCGAACAGGCCGAGCATGCCGCCTCCGACGCGCCGGCCCACCACCTTGCCGCCGCTCGAGGACAGGACCGCTGATGCGCAGATCGGACCCGGCCGCCGCCGGGATGGACGCCCACGCCGGTGGTCACGACCACCCCCACGAGCATCATCACCATGACCACCTGCATGACCATGAGCATGGGCATGGGCACGGTCTTGAGCATGAGCATGGGCACGGTCATGGGCATGGGCACGGGCATCAGCATGGGCACGGGCATGGGCATGAGCACGGCGGGGTGCGCGGCTTCCTGTACGAGACCTTCGTCCCGCACAGCCACGACGCCGCCGACCGGATCGACGATGCTCTCGAGGGCAGTGCCGAAGGCATCCGGGCGGTCCGGATCAGTCTGGTCCTGATGCTGGCCACGGCGGTCGTCCAGGCCGCGGTGGTCGTGGTCAGTGGGTCGGTCGCCCTGCTGGCGGACACCATCCACAATTTCTCCGATGCTCTGACGGCGGTGCCGTTGTGGATCGCCTTCGCACTGTCCCGCCGCGCTCCCACCCGTCGGTTCAGCTACGGACTGGGGCGCTCGGAGGACCTCGCAGGGCTGTTCATCGTCGGGGTGATCGTCGCCTCGGCCGTCGTCGCCGCGTGGCAGTCGATCGACCGGTTGATCCATCCCCACCCGCTGGAGAACCTCGGGTGGATCGCGGCCGCGGGGATGGTGGGCTTCCTGGGCAACGAGCTCGTCGCCCGCTACCGGCTCGGGGTCGGCCGCCGGATCGGATCCGCTGCCCTGGAGGCCGATGGTGTGCACGCGCGTACGGACGGCTTCACCTCGCTCGCGGTGGTGTTCGGCGCGCTCGGCGCCTGGCTCGGGTTCCCCTTGGCCGATCCGATCGTCGGCCTGCTGATCTCGGTGATGATCGTCGCGATGCTGTGGCGTACGGCGCAGGACATCGGGCTGCGCCTGATGGATGGAACGGATCCCGACCTGACCGACGAGGTGCTGGGCGCACTGGTGGCTCTGCCGGGAGTGACCGGCGTCCATGATCTGAGGATCCGCGCGATGGGCCACGCCCACCTGATGGAGGTGACGCTCGACGTCCCGGGTCACCTCACCATGGCGGAAGCCGAGGACGTCCGTGCCCGGGCTGAGGCGGTCGCCCGCGAGCGGGTGCCTCGACTCGACGGGCTGACGCTCTCCTGTCACGCCGAGCACGTCGGCCGCTGACCATGCGGGTCGCCTATCACCTCGTGCCCGAGTCCGTCGTCCGGCGACGGTGTGGGTGAGGGGGGCCGACGCCCAGCTGTCGGTGGGAACAGCCAAGGGGACGTGTTCCGCCGATGACTTCTCCGGTTGGCCGATCATTCTCAACCCGGCCGACTGTTCTCAGCCCGGCCGACCTTGCTCGCCCGTGCAACGTCGGCCAGCCTGAGGTTGGTCGGCCAGCCTGAGGTTGGTCGGCCAGCCTGAGGTTGGTCGGCCAGCGTGAGGCTGGTCGGCCTGGTGCGGCTCAGAATCCGGCCCAACCCGCCACCGTCGCCGTGAGCTCCGGATCGTACGGCAGGCTGGTGCCGTCCAGGTCGAGGATCGGGCACACCCCGCGGACGGTGGAGACCAGCCATGCCCCGGCACAGTCGGCCAGGTCGTCGGGAGTCAGCAGCTCGGCCGCCGTCTCCCAGCCGGCCGCGGCTGCTCCCGCCGTGATGGTCTCGACGGTGACGGAGGCGAGGACCCCTGTCGCACCGGTCGGCACTGACACGATTTGCCGTCCGAGAGCCACCACTAGTCCAGCGGTCGGCCCCTCGAGGAGGAACCCGTCGGTGGACACGAAGAGGACGTCGTCCGCCCCGCGGGCCGTCGCCTCGCGCTTCGCCGCGACGTTGATGCCGTACGACAGGGTCTTGGCACCACCCAGCAGCCACGGAGCCGACGCGAAGACGTCCGAGCGGTAGCCCCGACTCAGTGTGACGACGCGCAGCCCGGCGCGCGCTCTGGCCTGGCTGTCGGGGTCGACCGCGGTGAGTAGGAGCAGCCCTGTCGGCGTCCCCGGTCGATGCGCCGGCCCGCGGGTGAGGATGATCTTGAGGCTGGCCTCGCCGGACTCGGTCCAGGAGTCGAGCGCGGTCGTGATGAGATCGCGCCAGGCCGGCAGGTCGGGCGCCGGAAGGCCGAGGACCCGGGCGGACTCGGCGAAGCGGGCCAGGTGCCGGTCGAGGTGCAGGACCCGGGCCGATCCGTCGTGCACGACCCGGCAGGTGTCGAACACGCCGTCGCCGCGGGTCAGACCGGCGTCATCGGCGTAGAGCACCGGCTCGTCGGGATCGACCACGCCGCGCCCCAGGACGGCGACGAGTTGGGCGGTCATCGGGTGCTCCCTGCCCGCAGGCTCGGGCCCGGGAGCTGACCCTCGCGTTGGCGCTGGTCCTGGCTCTGCCGCCGGATGCGTTCCATGACAGTCCTTCCCTGGCGTACGTCCCGAGGGTTCCGCTGGGGAGTTTAGGTGTCAGTCGCCCGGTGCGCAGCAGATGCTCCTCCGCGACGCGGGGTATTCGGGAGGGCCCGTCCACTCCAGCGGGAGGACGGGCCGTCCGGAGGATGCTTCGCCACCGCTGGGTCAGGCCATCGTCGTCGAGGATGCCGGATGGGTAGCCGGGTGGACGGCCGTCGTCGGCCGGGACTCCCTCGAGACGGTCCAGGCGTACGCCACGAAGCCGCCGATGAGCAGACCGTTGGAGACCACCGACGCGACCAGGTCGGGCGCCACCATGCCGAGCGCGGCGTCGGTCACCCCGGAGAGCCCGACAGCCGCCGCTGCCCAGCGCGGTCCCACCCCACCCCGCCACAATCCCAGGCCGAGGAGGAGGGCTCCGAGCGCCATCAGGTAGTGGCCGGCCAGGAGGGGGCCGACGACGGGCTCGCGGGTCATCCGGTCGAACAGCTGCACCATCGCGGCCCGATCCATCCGGGGATCGGCCATCGCGAGGAACATGACATTGAGTCCGCCCAGCGCGATGTTGGCCAGCAGCCCGTAATAGAGCAAGGTGAGCCCGGCCTCGGCGAGCAGCCGGCCCCTGGCCATGGGGCGCGAGAGCAGCCCGAACAGGCCGGGGACGAAGAAGGCGGAGGAGAGCAGACCGGCCACCAGGCCCAGGGGCGCGGTCCGGGACGCGGCCGCCAGCGCGTCGAGCAGTTGGTCCGGTGTTCCTTCGCCGCTCGGCGAGAGGAACTCGGCTGCGGCGAACAGGAGCGGGGCCGCCACGAGGCAGCCCGCGGCGATCCAACGTTGCGTGGGGGTGAGGAACGAACGGTTCATGACGAGATCCCTTCCGACTCGGGTCGACGGTCGGCCCTACACCGTCGACGCTACGGAGCGGAGCGCTGCGGCGGCACCCGCCGGACCGCCTCCTCGACCCCCGTGATGGCGCGGTCATGTCGGCGGTGGTCCGCCAGTGAGGAGGAGGTTCTCCACCTTCCGCCGTTTGTGTGACGCGGCGCACAATTGCCGGGTGAGTCCGCGACGACGCGAAGTTGCGCTGCTGGCCTGCGGCGCAGTGTGTACGGCAGCCCTGCCGGCGGCCGTGGGCTTCGCGCGGGTGCCACACGAGCAGTTGCTCCCGGCGTTGCTGCCCCTGGTCAACGCCATCGTCTATCTGGGCGTGGCGGGTTACGCGGTGTGGAGGCGGCCGATGCACCGGGCGGCGCAGCGCATGGTGGTCTGGGCCGTGACCATGACGGTCGGGTACGCCGCGGGAGCGGTCTATTCCGCGGCAGTGGCCATTGGCCTGGTGCCGGGCTGGGGGTGGGCGGGGCTGGTGGGGATCGAGGTGCTGGCCTGGTTGGGGAACCTCGCGTTGGTGTCCCTGTTCCTGGTCTTCCCCGATGGCTCCTACCGGCGGCCCCTGGACCGGGCGGTCATCCGCTGGGCCGTCGTGGCCCTCGCCGCCTTCGTCGTCTGCCAGCTGATCGGACAGCCGGAGATCCGCACCGGCGACCTGGTCTGGTCGGACGAGGCGCGAGCCCCCAATCCGTGGGCCGTGCCGGCGCTGTCCGGTGTCGGGGCGGTCGGAGCCCTCGGGCTGGGGCCGGGCGGGCCCTTGCTGACCCTGATCGGGGCGCTCCTCCTCCTGCTGCGTTGGCGCGGCTCGGAGGCGGAGGACCGGCGGCGGATCGCCTGGCCGCTGGTCGGTTTCGCCGCCACCGGGCTCGCCATGCTCGGCCTGGGCGCCGCCCATGCGCTGCTACCGCCATGGCCCGCGTGGCTGCAGGCCCTGGCCTGGGCTCCGGTCGTCCTGTTCGTCCCGATCGCCCTCGTCGTCGGGATCGTGAACGGACAGTTGCTCGACATCGGCGTCGTCGTCAGCCGGTCGGTTGTCTACGGCGCGCTGTGGATGGCCATCGCGGTCGCCTACCTGGGGCTGACTGCTGCCGCCGGGGTGGTGGCGGGAAGCCGACTACCCCTGGCCATGGCGGTGGCCACCACGGTGCTGGTGGGTTTCGTGTCGGCCCCCGCCCGTCGCCACCTCGAGCGACTCGCCGATCGACTGGTGTTCGGACGGCGTGCCGAGGGGGACCTCCTTCTCGGCGAGGTCGGGAGGAAGCTCGCCCGTGGGTCCGGGATGGACAACGCCGCGTTCGACATCGCCGAGTCCGTCCGGGAGGGCGTTCGGGCCGAGTGGGTCGTCGTGCGCCTGGCGGACGGGGACCCGGTGGCTGCCGCATCGCTGTCGAGAGCGGTCTCCGCAGACGGCGCACCGCAGCGTCGCGGGGCGCCGGCGCCCCTGGCGGTCGCCCGGCCGGCGTCGGTCGCCCCGCCGGCGCCCGACGTCGTGCCGGGGATGGACCAACCGCGGCTCGTGGCAGCGATCGAGATCGACGGGGTCCACCTCGGCGAGATCCGTTGCGGGAGCAAGCTGGATGGTGCCTACACGGACCGCGACGCCCTGTTGGTCGAGACCCTGGGCCGGCAGGCGGCCTGGGCCCTCCGCAACGTCCAGCTCTCACGAGAATTGACTGCCAAGGTCGACGAGCTGCAGGCGTCCCGGGTGCGGATCCTGCAGGCCGAGGAGGCCGGCCGCCGACGGCTGGAGCGGGATCTGCACGACGGCGTCCAGCAGGAGCTGGTCGCTCTCCTCGCCCGGCTGGGGCTGGCCGCGAACCAGCTGCGGCGCGGCTCGCCGTTGGCTGCGGGGACGATCGCCGATGCCCATGCCGAGGCGCGGACGGCGTTGGAGGATCTGCAGGAGGTGGTCCGCGGGATCCATCCCACCCTGCTCGCCGACCGAGGCCTGGTGGCGGCGGTGGAGGCTCGTGCCGTCCGGATGCCCGTTCCGGTGGCGGTCAGCAGCGATGAGGCGGCCCGGTCCGGACGATTCACCGACGACGTCGAGTCCAGCGCCTACTTCGTCGTGTCGGAGTGCCTGACCAACGTGGCCAAGCATGCCCCCTACGCCTCGGTGGCGGTCACCTTCCGGCTCGCCCACGATCTGCTCCACCTATCGGTGACCGACGACGGGCCCGGATTCGACGTCGACTCGCACTGGGGCAGTGGACTCACGGGCCTGCAGGATCGCGTCGAGGCGTGCGGGGGGCGCCTCGACGTCAGCAGCCGTCCGGGGATGGGCACCACGATCACCGCCGAGCTCCCGACGTCAGGAGGAGGGACATCATGACCGAGGTCGCCGCGGTACTGCGCGTCGTGATCGCCGATGACAGCTACTTGGTCCGTGAGGGCACCCGGCGGCTGCTCGAGGACTCGGGTCGCGTCGAGGTCGTGGCCGCGGTGGCGGACGGGGAGGAACTGCTGGCGGCGGTCCGTACGACCCGTCCGGACGTGGTCATCACGGACATCCGGATGCCACCCGGCCACGCGACCGAGGGGATCGCGGCCGCGCACGCGATCCGTGCGGAGTTCCCCCGCATCGGCGTCGTCGTGCTGTCCCAGTACTCCGATGCCGACTACGCCGTCGAGCTGTTCGCCCAAGGGACGGCCGGCCTCGGCTATCTCCTGAAGGCCGCGGTGGGTGACCTGGACGATCTGCTCCGGGCCCTGGTGGAGGTCGCCAAGGGTGGCTCGGTGGTGGATCCCGGGGTGGTCGAGCGACTGGTCGACCAGCGTGCCGTCCAGGCGGAATCCCCCCTGCGCAGACTCGGCCCGCGCGAGTTGGACGTACTGCGGGAGATGGCGGAGGGACGGACGAACGCGGCGATCGGTGCGGCCCTGCACCTGTCGGAGTCGACCATCGAGAAGCACGTCAACACCATCTTCAACAGCCTCGGCCTTTCCGAGGAGCCGGGTACGAGCCGCCGGGTCGCTGCAGTCCTCTCCTATCTGAGGAACATGTCGATGTCACCGGCGCAGGACCGGCCCGGCGCTCCTCGCTGACCCGTCACGCGCCGTCGCGCTCGCCTCGATTCAGGGCGTACGCGGCCAGGCGGGGAGCCAGACGGTGAACGTGCTCCCACGACCCTTGCCCGGGCTGGCGGCGGTCAGCGTGCCGCCGTGGCGGACCACGAGGGCCCGGCTGATCGTCAGGCCGACCCCGGAGCCCGAGTGGTCGTGCTCGCGCGCCGAACTGCCCCGATAGAACCGCTCGAACACGTGCGGCAGCTGCTCGGCAGAGATCCCCTCGCCGTCGTCAGCGACGGTGATCGCCACGCCCTCGACCTGCGCCGCCGGCCCACCGTGCACCGGTCCACCGGCCGCCGGGTGGACGGACACGGTCACGGTGCCCCCGCTCGGGGTGTGGCGCAGCGCGTTGCTGAGCAGGTTGACCAGCACCTGGGTGAGACGCGCGGGGTCGCCCCGGACGAGGCCGAGGGTCGGCGCGGTGCCCGTCACCAGGCGTACGCCCTTCGCCTCATACGCCCCGGAGAACTCATGGATCGCCGTGTCGATCACCTCACCGAGGTCCACCCGCTGCAGGTCGAGCCGTACGGCCCCCTCCTCGGCGCGCGAGACCTCGGCGATGTCGTGAGCCAGGGCACTCATCCGGTCGACCTCGCCCCGGAACAACCGCTCCAGGTCCTCGTCCCAGCCGATGATGCCGTCCTCGAGCCCGTCGAGGTGCGCGGCCATGGTGGCCAGCGGGGTGCGCAGCTCATGACCCACATCGGTGAGGAGCCGGCGCCGGGTGTCCTCGGCATGGGAGATGGTCTCGGCCATCGAGTTGAAGGCGCTGGCGAGTTCGTCCAGCTCTCGCCCGTTGCCGCGCTCCGGCAGCCGTGACGGTTCGTCACCGGCGGCGACCTGACCGGCCGCCCGGGTGAGCTCCCGCAGCGGCGCCCGGAGCCGCCGCCCGACGTACCAGCTCACCGCCAGCGCGACGACGACCCCCACCCCCAGACCGGCGGCGAGGGCGATGGTGCTCGCGTCCCGGAAGGCGAACTCCACATGGGCGAGCTCGGGGGCCGCCATCCCCCCACCGGCCTGCACGAGGTGGCGGTGGAAGATCAACGGCCCGACGAGCGAGGACACCAGCCCGGCGGTGGCCAGACTGGCCGTGACCACGATGGCCTGCGTGACCAGCAGGCGGGTGGACAGACTGGTCGAGGGGCGCCGTCGCCGCGAGCGGCCCATCGGGCTCAGCCCTGCCCCATCCGGTAGCCGACCCCGCGGACGGTGAGGATGAACCGCGGGTGCTCGGGATCGTCGCCGAGCTTGCGGCGCAGGTTGCCGATGTGGACGTCGACGATGTGGTCGTCGCCGACCCAGTGTTCGCCCCACACGGTGTCGAGTAGCCGGCGCCGGCTGAACGCCCACTTCGGCTTCTCGGAGAGGACGAGGAGCAGGCTGAACTCCGTCGGGGTGAGCGCCAGCGGTGCCCCGTGCAGGAACGCCTCGTGTCCCGCGACGTCGATCCGCAGCCCACCGAACGTACGGTCCAGGCCGGTGGGCTCGTCCTCCGCCGGAGAGGCCGGGGCGTCGGCTGCGCCGGCGGCCCGGTCGGGGCGTACCCGGGGCCGACGCAGCACCGCCTGCACCCGCGACACCAGGGTGCGCGTACTGAACGGCTTGGTGACGTAGTCGTCGGCTCCCGCGGCGAAGCCCATCAGCGTGTCGAACTCGTCGTCGCGGGCCGTGAGCATGATGACGTACGCATCGGAGGTCGCCCGCAGCTGCCGGCACACCTCCATCCCGTCCAGGCCGGGCAGGCCGAGGTCGAGGATGACGACGTCGGGATCCCAGGACCCCACCGCGGCCAGGGCGTCGGGGCCGGTGTGCTCGAGGCGGGTGGTGTAGCCGGCGCGCTCGAGATAGTTCGCGACCATTCGGGCCAGGGCCTTCTCGTCGTCGACGACGAGGATGCGGGGCGAACCCGCCTCGGTCGGTTCCATGCTGTGAAAATACGTCATAGGCCGGGAGGCCATGTCGCCGGCCGCGGTGTTCCCCGTCGCGGTCACACCAGCTTGAGGGTCGTCAGGCAGGTCGGGTCGCCCTTGCCGGTGGAGATCGCCTGGGTGACGGTCCGCCCTTCGTAGGTCACGGTCAGCGTCGCCCGGCTGTCGCGCGGGAGCCAGAACCCGGCGAACCCGTTGGCGCCGAGGGTGACGTCCCGGTCGACGAGGGACGTCCCGGCCGCGTCGGCGATGGTCACGTGCACCTGCTTGCCCGCCAGCTCGCCCTGACAGGTGGCGAGGTTGTGGTAGTAGCAGTCGTGCGTCTTGGTCACGTACGGGGCGATGGACAGGTAGAACTGCCCTGCGGGGATGGGCATGGCGACCTTGTGATCGGCGGAGGTGAGGACCAGTTGGTCGTAGCGGACCGACCCGGCCGGTCCCTTCGTACGATCCTCGGTGGAGGCCTCCAGGGCCGCCACCACCTCCGCGGTGCTCCGGCCCTGCAGACCCGCCGACGTCAGGACTGCGGAGACGCTGGCCTCGTCGGTGGCCGGCGCCGCCGATGTCGAGGCGGTGGCGTTCGGGGTGGTGGAGGGGCTCGAGCCGGCCACCGGGCCACCCGTGCTCGAGGCGGTCGCCGCACACCCGGTCAGGGTCAGCGCGGCGATGGTCAACGCCAGACCTGCGAGTGGCCGGGTGGTCAGGGCCTTCTTCACGATTCCTCCGTGGGACGTCGAGGGTTGGCGCGGTGCCCGCGACGTGCCTTTCGGTATCGACGCGGGCCCGCTACCCCTATCCATGCGGAGCTAGGTCAAGCTTCCGGATCGCTGATGTCAAGATCCGGTCAAGATCCGGGCGGCCCGGCGGTGAGGTGACGATTCAGAGCTTGCGGCGCATGTACGAGCGGCCCAGCTTGCCGTCGCGGGCAGGGACGAACGAGGTGAACCCCTCGCTCGCGTACAGCTTGCGGGCCCGGTCGTTGTGGCACTTCATGTCCAGCCACATGCCGCGGCAGGCGTACGTCTCCTTGGTGTAGTCGACGACGTAGCGGACGAACTGGTGCCCGAGGCCCTTGCCGCGGTGCGCGGGGGCGACCACCATGCGACGGAGCTCGATGTCACCTCCGTCCAGGACGCCGCTCAGGATTGCGTAACCGGCGAGTTCGGTGCCCTCGAAGAGGAGGAGATGCTCCTGGTCGGGGTCGGCCAGCGACGCCTCGTGGTAGTCGCGGCCAGTGGGACCGAGCCATTCGGCGGTGTCCGTCGACTTCTCCAGACGAAGGATCGCCTCGATGTCGCCCTCCGTCGTGTGCCTGACGGTCAGGGGCAGGGTAAGTGCCATGAACATGATGATGACACCGGAAGTGCCCGCTACCAACTTCGCCATCCCCTGGCGCCTGTGCAGAGCCTGAGCATGGGTTGCGCTGGGTCGCGGAAGCGGCTGGCCGGACAGCGGGTCGCGAGGGGGCGCGCCCGGCCGGCCGGGAGCGGCTACGAGTGGGGCATCACCGCGACGAAGTCCCGGCTGGAGGGCTGCAGGTAGCGGTCGGCCGCGGCGGTCTCGTCGTCGGTCAGCTTCTTCGGGGAGTTCCCGCCGTTGCTGTGGCTGTAGGTGATGAAGCTCGTCCAGTCCTTGTTGATGTCGAGCTGCATCGCCTCGACGGCGCCCGCATCGTGCAGGATCTGTGCCAGCGCGCCGACGGTCATGGACGGCCCCAGCACGACGACGGTCGACCCGTCGGCACGGGTGCCGACGCCACTGCGCCACACGGCGGCGGCGTTGCCGACGGTCTTGCCCCACACCGCCGCGCTCGGATCGGAGACCTCCGGGGCGACGGCGCCGTTGTGCACCAGCGGGATGAGGTTCTGCCGGACCGCGGCGACGCCCTCGCCCGGGTCCCGCCCGGCCAGGAGATCACCTTGAGTGAGCCGTTGGTCCCGAGCACCATCGAGGCCGCGCCCGCCTGCAGCGGGGAGACGGTGTGGCCGGCCTGCCAGTAGCCGCCGCGGGCATCGGACATCTTGAAGCCGCTGTTGAAGGTGGCGAGCACCGTGTTGGCGGCCGAGCCGGAGAGCTGGCTCGACTGTCCGGGCACCGGGCCGGGTTCCTTGGTGCCCGGGTGCAGGACGAAGGAGTTGAGCTTGGGGTCCATCCAGACGACGTGGACCACGTACGAGGTGTGGACGGCGTCGGGGCGCAGGGAGGCGACCAGGGCGGCGTCATCGCCCTTCACGGTGTACAGGGAGTGCCACTCGCCCTCGCCCGGCAGCGCCTGCCCGGCCTGTGAGCGGATGGTCGCCGGCCGGGCGGTCTTGGTGCGGATGGCGGCGTCGGCGCCGGCCTTGAGGGCGGACGCGTCGGGAGTGCCGCCCGACTTCGGCGGGTCGAGCTGGTACTGCCACTGCTCCAGCAGTGTCACGAGCCCGCCGAGGTGCTGGTCCCGGGCCCATTCGGCGATCCGGGCGATCGTCGTGTCGGTCCCCGGCGCGGCCAGCGCCGGGCCGAGGGTGACCGAGGTCCACAGCACGACCGCCGCGACCAGTGCGGCGGGGATCGCCAGCCAACGCCGCCGGCGTCCGTTCCGCCCCTTCCGGTCCCTGCGCGCCTTCCGGTCGCTGCGCCGCTTCCGGTCCTCGCGCGGCCCCTTCGTGTCGCCCAGCGCGCGGCTCGGCAGGGGGATCCCGCGGGCCGGAGCGGAGGCGGTGGGCGCCGGCAGGATGGCGCGGCGCGGTTGGGTGGGGAGTTCGTCGGTGGGGACTTCGTCAGTGGCGAGATCGGGCACAAGGGTCCTTCCGGGATAACGACAGACCGGGCGTCGTCACCCCGAACACCGGCCAGCGGATCATGACTACTCTGCCGTACGGGGGTGAGAAGAGGTTGAGAAAGAGCCGATCCGTGCCATTTCCGACCGTAGGCTGGCCAGGACAGGGGCCGGCTGAGGAGGACCGATGGCGCGAAGCATGCCCGGGATCGGCATGCGGGCGAAGCTCGCCGCCGCGACGATGGCGATCGTCGGCATGGCGCTCGTGGTCGGCACCGGGATCGTCAGCCTAGCCCTCTACACCGCGTTGATGTCCTCGGTGACCAGAGAGGCCACCAGCCAGCTGAGCGCCGTCGCCGACCTGATCGGCCGCGAGGGTCTGGACGGGCTCAGCGGCGAGACCGGAGCCGAAGTGGCGATGGGCGCCACCGTCCAGCTGATCGACGCCGGCGGGTCACTGGTCTACTCCTCGGGGGGAACACCGCCCTCACCCACGCCCGACCGGGTGTGGGCCAGGTGGTTCTCGAGGGGGCCACACCCCTGCCGCAGCCCACGGAGGACCCGGACCTCGTCATCGCCTCGACCGGCGTGGCGTACGGCGGGCAGCTGAGCACCGCCGTCGTCGGGGTGTCCCAGGACTCCCAGTACGAGGCCGTCTACACCGTGCTCAAGCTGCTGCTGATCGGCACACCGCTGATCGTCCTCGCCGCCGGCGTGGTGGCGTGGTGGCTGGTCAGCCGGTCGCTGCGGCCGGTGGAGGCGATCCGGACCACCGTGGAGTCGATCTCGTCGCGCCACCTCGACGCCCGGGTGCCGATCCCGACCGTCGACGACGAGATCGGGCGGCTCGCCCTGACCATGAACGCGATGTTGTCCCGCCTCGAACGGGGCCGTCAGCAGCAGAACCAATTCGTCGCCGACGCCAGCCATGAGTTGCGTTCGCCGCTGGCGAGCCTGCACACCGCCCTCGACATGGGGTCGAGCGACCCGACCGGGCAGCGGTGGAAGGACCTCACCCCGGTGATGACCACGGAGACCCGCCGGATGGAGCGGCTCGTCGACGACCTGCTCACCCTTGCCCGCGGTGATGCCGGGATGGTGCCGGTGGGGCGATGGCGGGACGTGGACCTCGACGACCTGGTGGTCGAGGAGGCCCGCCGGCCACGGAGTCCCGGGCGGGTCGCGGTGGTCTTCGAGGTCAAACCGGCACGGATCCGCGGGGACCGGCTCCAGCTCGTCCGGGTCCTGCGCAACCTGGCGGACAACGCCGTCCGGGCAGCGACGTCCCTGGTCGTGCTGTCCGTCGAGACCGACGACGGCTGTGCCGTGCTCCGGGTGGAGGACGACGGCCCCGGCATCCCGCCCCAGGAGCGGGAACGGGTGTTCGAACGGTTCGTCCGGCTCGACGCCGCCCGCACCCGCGACGAGGGCGGCAGCGGACTGGGGCTGGCGATCGTCCGCGAACTGGTCACGAACCATGGCGGGACCGTGGACGTGGACGCCTCGGCGTTGGGTGGCGCCAGGTTCACCGTACGGATCCCGCTGGACCAGCCGGAGCCGGCTCAGCCGGCCGGGGGACTGTCCACCAAGCGGTAGCCGACCCCACGCACGGTCTCGATCGAGTGCCGGCCGAAGGGCTCGTCGACCTTGCGCCGCAGGTAGCTGACGTAGACCTGGATGATGTTGGTGTCGCCGGCGAAGGCCGGGTCCCAGACGCCGTCGAGGATCTGCGACTTGGTCACCACCTGATCCCGGCGCCGCATCAGGAACTCGAGCAGCGAGAACTCCTTGGCGGTGAGCTCGATCTCCTCCTCGCCGCGCCACACCCGGTGACTCCCCGGGTCGAGGGAGAGGTCACCGACGGTCAGGACCGTCGGCCGCTCGGGGGCCCCGCGCCGGATCAGCGCCCGCAGCCGGGCGACCAGGACGACGAAGTCGAAGGGCTTGGTCAGGTAGTCGTCGGCGCCGACGTCGAAGGCGTCCACCTGGTCGTACGGTCCGTCCTTGGCGGTGAGCATCAGGACCGGGGTCCAGACCTGGCGCGAGCGCATCCCCTTGACGATGTCGTAGCCGTTGAGCGCGGGCAGCATGATGTCGATGACCGCCACGTCGTAGCTTCCCTCGACGGCCATCCAGAGGCCGTCGCGGCCGTTGGCCGTGACGTCGACCATGAACCCCTCGCTCCGCAGGCCCTCGGAGACGAGCTTGGAGAGGGAGGGATCGTCCTCGACCATCAGCACACGCATGGCCCCATTGTCATCCCTCGGCGCCGGTGACCGTACGTTGCCCCGCCGGGGCGGGCGTGCTGGGGGGTCGCCGGGGGATCGCCGGGGGCGGGGTGCGGCGTGACCCGGTCGGGTCTAGCGTGCGGGCGTGACCTTCGTCATCGCCCATCGCGGATGGTCCGGCCGCGAACCCGAGCAGAGCAGGGCGGCGTACGTCGCCGCGATCGACCTGGCTGCCCGCACCGGCAGGCGGCTGGGACTGGAGTGCGACACGCATTTCAGTGCCGATGACCAGCTCATCTGCCTGCACGATCTGGACCTGGCCCGTACGGCTGGGGTGGAGGTGGCCGCTCGCGAGCTCACCGTGGCCGAACTCAAGCGCCTCGACATCGGTTCCTGGCTCGTCGGACCCGGGGCGACCGCGGAGCAACGGGAACTCATGACCGTCCCCGAGCTCCTCGACCTGGTGGCCGCGGCGCGCGGACGCGGCGTCGACGTCGTCGCTGTTGTGGAGACCAAGCACCCCAACCCGCGCGGCACCGACGTCGAGCGGGCCCTCGCCGACCTGCTGCGCCAGCGCGGCTGGGTCGGCGCCGAGGTGCCAGTACGGATGATCAGCTTCGATCCGGCCGGGGTGCACGTCTTCGCCGAGCTGCTGCCGGACGTCCCGCGGTCGCAGCTGCAGTATCCGGTGCAGGTGCTCGAGGGTGTGGACGCACCGGCGGTGAGTCCCTGGCTCGGGATGGTGCGCCGTGACCCCGATCTCGTCCGCCGCGCCCACGACGCCGGCCTCGAGGTGCATGTCTGGACGGTGAACGACCCGGCCGACATCGCCTTCTGCGTAGGTCTCGGGGTCGAAGCCATCACCACTGATCATCCGGACCTGGCGCTGCAGTTGGTCGGGGACTGATTCGGGGAGCCGGGACCGTCGGTCGGGGGCGTGACCGTGGCTCCGACGTTTGCTTCCCTGCCCCGTTCGTCCCCTTGCCCCTTGCCCTTCCGTTCCCTTGGGGCCCGGTTCCAGAGTCGACCGACGATTGTCACCCGGGCCGACCTTAACCACGAACGCTGCCGATTCTCAGGCTGGCCGATCTTGCAAGGTCGCAATGGCTGAGAGTCGTCGGCCGGTATGAGAATCGTCGGCCAGGTTGAGGACTCAATGCCTCGGCCGGCCCGAGAAACGTCGACCGGCCCGAGAAACGTCGACCGGCCCGAGAAACGTCAACCGGTGCCGTGAAGGGTTCCGGCTAGATGGGTCAGTCGTTCGACGTCTGACCCCGTCGGGGCGGGCCCTGCCTGGCTAGAGTCGTGACGAGGGAGGGCCGCGAGGCCGACTGGTCCGGCCCGTCGAGGCGGTACCGCACAACGAGGAGGCCGTGCCATGGAGATCGTCAACCTGCCGGCGGGTGATCCGCACTGGGATGCGGCGCTACCGGTGTTGCAGCAGCTGCGGACGCACCTGGGGGCCGCGGATCTTGAGGCGGTGCTGTCCTCGGAGGCGCAACGGCCGTCGTTCTTCGCCGCGTTCGAGGGCGGTGTGTGCCTGGGCGTGTGCGGCTGGCGGGTCATCGCGAACACCTCCGCCGGCCGCAAGCTCTACATCGACGACCTGGTGACCGCCGATTCGGCCCGTTCCCAGGGGATCGGTGCCGCCCTGCTGGAACATGCCGAGGATCTCGCCCGGCGCCACCGTTGCGCGGTGCTGGACCTGGACTCCGGGGTGCAGCGCCACGCGGCGCACCGCTTCTATCTGCGGGAGCGGCTGGACATCGTGTCGTTCCACTTCGCCGAGAGCCTCCAGGTCGACGAGTAGTCGACCAGGCTCGAGGAGCGACCCAGCGAGCGATCAGCTCGGGTCACCGACCAGCGGCGCTCAGCCGGCGCGCAGCGCCTCGAGGGCGGCCATCGCCTCCGCGCGACGATTCCACGGCACCAGCAGGTGATCGTGGTAGGCACCGGCGATGACGTTGCAGCTGATCCCGCGGGCGGCGAGGGCCGTCGAGACCGCGGCGGTCAGCCCGACGGCCTCCAGGGCGGAGTGGACCTGCAGCGTGATGAGGGCAGCGACGTGGTCGTAGCCGAGGCCTTCCCGGTCGGCCGATCGCTGGTCGAGGACGACGGTGAGCCCTTCCGCCTCCTCCACGGTCGCGAAGCTACCGGTCGGGACGCGGCCGTCCTGCACCACCGCGTACACCATCGGGTCGGGTGTCAGCTGTGGCGTCAGTGCGCCCAGCAGCACGTCCAGATCGGTGACGCCGCCGGACCGAGGGGCGCGGCCCGACCCGCTCTCGGGTACGTGGCGGGGTGACGTCATACGGCCAGTCTCCACCCAGCCCCGAGCGGCAGCGACCCTCCGGTGGCCGCGTCTTGCCGCGTACGCTTGCGGATATGGCCCCGGAGATCCGTACGGTCCGGCGACCGGCGACCCCTGGCACGCCGGAGTTCGACCTTGCGTACGTACGGGCGCATCAGGGGGCGAGTGTGCCCGTGGTGATCATCCCCGGGGGCCGGGGCTGGGATCCATCCGCGTCTACAGCGCCCTGCGGCGGGGGCTCCCGACCTCGACATCATTATGGTCGAGCATCGCGGCGTCGGGCATTCGCGCCGGGACCTGACCGGGGCCGACCTGCCGGCCTCGGCGATGAACGTCACCGAGGCGGTCGACGACATCGCGGCCGTGCTGGATGCCGAGCACGTGGATCGGGCCGTGATCGTCGGCAGTTCGTACGGCACCTATCTCGCTCAGGGGTTCGGCGTGCGGCACCCGGCGCGGGTCCACGCGATGGTGCTCGACTCGACACTCCTGTCCGCCGAGGACCACCACGACGTGCGCGCCCACGCCCGCAGCCTGTTGTGGGAAGGGGAACGGGCGGCGACGGCCGCCGCGGCCCACCGGATCCGGCGACTCGTCGAGAAGGGAGGGGCGGACCCGCTCCCGCTCGGGGCCGCGTCCGCGTTCCTCTACGAGTTCGGGGGGCTGCCCCGGCTCGAGCGCTACCTGGAGCAGCGCGGCCGGAACCGGGTCAGCCTCGTGGACCGTACGTTCCGTGTGATGCAGGGCGGGCTGACCCTGCGATCGGTGCCGTATGTGATGGAGTTCGGTCTCGTCGGCAACCTGGCGACGCGGGAGTTGCAGTACGCGCCGAAGCCCGACGGGCTGATCTTCGATCCGGCGTACGGGACCTCGGGGCTGCTCGGGCGGTTCCCCGCGTTCGAGCGGGAACCCTTCGACCTACCCGCGTCGCTTCCGCTCTTCGACTGGCCCGTGGTGGTGCTCGGTGGGGAGCGGGACCTGACCACGCCCGCCAGCGTCGCGAAACGTACGGCCGCACTCGCCCGCAAGGGCCGCTACATCCGGGTCCCCGGCGTCGGGCACAGCGTGCTCGACTCCCATCCCGAGGCGCTGTTGGCGACCGTACGGGCCCTGCTGAGCGGCAAGCCGATCACCCTGGGTGGGCTGCGGCGGCGCGGGATGACTCGTCACCTTGCGCCGTTGGTCGGCGGACTGCTGGCCGCCGACCGACTGTCGGCGGCCTTGTGGCGGGAGGGACCGCCGCCGGGAACCCTGCCGGGAGCCTGACGGGGTCAGGCTCTGCTGGCGACCCCTCGGTCCGCCGGGCGCGACCCGTCCTGCCCGTCCTCGTCACCGGCAGCGGCCAGAGCGGCCTGATAGCTCGGCTCGGCCCGCTTGATCCGCCGGATGACGTATGCGGTCAGGGGCATCACCGCGTACTGGACGGCGACCTTGTAGACGAAGCCGAAGAACGTGTAGTTCGCCCACTGGCCGAGCGTGGTGATGCCGATCGCGGTGGCCGCCACCGAGCAGAAGACGAGGGTGTCGACGAGTTCACCGGCACCCGTCGAGCCGGCCAGCCGGCCGATCAGGCCGCGCTCCAGGCGGCGCTTCTTGCGGGCCCACATGATGAAGGAGTTCATCGACTGGCCGCAGATGAAGCCCAGCATGCTCGCCAGCACGATCTGCCAGACCGGGCCGAGGGCCGTTTCCAGGGCCGCCTGCTTGGCCATCCCGTAGTCGTCGGTGAAACCCGGCAGCGCGATGATGACGGCGTACGTCACGACCGCGGCGACGCTCGTCGCGAAGCCGGAGATGATGGCCCGGCGGGCGGCGCGGACACCGTAGATCTCGGTGATCGTGTCGCCGAGGATGTACGCCAGCGGGAACAGGAAGAAGCCGCCATCGGTGATGATCGGGCCGAAGACGACGCCCTTCGATCCGCCGATGTTGGAGAGGACGACGACCACGCAGAGGATGGCGAGCATCGTGGCGTAGCGGGGGGAGCCGGCATCGGCGTACGCCACACGGCGCCGGGGCTGGTCCTGCTGGGCATCGGTTGTCACTGCTGTCACAGGTCGGCAGTCTAGGCGTCGGAGCTGTCGGAACTCCCTGAGAAGGCCCTCAGCGGGGGTCTGCGCCTCCCTGCCCTAGCCATACGCGCGTTCGATTCGAATGTCAGTGGTCACTTCTAGAGTCAGGGGCATGGAACGGGAATGGGGGACCCCGACCGGTGAGATGCTCGCCGGAATCCTGGGGCTGTTGGACGGTCTCGATGATGACCGTGGCCTCGCCACCGATCGGGAGCGAGTGGACCTCGCGTCGGTCGCGATCGAGGCGTCGGACCGGTTGCGCCTGCTCGCGGCGGTGCTGGTCGGTGAGGCCGAGGCGACCGGTGCTGATGTCGCGGCAACCGGGTTGTCGGTGGTGAGCTGGTTGGCCGACACACGTCGCATGACGCGGCCGGAGGTGTGGACTCTGGTCCACCAGGGGCGTGACTTGGCGGAGTTTCCGATGGTGCGCGCGGCAGGGTTGGCAGGCCGCCTGTCGCCGACACAGGCGCGGGCGATCTGCGACGTGCTGGTCGATCTGCCCGATGAGCTCGGGCCCGCGATGCTCCGGCAGGCGGAGTCGGACATGGTCGGTTATGCGGCCGGTCTCGATTCTCGAGGTCTGGCGACCGCCGCCGAGCACCTGCTGGAGGTTCTCGCGCCTGAGACGGCGGAGGATCTGGAGGCAAAGAGACTGGAGCGGGAGTTGCGGCTGGCCCGGCGCAACCGCGGCCTCGACTTCGCTGATGACCGACACGGATCGGTGCTGATCAAGGGGAAGCTGCCGGTGCTCGCGGCACAGTCGCTCATCGTCCAGATCGACGCGATCGTCGCTCGGGACCACCGGCGAGCCCTGGATGCCCTGGATCCATTGGCCGAGGACGTGACGCCGGCGATGCGACGCGCCGATGCCCTGGTCGAGCTCGCCGCTGCTGCCGCGCTGCACCAGGATGCACCCGCCCACGGGGGTGATCGGCCCCGGATCGTGGTCACCATCCCCGAGGAGCGGTTGACCGATCTGGCGGCCTCCGGAGGCTTGGTGGGGCCGGGGTGCCCGTCGCGGCGAGTGAGCTGCGACAGCTCTGCTGCGATGCCGACCTCGTCCCGGTCACCCTGGGTGGGTGCTCCGAGGTGTTGGACGTCGGGCGGGAGCATCGACTGGTCACCGGCCCGATCCGTACGGCGCTGATGGTGCGGGACCGGGGCTGCGCGTTCCCCGGGTGTGACAAGCCGCCCGCCGCATGTCATGCGCATCACGTGGTGCCCTGGCAGAGCGGTGGGGTGACGTCGGTGGAGAACCTGGTGTTGGTGTGTGCGCATCATCACGGGATCGTGGAGCCGACCGCCGACCCGCCCGGTCGCCGGTGGGAGATCCGCATCGGCGCCGATGGCGTCCCCGAGGTCCTGCCGCCGGTCCATGTGGATCGGAGCCGCCGGCCTCGCCGCCACCAACGGTTCCGCGCCCCGTTGTCCGCCTGACGCCGATGCTGCGCTACGCCGATGCTGCCGTACGTCCATGCCGTCCGACGTGGGCGGGTGGAGGCGTACGTCGATGTGGCCGTGCCTCCGGGGGCGTGGCGGTGCGGTCAGCGTCCCCAGTCGCCCAGGGCGCCCTGCAGGGCGCCGAGTGCCGCCTCGATCAACGGCCAGCGCTCCTCCTCACGGCAGCCGCCGGCGATCCAGTGTGCGCAGGCACCGTCGAGGAAGCCCAGGAAGCCCCAAAGGGCGTACTCGTGGCGATCCCACGGACTCGGCACCAGCATCTGGCGAAGGGCCTCGACGGTCGCCAGGCGGGCTTCCCGGCGGACCGCGAGGGCCTGCGGAGGTTCCGTGCCGCCCTCGAGGAACCCGCGCGCCCCCGGCGTGCCGTCGGCCACGTGGTCGAGCGCGATCCCGAGGGAGGTGGTCACGCGGTCACGCGCCGAGGTGTTGGGGGGTAGGGCAGCGACAGCGGCGGCCTGTTGGCGGGCGAGTTCCGCCAGGGAGGCACGGACGACTTCGGCGTACAGGGCGGCCTTTGTGCCGAAGTAGCGGAAGACGAGGGCCTCAGAGGCGCCCGCCGCGGTGGCGACGGCGACGACAGAGACGTCGGCGTACGGTGCCGCGGCGAAGAGCCCGTCGGCGGCAGCGAGGATCTCTCCGCGCCGGGTGTCGGCGTCGAGACGCTGCCGTGGGACGCGGTCCGTCCGTGTGGTGCGGTCGTTGTCTGGGGTCACGTTTTCATCCTAGTCCACTAGTGAGTTAGGCTCACTATAGTTACTGAGGGCAACTCAGTAGTACCCAGCAGCACCGACTCGGCCGGAAGGAAATCCCGTGTCTCTCCTCGACTCCGCCATCTGGTGGCACGTCTACCCCTCGGCGCCCTCGGTGCCCCGATCCGCGGCGACCGCCCCGGCGAGGTGGTCCATCGACTGCCGGCGTTGGAGGCCTGGCTCGACCACGTCGTCGCCCTGGGGTGCTCCGGACTGCTGCTCGGCCCGGTCTTCGCCTCCGACACGCATGGCTACGACACCCTCGACCACTTCGCCATCGACCCCCGTCTCGGGGACGAGGCCGATCTCGACCACTTCCTCGCTGCGGCCGCCGGTCGCGGGCTCGCCGTGGTGCTCGACGGGGTGTTCAACCATGTCGGGCGCCGTCACCCCTGGGTCGAGCAGGCCTTGGCGAAGGGCCCGGAGAGCGAGACCGCCAACCTGGTCCGGATCGACTGGCACGACGACGGGCAGGGTCACCGCTGGGGCGTCCCGGGGACCTGGGAGGGCCACGGGGACCTCGTCCCTCTCAACCATGACGACCCGCGGGTGGCCGATGCCGTGGCCGCGATCATGCTGCACTGGCTACGGCGCGGCATCGCCGGCTGGCGACTCGACGTGGCCTACTCCGTCCCGCCGGCCTTCTGGCGTACGGTCCTGGCCCGGGTGCGGGCGGAATTCCCCGAGGCGCTGTTCATCGGGGAGGTCATCCACGGCGACTACGCCGCCATCGCGGCCGCTGGCAGCCTGGACTCCATCACCGGCTACGAGTTGTGGAAGGCGACCTGGAGCTCGCTGCGCGATCGCAACTTCTGGGAACTGGCCTGGGCGCTCGAGCGGCACGACGGGTTCTCCCGCGACGTCGTCCTGCAGACCTTCGTGGGCAACCATGACGTGGATCGGATCGCCTCCACGGTCGGCGACGACGGTGCCGCCCTCGCCCTGGCGATCCTGATGACCACTCCGGGCATGCCCAGCGTGTACTACGGCGATGAGGAGGCGTTCCGCGGGACCCGGGGCAGTGGCCCGGGCGCCGATGATCCGCTGCGTCCGCCGCTGCCCGATTCCCCGGAGCAGCTCGCGCCCTTCGGTGGCTGGATGCGCCGGTTGCACCAGGACCTGATCGGCTTCCGGCGACGCCACCCGTGGCTGGTCCGGTCCCGACTGCGCGTGGTCGGGAAGGACTGCACCTGGATCACGTACGAGTCGACCGGTCCCGAAGGCCAGGTCGTCCGTGTCGAGATCACCCTCGACCCCCGGCCGACCCTGCGGATCGTCGCCACCGAGCCGGGCCAGGGGGCATCCGCGGACGAGGAGTACCGGTGGTCGAGCAGCCGGGTCGGCTGAGCGCGCCGGACGTACGGCCCGGAGGTGTCGGACCCGGAGGTGTCCGGAGGGTGAGCGCTGGATGACGACTCGGTGCCCGGAAGGTGACCTGACTCCTCGGGCCCTGGCCGGTCCGGCGGCAGTCCGCTGTGCGGTACGTCGGGGGTGCGTGTGACTCATGCCATCCCGATGCGGGAACCCGGGGGCGCGCCGACTAGCATCCCTGAACAGTGCCACGATGTCCCGGATGCCCAGCGGTGTCGCGGACCAGCCGATCGCTCCCGCAGCGGCCCGGTGGTGGCCCGGATGAGCGGTGAGGAAGGCAGGACTGTGGTCGAGACCGGTGGGGCCCTCGAGGGCCTGGATGTCGGGGCGTACGACGCCATCGTGGTCGGGGCGGGATTCGCGGGCACGACGATAGCCCGGGAGCTGGCCGAGCGGGGCGGCCGACGCGTCCTCGTCCTCGAGCAGCGCCCGCACATCGGCGGCAACGCGTACGACCATGTCGACGACGCGGGGGTGCTGGTGCACAAGTACGGCCCGCACATCTTCCACACCCGGGTGGAGCGGGTGTTCGACTACCTGTCCCGCTTCACCGAGTGGAACGGCTACTCCCACGAGGTCCTCGCGAACGTCTACGGCACCTTCATGCCCGTGCCGTTCAACAAGATCTCGATGCGGATGGCGTTCGGCGAGGAGCGCGGCAACGAGCTGATCGCCAAGATGGTCGCCCGCTACGGCGACGGCGCCAAGGTCTCGATCAACGAGCTGCGCGCCGAGGACGACCCCGACCTGGTCGAGGTCGCCGACTACGTCTACGAGAACGTCTTCCTGCACTACACGGTGAAGCAGTGGGGGACGACGCCCGACAAGATCGACGCCTCGGTCACCGCGCGGGTGCCGGTCTTCCTCTCCGAGGACTCCCGCTACTTCCAGGACCCGCACCAGGGCCTGCCGACCGACGGGTACACCGCGCTGATCGCCCGGATGCTCGACCACCCCGGCATCAGCGTCCGCACCGACGTCGATGCCCGTACGGTCCTCGACCTGACCACCCCCGGGGAGGTCCGGATCGGCGGGCAGACCTTCGGCGGCACCGTCATCTACACCGGCCCGCTCGACGAACTCTTCGACTGCCGCTTCGGCCGCCTGCCGTACCGCTCGCTCGACTTCGTCTTCGAGACCTACCCGCAGGACTACTTCCAGCAGCGCGGCACCATCAACTACACGGTCTCCGAGGACTTCACCCGGATCACCGAGTTCAAGTACCTCACCCGCCAGGAGCTGCCCGGGGTCACCACGATCGTGCGGGAGTACTCCAAGCCGTACGAGCCGGACGCGGGCATGGATCCGTACTACCCGGTCCTCGACGAGGAGCACCTCGCGCTGCACGGCAAGTACGTGGCACTGACCCGGGAGTTCGCCGACTTCCACCCGATCGGGCGGCTCGCCGAGTACCGCTACTACAACATGGACGCGACCGTGGCCAACGCCCTGGAACTGTCCGACCGGCTGCTCGCCGACGCACCGGCCACCACGACCAGCCCCGAGGAGGACTGAATGACCGCCGAGCATCGTCCGACGCTCACCATCGCGATCCCCTGCTACAACTCCGCCGACTACATGGACCACTGCGTCGAGTCCATGCTGGTCGGTGCGAAGGACCTGGAGATCATCATCGTCGACGACGGGTCGACGAAGGACGACACCGCGGCCAAGGCCGACGAGTGGGCCCGGCGCCACCCCGACACCATCAAGGTCGTCCACCAGCCCAACAAGGGCCATGGCGGTGCGGTCAACGCCGGCCTCGCGGCGGCCACCGGGCACTACTTCCGGGTCGTCGACTCCGACGACTGGCTCGACAAGGACGCGCTGGGGCTGCTGCTCACCAAGCTCCGCGGCTTCATCGCCTCGGACAACCCGGCGGACCTCATCGTCACCAACTACGTCTACGAGCACGTCGCCACCGGTAACCGCCGGGTGATCCGCTACCGCGGGCCGTTGCCGACGAACAAGCAGATCACCTGGGACCGCACCCGCCTCTTCGGGCGCGGGCAGAACATCCTCATGCACGCCGCGACGTACCGTACGCAGGTCCTGCGTGACAGCGGGCTGAAGCTTCCCGAGCACACCTTCTACGTCGACAACATCTTCGTCTACGTGCCGCTGCCGCTGGTGAAGACGCTGTACTACCTTCCGGTCGATCTCTACCACTACTTCATCGGCCGCGACGACCAGTCGGTCAACGAGCCGATCATGGTCGGCCGGCTCGACCAGCAGATGCGGATCACCGCGGTGATGGTGGAGGCGCACAAGCTTCCCGACGACATCCCGAACCCGAAGCTGGCCCGGTACATGGAGAACTACCTGGCCCTGATCGTGGCGGCGTCGTCGATCTTCTCGGTGATCAAGGGGGGCGACGGGCTGGTCATGCGCCGGGCGATGTGGGAGCACATCGACTCCGTCGACCCGAACCTCCGCGCCCGTCTCGGGCGGCACTCCGTGGTCCTCGGCACCAACCTCGCGGGACCCTTTGGGCGACGGCTGTCGCTCTTCGGCTATCGCCTGGCGCAGCGGCTGTACCACTTCAACTGATCGTCGCGGGACCCGGTTCGGCAGGTCCGCAAGGGACGAGCCCTCAGTGCAGCAGGGGGCGTTCGTCCCAGGACTTGTCGAGCCGGGTCAGCACCACCACGCCGGCGACCGCCAGGGCCGCGAAGAGCGCCATCAGGCCACCGGTGAGGTTGTCCAGCAGCCGGCCCTCACCGAGGACGGCGATGCCGTACGTCACGGCGATCACCGGGCTGGTGATGGTCGTCGACCCGACCACGATCTCGCTCGGTCCGGTGGCGAAGCCCTGCTGGATCATCCAGCCCGCCGTCGAACTGCCGATCACCAGCGCCGCCAGGATCCCGATCAGCAGGGGTGAGTGCCACCACTGCGTGTGGCGGATGAAGTCGATCAGCGACTTCACCAGGGCCGCCTCGAGCCCGTACAGCATTGCGCCGCCGGAGGACCAGAGCAGACACCGCCAGTGCTTCGGACCTCGGGCGCCGAGCAGGCCGAAGGCCAGCGTGAGCAGGTAGACCACCGCCGCACCGACCGCCACCCGCACCCCGTTGAGGTCCGACTGGGGGACGGCGTGCAGGGCGCTGAGCACCGTGAACGCGGCCGTGGCGCCCACGGTGAGGAGCACCGCCAGCCCGACCCGGCGACGGATCCGTTGCCGGTGCAGCCGCGCCTGGATGAGGATCGACCACGGGAACGCGAGCAGCCCGACGGGCTGGACGACGCTCACCGGAGCCATCGAGAGGGCGATCACCTGCAGGAGGGCGGAGACCCCGAGGAGGCCTGCCCCCGCGAGCCAGCGCCGCGAGCGGATCGTGCTGAGGAAGGCTCGGAAGCCGAGGGGCGCCTTCTCCTCGTTGCGCCGGACCTTACGCTTGATCGCCCGGTGCTGGAACGAGGCCGACAGGGCGTAGCAGAACGAACCGAAGACGACCAGCGTGATCGCGAGGGTGGTGTTCTGGCCCACAGTGCTGGTCCTTCGGTCGAGGGGTGGCAGGGTCACTGCCGTGGTGCGACAGCCATGTTTCCACCAACCTACGGCCGAGGCGGCCTCCGACCCGGGGTGGGGTCGGTGTTCCGGGGACAGTGGGGGCACCTCCCGGACCGTCTAGGCACTGAGTGCCAGCTCCTCTCCCGTCCACGTCGCCCGTAGCCTGCGGTCGTGGCTCGCCACCACCACCGCCCCCGGGTAGTCCGGGATCGCCGCCTCCAGTTGCGTTGCCAGCAGCAGCGAGAAGTGGTTCGTCGGTTCGTCGAGCAGGAGCACGTCGGGGGCTGGGCGAGCAGGATTGCGAGGTCCAGCCGCCGTCGCTGGCCCACGCTGAGGCTGCCCACCGGCCGCTCCTCGTCCCGGCCCGCCACCAGGCCGAAACGGCTCAGTGGCGTACGCTCCGCGCGCTCGACCCCGACGGCGTCCCGATAGGTGTCGGCGACCGTACGGGACGGCTCGCGGGCCGCGACGTCCTGTCCGAGCATCCCGACCGACAGCCGGCCGAGACGGGTGAGTGTCCCAGTGGCCGCCTCGAGCCGACCAGCGAGGAGCGAGAGCAGTGTCGACTTGCCGCAGCCGTTCGGGCCGGTGACCAGTAGTCGGGTGTCAGCGCCGAGCGCGACGGAAGTCGGCGCCAGGCGGCCCGGGATCGCCACCTCGGTCGCGACGAGCAGCGGCCCGGGCGTACGCATCCGTGCCGAGGGCGTGCCCGTCAGGCCGCGGAACCGCAGATCGGCCGGCGGCTTGCGGACCTGGGCCGCCTCCAGCGCGGCCAGCGCGGCGGAGGCGTCGTTGACCCGGCGGGACACGACGGTGGCGTTGCGATCGGCGTAGAACTTCTTCGACGCCCGCGCCTCCGTGCGCGGCCCACGGCCCGGATGCCCGACCGCATGGTCGTCGCGGGCTCGGCGCCGCAGCCGGTCGAGTTCGTCCTGCTCCTCGCGGTACTGCCGCTCCCAGCGGTCGCGGGCGGCCTCGCGGTGCTGCCGGTAGGCGGTGAACGTCCCGGAGAACCTGGTCACGCCGAACCCCGAGCCGGGGGAGTCCCGGTCGTGGCGTACGGCGGCGTGGGCCAGCGGTGCGGGATCCAGGTCGAGCAGCAGGGTTGCCACCTCGTCCAGGAAGGCCCGGTCGTGGCTCGCCATGAGCACCGGCCCGGACCAGCCGGCGAGCAACTCGGTGAGGAGCGCGACGGCCGCGTCGTCGAGGTGGTTGGTGGGTTCGTCGAGCAGGAGGGTGTCCGGCCGGCGGATGAGCAGCCAGGCCAGTGACAGTCGGCTCACCTGGCCTCCGGACAGGCTGTCGGCGCGCCGGTCGGGCGCGATGCCGCCGAGCCCCAGACCGTGGACGAGCCGGTCGACCAGATGATCGACCGTCCATGCCTGGCGCGCCTCGGCTTCCCGGAGGGCTGCCTCGAAGCGGTCGGCGGCCCCACTGGCCGCCCCCGCGCCCGCCACCACCTCCGGGTGGGCCATCACCTCCGGGTGGGCCATCGCCTCCCCCTCCGCCTCGACCCGGCGGACCACCTCGCGCAGGGGCGCCGTCGCATCCCGCAGCGCCTCCCCGACAGTGAGCGTGAGCGGGAAGGGCGGCTGCTGGTGGTACAGCGCCACGGTGCCGGGGGCGCTCACCGTGCCCGCGTCGGGCTGGTCGAGACCGGCCACGATCCGCAGCAGGGTGGACTTGCCCGACCCGTTCTCGCCGATCAGGCAGGCACGGCTCCCGGCCGGGACGACGAACGACACATCGGTGAGCACCCGGCGGTCAGGGAACGAGCGGGAGACCCCCTCGACGCGCAGGTGGTCGGCGCCCGAGGCGGTGGAGGGCGAGAAAGGGGTGAGTGCTGAGGACATGAGGGATCCAGGAGTGGTGAAGGGTTCCCACCGGGCAGACGCCTCGGACGTGGGACCGGCACGATCCTCAGGACAGCATGCGGTGATGCTACCACCGCCCCCGCGCGACCGCCTCGCCCTACTGCCCTGCCGCCGGGGTCGCCGTCACTGGCGTACGGGACGCAGCGAGTCCAACGCCGCCCGGACCACGGGGTGCGGGCACAGGGGCTCCACCAGGACCAGATCGTGCATCCGCGGTGCCGACTGGCGCTGGTACACGTCGAGGAATCCCGTCATCGCGGCGGTGAGGAAGGCCGTGCTGCACGGCTGCCAGCCGCTGTCCGCCAGGCGAGGGAGCCAGCCCTCGCGCAACTCGTCCCACTCGTGCTGCTGGATGTCGAGGCAGTCGGCATTGAATACGACGGTCTCGAGCACCTCATCGTCGCGGATGATCGGAGCGGCGAGCGCCACGATGGGCTGGTCCCGGTCCCATTCCGCAACCCGGCCGGGATCGTCGAAGACCAGTCGGGCGCACCGCGCCTCGATCTCCCTGGCCGGTTCCAGCGTCACGTCGGCGACCAGCGTCTCGGGGCGGCGCGCCACCAGGAGTTGGTCGAGCAGATCGAGGTCGGTGGTCCCACTGGGAAAAACGCCTGCTGGCAGCGGCCGCGGATGGAGGGTCGACCGGCGCGCGGCGAGCTCGCCCATGGTCGTGGCGATCTCGGCGAACGGCCGGAGCTCCCGGGCCCACAGGTGGGCCTCGGCCACCGTGTCCGTCCAGGTGAACTCGATCATGCTGCCCCTCCTCGTGTCTCCAGTGTGCCGTCCCGCACCAGCTCTGTCGCGCCTTCCGGTGCCGTACGGCGGCGACGTGTCGTACGTGCTTGAATCCTGAAGCAGGTGTGGCAAGGTGAGGACATGGCAAGCATCCCGACGCTCGAGACCGAGATCTTCCCGCTCAATCTCGGCGGCAACACGTTCGGCTGGACCTCCGACCGGGTGGGATCCGAGGCCGTCCTCGATGCCTTCGTGACCGCCGGCGGCAACTTCATCGACACCGCCGACTCCTACTCCGCCTGGGTCCCGGGCAACCGGGGCGGCGAGTCCGAGGAGATCATCGGCGACTGGATGGCCGCCCGCGGTAACCGCGACGACCTGGTCATCGCCACCAAGGTCGGTGCCCTCCAGGGCCGCAAGGGACTGGCCCCCGACAACGTACGAGCGGCTGTCGACGACTCGCTGCGCCGGCTGCGGACCGACCGGATCGACCTCTACTACGCCCACTACGACGACACCGAGCGGCCGATCGAGGAGATCGCGGCCACGTTCGACGCGCTGGTCCGGGACGGCCGGATCCGGGCGATCGGGATGTCCAACATCACCCCTGAGCGGATGCGCGCCTGGCTTGACGCGGCCGCGGCCGAGGGGCTCACCGCCCCTGTCGCCCTCCAGCCGGAGTACAACCTCGTCGCCCGCCATCGCTACGAGACCGGCTACGCGCCGATCGCCGCCTCCGCGGGCCTGGCCGTGTTCCCGTACTACGCGTTGGCCTCCGGCTTCCTCTCCGGCAAGTACCGCACCCCGGAGGACCTCCAGCGGTCGGTCCGCGGACGGCGGGCCGAGGGACACCTGAACGCCGACGGCCTGGGCGTCGTGGATGCCCTCGTCGCCGTCGCCGAGGAGCACGGCGTGGCACCGGCCACCGTCGCTCTGGCCTGGCTGCTCGCCAAGGGGGTCACGGCGCCGATCGCCTCGGCCCGGACGACCCAGCAGCTCCCCGACCTGGTGGCTGCGGCCGCCCTCACCCTCACCCAGGAGCAGGTCGCCGCGCTCGACAAGGCCTCCGCCCCCTTCGCCTGACCGTCCGCGGACGACCGCCCGTACGATGGGAGGCCTCCGGGCCCACCGTACGGAGCCGAACCATGCACACCCCGAGCCGGGCCTTCGCCCTGCTGCTGGTCAACACCTTCATCGCCAACCTCACCACGAACTTCCTGTGGTTCGCCGCCACCTTCTGGGTCTATCTGGAGACCCGGTCGGTGCTCGCCACCTCGATCATGGGTGGCGCGTACATGCTGCTCGTCGCCGTGGTGGCGGTGCCCTTCGGCATGCTGGTCGACCGTCTCCGCAAAAAGTCGGTGATGGTCGCCAGCCAGGTCCTGACCGCGGTGTCCTTCGCCGCGGCTCTGGTCTGCTACCACGTCTTCCCGCACGACCGCCTGCTCACCATCGGTGCCGTCCCGTTCTGGATCTTCGTGGCGGCCGTGCTGTTCGGGGGCATCGCCGAGAGCGCCCGTGAGATCGCGCTGCCGACGACGGTCACGCTGCTCGTGCCGGTCGAGGGCCGGGCGAAGGCGAACGGTCGGGTCGGCATCGTCAACGGGCTCAGCTTCGCCGTCACCTCCGTCTTCAGTGGCCTCGCGTTGGGCCTCATCGGCATGGGCTGGACGATCGTGGTCGCGGTGGTGCTCTCGGTGCTCTCGCTGGGACACCTGGTGACGATCGCCGTCCCGGAGCCCGCGGTCCAGCACGCCGCGACGGCGCCACGGCCGGTCGCCCTCGGCGCCGCGGCCCGCACGGTCGTCGCCATCCCGGGTCTGCTCGCCCTGATCATCTTCTCGACCTTCAACAACCTCGTCGGCGGCGTCTTCCTGGCCCTGCTGGATCCGTACGGTCTGACGTTGATGTCGGTCGAGGCGTGGGGCCTGCTCTGGGGCGTGGTGAGCTTCGGGTTCATCATCGGCGGGGCGGTGGTGGCCACCGTCGGCCTCGGCCGCAAGCCGCTGCGCCTGCTGCTGTTCGGCGATGTCGTCATCCAGCTGATCGGCCTGCTCTTCACCCTCCGCGAGTCGGTCGCGCTGCTCGCCGCGGGCCTGCTCCTCTACATGGCCGTCATCCCGGTCGTGGAGGCGGCCGAACAGACGACGCTGCAACGGGTGGTGCCGTACGGCCTGCAGGGCCGGGTCTTCGGCTTCGCGCAGGCCGTGGAAACGGCGGCCGCGCCGCTGACCGCCTTCCTCATCGGTCCCCTCGCCCAGTACGGGCTGATCCCGTACATGGCGTCCGATCCAGGCCGGCGGGCCTTCGGATGGTTGGTCGGTGCGGGCGAGGCCCGGGGCATCGCCCTGGTCTTCATCGGTGCGTCGTCCATCGGCCTGCTGGTCACCGGCCTGGCGTTCGCCTCCCGGTCCTACCAGGTGCTCTCGGCGGAGTACGCGGCCGGCGCCACCGAGCCCGGGACCGGCTGAGCGCGTCGATCAGCGCCGTACGGGTCGATCAGCGTTCGGCGTCGGCCAGGTGGTGCTGCACCTCATGCAGCCAGTAGTCCGCCAGCGTCGCGATGGTGAACCTCTTGCCGTCCTCGCGGACGCCCTGTCGGTGCCACGCGTCCTCCTCGAGTGAGGCGAAGAGCTCCGCGGCCCGGTGTGCGGCCGTCTCGTAGTCGGACGCGACCGACCGGGGATCCCGGGCGTTGTAGTCGCCCTCGACAGCGGCCACCTCACCGTCCCAGCCCTCGAGGGTCGGCACGTCCTCCGACCGCATCCGCTCGACCCGGACGGTGAACACCCGGTTGATGTCCAGCACATGGCAGCAGTACTCCAGCCGCGACCAGACGTCGGGTTCGGGCCGGACGGCGACATCGGGCAGCTCCAGCACCGCCTGCCAGCGCTCCACCGAGTCGCGCAGCCGACGGGCGACGCCGCTCAACGGACGGATGGGAACGAAGCCGCACTGTGGGCATCCCTGGGCGCTCGGCACCGTCCAGTCGGTCGTGTCGGGGCGGGACGGTGTGCTGTGTGCCGGCTGGTGAGAGATTTCCACGGCCCAATCGTAGGTTTGTTCCCGTCCTGGGGCCAGATCGGTGTCCGCCGCGCTCTCAGGGCTGGGGCTCCCTGCGGAACGCCCTGCCGGGAGCGGTCATCCTCGGGGTCGATGATTGTGCGCGGTCTTCTCCGAGAGCACGGCCGCCGTGGTTCCGTTCAGGCGCCGAGGTGCCATTCTCCTGCCGCGCGTCGGCGCCCGGCGGGTGACTGCAACTGCCGCGTGTGCCTACAACGGCGGCGGACGATCGCGCCTTGCGTGGACTCTCAGCGGCAGCCGACTATGGTCGGAGGACTACGTACGACCGGTGGTGCCGTTCGCCGGTCCTCCCGACCTCTTGGATGCCATGTCGTTCATCACGTTCCTCCATTCCATCCCGCCGGTGGCCGTCTACGCCCTGATCGGGCTGCTGGTGGGGATCGAGAGCATCGGCGTGCCGGTGCCCGGCGAGACGGCCCTCATCGCGGGGTCGTTGATGAGTTCTCGCAGCGAGCTGCACATCTCGCCGATCTGGGTGGCGCTCGCCGCCTTCGCCGGCGCCGTGATCGGCGACTCGATCGGTTACTCGGTCGGACGCCACTTCGGGCCTGCCCTGCTCGATCGCTTGGCCGTACGGTTCCCGCGTCACGTCTCTGCCGACCGGATCCTCTACGCCGAGCACCTCTTCGCCCGTTACGGCGTGGGGACGGTCTTCCTGGGCCGGTTCATCGCGCTGTTGCGGATGTTCGCTGGCCCCCTGGCCGGGGCGCTCAAGCTGACCTACCCGAGGTTCCTGATGGCGAACGCGTCCGGGGCCGCCTGCTGGGCGGGGGGCATCACCCTCCTGGTGCACTTCCTCGGCATGGCCGCGGAGCGGTACGTGAAGGACGCCAGTTGGGGGCTGTTCGGGGTCGCGGCGATCGTGTCCCTGGTGGTCGGCCGGTTGATAGGGCGCACCTTCGAACGCCGCGTCGAGGCCTACGCCGCGGAGCGCCGGGCGGCGGAGGTCGATCCCGAGGGTCCGGCGGAAGCCCTCTGACAACAGCCCGGCGCACCCGGCGGCACCCGGCCGCTGGTCCCGGACGCTCAGGTGTTCGAGGCGTGCGAGTCGCTCAGGCGTTCGAGGCGATGGAGGCGACCAGGTTCACGGTCGACGCCAGCACCACCGCACCGAGCAGGTAGCTCAACAGGCCATGACGCAGGATGGTGTGCCGGATCGCCTTCGAGGTGATGTCGGTGTCACTGACCTGGTACGTCATCCCCACCGTGAACGTCAGGTACGCGAAGTCCTGGTAGTCGGGGTCCTCGTCCTGGTTGAAGCCGATGCCGCCGCCGTTCTCGTAGTACAGGCGCGCGTAGCGCATGGTGAACAAGGTGTGGACGAGCAGCCAGGAGGAGATCACGCACAGCACGCCCAGTCCCGTCTCGGCAATGGCGGACGACCCCTTCTGGGAGCCGGCGGCCAGCAGTACGGCGACTCCGACCAAGCTGGCGAGGGCGGCGATCAGCAGGATCACGTCGGTGGTCCCACGACCGGCGTCCTCCGCCGTGGAGTGGGAGCGGGTCTGCTCGGCGTCCATCGGGGCGATGGTGGCCCAGGTCCAGCCGCAGTAGACCAGGGCGGTCACGATCCACCCCGCAACGGGGGAGGCCTCGGACCGCCAGGTCATGGTGACGATCACGCCGGTCACGATGCCCAGGACGGCGGCGACCACCAGCCTGACCAGCACACGCCGGTGGAACGGTCGGGTCGTTGCCACGGTGTCTCCTCTTCTCGAGGGCCCTTTCGGCCAGACTGACAGAGTGGGCCGGGGAGCACGCGCGAACCGGGAGTGTCACAGCCGGCTGCTAGGTTTCCCTCACACGCGTCCGCCACCAGCGGTACGCCCGCCCACCACGGACCGTACTCCCGGGAGGAACCCATGGCCGGAGGACTCGCCGCCCTGCTGGACGACGTGGCGATGATCGCCAAGGCGGCCAGCGCGACCAGCACCAAGACGGTCGGGGTGGTGGTCGACGACACGGCCGTGGCCCCGCAGTACGTCGCCGGCATCCACCCCAGCCGTGAGTTGCCGGTCGTCTGGCGGATCGGACGGGGTTCCCTGCTGAACAAGGCGATCCTGATCGCCGTCCTGCTCGTCCTCGACCGCTTCCTGCCCGTCGTCCTGACACCGCTGCTGATGCTCGGTGGTCTCTACCTCTCCTTCGAGGGGGCCGAGAAGGTTCTCGAGGCCTTTCGCGGCGGCCACGGCGAGGATGGACCGTCCGGCCCGGCGGTCGAACGGGGCGCGGATTCGGAGAAGGCCCTGATCCGCGGTGCCGTACGCACCGACTTCATCCTCTCCGCGGAGATCATGGTGATCTCCCTGGCCGGGGTCAACGCCGGCCAGGGAGCCGGGATGGGGCTGGTGCCCAAGATGTTGACCCTCGCGGTCGTCGGCGTGGTGCTGACGGTGCTCGTGTATGGCGTGGTCGCGCTGATCGTGAAGATGGACGATATGGGCCTGGCGCTGAAGGAGCGCGAGCGGCCCGCTACCCAGCGGATCGGTGCTGCGCTGGTCCGCGCCATGCCGACCGTGCTGTCGGTGCTGTCGACGGTGGGGATCGCCGCGATGCTGTGGGTCGGGGGGCACATCCTGATCTCCGGCGCCAACACCTTGGGCTGGCATGCGCCGGCCGACCTCCTGCACCACCTCGCCGCGCCTGCCCACGAGGTGCCCGGGGTGGGCGGCTTCCTGGCCTGGCTGATCGACACCCTGGGCTCGGGCGTGGTGGCGCTGGTGATCGGTGGGGTGCTGACGAGCATCGCGCACCTGCTGCCGTTCCGCCGCCATGACGCCCACGAGTCGGCGGAAGCCCGCACGTCGGCGCAGACCGAGGGGCCGGCCCGGACCCCCAAGGAGGACGGTCCCCGGCAGAGGGACGCCTGAGCCCCCCTCTGCCGGTGCGGTCCTCAGCGGAGGTCGGACCGGAAGCCGCGGAGCCGCAGGCTGTTGCTCACCACGAAGACGCTGGAGAAGGCCATCGCCGCCCCGGCGATCATCGGGTTGAGCAGGCCGGTCGCCGCCAGTGGGATGGCGAGCACGTTGTAGGCGAAGGCCCAGAACAGGTTCCCCTTGATCGTCCCCAGCGTGCGGCGCGACAACCGGATGGCGTCGGCCGCCACCCGCAGGTCTCCGCGCACCAGGGTCAGGTCGGCCGCCTCGATCGCCACGTCGGTCCCGGTGCCCATCGCGAGCCCCAGATCGGCCCGGGCGAGGGCAGCCGCGTCGTTCACGCCGTCCCCGACCATCGCCACCACCCGACCCTCGGCCTGGAGTTCGGTGACGACCCGGACCTTGTCCTGCGGCAGCACCTCGGCGATCACCCGGTCGATGCCCACCTCGGCGGCGACACGTTCCGCGACCGTCCGGTTGTCGCCGGTGAGCAGCACCGGCGTCAGTCCGAGCCGGCGGAAACGGGCGATGGCCTCCGCACTGGTCGGCTTGACGGCGTCGGCAACGGTGATGACGCCACGCGCCTCCCCGTCCCAGGCGACGAGCACGGCCGTCCGGCCGCCCGACTCGGCCTCAGACCGGGCCGCAGCCAGGTCGTCTGAGAGTGTGATCCCGTGGTCCGCCAGGAGCGTCGCCCGACCCACGAGCACGTCGTGGCCGTTGACGCAGCCCCGGACCCCGCGGCCCTCGAGGTTGGCGAAGTCGGCCACGGCCGGCAGGACACCGACGCGCTCCTGGGCCCCGGCGGCGATCGCGCGGGCGATCGGGTGCTCGGAGGCTTCCTCGACCGCGCCACCCAGACGCAGCACCTCCTCGAGCGAAGTGCCGTCGGCGGCGTACGTGTCCATCAGGGTCATCGTGCCCGTGGTCACCGTGCCGGTCTTGTCCAGCACGATGGTGTCGACCTTGCGGGTCGACTCGAGCACCTCGGGGCCCTTGATCAGGATGCCGAGCTGGGCGCCGCGACCGGTGCCGACGAGCAGGCCGGTCGGGGTGGCCAGGCCGAGGGCACACGGGCAGGCGACGATCAGCACCGCCACGGCGGCCGTGAACGCCTCGGTCATCGGGTACTCGAGGGCGATCCAGGTGCCCAGGGTGGCGAGGGCGACCACGATGACGATGGGGACGAAGATGCCGGACACCCTGTCGGCCAGCCGCTGGATCTCCGCCTTGCCCGACTGGGCGTCCTCCACCAGCTTCGCGATCTGCGCCAGCCGGGTGTCGGCGCCGATCCGGGTGGCGCGGACGACGAGCCGGCCGCCGGCATTGACCGTGGCGCCGGTGACGGCATCCTCGGGGCCGACCTCGACGGGCACCGACTCGCCGGTCAGCATCGACGCGTCGACGGCGGAGGTGCCGGTCACGACAACACCGTCGGTGGCGATCTTCTCACCGGGGCGTACGACGAACTCGTCGCCGACGCGCAACTCGTCGACCGGGATCCGGACCTCGGTGCCGCCGCGCAGCACCGCGACGTCCTTGGCGCCGAGGTCGAGCAGGGCACGCAGCGCGGCGCCGGCCCGGCGCTTCGAGCGCTTCTCGAAGTAGCGGCCCAGCAGGATGAACATCACCACGCCCGAGGCGACCTCGAGGTAGATGTTCGCCGCTCCGTCGCTCGGCCCGACGGTCAGTTCGAACGGATGCTTCATCCCGGTCATCCCGGCGGTGCCGAAGAACAGGGCGTAGAGCGACCAGAGGTAGGCCGCGCCGGTTCCCATCGAGACGAGCGTGTCCATCGTCGCCGCACCGTGGCGCAGGTTGGTCCAGGCGGCGCGGTGGAACGGCCACGCGGCCCACACGATCACCGGGGAGGCGAGGGTGAGCGACAGCCACTGCCAGTTGTCGAACTGGAGGGCCGGCACCATCGCCAGCAGGATCACCGGCACGGACAGGAGCGCGGCGCCGATGAGGCGGCCGCGCAGGGTCCGCAGCTCGAGCTCCTGGCGGTCGGGGGTGTCATCGTCGCGGTCGGCGGTGGTCGGCTCGACCTTCGGCAGGGCGGCCGTGTAGCCGGCCTCGGCCACCGTCTCAAGGAGCAGCCCGGGGTCGTACCCCTCGGGGATGGTCACGTGGGCCTTCTCGGTGGCGTAGTTCACCGAGGCGGTGATGCCCTCGAGCTTGTTGAGCTTGCGTTCGATCCGGTTGGCGCAGGAGGCACACGTCATGCCACCGATCTCGAGCTCGATATCGGTGACGTGGCCGGGAGCCGCGAGGATGGCGCTCCGGTCGACCTGGGTCGTGGACACGGTGGGCTTCTTCCTGCCGAGGGTGGACGTAGGGGGACCGAGGGGCCGTGTGGCGGGCCGGCCCCACGGGGTGGTCGAGGTTCAGGCGGCGTCGACGACCTGGTAGCCGGCCTCCTCGACGGCGGCGGTGACGGCGGCCGGATCGATCGGGGCAGCGCTGGTGATGACCAGGCGGCCGGTGCTGTGGCTGACCTCGACGGACTCGACGCCGGGGATCTCGCCGACCTCCTCGCTCACCGACATCTCGCAGTGGTGGCAGGTCATGCCGGAGACCTGGTACTCGGTCGTGGTCGACATCGCGATGTCCTTTCCTGGGCGTACGCCCGACGAGTGCTGAAGTACTACGGCGGTAGTACCCTGGCGGAGTACCCCGCAGGGGTATCCGTCGACAGCAATGACTATATACCCGTGGGGGGTATGCCGGGCTTGCCAGGGGCAGCTGATCGGGGGAGACGGGTGTCGTCCCCCGAGGTCGCCCCCGGAGAACGACGAACGGAGGAAGCCGCCGTGTGGGCGGGCCTCCTCCGTACGCTGATGGATCGTCAGGATGCCGACGGTCCGAGTCGTGGCGGCGTCAGGTCACCGCACCGACATGCCACGGGACGAATTCGTTCTCCCCGTAGCCGAGTTCCTCGCTCCTGGTCGGCCGGCCCGACGCGGCGTCGAGGATCGCGTCGTAGATCCGCAGCCCCATCTCCTCGACGGAGACGCCCTGCTCGAGGACGACGCCGCAGTCCAGGTCCATGTCGTCGCTCATCCGCCGGTAGAGGTCGGAGTTGGTGGCGAGCTTGAGCGTGGGAGCGGGTCGGGTCCCGATCGCTGAGCCGCGACCGGTGGTGAAGCAGACCAGGGTGCAGCCGCCGGCGATCAACCCGGTCACCGACACCGGGTCATAGCCAGGGGTGTCCATGAAAGTGAAGCCCCGGGTGGTGATCGGCTCGGCGTAGCGCTGGACGGCGCGCAGCGGGGAATGCCCGCTCTTGGCCACGGAGCCCAGCGACTTCTCCAGGATGGTGGTGATGCCGCCGGCCTTGTTGCCGGGGGAGGGGTTGTTGTCCATCGTCCCGCCGCCGTCGGCCGCGGTGTACGACTCCCACCAGCCGATGATGTCCAGCAGTTCCTGCGCCACCTCCGGTCGCTCCGCCCGGCGGATCAGCAGGTCCTCCGCTCCGTACACCTCGGGGGTCTCGGCCAGCACCGTACGGCCCCCTGGGCGACGATGAGGTCCGAGGCATGGCCGAGGGCCGGGTTGGCCGTGACCGCGGACCAGGCGTCGGAGCCACCGCAGTTGAGGCCGACGACGAGCTCACCGACCGGGACGTCCTCGCGTGAGACGTCGGCCACCTGGGGCGCCATCTCCCGGATCGCCGCCAGTCCCCGGGCGACGGCGGCCTTGGTGCCGCCCTCGTCCTGGATCGTGAAGGAGACCAACGGGACCGCGGGGCGCAGCGGGAGGCCGTCCAGCAGCCCCTCCAGCTGGTTCATCTCGCAGCCGAGGCCGATCAGCACCACGCCACCCACGTTCGGGTGCGTGGCGTACCCGGCGAGGGTGCGGCGCAGCATCGCCAGTCCCTCACCCTGGCCGACATGTCCACAGCCCTGGTCGTGGGTGACCGCGACGACACCGTCGATGGTGGGGTACTCCTCCAGCAATCCGGAGGCTTCCGCGCGGGTGGCGATCGCCTTGCACACCGTCGCCGAACAGTTCACCGAACTGACGATCGCGATGTGGTTGCGGGTGGCCACCGAGCCGTCACTGCGCCGGATCCCGCGGAACGTGCGCCGCCTCGGCAGTCTCATCGCCCCCTCGGCGACGCCGTGGGCGTGCTCGATCGCGCTCGCGTCGCCCCCACCGCGCTGTCGGCGCTCTCGTCGAGGACATGGTCGGAGAAAGCCAGGTTGTGCGAGTGGACATGCTCTCCGGCTCGGATGTCCTGTGTCGCCCGGCCGATCACGTGGGCGTACTTGCGGACCTGCCGGCCCACCGCCACGTCGGCGAGGGCGACCTTGTGGCCCCGGGGCACATCGTCGAGCACGGTGAGGGTGTGCCCCGGGGTGGTCTCGATGGTCTCGCCGGCGGCCAGGTCGCGCACGGCCACGGCCACGGTGTCGGTGTGATCGAGCAGGTGCAGCGCGTGGCTGGTCGGCAGGCTGGTCATCGTCCGGCCCCTCACCGGTCGACCCGGGCGCCGCCACCGCCGGCGAGTTTGAGCACCTCACGGCGGCTCGCCATGGACGTGTCGCCGGGGGTGGTCATCGCCAGCGCGCCGTGGGCGGCGCCGTACTCGACGGCCGTGGCGAGACCCTCCCCGTTGAGCAGGCCGTAGACCAGCCCGGAGGCGAAGGAGTCCCCGCCGCCGACCCGGTCGAAGATCTCGAGCCCCTCGCGCTGGGTGGCCTGGACCAGACCGGTCCCGCGGCTCCAGGCGATGGCGCTCCAGTCGTTCACGGTGGCCGTGCGTACGCCGCGCAGGGTCGTCGCGATGACGCCGAAGTTGGGGTACTCGGCGGCCACCCGGTCGATCATCGCCGCGAAGTGATCGACCTGCAGGTCGGTCAGCCCCGCCGACGCGCCCTCGACCTCGAAGCCGAGGGAGGCCGTGAAGTCCTCCTCGTTGCCGATCATCACGTCGACGTGGCGGGCCAGTTCCCGGTTGACCTCCTGGGCGCGGGCCTGCCCGCCGATCGCCTTCCACAGGCTGGGGCGGTAGTTGAGGTCGTACGACACGACCGTGCCGTGGCGGTGCGCGGCCTCCAGCGCGGCCTTCGCCGTCCGGGCGGCGGTTTCGGAGAGGGCCGCGTAGATGCCGCCGGTGTGCAGCCATCGCACGCCGAGGTCGCCGAACAGGTGGTCCCAGTCGACGTCCTCGGCCCGCAGTTGGGCGATCGCGGTGTTGCCGCGGTCGGAGATCCCGACGGCACCGCGGACGCCGAAGCCGCGTTCGGTGAAGTTGAGGCCGTTGCGGACCGTACGGCCCACTCCGTCACCCTCCACCCAGTGGATGAGCGAGGTGTCGACACCGCCCGCCATCATCAGGTCCTCGACCAGGTGGCCGATCTCGTTGTCCACCAGGGCGGTGATCGCGCCGGTGCGCAGGCCGAAGACCTTGCGCAGGCCCCGGACGACGTTGTACTCACCGCCGCCCTCCCAGGCGCGGAAGGAACGGGTGGTCCGGATCCGCCCGTCGCCGGGATCCAGCCGGAGCATCACCTCCCCCAGGGACACGGCGTCGTAGCGGCACTCGGCGGCCGGACGGATGGTCAGCCGATCGGACGGCGTCAACTGGTCGATCATGGAGGTCTCCTCAGACGGTCACACAGGCGGCGTCGACCGCGGTGCGGGTGAGTCGGGTGATGGTCTCGAACTGGCCCTCGGCGATCGCCGCCGCCGGCACCATCCAGGAGCCGCCCACCGCGGGGATGCAGGGCAGGGCGAGGTAGTCGGCCAGGTTGTCCGGTCCGACACCGCCGGTCGGGATGAAGGACACCTGGGGGAACGGGGCGGACAGGGCCTTGATCGCTCGGTGCCCCCGTAGACCGAGGCGGGGAAGAACTTCACCGTGGTCAGCCCCAGGGCGAGGGCCGCGGTGATCTCGCTCGGCGTGGCGGTGCCGGGCAGGACGTCGAGGCCGAGCTCGAGGGCCCGCTCGACGACGGGGACGGACAGCCCGGGGCTGACGATGAAGGTCGCGCCGGCCGCCGCCGCGCGGTCGACCTGTCCCGGCTCGACGACCGTCCCGGCACCGACGACCAGGTCGCCGCGGGCGGCCATCGCCTCGAGGGAGGCGAGGGCGGCGTCCGTGCGGAAGGTCACCTCGGCGACGGGCAGACCGCCGTCGACCAGGGCCTGGCCGAGGTGGTGGGCCCGGGCGGCGTCGTGCAGGACGACGACCGGGACGATCCGGTGAGCGGTGATGTCGGTCAGCATGTCATTCCTCGATCGGGGTGGTGGGGGTGTCGGTGCCCTCGATGAACTCCTTGCCGGCCTCGCGGGAGTGGATCTCCGCGGCGATCTCGGCGTGGCGCTTGTCGGACAGCGGGTAGAGGAAGCCGAGGATCACGCCGGCCAGGGCGAGGGCGATGGCCGGGTAGCCGACCTGGAGGAAGCGGATGCCCGCCAGTGTCTGGGCGGTCTGCGCGACGTGCGGGTGGTAGCCGATCTGGGTCAGGCCGAAGCCCGCCAGGCCGCCGGCGATCGACTGGGCGATCTTGCGGGAGAAGTTGAAGGCGGAGTAGGTGATGCCCTCGCGGCGGGAGCCGGTGCGCCAGTGGCCGTAGTCGATGGCGTCGGAGACCAGCGCCCAGGTGATGCCGTTCGGCAGCGCGACGCCGATGAAGGCGAGGCTCAGCAGGACGGTGAAGGAGACCAGGTGGGTGGGTAGCAGCAGGTTCAGCGCGTCGGCGACCGCGGCGATCCCGAAGCCGAGGATTGCAGTGCGCTTCTTGCCGATCACCTGGGTGAGCCACGGCATCGAGAGGATGCCGATGATCGAGGCGCCGATGCTGATGAAGTTGACGTACGGCAGCAGGCGGACGTCGCCCAGGTAGTACTGGGTGTAGTAGACGATCATCGCGGTGGTGAGGTTGTACGCGGAGATCGAGAAGACGGTCATCAGGATGAGGACCAGCAGCGGCCGGTTCTGACCGATCGTGCGGAAGAATTCCTTGGCGGTGAGCTTCTCGTACGTCCGGGCGACGGGCACCCGCTCCCGGGTGAAGCCGGCGGTGACGCTGAAGCAGAGGACGCCGACCAGGGCCATCAGCCCCGCGGCGACTGCGAACCCGAGCCGCTGGTTGTCACCGAAGGCGAGCACGATCGGCATGAACGCGACGCCGGTGATCAGCAGGGCGCTGACCGATCCGGCCTGGCGGAAGGAGGCCAGCTGGGCGCGCTGCTCGCTGTCCTGGGTCATCACCGAGGCGAGGGAGCCGTACGGCACGTTGGTGAAGGAGTACAGCACGCCCCACGCCATGTAGGAGACGTACGCGTAGATGAGGTTCGTGCTGGCGTGGGCGCCGGGGGTGAAGAAGGTGAAGATCGTCAGGATCGCCAGCGCGATGGACGACTTGAGCATGATCGGGCGGAAGCGGCCGTGCTTGCCGATCCTCCTGCGGGTGTCGATGAAGGTCCCTGCGAGGGGGTCCATGAAGGCGTCGAAGACCTTCGTGAAGAGGAAGACACCGCCGGCGACGGCGCCGGGCAGTCCGGCGACATCGGTGTAGAACTTCAGCAGATAGGCCTGTCCGAGGTCGAACATGAACCCGTTGCCGAGGTCACCCATGCCGTAGGCGATCTTCTCCTTCAGGGAGAGTCGCACCTTGCCGATGGTGTTCATGGAGGTGGTTGTGGTGGCCATGTGTTCCGACTCCTTCGTCAGATCTGGTCACGGCGGGCGTAGGCCGCCTTCGGGAGGTGGTAGGCGAGGTCCTGCGCGGTCTCGACGGCTTCGTCCTCGCCCAGCCGGTGCTCGAGCACCAGGCGGGCGAGGAATCCGGCGTCGATCCGACGGAAGAGGTCGTGGCGGGCGGGGATGGAGGCGTACGCGCGGGTGTCGTCGACGAACCCCGAGGTGTTGTAGAAGCCGGCCGTCTCGGTGGCCGTCTCCCGGAAGCGGCGCATGCCCTCCGGGGAATCGATGAACCACCACGGCGCGCCGAGCTTCACCGCCGGGTAGACACCGGCCATCGGGGCGAGTTCGCGGGTGTAGACGGTCTCGTCGATGGTGAAGAGGATCATCCTGAACCGCGGATCAGTGCCGTACGCCTGGAGCAGCGGTCGCAGGGCTCGGGTGTACTCGACCGCGTGGGGGATGTCGAAGCCCTTGTCGAGGCCGTGCTGGGCGAACATGCCGTCGTGGTGGTTGCGCAGCACGCCGGGGTGCAGCTGCATAACCAGCCCGTCCTCGACCGACATCCCGGCGAACTCGAAGAGCATGTGCGCGGCGAAGGCGCGGGCCTCCTCGAGGGAGACCTGCTCTCCGGCCAGGGCGCGCGCGAAGAGCCGCTCGGCGGCGTGGCCATCCATCGGGGTGGTGTCGGCGAGGTCGTGACCGTGGTCGCTCGCCCGGGCACCGGCGGCGACGAACGCCCGGCGACGGGAGCGCAGCGCCTCGAGGAAGCCTGCGAAATCGCCGATCTCGATACCGGCGGCGACACCCAGGGCATCGACGGACCGACGCCAGCCGGCGCGATCCATGCACGCCACGGCGTCGGGCCGGAAGGTCGGCAGCACCCGCTCGCCGTAACCCTGCTCGGCGAGGCTGCGGTGGTGCGACAGGTCGCTGGAGGCGGCGTCGGTGGTCGAGATGACCTCGATGTTGAACCGGTCGAGCAGCGCCAGCGGGCGGAAGTCCGGATCGGCGACGACCGAGGCGATCCGGTCGTAGAGGGCATCGGCGGTCTCGGCGCTCGGCACCAGGTCGACCCCGAACACCTCGACCAGCTCGTGCTCCAGCCAGTAGCGCGACGGGGTGCCGCGGTAGAGCTTCCAGTTGGTGCAGAACGCCCGCCAGATCGTCCGCGGATCGGTCTCCACCGGGCCCCCGTCCAGGCGTGGGACGCCGAGCTCCGGAAGGGTCATTCCCTGGGAGACCAGCATCCGGGTGACGTAGTGGTCCGGGACGATCAGCAGCTGCGCCGGATCGGCGAACGGCTGGTCGGTGGCGAAGACCTCGGCCTCCACATGCCCGTGCATGCAGATCAGCGGAAGGTCCTTCGTCTGCGCGTAGATGGTGCGCGCGATGGCGCGCTGGTCGGGATCGACCGGCAATGCGCGGTCGGGGTGCAGCTCCAGCTTCTGGCGCGTGGCCGACGTCTGGGGCGTTGCGAGTTTCACAGCCATGGATCGGGCTCCTCGTTGAGACTGATGTAAACGGTTACATGCGCACCTGCCGACTGTCAAGGGCCGGCCGTTGGCGCCCTAAGTAGGAGTCCGTTCCTGGCGGGACGTGTGACGCTGTGGCGCAGAAGTCGTCACTGGCAGCCGTTGTGTAACCGTTTGCATTGCTGTTACAGTAAAGCTGCCGAACGACGGGAGGTGGACGCATGGGCGCGACACTGCGAGAACTGGCCAAGCTGGCCGGCGTGTCCGTGGCGACCGCGTCGCGGGCCTTCAATCAGCCCGACAAGGTCGAGGCAGCCACCCGCGAGCGGATCCTCGGGCTCGCCGAGGAGATCGACTACCGCCCCAATCGGGCCGCCCAGGCGTTGAGCACCGGGCGCAACGGCAGCCTCGGACTCGTCGTCCCCGACCTGAACAACCCCTTCTTCTCCGGCATCGTCAAGGGCGCCCAGGCGGGCGTCCGGGCCGCCGGCACCTCGCTGTTGATCGCCGACACCGACGAGGACCCCTCGGTGGAGCTGCGGCTTGCCGAGCAGCTGTCGCAACGGACGGACGCGATCATCCTCTGCTCCAGCCGGATGTCTGATGAGGAACTGGAGCGGATCCGCACCCTCTGCCCGGTCGTCCTGGTCAACCGGACGCATCCGAGCATCCCGGCGGTGCGGTTCGACTCCCGCCGGGGGGTCCAGGAGGCGGCCGCCCACCTGCGGGCCCTCGGGCACCACCGGGTCGCCTATGTCGCGGGCCCCGGCCACAGCTTCAGCAACCGCGCGCGGGAGTCCTCGCTCGCCGAAGAGTTCCCCGCCCAGGGCCTCGAGGTCATCACGGTCGGCCACTACGAACCGAACTTCGACGGCGGCCGCCGGGCCGCCGACGACGTGCTCGTGGCCGGGGTCTCCGCGGTGATGGTCTACAACGACGTGATGGCCCTGGGGCTGGTCGGCCGCCTGCTGGCGTACGGCCTGCGCGTCCCCGAGGACCTCAGCGTGATCGGCTGGGACAACATCGAGTTCGCCGAGATGTTCACCCCGCCCCTCACCACGGTCGACATGCCGCGGGAGGACGCCGGACGCTCGGCCGTCGAGTTCCTGCTCGCCCGGCTGGCCGGCGCGGTGGCAGATCCGCCGACCCTCGACACCCACCTGGTCTTCCGGCGCACCACGACGCGACCCCCGCAGACACCCCGCGCACCGCTGGCCGCGCGGTCCGACCCCGCACCCCAAGACCCCGCTCCCCAAGACCCCGCTCCCAGGACCCCGCTCCCCAGGATGGCGCCCTCACCGGCTGACCGTCCGACCCTCCGACTCCCTGCTACCACCCCTCAGGCCCCCGTGTCGCCGCACGGGTATCCACCGTGCCCACAGACCGCTGTGGCCGACAGAATCGAGATCACCATGGAACGACTCGGCAGAGCCGCCTTGTCCACCCGGTCCGCCGCTGACACCGTCATCCTCCCGCCGGCCGGTTGGGCCGGCCAGGACGTCGGCATCGTCCACTTCGGCATCGGCGCCTTCCATCGGGCCCACCAGGCCGTCTTCACCCAGGACGCCTTCGCCGCCACCGGCGACGACCGCTGGGGCATCTGCGGCGTCACCCAGCGCTCCGACGCGGTGCGCCGCCAACTCGCCCCCAGGACGGGCTGTACGGGGTGCTCGAACGCGCTGTCGGCCACACCGGGGTGAAGGTCGTCGGGAGCGTACGGGAGGTGCTGTTCCCCGCCGACGAGTTGGACGCCGTGCTCGCCCGGATCGCCGCCCCCACGACGCGGATCGTCACGCTGACCGTCACCGAGAAGGGTTATCGCCGCAACGCCGAGGGCGGACTCGATGTCACCGACCCCGTCGTCGCCGCCGATCTGACCGGTGGCCGGCCCGCCAGCGCCGTGGGCCGCCTCGTCCGCGGCCTGCAGGCGCGGGCCGACCTCTGCGACCTCCCGCTCACCGTCGTCTGCTGCGACAACCTCACCGACAACGGCACCGTCCTGCGCCGGCTCGTCCTCGAGTTCTGTGACGCGCTTCCCGAGGGGGCGGACCTGCGCCGGTGGATCGGGTCCCACGTCACGTTCCCCTGCACGATGGTCGACCGCATCGTGCCCGCCACCACCGACGCCGACCGGGCACTGGGCCGGGAGGTGCTCGGTCTCGAGGATGACGGACTGGTGACCGCCGAACTCTTCAAGCAGTGGGTGATCGAGGACCGGTTCAGCGCCGAGCGCCCCGCCTGGGAACTGGTCGGCGCCCAGTTCACCGCCGACGTCGCGCCGTACGAGGCGATGAAGCTGCGGACGCTGAACGGCACCCACTCCACCCTCGCCTATCTCGGTGCCCTCCGCGGCTACCGGACCATCGCGGAGTCGGTGGCCGACCCGGAACTCCTCGACATCGCCCGTCGGCTGATCGCCGAGGACGTCATCCCGGTGCTGGAACGGCCGGACGGTGAGGACCTCGAGGCGTACGGCGAGTCGGTGCTCGAGCGCTTCGCCAACCCGGCCCTGGCCCACCGGACCACCCAGATCGCCATGGACGGCTCGCAGAAAATTCCGCTGCGCCTGCTCGAGACCGTACGCGACAACCTGGCCCGCGGCCACCAGCCGCACACGGCCCTGCTCGGGGTCGCCGCCTGGATGGCCTACCTCGCCTCCCCCCAGGGCAAGGGCGGGCTGGACCTGCCCATCGACGACCCGATGGCCGACTGCCTCGCCTCGCTCGTCCGCGGCCGTACGGACGCCGCCGGTGTCGTCGACCGGCTGCTCGGCCTCCAGGAGATCTTCGGCGACGACCTGCCACAGGTCGCGGCGGTGCGCGACGAACTGGTCGAGGACGTCGCGGGCCTCCTCGTCTGACTGCGGCCCGGGGGTGGGATGCTCGTCCCATGGCAGCATTCACGGTGCCCCTCGACGACGCGGACGCAACCCTCGCCATCGTCGGCGGCAAGGGACTCAACCTCATCCGGCTCACCCGTGCCGGCTTCGACGTGCCCGGTGGCCTCGTGATCACCACCGCCGCCTACACGGCGCACGTGACCGCCCACGCTCTCGGGCCGCTGATCGAACGGGCGCTGGAGGGCCTCGATCCGGCCGACGCGCCGGCCCTCGAGGAGGCGTCGGCGAGGATCCGGGCGGCCTTCGCCGCCGGGGCGATCCCGCAGGCCGTCCGCGAGGCGATCCTCGCCGCTGCCGGGGGTCTCACCGCGGTGCCCCTCGCCGTACGTTCCTCCGCGACCGCCGAGGACCTGCCGGACCTCTCGTTCGCCGGCCAGCAGGAGACCTACCTCAACGTCCTCGGCGCCGAGCAGTTGCTGCGTGCCGTAGTCGACTGCTGGTCGAGCCTGTGGACCGCCCGCGCCATCGGCTACCGGCTGCGCAGCGCCATCCCCAGTGAGGACGTCAGCCTCGCGGTGGTGGTCCAGGAACTGGTGGCGGCCCGCGCCAGCGGGGTGATGTTCACCGCCGATCCGTTGACCGGCCTGCGCGATCGTACGGTCATCGACGCCGTCGCCGGGCTCGGTGAGGCCCTCGTCTCCGGCCAGGTCGAGCCGGACCACTGGGTCGCCGATGCCGACGGCCGCATCCTCGAGCGCGCCCTGGGAGCCAAGGCGGTGACGACCGTGCCCACCCCCGGCGGGGGTGTCGAGACGGTGCCAGCCGTAACCGTGCCGACGTCAACCGCGCCCGCCGCCGGGGGCCGACCGGCGACGCCGCCCTCACCGACGAGCAGGTCGCCGCTCTGGTGGCGGTCGGCAGGAGGATCCAGGCCGAGTACGGGGCTCCGCAGGACATCGAGTGGGCGATCGGCGACGCGGGGATCCAGGTGGTGCAGACCCGCGCCATCACGTCCCTCTATCCGGTGCCCCCGGTGCGTGACCGGGACGCCCTGTGGTTCTCGGTGGGCGCCTTCCAGGGCATGCTGCGCCCGATCACCCCGATCGGCCGGGAGGCTCTGATCCGGTTGGCCTCGGGCGGGTCGGCGGCCTTCACCGGGGTGCCCGGCGACCCGGCGCGGCAGGGCTTCGTCGTCGTCGCGGGCGAGCGGCTCTGGGCCCGGATCGACGGGGTGCTCCGCCACCCGCTCGGCGCCCGGGTCCTGCCCGTCATGTTGTCCATCGGCGAACCGGGCACGGGCGCGATCATCCGCCGGTTGCAGGACGATCCGCGCTGGCAACCGGTCGAGGGGCGGCTGCGGCCCTCCGCGCTCGCCCCGGCCCGCCGGTTCGTCGGGGCGGTGGCCCGCGGCCTGCCGCTCAGCCTGCTCGCTCCGGGCCTACGTCGCCGCCGCTTCGACCGCTTCATCGCCGGCATGGTCGCCAGCGGGGCAGCCGCGCAGCAGGAGGCGTCGCGGCCGACGGATCCCTACGAACGCCTGGCCCGGCGCATCGACGCCGCGGAGGCGGCGCTCGAGGGGGCTCTGGCGAACGCCCTGCGGCGGTTCGCCCCGATGATGGCGCCGGGTGCCGGCATGATCGCGCTGCTCGGGCGGATCGCGGCGGCCGCCGGGCCGGAGGCGCAGCGGCTGGTGATGGAGGTCCAGCGCTCCCTGCCCGGCAATCCGACCACGGCGATGGATCTCGCGCTGTGGCAGGTGGCCGTCGCTGTCCGTCGGGACCCGGCCGCGCGAGCCCTCTTCCTCGACCGGGACGCCGACGAGCTGGCCCGGCTGTTCCAGGACGGCGCGTTGCCGGGCGCGGCCACCGCCGCCCTGCGTGGCTTCCTCGAGACGTACGGCATGCGGGGGGTCGCCGAGATCGACCTCGGCGCGCCGCGCTGGCGCGACCAGCCGGTCCAGGTGATGGCGACGCTGCGCAGCTACCTCACGATGGAGGATCCCGCGGTCGCCCCGGACGTCATCTTCACCGAGGGTCTGCGGACCAGCTGGGAGGCGGTCGACCGGCTCGTCGCCCTGCTGGCCGAGCACCGCCCCTGGCTGCCGGCGGGAGTCGTCTGGTTCGTGGCGACGCGGCTGCGGATCCTGCTGGGAGCCCGGGAGGTGCCCAAGTTCGCGCTCGTCCGGCTCCTCGGGCAGATCCGGGCCGGGCTGCTGGCCTCGGGGCGGGACCTGGTGGCGCTCGGACGGCTCGAACGGGCCGAGGACGTGGTGTTCCTCTACTTCCACGAACTGCGCGGCCTGGGCATCCACCCGGAGGAGGATCTCCGCGCCCGGATCGCGGACCGGCGGGCGGCGTACGACCGGGAGACACGACGACGCCAGGTGCCGCGCCTGATCGCCGGCGACGGCCGGACCTGGTATGAGGGGCTGGGGGAGGGCACCGAGGGGATCCTCGGCAGCCCGGTCTCCCCGGGAGTCGTCGAGGGCACCGTCCGGGTGGTGTTCGATCCCGCGACCGCGCACCTGGATCCCGGCGAGATCCTCGTCTGCCCCGGCACCGACCCCGCCTGGACGCCGCTCTTCCTGGCGGCGGGGGACTGGTCACCGAGGTCGGCGGTCTGATGACCCACGGCTCGGTGGTCGCCCGGGAGTACGGCATCCCCGCCGTCGTCGGCGTCCATCAGGCCACCACGCGGCTCGCCACGGGTCAGCGCATCCGGCTGGACGGTTCCACGGGGGTGATCGAGGTGTTGTCATGACCTGGATCGGGGTCAGTGGGCTGCGACACCCCGACGATGTCGCGCTGTGTTCGGGTCTGGGGGTGGATGCGCTGGGGTTCGTGGTCGGCTTCCCGGGGCGGGTGCCCTGGGACCTGTCGCTCGACGAGGCCGAGGAACTGGTGCTCGGAGTGCCGGAGACGGTGCAGCGGGTGGCGGTGGTCGGGGAGGATCCCGACCGGATCCTGGAGATCGCCCGTCGGTTGCGCCCCCGGATCGTCCAACTGCACGCCGACGAGCCGCCCGCCGTCACCCAGCGACTCGTCGAACTCCTGCACGGCCACGACATCGCCGTGATGAAGACGCTCCGGTTCCGGCGGGATGACGGGAGACCTGTCGGTCGCCATCCGCACCCGACCGACCCGCTCGCGGCGGCCCGGATCGTCGCGGCCACCGGAGTGGACCTGCTGATGGTCGACCTGGTCGGCGCCACGCCGCCGGTCCCCACCCGGCCGGCAGCGATGGCCTTGGCCCGGACGATCCGCGAGGGGGCCGGCGTACCGGTCGTCCTGGCCGTTGGGCTGCGCCCGGACACCGTCAGGGCGGCCATCGACGACGTCGGTCCGTACGGCGTCGACGTGATCACCGGGGTAGAGCGTGCCGGGCACCGGAAGGATCCGGCGAAGGTCGCCGCGTTCGTCCTCGCCGCGCGCGGCGGCGACGTGCCGGCCCCGGGGCCGGTGCAGGACTCCACCCCGCAGTAGCAGCCCGTCCCCTGGTCGGGAGGAGGCCGAAGCGGTCAGCGGCCGGCCGCCGCCGCCTCGAGCGCGGCGGCGGTGTCGGTGTCCGTGACGAGGTGGTTGAAGAAACCGGCGCGGGCCGCGGCGATGATCGAGCCGATCTTGTTGCGCCCGACCGCCACCGCGATCGCGTGGGGCACCTCGCGGAGCTCCTCCAGGCGCATCGCGATCAGCCGCTCATTGCTCTCCAGTTCGATGGGTGTGCCGTGCACGTCGTACGGGCGCGCATTGATGTCACCGACCGCCGAGCGCAGCCACCGGGGGTTGCCCTGGAAGGTGCTCGGCATGATGGTCCGGGTGAGCGGGGGTGCCCCCACCCCCAGCAGGGCGGCCTTCGCCGTCTGCCACAGGCCGAGCACCTCCTGGATGTGCGGATCACGCAGCAGTGACGAGTAGAGTTCGGCGCTCGGCAGAGCCGGGGCGTAGAGCAGGACGGGGCGCCCGTTCACCTTCATGGCCAGCCGGCGGGCGATCTCGTTCGTCTGGTAGGGACCCTCGGCCTCGAGCTGGCCGCCCACGGTCGGGGCGACGAGCACGCCGGGCAGCTGCGGCAGCGGGTGGTCGACCACCTGGTAGACGGTGACGCCGGAGGAGATCAGCAGCCCGTCGCCGGCGACGAGGGCGGCGTCCTCGAGGGCACGGCCCACACCGGGGGCCAGGACGGCGCCGACGTCGCGGCGCCCGACGGTGGGCGTGACGTAGACCTTGCGCAGTCCGAGGGCCTCCGCCAACCGACCGGCCAGCTCGGCGTCCTCCTCGAAGCGTGGCTCGCGGACCTCGATGGTGACGATGCCCGCCGCCCGGGCCTCGCTCAGCAACCGACTGACGGTAGGCCGGCTCACTCCCAGGGACTCGGCGATCTCCGCCTGGGTGGCGTTATCGACGTAGTAGGCCAATGCCGCCTGGTACAGGACGGCCGGGTCGAAGCGCCCGCGCGACGAGACCGACGAGCGCTGGCCCCGACTCGACCCCGAGTCATCACTCATGCCCAATCCCCTGTTCGTCGACATCCACGATGACGTCCTGCGGTGAGACTATCCCTTGAACGGGTGTTCAGCACAAGAGTTGCACAAAAGTGCTGGACAAATGTCGGAACACTTTCTAAGGTCTCTACAGACGGCGCAATGAGGCGCGTGTCCACCCATAGAGGGACGGAGTTCGATGGTGAACAACACACTTCCCGAGACGATGAAGGCAGTCATCAATCACGGGCCGCACGACTACCGGTTGGAGCAGATCCCTGTGCCGACCCGAGGACCCGGGGAGTTGCTCCTCAAGGTCGAGGCGGTGGGCATCTGCGCCAGTGACCTGAAGAACTGGGCAGGTGCGGCGAAGTTCTGGGGCGACGAGAACCGTCCCGCCTGGTCCGAGACCGAGTGTGTACCCGGCCACGAGATCACCGGCCGGATCATCGACCTCGACGACGAGGCGCGGGCGCACTGGGACGTCGAGCTCGACGACCGGGTGGTCCTCGAGCAGATCGTCCCGTGCTGGGACTGCCTCTACTGCGACAACGGTGACTACCACATGTGCGCGCCGCACATGATGTACGGCTTCAAGCGGGCCAACCCGGGCGGCATGGAGGAGTACATGACCGTCAGCACCAACTCCCTGGTGCACAAGATCAGCAAGGACATCCCGCCGGCCCACGCGGCCTTCGCCGAGCCGCTGTCCTGCGCCCTGCACGCCGTCGAGCGGGCCAACATCAAGTTCCGCGACGTCGTCGTGGTGGCGGGTGCCGGGCCGATCGGCCTGGGCATGATCGCCGGCGCGGTGGCCAAGTCGCCGGCCCAGATCATCGCCCTCGACATGGACCCGCGCAAGCTGGAGATCGCCAAGAAGACCGGCGCGACGATGACGATCAACATCGCCGAGCAGGACGCGGTCCAGGTGATCAAGGACCTCACCGGCGGCTACGGTGCCGACGTCTACCTCGAGGGCACCGGCCACCCGTCGGCCGTCCCCCAGGGCCTCAACCTGCTGCGCAAGCTCGGCACCTACGTCGAGTACTCCGTGTTCAAGGAGAACGTCTCGGTCGACTGGTCGATCATCTCCGACGACAAGGAGCTCGACGTCCTCGGCGCACACCTCGGCCCGCACTGCTGGCCGGCCGCCATCCGGCTGATCGAGGCCGGCAAGCTCCCGCTCGACGAGATCTGCACCCACCAGCTGCCGCTGGAGGACTTCCAGAAGGGTCTCGACATGGTCGAGTCCGGCAAGGAGTCCATCAAGGTCAGCCTGATCCCCTGATAACAGCACCCCCCTCTCGTTCCGGACAATGAAGTCGAGGACATCATGAATTCTCCGTTCAGCTCCCCCCTCAGCCGCCGCCGCGTTCTCCAGGGAATGGGCCTTGCCGCCACCGTCCCGGTGCTGTCCGCCTGTGTCGGGACAGGCCAGAAGTCCACCAACAATGGCGCCAACTCCGTCACCGGGTCGTTCGACTGGAAGAAGGCCCAGGGGACGACCATCAAGATCCTGCAGACCCCGCACGTCTACCAGCAGACCTACCAGCCGCTCTTCAAGGAGTTCACCGACCTGACCGGGATCACGGTGACCGCCGACCTGGTCCCCGAGGCCGACTACTTCACCAAGCTCAACACCGAGCTCGCCGGCAAGAGCTCGACCCACGACGTGTTCATGATGGGCGCCTACTGGGTCTGGCAGTACGGCCCGCCCGGGTGGCTCGAGGACCTGGACCCGTGGATCAACAACAGCGCGGCGACCGGGGCGGAGTTCGACTACAACGACTTCTTCGAAGGCCTGCGCACGTCGATGAAGTGGGACTTCAAGGTCGGCAGCGCGGCGGGTACCGGTGGCACGTACGCCCTGCCGTGGGGCTTCGAGCTGAACAACATCGCCTACAACAAGACGGTGTTCGACAAGAAGGGCATCAAGCCTGCCGAGACCTTCGACAACTTCATCCAGCTGGCCACCGACCTCACCGACCGCAAGAACGACCAGTACGGCATCGCCTTCCGCGGGTCGAAGTCGTGGGCGACCATCCACCCCGGTTTCATGACCCAGTACAGCCGGATGGGCGGCAAGGACTACGAGGTCCAGAACGGCAAGCTCACTGCCGTGATGAACTCCCCGACGGCCGTCGACTTCACCAAGAAGTGGGCCGACCTGGCCAAGGCCGCGGGCCCGACCTCCTGGACGACGTACGAGTACCCGAACTGCACCGGTGACCTCGGTGACGGCAAGGCGATGATGGTGTACGACGCCGACTCGGCGACGTACCCGAAGAACGTCAAGGGTGCGTCGAAGATGGCAGGCCAGCTCGCCTGGCACCAGGGCCCGGCCGGTCCCGGTGGCAGCCTGGCCACCAATATCTGGACCTGGGCGTGGGGCATGAACGCCAACTCGAAGAACAAGCTGGCCGCGTGGCTCTTCATGCAGTGGGCCTCCGGCAAGGACGCTATGAACAAGGCCGTGAAGTCGGGTGCGTTCGCGGACCCGGTGCGCACCTCGGTGTTCAACGGTTCGTTCAAGCAGACCCTGGGGTCGTTCCCGGGTTACCTGGAGGCCTTCGAGGCCCAGGTGCCCCAGGCGAAGGTGCTCTTCACCCCGCAGAAGCGCTTCCTCGAGACGACTGAGGACTGGGCCGTCGCGCTGCAGAGCATCTACGGCGGTGCCGACGCGAAGTCGACGCTGGACTCCCTGGCCTCCTCCAACACCAACAAGGTGAACAGCTGACGCCTGCGCGTCGGCCGTTCCCAGGATCGGAAGGTCCTCAATCCACCATGAGCATCCGCCAACACGGGGCGATGCGCAGTGCTGACGACACGGTCGGTGGGCACCAGCCCCCGGCCGTGTCGCCTGCCAGGCGTAAGTGGCGTCCCTACATCCTGTCCATCCCGGCCACCATCATCCTGATCGGCATCCTGTACCCCTTCGTCCAGGGCGTCGGCTACACCTTCCTCAATTACCGGGCGACCGAGCCCAACCCGCACTTCATCGCCGTCGGCAACTACGTCGCGGTCTTCACCGACCCGCTCTTCTGGAGTTCGGTCCGGATCACCGGCACGTTCGCCATCGTGGCGACCGTCGTCGAGACCATCCTCGGGGTGATCATCGCGCTGCTGCTGAACCGGTCGAGCATGATCGGCAAGATCTTCGAGAAGGTGCTGATCCTCCCGCTGATGATCGCGCCGGTGATCGCCGCGGTGATCTGGAAGCTGATGTTCAACCCGCAGTTCGGCATCCTCAACCACATCTTCCGCCTCGGGTCGACGTACGACTTCCTCAGCGCCGACCGTGCGCTCTGGTCGATCATCCTGGTCGACCTGTGGATCTACACCCCGTTCGTCGCGATCCTCGTGCTCGCGGGCGTCCGGTCCCTGCCGCGGGAGCCCTTCGAGGCCTCCGCCGTGGACGGCGCCAACTGGTTCTACATGTTCCGGCGGCTGATGCTGCCGATGATGTGGCCGTACATCCTGGTCGCCGTCATCTTCCGGTTCATGGACTGCCTGAAGGTCTTCGACATCGTGTACGTGCTGACCCAGGGTGGTCCCGGCCACGCGACCAGCACCCTGCAGGTGAACGCGTACATCAACTCGATCATCAACTTCAACTACTCCGGCGGCGCCACGTACATGTTCATCCTGTGGATCATCGTGTACCTGACCGCCCAGCAGTTGGTGAAGCTCCTGGGTCGTGCCCAGGCCCGTGCTGCCGGATCGGAGGCGTGACATGGCACAGAAGGAATTGATGCCGGGCCAGAAGCGATTCACCGTCCCGGCGGTGATCGCGGACCTGGCGATCCTGGGCTGGTTCGTCTTCAGCCTCTTCCCCATCGTCTGGATGGTGATGCTGGCCCTGAAGACGCCGTCGGAGCAGACCACGACCTACTTCAAGTTCGCGCCGACCCTGGACAACTTCGTCACCGTGCTCACCGAGCGCGGCACGTTGCTGACCTCGGTCAACTTCCCGGCCGCCATCCTGTCCAGCACCATCAACTGCCTGGGCGCCGTGGTCATCTCGCTGCTCGTCGGCATCCCCGCCGCGTACGCTGCTGGCCGGTGGCGCTTCCGTGGGTCCGACAGCCTGATGTTCAACCTGCTGAGCTTCCGCTTCGCCCCCGAGCTGATGGTCATCGTCCCGCTGTTCGTGATCTACAACACGATCGGCCTGTTCGACACCTCTCTCGGCATGGTCTGGGTGCTGCAGTTGGTCACCATGCCCCTGGTGGTGTGGATCCTGCGCTCCTACTTCGAGGACCTTCCCGAGGACCTGGAGCAGGCGGCCCTGCTCGACGGCTACACCCGCCGGCGGGCCTTCACCATGGTGGCGCTGCCGCTGGTCCGGCCCGGTATCGCGGCCTCGGCCCTGTTGGCCTTCATCTTCGCCTGGAACAACTACATGTTCCCGCTGATCCTGACGAACTCGGGGTCGGTCACGGTCGCCATCACGAAGTTCCTCGGTGGCGGCGGACAGGCGTACTACAACCTGACGGCAGCGGCCGGCGTGGTGGGAGCCCTGCCACCGCTGATCCTGGCGCTCACCATTCAGCGTTACCTGGTCCAGGGCCTGAGCTTCGGGGCGGTGAAGGGCTGATGGGAACTCTCAAGATCCAGGACGTGACCAAGAAGTACGGTGACGTCACTGCCATCGACCATCTGACGATCGACGTGCGGGACGGCGAGTTCTTCGTCATCCTCGGTCCGTCCGGCGCCGGCAAGACGACCACCCTCAAGGCCGTCGCCGGTCTGGTCGAGATCGATGACGGCAGTGTGGAGATCGCCGGGGTCGACATGACCCAGGTGGAGCCGTACCACCGCAACGTGGCGATGGCGTTCGAGAGCTACGCGCTCTACCCGCAGAAGACCGTCGCCCAGAACCTGGCGTCCCCCCTGAAGTCGGGACGTCACGCGCACTATTCGGAGGAAGAGCGGAAGCGTCGGATCGACGATGTCACGACCACATTGGGTATCAACCACCTGCTCGACCGGTTCCCGAAGGAGCTGTCCAACGGTCAGCGCCAGCGCACCGCGCTGGGACGGGTGCTGGTCCGACCGGCCAGCATCTACCTCCTCGACGAACCGCTGTCCCACCTGGACGCGAAGCTGCGCGCGTCGATGCGCGCTGAACTCAAGGCGATCGCGTCCCAGTCGAACACCACGACTCTCTATGTGACCCACGACTACCAGGAGGCCCTGGCCCTGGCGGACCGCATCGCGGTGCTGCGCAAGGGCAGGTTCGTCCAGATCGGCACACCGGAGCAGATCTGGCGCGAGCCGGTCGACACCTTCGTCGCGAAGGCCGTCGGCCAGCCCGAGATCAACCTGGCCGAGGCAACCGTCAGCGGCGGCAGGGTCCGGGCACTCGGCGGGGCCGTCGAGTTCGCGGCGCCGGCCGAGTTGGGGCTCACCGAGGGGCAGGCGCTGCGCATCGGCATGCGCCCCAGCGAGCTGATGGTGAACCGTGAGGTGGCGCGCGAAGGCTGGATGCGGGTCGACGGCCGGATCCGTCTGACGGAGCGGCTCGGCCGCGACGTCGAACTGGACATCGAGGTCGGTGACGGGAACCTGATCGTCGTCGAGCGCGCCGACCGGGCCTACCAGGAGGGCGAAGAGGTGGTGCTCGACATCCACCTGCCGAACGTCCACCTGTTCGCGGGCGGCGCCGAGGGAGAGGACACCCCACGGATCGGATCCGCCCTGGGACGCACCGCGGCCGCCAGTCCCCAGGACATCGAGAAGGAGTTGGGCGAATGAGCGCCAAGGTCGACGAGCTGCGGGGCGGCGAGGCCCTGCCCCTGCGGCTCCGCAACGTTCGCAAGGTCTACCGCAGCGGCAAGAAGGGTGTCGAGGCCGTCAAGTCGATGGACCTCGACATCGAACCCGGCGAGCTGATCACCCTGCTCGGCCCGTCCGGCTGTGGCAAGACCACGACGCTGCGGATGGTCGCCGGCCTGGAGACCATCACCTCGGGTGACGTCTTCATCGGCACGACCCGGGTCAACGACCTCCCCCCGAGCAAGCGCAACGTGGGCGTCGGCTTCGAGAGTTACGCCCTCTACCCGCCGCTCAACGTCCGGGAGAACCTGGCGTACGGTCTGAAGGCCGGCAAACGGGTGGCCGATCCGGACAAGACGGTGGACGAGCTCGCGGACCGCCTGGAGATGCACGACCTGCTGGACCTGCGGCCGGCCTCCCTCTCCAGTGGCCAGAAGCAGCGCGTCGCGCTGGCCCGGGCCCTGATCCGCAAGCCTCCCGTGCTGCTGCTCGACGAGCCGCTGGGTCACCTCGACGCGTCGGCCCGCCAGCACGTGCGTCGCGAGCTCAAGCTGCTGCAGAGGCAGTTCGGCTACACGACGATCGTGGTCACCCACGACCAGTTGGAGGCGATGACGCTGTCGGACCGGATGGCCGTGATGGACGCCGGCATCATCCAGCAGTTCGGCACCCCCGACGAGATCTTCGACGATCCGGCGAACCTCTTCGTGGCCGACTTCGTCGGCGAGCCGAGCATCAACCTCTTCACCGCCACGGTCGTCCGCGACGGGGGCCGGACCATGATCCGGGTCGGGAACGACGTCCTGGAGACTGCGGCACAGAACGCCCCCGACGGCGCCGAGGTGACCGTGGGTATCCGTCCCCAGGACTGCACGATGAAGAACGTGACGAGGGGACTCAGCGGCTCGATCTTCGTCTACGAGGACCTGATGGAGCACGGCATCGCCCGGGTCAACCACCCGGCCGTCCCGGACAAGCCCCTGGTCGTCCAGACCCCCGCCGAGCTGCAGCTCGAGACCGGCCAGTCGGTGACCTTCTCGGCGCCGCCGAAGCGGGTCTACCTGTTCGACAAGGACAGCGGAGACCGCATCCGCTGAGCCATCTCACGGCCCGGAGCGGCCGGTGGGCGGGCCACATCCACCCACCGCGCCGGCCGCCCGGCCGGTCATCCTCGCGATGAGCAAGCGAGCGAAAGGACTGCGCAATGACTCATCTGTTCAACAATCCCGACACCTTCATGGAGGACGCCCTCGACGGCTTCTGTGACGCCTTCTCCCGCTACGTGGTGCAGGTCCCCGGTGGCGTCGTCCGCCGAGCCGCGACCCCGGAGGGCAAGGTGGCCGTCGTCGTCGGTGGCGGCTCGGGGCACTACCCGGCCTTCTGCGGGGTCGTCGGCGACGGCTTCGCGGACGGGGCGGTGGTAGGCAACATCTTCACCTCGCCCTCGACCGAGGACGCCTACAACGTGGGTCGGGCCGCGCAGAACGGCGGCGGCGTCTTCTTCATCACCGGCAACTACGCCGGTGACGTGATGAACTTCAACCTCGCCCAGGACCGGCTCAACGCCGAGGGCATCGAGACACGCAACCTCTATGTCACCGACGACGTGGCCAGTGCCCCGATCGCCGAGATCGCGAAGCGGCGCGGCATCGCCGGAGACTTCGTCGTCTTCAAGGTGGCCGGTGCCGCCGCCGACGAGGGTGCCGACCTGGCCGAGGTCGAACGGCTCGCGGCGAAGGCCAACGACCGCACCCGCACCATGGGCGTCGGCCTCGACGGCTGCACCATGCCAGGCGCGTCCGACAAGCTGTTCCACGTCCCGGCAGGACGGATGGGTGTCGGTCTGGGCATCCACGGGGAGCCCGGGATCGCGGAGAGCGATCTGCTCCCCGCCCGGGACCTCGGGCTGCTGCTGCTTGAGCGGGTCCTGGCGGAGGAGCCGGCCGACTCGACCAAGCGGGTCGGCGTCATCCTGAACGGACTCGGCGCCACCAAGTACGAAGAGCTCTTCGTGGTCTGGAAGACCGTCGCGGCCGAGTTGGCCGAACGCGGCTACACGGTCGTCGACCCCGAGGTCGGGGAACTGGTCACCAGCCTCGACATGGCCGGCATCTCGCTGACCCTGGCCTACCTCGACGACGAACTCGAGAAGTACTGGACCGCACCCGCGGACACCCCCGCCTACAAGAAGGGCGCGGTGGACCGTCACGACGCGCCGGAACGCGACCTCTCCTCGCTGGTCTCCAGCGGCGACGCCGTACGTGAGGGCAGTGAAGCCTCCCGGGCAGCGGCTGGCGTCGCCGTGGCGGCGCTGGCGGCGATGGATGCCAAGATGCGGGCCGAGGAGGACGAACTGGCCCGGATCGACGCTGTCGCCGGTGACGGCGACCATGGCCGCGGCATGGTCCGCGGCGTGGGCCACGCCCTGGAGGCCGCCCGCACGGCGGCTGACGCAGGCGGCGGCGTACGGTCCGTGCTCGGTGCGGCCGGCGAGGCCTGGGCCGGCAAGGCCGGTGGGACCTCCGGGGTACTGTGGGGCCGAGCCCTGCAGGCGTTCGGCGAGGCGCTCGGTGACGACACCGAGGCGTTCGCCCCGACCGACGTCGTGGCGGGGGCGAGGGCCTTCCTCGACTCGATGCTGACCCTCGGCAAGGCGCACGTCGGCGACAAGACGATGCTCGACGCGCTGGTCCCCTTCGTGGACGGGCTCGAGAAGGAGGTGGCCGCCGGACGGTCCCTCACCGAGGCCTGGACGGATTCCGCCCAGGTCGCCGTAGAGGCCGCGGCCGCGACGGCCGCCCTCGCGCCGAAGGTCGGGCGCGCCCGACCCCTGGCAGAACGCAGCATCGGGACCCCCGATGCGGGTGCGACGTCCCTGGCGATGTGCGCCGTGGAGGTCGCCACCGTACTGGCGAGCCGCAAGGCTCAAGGAGGTGAACAGGTATGACGGAGAAGTACCGCGTGGTGGTCGGCGCCGATGACGCCGGCTACGACTACAAGGAACGCATCAAGGCGGACCTGGAGAAGGACGAGCGCGTCGCGGAGGTGATCGACGTCGGCGTGGACTCCGAGCAGTTGACGGACTACCCCCACATCGCCGTCGATGCGGCCCGCAAGATCGCCGAGGGCGAGGCTGACCGCGGTCTGCTGATCTGCGGCACCGGTCTCGGGATGGCGATCAGCGCGAACAAGGTCCATGGCGTACGGGCGGTCACCGCCCACGACTCGTACTCCGTGGAGCGTTCGGTGCTCAGCAACAACGCCCAGGTGCTCTGCATGGGCCAGCGGGTCGTCGGCATCGAACTCGCCCGGCGGTTGGCCAAGGAGTGGCTCGGCTACACCTTCGACGAGGGCTCGCCGTCGGCGACGAAGGTGGCCGCCATCAACTCGTACGACTGCTGATCACCCACCTGCCGATCGACGGGACGTCCCAGCGGGACGTCTCGACGGGTCGGCTGAGACTCCCGGTCCCTGACCGGGAAGCACCTGCCCCGGGTTCGGATCCCCCCACCCGGACCCGGGGCCGGTGTCAACCTCCATCGACGACCACGACGCCCGACGACCACGATTCCCACCACCACGATTCCGACCACCACGATTCCCACCACCACGATTCCGACCCCTCGACATTGGGATGGCGCAGATGACTGAACTCGACTCACTGCCGGACGACGTCCGGCAGGCCGTGGCGGAGACCCGTGAGCGGGTGGCCGCCCTGCACGCCGAACTGCCCCGCTGGGGCCTGGTGTCCTGGACCGCCGGCAACGTCTCGGAACGGGTGCCGGGTGCGGATCTCTTCGTGATCAAACCGTCCGGAGTGACGTACGACGCCCTGGCGCCGGAGCGGATGGTGGTCTGCAGGATGGACGGGACCAAGGTCGAGGATTGGACCTCGACCGGGCTGAACCCCTCCTCCGACACCGCCGCCCATGCGTACGTCTACCGGCACATGCCGGCCGTCGGTGGGGTCGTGCACACCCATTCCACGTACGCCACCGCCTTCGCGGCCCGGGGTCAGGAGATCCCGTGCGTTCTCACCATGGTGGCGGACGAGTTCGGTGGCCCGATCCCGGTCGGGCCCCTGGCGATCATCGGCGACGACTCGATCGGGCGCGGGATCGTCGAAACGCTCGAGGGCCAGCGCTCACGGGCCGTTCTGATGGCCCAGCACGGGCCCTTCACCATCGGTGCCGACGGCCGCGACGCGGTCAAGGCGGCGGTGATGTGCGAGGAGGTCGCGCGCACCGTCAGCATCGCCCAGCTGAAGGGCCCGGTCGCGCCCCTCCCGCAGGACATGATCGACAAGCTCTGGTACCGCTACCAGAACGTCTACGGCCAGCACGCCGAGGGCGCGTCGTGAGCGCCGCGGAGGCCAGCGGCCTTCACTGAGGGGAACAGGACGTCGTACGGCGCCTCCGAGAGGCCACGCCTCGCCCCGTGACGGGGGCGCCGTACGGCTTTTCCGGGGGCTGAGGCTCCCGGGGCTCAGGCTCCTCGGGCTCAGGCTCCGGGGGTCATCGTGGCCGCCTTGTGGTCGGCGAACCGCGTCAGGGCCTCCTGCTGCGCTCCGAAGAGCGCCGACACGATCGCGAAACCCGGCACCGTCATCGGGTCGCCGGTGATGCCGCCGCTGATCCCCGCGGCGACCACCACGAGCCCGACGACCGCCGACCAGGCGCCGGTGATCACCTTCAACGTGGCCTGTTCCCGGGCCGTGTTGAACGGGGAGATCTGCTGGGGCATCTGGGACAACGACGGGACCGCGCTGAACAGGGCGCCGATGCCGCCCATCCCGAAGGCCAGCAGGAGGGCCGGCAGCATCGCGAGGCCGTCCGGGCGGGGGATGAGTGCCTCGGCACCGGGAACGGCCGAGACGCCGGCCACGGTGACGACCGCGAGCACGATGAGCAGGATCGTGATCCCGCGCAGCTGGTTGCGGAACCCGCGTTGGGCCTGGTGCATCTGGTCACTGAGAAGGTGCGCGGCCACCGTGACCCGGACGGTGAGTTCGCGCAGCTGGGTCAGGTCGGGGGCCGGGGCGGCGAGGGCTTCCCGCAGGGCCGCCAGCCGCGGGTCGGTGGCCGCGACGCCGACGGACACGGCGTGGGCGAGTTCGGTCAGGGCGTCGGCGCGGAGCACGCCGGCGTCGTGCGAGGAGGCGCGGACGAGGTTCTCCTCGGCCAGGCGCAGCTGCGACCAGGCCGCCTCGATCTGGCTCCCGGTCCACCACTCCAGGGGATTCAGGCCGTCCTCGGCCAACCCGGCGGCAGTCGCCAGGTAGTTCCTGGCCCGGTTCAGCAGCAGCGCGTCCTCCGGCGCCGCGCTGTCCTGCCGGGACTCGATCTCCGTCGTCATCCGGCCGACGCGCGTCAAAACGTCCTGCCGCCAGACGCCGGGCCTCACCGCCATCGTCATGACCTGGCCTGCACCTTCGTCGCTACAGATCCCGATATCAGTTCAGCGTCGCGGCATTCCGCGCCGCGCCGCGGTCGTCACAGACACCCACCGCGCCACCGGGCGTACAGCGGGGGACCGACGGGCAGACCGGCGGGTGGGTTCACGAGGATGCGACCGCTGTCGCGGGTCCACTTGTCCTCACACGCCAGGACGGCGTCGTCATCGGTGCCGTTCCCGCCGATCCAGAGATCGATGTGGCGCTTTCCGCCGGACCAATCGCTTTCACATTCCACGCATTGGTCTTCCATGATGTAGTACAGGTGGAAAGCGGGGACGTAGATCCTCGTCCCGACCGGGAACTCCCTTTCATCACTGGCGAATGTCCGCGGATTCGAGTAAGTACCGCGCCCCCCGGCGGACGAGTGGATCACCGGGTAGGCGATCAGGTTGCCGCCGTGCACCTCCTCGGTTTCGCCGCTGTTGTCCGGCCATCCGTACTGGGTGATGTAGGCATGGGTGGAATACGTCTGGGCCGCCTCCGCGGCCGAGGCGGCCTGGGGTGGAACGGCGAGGAGGAGCGAGGCGGCCAGGGCGGCCACTCCCACTGCGGTGTGCTTGATCACTGTCGCACCAACCCTCGGTCATCGGGGTGGCGCCAGAAATCCGCCCCGTTCTTAGTGGGTGGGCCCCCCGCCCTGTCCTTTGTCTGAATTGTCGCCCCTTGATGGAGCCAGCGCCAAGCCCCTCTTGCACACCTGGACCCCTCCTGGCACCCGCGCCGGTCGAGTCGCTCGGACACGTGATCGTCATCCGCGCGCCCCACCGGTTACAGAGCTGTCACCCCGGCGAAACCACCGCCGCCTCCCGGGCCACAACGATGGGTCCCAGGTATCTGTCGCTCGACAGATAATGAGCAAGAGGGGCAGCCATGGCCACCACCACCGCGGGCTTCGTGCCCGCACAGGCCGAACCCGAGGACCTCGCCCGGTTCGGGTACCGGCAGGAACTCCACCGCAGTGTCGGAAGCTTCTCGTCCTTCGCGGCGGGATTCTCCTTCGTCTCCATCCTCACCACCGTCTTCCAGCTCTTCGCCTTGGGGTTCGGCTTCGGCGGCGCAGCGTTCTTCTGGACCTGGCCGCTCGTCTTTCTCGGCCAGTACCTCGTCGCACTCAACTTCTCCACCCTCGCCGCGCGGTTCCCGATCTCCGGGGCGATCTTCCAGTGGTCCTCCCGGCTGGGCGGCCAGACCCTCGGCTGGTTCACCGGCTGGCTGATGATCATCGGCCAGATCCTCACGGTCGCCACCGCGGCGATCGCCCTGCAGGCGGTCCTACCGGCCATCTGGTCCGGCTTCCAACTCGTCGGCGGCCCGGGCGCCGACGCGGCCCCCACCTCCGCCACCGGGGCGGCGAACGCCGTTGTGCTCGGGGTGTGCCTCCTCGTCGTGACGACCGTCATCAACGTCGTCGGCGTCCGCGTGATGGCGCTGGTGAACTCCACCGGCACAGTGCTCGAGATCGTCGGGGTCGTCGCGATCGTCGCGGCGCTGCTGTTCCACGCCCACCGGGGCCCCGCGATCCTGTTCACCGCCACCGGGGCCAACCTCGCACCCGGGTCGTCCGTGCTCTCCGCCTGGCTCGCGTCCGGCCTGATGGCGGCGTACGTCATGGTCGGCTTCGACTCTGCGGGCGAGCTGTCCGAGGAGACGACGACGCCGCGGCGCACCACACCTCGGACGATCTTGCGGGCCCTGTGGGTCTCCGGGATCGGCGGCGGGCTGCTCATCATGGGCGCCCTCTTCGCGGCCCCCAGCCTCACCGACGGCAACCTCGCCACCGGTGGTCTGCCCTGGGTCCTCAACGAGGTGCTCGGGCCTGTCGGTGGGCGCATCCTGCTTGCCGACGTGGCCATCGCGGTCTTCTCCTGCACCCTGGCGGTGCAGACCTCCGGTTCTCGGATGATGTTCTCGATGGCCCGGCAGAAGGCCCTGCCCTTCCACCGCGCGCTGTCCATGGTCTCCCCCCGGACGGGCACCCCGATCGTCTCCTCGATCGTCGTCGGTGTGCTGGCCGCGCTCGCCCTGGCGGTCAACCTGCACCAGACCGCCATCTTCACCGCCCTGGCCAGCCTCTGCATCGCGATGATCTACCTGGCCTACCTGGGTGTGACCGTCCCCCTGCTCATCGCCCGTGTCCGTGAGGCCCGGCTCGGGCTCGGCACCGTGGAGGAACTCGACGAGACCGGACGGCCGCTGTTCTCCCTGGGCCGCTGGGGCATCCCGGTCAACGTCCTCGCCGTCGCCTACCAGGTCGTCGCGGTGGTCAACCTCGCCTGGCCGCGGGCCGCCGTCTACGACCTCACCGGCGGCACCTGGTGGCTGCAGTGGAGCGCGGTGCTGTTCATCGGCCTCTGCCTGGTCGTCGGCGTGCTCGTCCACCGGCGCCTCCACCCGCACGCCACCCGCATCCCGCTGGCCGCCGTCCACGCCCGTGGACAGGTCGAGGTCGCCGAGCCCGTCGCCGACCTCGCCTGACCCGCCACCTCATCCGTCCATCCCCACACGTACGTCCCGACCCACCCTAGAGGGGATCCCCATGACCGCAGTGACCCACGACCAGCCTGGCCCTCAGGCACTCAGCCCCCAGGAGGAACACCGCACCGATACCGTCCTGGCAGCGCGTGACGACGCACGCGGCCGGACCGGGCGGCGCGCCGAGGCCATGCCGTATCTGCCGGCCGCCTCCTCGCCGTACGTCCCGGCCGGGGTCGACCCGGAGGGTCTGGTCTGGGCCGAGACGGTCGCGGGGGGCAACTACACCCACAAGGTCGTGGCGGCGGGGACGCACGTACGGCTCGAGGATGTCGAGGGCACCGCCTGCGCGCACCTCCTGTTGTTCAACGCGCTGGAGCCCTGGGAGCGGCTGAACGTCGCGGACACGATGAAGATTCCCTGGCAGGCCTACCTCGGAGCTGGACATCCGCTGCTCTCCGGGGACGGGCGGGTGCTGGCGACCCTGGTGGCCGACGACTCCGGTCACCACGACGGCTTCTGCGGCTCGTTGTCGGATGCGGCAGCCATCGCCAAGTACGGCGCCTGCGCCCCGGAGAGCGCGTCGCCCTCCGGGCGGTCCCTGTTCACCCTGGCAGCCGCGAAGCATGGCCTGACGCCTCGGGACCTGCCGCCGAGCGTCTCCTTCTTCCAGGGCGTACGCGTCGAGGAGGACGGGACGCTGACCTTCACCGGGTCGGCGGGCGCCGGCCGCAGCGTCGAACTCGTGGCGGAGATGCCCCTCATCGTGCTCGTCGCCACCTCCCCGCACCCGCTGGACCCGCGCCCGGACTACACCAACGGGATGCTCCGGGTGCACGCCTGGCGCGGCGCCCCCACCGCCGCGGGTGACCCCCTCCGGGACACCTCGCCCGAGATCCACCGGGCCTACCTGAACACCGCCGACTACCTGACCGCGCGAGGACTGTGACATGACCACTGCCACCATCGTGGACGCCATGGGCCGTACGCCCACCTGCCCTCTCCCGCTCGGTGAGGTGCTGGACGCCTCGCGGTACGCCGAAGGGACGGTCCTCGACCTCGCCGGCCCCCTGACCGACGGCGCGATCGTACGGGACGAGGTCGTCCCCGCCCGGGCGCCGTGGTCCGTGCGCCTGGCCGCCGGTCAGGTCCTGACCATCGTGGACGTCGGCGGCAACCAATCGGGGACTGCCTGCTGTTCAACGCCGACGACACCGACGAGCGCTACAGCGTCCCGGACACCCTCGCCTGGCAGGGCAATGCCTACGTACGGACCGGGACAGTGCTCCGCTCCACCCTCGGTGAGCCCTTGGCCACCGTCGTGGCCAACGAGGTGGACCGCCAGGACACGATCGGCGGTGCCTGTAGCAAGGAGTCGAACACCCTGCGTTACGGGCACCACACGCTGACCGAGCACGCCTGCCGTGACAACTTCCTCGCCGAGGGGTCGCGCTACGACCTGGGCGCCCGGGACATGGTCTCGAACCTCAACTGGTTCATGAACGTGCCGGTCGAGGCGGACGGCGCCCTCGGCATCGTCGACGGCATCTCCGGGCCGGGCCGCCGGGTCGCCTTCCGGGCGGAAAAGGACCTCCTGGTGCTGGTCTCCAACTGCCCGCAGATGAACAACCCCTGCAACGAGTTCAATCCGACCCCACTGCGGATGATCGTCACGGACCCCGAGGAGCACCGATGAGCACCACGCGTACGCCCGCGATCACCGGCCCGGATTGGGCCTTCGACACCGTCCTCGTCGCCAATCGCGGTGAGATCGCCCGGCGGATCATCCGGACGGCTCGCGACCTGGGCCTGCGGACCGTCGCGGTCTACTCCGAGGCCGACTCGTCGGCCCCGCACGTCCGCGAGGCCGACGAGGCGGTGCTGCTCGGCCCGGCCAGTGCGCGGGCCTCCTACCTCGACGTCGACGCGGTGCTCGCGGCGGCCAGGTCGACCGGTGCCGGTGCCATCCACCCGGGCTACGGCTTCCTGTCGGAGAACGCCGACTTCGCCCGGCGTGTCGAGGCGGCCGGGATCGCCTTCGTTGGCCCGACTCCGGAGCAGTTGCAGCAGTTCGGCCTCAAACACACCGCCCGGTCACTGGCCGAGGCGGCCGGAGTCTGCCTGATGCCCGGCACCGGCCTGCTCGGTTCGGCCCAGGAGGCCGTCGACGCAGCCGAGCGCATCGGCTACCCGGTGATGGTCAAGGCCACCGGAGGCGGAGGTGGTATCGGCATGCTCACCTGCTCCGGACCTGCCGAGGTCGCCGACGCGTACGACCGTGTCGGCCGCCTTGCCGCCGCCAGCTTCGGCAGCGCCGGAATCTTCCTCGAACGACTGGTCAGCCCCGCCCGGCACGTCGAGGTGCAGGTCTTCGGTGACGGCGCCGGCGGGGTGGTCATCCTCGGCGACCGGGACTGCTCCCTGCAGCGTCGCAACCAGAAGGTCGTCGAGGAGGCGCCGGCCCCCGGCCTGCCCGACCACGTCCGGGCGGCACTGCACGATTCCGCCCGTCGCCTCGCCGCCTCGGTGGCCTACCGCAGCGCCGGCACCGTCGAGTTCGTCTACGACCCGCTCCGGGAGGAGGCGTCCTTCCTCGAGGTCAACACGCGGCTCCAGGTGGAGCACCCCGTCACCGAGGAGGTCTTCGGGGTCGACCTCGTCGAGCAGATGCTGCGGTTGGCCGGCCAGGGTCCCGCCGGCGTGACGGACCTCATGACGGCCGACCTGCGACCGACCGGCCATGCCGTCGAGGCGCGGATCTACGCCGAGGACCCGAACCACGGCGGCCGGCCCAGCGCCGGCCTGGTCACCCGGGTCGAATGGCCCGCCTCGGACGTCCGCGTCGACGCGTGGATCGAGACCGGCAGCGAGGTCAGCACCCACTACGACCCGATGGTCGCCAAGGTCATCCGGCACGGCGCGGATCGCGCGGCTGCCCTGGCCGGCCTGGCCGCGGCGCTCGACGAGGTGCGGATCGACGGCGTGCAGACCAATCTCGGGCTGTTGCGTACGGTCCTCCGCCGCGATGACGTCGCCGGTGTCACCCACCACACGCACACCCTGGACGGGGTGCGCGACCCGGAGCCGCGGATCGACGTGGAGCAGCCCGGCCTGATGACGACGGTGCAGGATCTGCCCGGCCGCCTCGGCCACTGGGACATCGGTGTGCCGCCGAGTGGCCCGATGGACGATGTCTCCCTGCGGGAGGCCAACCGCGCGCTCGGCAACCCCGAGGGTGCCCCCGGGCTGGAGTGCACGGCCACCGGCCCCACCCTGCGCTTCTCGCATCCCACCTGGATCTGTCTGGGGGCGCGCCGGCTCAGGCGACCATGGCCGGGGAGTCGATCCCGTGGTGGACGCCGTTCGAGGTGCCCGCCGGTGAAGCCGTCGAGATCGGGTCGATCGTGGGCCCGGGGCAGCGGACGTACGTGGCCGTCCGTGGCGGCCTCGACGTGCCGCGCTATCTCGGCAGCGCCTCGACGTTCACCCTGGGCCGCTTCGGCGGGCATGCCGGGCGAGCGCTGCAGGCCGGCGACGTGTTACGCGCCGCCGAACCGGAGGGCCTCGCCCCGGTCGCAGGCCCGGTGCCACTGGCGCGGCGACCCCGGCTCACCCGGGACTGGCGGATCGGCGTCACCGAGGGACCGCATGCGGCCCCGGAGTTCTTCACCCGTGCCGACATCGACGACCTGTACGCCGCCCACTATGAGGTGCACTTCAACTCCGATCGCACCGGCGTCCGTCTGCTCGGTCCCCGTCCCACCTGGGCCCGGGAGGACGGCGGGGAGGCCGGCCTGCACCCCAGCAACATCCACGACACCCCCTACTCGGTGGGCGCTCTGGACTTCACCGGCGACACCCCGATCATCCTGGGCCCGGACGGGCCGAGCCTCGGCGGGTTCGTCTGCCCCGCCGTCGTGGCCTCCGGCGAGCGGTGGAAGCTGGGGCAGTTGCGTCCGGGTGACACCGTCCGCTTCGTCCCGGTGCGGGACGAGGAGGCCGCCGGTCTACGGGCCAGGGCCTCGGCCGCCCGGCTGACCGGAGTCGGCGACGGCGACGACGGGGTGCTGGCCCGGATCGACGCACGCGAGGACCGACCGGCCCTCACCTTCCGCCGTGACGGCGACGACAACATCATCGTCGAGTACGGCGAGCAGGTCCTCGACATCGGCCTGCGGATGCGGGTCCAGGCCCTGCTCGACGCCCTCCGCGCGGAGGCCCCGGCCGGCGTCATCGACGCCACCCCGGGCATCCGCTCCCTCCAGGTGCACACCGATCCCACCCGCCGACGGGCCAGCACGCTGATGGGGCTGCTCCGGGAGTTGGACGATGCCCTCCCGGACACCCGCGAGCTCACCGTGCCGTCCCGCGTCGTCCGGCTACCGCTGTCCTGGGACGACCCGGCGACCCGGGTGGCGATCGAGCGCTACATGCACAGCGTCCGCAGCGACGCACCCTGGACGCCGTGGAACATCGAGTTCATCCGCCGGATCAACGGTCTGGACAGCGTCGAGGACGTCAAGCGGATCGTGTTCGACGCCAGCTACCTGGTCCTCGGGCTGGGCGATGTCTACCTGGGCGCCCCGGTCGCCACGCCGCTGGATCCCCGCCACCGTCTCGTCACCACCAAGTACAACCCGGCCAGGACCTGGACCGCGGAGAACTCGGTCGGCATCGGCGGTGCCTACCTCTGCATCTACGGGATGGAAGGGCCCGGCGGCTATCAGTTCGTCGGCCGGACCACCCAGGTGTGGAACCGCTTCCGTCGTGCCGGCATGTTCGCCGAGCACCCGTGGTCACTGCGGTTCTTCGACCGGATCCAGTGGTACCCGGTCGAGGCCGACGAACTCCTCTCGATGCGCGCCGACGTCGAGGCCGGTCGGGCCTCCCATGCCGAGGTGACCGACGGCGTCTTCGACTACGGGGACTACACCCGCTTCCTTGCGGAGAACTCCGCGTCGATCGACCGTTTCCGCAGCACCCAGGAGCGGGCGTTCGCCGAGGAGAAGGAGCGCTGGCACGCTTCGGGGGAATTCGACGTCCAGCTCCAGCACCCCCACGTGGAAGCCGTCGCGACGATCGAGGTGCCCGCGGGGCACGTCGGGGTCGAGGCGCCGTTCGTCTCCAACGTGCTGAACGTCGACGTGGCTGTCGGCGATCGTGTCCGCAAGGGTGACCGGCTCGTGTCCCTGGAGGCGATGAAGATGGAGACCCGCGTCACCGCCCCAGGCGACGGGATCGTCACGGCGCTCCACGTCACGGCGGGCAACCAGGTGTCGGCCGGCCAGGTGCTGGCGGTCGTGGGGCCGCATGGTCCTGTGGGCGGCTCGGACGCGCCAGCCTCGTCGGAGGCGCCCGACGCCCCAGCGGACCCGGCCGGCCGGTCCGCAGGGCTGACGGTTGCGGCAGGGGCCGGGCGATGACGGCCGTGGAGCGGGCTGCCGCCGCTCTGGACGCCATCGCCTCGTCGGGGCGGCCGGAGATCTGGATCTCCCTCGCCGATCCCGACACGCTGCTCGCCCAGGCGGCAGCCGTCGACGCGCGGGTGGCCGCCGGGGAGGAGTTGCCGCTCGCCGGGTCGGTCGTGGCGGTGAAGGACAACATCGACGTGGCGGGCCTGCCGACGACGGCCGGCTGCCCCGCGTACGCGTACGATCCGGCGGAGGACGCGGAGGCCGTCGCGCGGCTCCGGGCGGCGGGCGCGGTGCTGATCGGGAAGACCAACCTCGACCAGTTCGCCACCGGGCTGGTCGGCACCCGCAGCCCGTACGGCGCGGTGCGCAACGCCTGGGACCCATCGCGGGTCTCCGGCGGGTCGAGCTCCGGCTCGGCAGTCGCCGTCGCACTCGGTCTCGTCGACCTCGCCCTGGGCACCGACACGGCCGGCTCGGGGCGGGTGCCAGCGGCGTTGAACGGCATCGTCGGCATCAAGCCCACGCGGGGGCTGGTCTCCACCGCCGGTGTCGTCCCGGCCTGCCGCAGTCTGGACTGCGTCACGGTCTTCGCCCGATCACTGGACGCCGCCCGGACGGCCGTCCGGGCCATCACCGGTGATGACCAGGAGATCGCGGCCCGCAGGATCCGGGACCGAGCCCTGAGACCTGCCGCGCGACCGGCCCGCCAGGTCCGCTTGGGGGTGCCGTTCCCCGAGCAATTGGGGGAGCTGGAGCCCGGCTGGCGCGAGGCGTACGACGCCCTGGTGACGCGGTGCCGGGCCGCCGGCGCCGAGGTCGTACCGGTCGACCTGGACCCCTTCCTGGAGGCCGCCGGCCTGCTGTACGACGGGGCGTTCGTGGCGGAACGGTTCGCCGCGGTGGGGCCGTTCATCGCCCGGCACCGTGACCTGGTGGGGGAGGAGATCGATCCCACGGTCGCGGCGATCGTGCTGGCCTCCGGCGAGCCGACGGCCGCGGACCTGTTCGACGACCTGGCGCGGCTCGAGTTCCTGGCGGTGGCGGCGGAGCGGACGTTCGCCGACGTCGACGCGCTGCTGACGCCGACCACCACCCGCCACCCGACGATCGAGGCCGTGAGGGCGGATCCGGTGGCGATCAACGCGGCAATGGGCAGGTTCACCAACTACGCGAACCTGCTCGACATGGCGTCGATCGCCTTCCCCGCCGGAACCGTCTCGGGTCTGCCCTTCGGAGCCATGCTCACGGCTCCGGCTGGGGCGGACGACCTGCTGGCCGGGATCGTCGCGGAGATCTCTCGGGACGGCGATGGCGTCGAGCTCGTCGTGGTCGGCGCGCACCTGTCCGGGATGCCGCTCAACCATGAGCTCACCGCTCGCGGTGGTGTCCTGGTCGGGCCGGTGCGGACGGGGCCGATCTATCGCCTGTACGCGTTGGCGACCACCCCGGCCAAGCCGGGGCTGGTCCGGGTCCGGGGGGACGCCGGGGGTGCGTCCGTCGTCGGAGAGCTGTGGCGGCTGCCGGTGGCGGGCCTGGGCCACCTCGTCGCCGGCTTGCCCCGGCCGATGACGATCGGCTCGGTCGAGCTGGAGGACGGCCGCGTGGTCCCGGGCTTCCTCTGCGAACCGGCGGCCGTGGCCGACGCCGAGGACATCACCGCCTGGGGAGGCTGGCGTTCCTGGGTGGCCGCGAGATGACGGCCCTGTGGCCCGCCGGTGCCATAATGCCTGACGTGACCCAGGCAACGGATCATCCCCGGCGCCCGGGTCGGCCGCGGGCCAACCCGGCGACCCAGGCGTCCGGTCTCTCCACCCGCGACCAGATCCTCGACGCGGCGGCGGCGCTGTTCGTGGAAGAGGGCTTCGGCGCCTGCACCACCCGGCAGATCGCCGAGCGCGCCGGGATCCGGCAGGCCTCGGTGTACTACCACTTCGCCAGCAAGGACGAGGTCCTGTTGGTGCTGCTCTCCTCTTCGATCCGGCCGAGCCTGGCCTTCGCCGTCCGGCTCCGGGAGGATCCGGACGCGCCCGATGACCCGGCCGTCAGGCTGTGTGCGCTGGTGATCGCGGACGTCCGGCTGCTTGCGGGTGCCCGGCACAACATCGCCAGCCTGTACGGCCTTCCGGAGGTCCAGGAGAAGGCGCAGTTCGCGGGGTTCCGCGCCGAGAGGCACGAGCTGATCACTGTCTACGGCGACTTCGCCGGGGCGGTGGTGCCGCTGGTCGACCGTACGCTCTGCGGAACCCTGGTGATGCAACTCGTCGAGTCGGTGATCGGCCTGCGAACGGCGGATCGCTTCCGGACCGAGTACGAGGGCGACATCGCCAAGGCCTGCTTGCGGATGCTCGGAGTGGGCGACGTGGAGATCGATCTGGCCGTACGAGAGGCGAGGGCGTTCCTCGAGGATCCGGCCTGACCCTCAGAACGGCACCGACCCCCCGTCCGTCGGGGGATGAACGCCGTCGAGCAGTTGGGGTTCCGCGCCACGGATCTGGCGGTGCAGTGCCTCCATGTCGGCGTCCAGCTTCGCCGAGGTCAACGCGGTGCTGTAGAGACTGTCGAGCAGTGCCTCGGGCACCGTACGGTCGAACTTGTAGTAGATCTTGTGCTCCAGCGCGGCCCAGAAGTCCATGGCGATGGTGCGGAACTGCACCTCCACCGGGACCCGGGCGATCCGGTCGGTGAAGAAGACGGGGACCTCGACGATGACGTGGAGGCTGCGGTAGCCGTTCGGCTTCGGCTCGGCGATGTAGTCCTTCACCAGCAGCACGGTGAGGTCCTCCTGCTGGCAGAGGACGTCGCGGACGCGGTAGACGTCGCTCTCGAATGACGTGATCACCCGGACCCCGGCGATGTCGGTGATCGCCCCGCGTACCCCCTCGATCGTCGGCTCGACGTGTCGCCGGCGAGCCTTGGCGAGGATGCTGGTGGGGGACTTGAGCCGGGCCGCCAGGTGCTCGATGGGGTTGTAGTCGTAGGCGTTCTCGTACTCGCGCCGCAGGATCGTCAGCTTGGTCATGATCTCGTCGATGCCGGCCTGATAGGTCATCAGCACCCGGGCGAGTTCGCTGCCGTGGTCCACCAGCCGCTCGTGCGCTGCGAAGGTGTCCTCGCGGGGATCATCAGCATCGATGTCATCGCCCATAGCTTCCAGGGTAGGGCCCGTGACACGACGGTGGCCCCGGAGGTGGCCGATGGATCCCGGCGGTGCGGTCTCTCTCGGACGGCGTGAAGGTTCTCAGGCAGCGCGACGATTCTCAGGCAGCGCGACGATTCTCAGCCTGGCCGATCTTGCAAGGTCGGCCAGGCTCAGAGTCATCGGCGGCCCTGAGAACCGTCGGCCATCCTCGGCCATCCTCGGCCGTCGTGACCACGTTCCCCGGCCTCGGTCCACGAGGTTGGTGGGCCGGGCTCCGCCGGATCCCGCACGGTCAGCCGACCAGGTCGCTCTTGCTGATCAGGCCATGCACGCCGACCGTACGGTCGACCACCTGCGACACCACGAAATCCGCCGCGGCCGAGAGGTAGGCGTACGCCACGGACCGGCTCAACCCCTTGTCGTGCTCGAGGAAGTCGAGGGCATTGACCACTGCCCTTCGCATGCCGATGTTCAGGTCGTTGATCTGGCCGCCGCTCGAGCCGTCCGGATCGGAGAGGCCGATCGGGATCCAGTGCTCGGCGGTCTCCGCGAAGGGGTAGTGATAGGCCACGCTCGGGGCGTCACCGCTGCCCGGCTTGCACACGGTCAACCGGAAGGTCCCGCGGATCGATCCCTCCATCGCCGTGAGGGCGACCTCCCCGTCACCCATCGCCATGTGCGGATCACCGACGTAGAACAGTGCGCCGGGCGCCTTCACCGGGAGGTAGAAGGCCGAACCGACCCCGAGCTGGCGGATGTCGATGTTGCCCCCGCCGAGCGTCGGGGGGATCGAGTTGGCACTCGGGTCGGTGAGGCCCTGGGCCTCGCTGAACGCGACGCCCATCATGCCGAAGAACGGCCGGAGCGGGAACTGCAAGGTGTGCGCCCCGTCATTCATCATCCCGTGGTTGCCGTTGACCGACGCGAAGACCGAGACGTTGCCGTACCGGGTGGGATCCTTCGTGGCCCGGCCGTCGGTGGCGATGGGCGGCATCACCTCGTCGAGGGTGATCCCCGCCGGAGCTCCCGTGGCGGTCCGCCCGAGGGCTCCCTTGCCGTGGCGACTCGACACCACGCCGTACGGGACCCGGGCGAGCAGGTCCAGCGTCTCGATCTTCAGCACATCGCCCGGTTCGGCGCCGGTGACCGCGACCGGACCGGTCACCACGTGCGGGCCGTCGATGTCGAAGGACCGCTGGGTGCGGTGGTAGTTCGCGGCGACGTCGATGGCGTCGTCGAGGACCCGGGTCCGCGGCACACCGTGGGCGCCGAACCAGCCCAAAGGATCGCGGCCCTGGTCCTCGAGGATCCCCTCGTGCGACAGGGCGTCGATGGTGATCGTCTCGCCGGAGCCGATGGTCGCCACCGGTGCCGCGTGGACGGTCGGGACGTACCCCCACAGCACGTCCTCTGTTCGCGACGACAGGTAGTGCTGGCCGGCGATGGGGCCCTGGCCCGGCTGCAGCACGCCGCGGAAGAAATCGCCGCCGCCGGTGGATGTGGTCGCCTTCGGGGCGGCGAAGGCCCGATTCGTGGAGCCGCCGAGGGTGGCAATCGCGCCCATGGCGGCCGCAGCTCCCAGGAGACCGCGACGGCCCACCCCGCGTTCGATGAGCTCTGCTGCTTCCTTGCCCGTGGGTGCCATGGTGTCTCCCCGTCGTTGTATTTCTGTCCGAGCCGGATAGCCCGTTCCGGACGCTAGTGAGGGTGATGACGCGTGCGGTGACAGGGGATCGACGGAGCTGTTACGGCTGGGGAGCCATCCAGGGAACTCGGGAGACGCGGATTGGGTGACCGTCAACTCATACGTTGACCGGACATAGTTTGTTGGACAGAATCCGACGGTTCTTTGCCCGCGTCTCGCACTCACTGGGCTGGTGTCTATCAAACGAACGAGATTGTTAGATGGTTCTGACGGGGAACGTGTCAAGCAGGATCTCGGGTTGGCGTCTGCTCCAAGCTCAGCAAGGAGCAGTGGCCGTTCATTGACTGTTGCCTCCGCTCTCGGCTGCCTCAACAGTGAGAGCACCATGAAGGATTGACCTCGCGGTATGGTCCCGGCATGGACGAGCTCGTCGAACCGGAGCACAGTAGATGTCAAGCAGTAACTAGGTCCGGGCGACGATGCAAGCGGCCGGGGGATCCGTTCTGCTACCAACACAGACAGCCGGGTGATCAGGCTGCTGATTCCAAGTCTCAACAGACGAGGCAGTCCGAAATTCCCGCTTCTCGGGCGAGCATGGCGTTGGCCGGGCTCGACACGACGGCGACCGTGGCCAACCTCTTCAACACGTCCAAGTTGATGCAGGGGGCGTTGGCCGGGTTCGACACGACGGCGACCATGGCCAACCTCTTCAACACGTCCAAGTTGATGCAGGGGGCGTTGGCCGGGTTCGACACGACGGCGACCGTGGCCAACCTCTTCAACACGTCCAAGTTGATGCAGGGGGCGTTGGCCGGGTTCGACACGACGGCGACCATGGCCAACCTCTTCAACACGTCCAAGTTGATGCAGGGGGCGTTGGCCGGGTTCGACACGACGGCGACCGTGGCCAACCTCTTCAACACGTCCAAGTTGATGCAGGGGGCGTTGGCCGGGTTCGACACGACCACGATCATGAAGGATGCGTTCGCTGCGCTGTCGAAGACGGTCGGTGGAACCGACTCGTCCGCTCCGGGCGGGTCGAGGGTGGCTGGCCTGGAAGATGCGACCTGGGATCGTCTCTTGGCGGATGGCTCTTTCCCTGAAGATCTGGTGCCCGGGGACTTGGCGGAAGAGGCGGGGCTTACTGCACCCCCTCTGGAGATCGCTGCTGCCGCCTCGCTGGCGGCAGCGAGCAGATCCTCGAACGCCAAGGATGCTTTGAATGAGGATGAGCGCACTGCGGCAGTCATGTTGACGGCTTTGGTTGTCCTCGCATTCTGGGCGGTCTACCTATTGTCTCCCCAGTTGCGGGCTGCCTACACATTCATCGAATTCCCCGTATCGATCGCGCCGTGGGTCTGGCAGCGTGTCGTGGCCAGCGGTCCTGACTGAGGCTAACCATGGTCAGGATTGCCAGCGTCGCCAGGGCAACCTCTATCTGGGCGAAGCGCCGGACGAGTTCATCGACCCACGATGGGGAAGGTTCGGCCTCGCCTACTCATCAGTGGGTGCCTTCTACCTGTCCACGTGCCCGGCCACAAGGATGACGTTGATGCCGGGAGGGGCTGAGCGTGGCAAGAGCCGTGGCATTCTCCGCGCCGGGTTGCGACAGCGGCGACATCGCTTTGTGGCGTGCGACGCCTATAAGATCAGCTCCTGACCGAACTCCGTGTCAGGCGCCACATCGATCCAACGACGAGGCTGATCGATCGACTCACTACACTCAATCTGGTCCTGGGGAGACGCTCCCCCCATGCGCCTCTTCAGGACCTCCAGCCGGAAGTGGGTCGCACCCCCTCGGGGTGACCTCACGTCCAACAGGGGCGCCCAATTGAGTATTTGGTGGTCTGAGAGCCACCCGTTCTGGACGCTGGGTGCCACCGGTTATCGGGTTTGAGCGCCACCTGGTCGTGCGGGAGAGCGCCAGCGGCGTGGGTGGGTGCCGCTGGCGCTCACCGGGGGTCAGGGGGTCTGGGTCCGGGCCGCTCGTTCGCGCATATTGATGGTGCCGGTGTTGATCCAGATGGCGGTGTGGACGATCCGGTCCATGATCGCGTCGGCGCGGACTCCGCCGCCGAGGCGCTGGTGCCAGTCCTTCTTGGGGTACTGGGTGGCGAACACGGTGGAGCCGGTGTCGTGGCGGCGTTCCATCAGTTCGAGCAGCATGGTCCGGGTGGCCTCGTCTGGCTGGTCGAGGAGCCACTCGTCCAGCACGAGGAGGTTGAACGCGGCGTACTTGCGCAGGAACTTGGTGGCGCCCTGGGTCTGGTCGCGAGCCAGGGTCCAGGCCTCGACCAGGTCGGGCATCCGGATCACGTGGGCCCGGATCCGGTGGTGGCAGGCGTTGCGGGCCAGCGCGGAGGCGAGGTAGGACTTGCCCGAGCCGGTGAAGCCTTCCAGGACCACGCTGCGGTTGGCGGTGATGAACCGGCAGGTCGCCAGTTCGGCCAGAACAGTGCGGTCCAGGCCACGTTGCTCGATCAGGTCGAGGGCGCGTAGGTCGGCGTGCGGGTAGCGCAGCCCGGCCCGGCGGATCAGGCCGGCGACCTTGGTGTCGGTGAACGCGCCGTGCGCGTCGTCGACCGCGAGCCGGACCCGTTCGGCGAACGGCAGATCCATCGTGAGGGCCTCGTCCTGGGCTTCGAGCGCGGCGGCCAGGTCGGCCGCGCCCATCTCGCGCAGCTTGCGCTTGGTCTCCATGTCCAGGGCGCTCATCGGGCCCCTCCGGCGTAGTAGTCGGCCCCGCGGACGAACCCGGCGTCGGCGCTCTCGCGCGGTGGTGGGGTGTGGTCGGGGCGGGTCTTGTCCTGCCCGGTCGCCAGAATCGGCTGCAGGTGGGCGTAGCGGGGCGAGCGGATGCCCGCCGTGAGCGCGATCCGGCTGGCGGCTTCCAGCCGGGCCGCGGAGTAGCGCCGTGACAGGCGCAGGACGGCCAGGGCCGGGTCCAGGCCCTGCTCGTCGACCGTCACGGACGCGAAGATCCGATCCACGACGGTGGTGGTGTCGGGGCCGATCCGGCCCGCCCAGGCCCTGACCCGGTCGGGGTCCCATTCGCGCCAGGGCTTGCCGTCGGGCAGGTCGGCGGGCCGGGTGCGGTACTGGTTGACCGCCGTGGCCGCTAGCAGCGGGTGGGAGGCCAGGCGTTCGTCGTGGCGCCAGACCTCCAGCGTGGTGTCGGTGACGCGCAGGTCGACATGGGTCCCGATGTGGACGAACGGCACCGAGTACCGGTTGCGCGCCCAGACCACGTGCCCATCGCGCCCGACCCGCCGGCCCCGGACCCAGGCGGAGATCTCGAACGCCACGGCCGGCAGAGGCCGCAGCAGCGGCGCCTCCTCGCTGGTGAACACCGAGGCCCGTGAGCCCGCGCGCTTCTGGAAGGGTGCGGCGTTGTAGTCGGCCAGTCGTTCCCGGATCGCCGCCCGCAACTGCGCCAGGCTGGTGAACGTCTCGGCGCGCAGCGCGGCGATCACGGCGGTGGCGATGTTGCCGACCGTGTTCTCCACGCTCGGCTTGTCCTTCGGCTTGCGGACCCGCCCCGGCAGCACGGCCGCCGAGTAGTGGGCAGCGAGTTCGCGGTAGGCGTCGTTCAGCACGATCTCACCCTCCCGGGGATGGGTGATCACGCCGGTCTTCAGGTTGTCCGACACGATCCGGGGCACCGACCCGCCGAAGAACTCGAACATCGCCACGTGCGCCCGCAGCCAGGTGTCCTGGCGCATGTCCTGGGCCGGCTCCACGAACGCATACCGGCTGAACGGCAGACACCCCACGAACAAGTACACCTTCTGCGTCGTCCCGGCCATCGGGTCGGTGAGCTTCATGGTGGGCCCGACCAGTCGACCTCGACGGTCCTGCCGGCCTTGTGACCAACCCGCGAAGAGGCGCCGGTCACCAGCAGATAGTGGCCGTAGGACTTGCAGAACCGGTCATAGCCCATCGCCACCTGGCCAGCACCGGTCGTGGCGTCGACGTACTCGGCGTGCAGCAGACGCAGCGTCACCCCGACCCGGGCCAACTCCCGGTGGACCCCGGCCCAGTCCGGCTCGCTGAACACACTGACATGCTCACCCCGGCCCGGGAACAACAGGCCATACACCTCGGCCTCGGGCAGGTCGGCGACGTCGTCCCAGCCGACCCCGGCCTCCTGCGCGGCGTCGATCACCGCCGCGACACTGTGACGCGACATCTGCTGGGACGCGGCGATCGCTCGCCCTGACAGGCCCTCGGCCCGGAGACGAAGCACTGACTTCGCCTGAATCCTTCGTACCATTGCGATACTCCTTCTGCCATGCGGTAGGCGCATGGCAGAAGGAGCCTGACAGGATGGCGCTGAACCACGCCAACCCCGGCGCTCAAGCCAACTAACCCGTCACCCGGACGGTGGCGCTCGAACCCACTACTGGTGGTGCCCCTCAGACCGAATATTCACCCAATCCGTCCTGACCGGCGGGACGTACGGCGAGACCTGCAGTGAAGGCTGACGTGGGAGCGCCCCCGTCGCCGGCTTGAGTCCAACTGCCGATCACCTGGGCCATGCCGGGGTGGCCGGACCGACTCCTCTGGCTGCGAAGTTACTTAACGCGGAACAAATGTTAGAGCTTTGGGAGAGACTGGCTACATGCCTTCGATCTCCGCCTACGTCAAGCCGGAGTTGCTGAAGTGGGCGCGCACCAGCGCAAATATCCAGCCGATTGCGGCCGCGCGCAAGATTGGCGTCCCTGAGGACTTGATTGCAGCGTGGGAAGCGGGTCAAAAACGTCCCACGATCACGCAACTGCGCAAGGCCACCACGGTCTATCGTCGGCCCTTGGCGGTGTTCTACCTGCCCGAACCGCCCGAGGGATACGAGACTCTGCGGAACTTCCGCCGGTTGGGTCCGAGTCAATCGGGTGGGTGGTCTACCGCGCTGCACGGGGAGTATCGCCGTGCCCACTTCCAAAGAGATGTTCTCCTGGAGCTCGCGGAGCTGGACCAGGAAAGGCCACCCAGCGATTGGCGCCTGTCGCAACTTCGTGGAACGGACGAGCAGCTTGCCGAGAGCGTCCGCCGGCGTCTCATGAGCCTCGTGGACTTGAAGGTACCCACAGCATCGTCTGACGAGTACAGCCACCTCGGCTACTGGACGCGGGCGCTGGAGGATGCGGGTGTTCTTGTCATGTCTACGCAGGGTGGGCTCGTCTCTGTGGAAGAGATGCGTGCATTCAGCCTCTATTTCGATGAGGTGCCTGTCATCATGCTCAATGGTGCGGACGCACCCCGCGGCAGGCTCTTCTCACTGCTCCACGAGTACATGCACCTCCTGCTCCACACGGAGGGCCTGTGCGATATGACCACCGACCAGTACGCAGTCACCGAGGACCGTCGATTGGAAGCCCGCTGCAACGCCCTCGCTGCTGAGATCCTGATGCCCCGCGAGAGTGTCCTGGGCTCCGTGCTTGTCAGGCAACACCACCCAGGCGATCCATGGATTTTGGGAGACCTCATCGAGGCCGCCAGGCCGTTTGGTGTTAGCGTCGAGGCACTTCTGCGACGGCTGGTCACCCTCCAGCAAGTATCGCTGGCCGATTATCAAGCGTTCAGGGAAGCGCAGCAAGGATCCGCCGCAGTCAAGAAGAGGCCCTCGGGTGGATCGTTCTACTTCACCAAGGCTCGTGATCTTGGGAAGGGATATGTCAGGACCGTCGCAGGTGCGCATAGACGCTCCTTGATCGACAGCACCACTGCCGCCGAGTACTTGGACGCCAAAGTGGGGCAGATTGCCCGACTGGCCGAGGTGTCCGGTTCCTAGAGGATGAAGCAATTGCTGCCCTACTATTCGTTCGACTCCGGCGCGTTCATCAACGGGCGGCGTGACATCTTCATCCCCTCCGCCTTCCTCGGCGTGTGGAAGAACATCGAGGTGATGATCGCCTCAGGGCTAGTGCGTGCGGTGGATGAGGTGAAGCGGGAAGTGTCCCGACACGACGATGACACGGCCAAATGGGTGCGGGCACAGAAGGGGCTCTTCGTGCCGCTAACCCGCGAGGTCCAAGAGGCCACGTCAAGAGTTTTGGATGCCCATCCGAAACTGATCAGCCTGGGAAGTAACAAGAGCGGCGCGGATCCCTTCGTGATCGCCCTCGCACTCGCCCACGAGGGAACAGTCGTCACGCAGGAGACGCGGAGCGGCAAGTTGACCAAGCCGCGAATCCCAGACGTGTGCGAAGCCATGGACGTGCCGTGCTTGACGCTGCCGCAGTTCGTGGCGGCGCAGGGATGGACGTTCTAGTAGCTGCGAAACATCTCCTCTGTCAAGGCTGCGAGTTCGGGCTCCGAGTAACCGGTGTGGCTGGGCCATTGGAGCGCCATTTGCAGCCACACACCCATTCCGTTGGTGGGTGTCATCGTGCAGATCGGGTCTCCTGCGTGGCACAACGAGTAGGTCTTGGAGGTCAGACTGTCTGGGATGCCCTGAGTTTGCAGTGCAAGCATGCCGTTCGCGCCAGCGACCCACCAACCGGCCACCTTCAGATTCCCGGAAGCGTCCAGCCCTTCGAAGAGATGCTCACGCGCGTCGGGCTGACGTCCTGCGTCGCCAACTAGAATCACCCCTTGGATCAGGTCGAGCTCTTCCGGCGTGAGCTGGGTCAGTGCTTTATGGATCACGGCAGCACCTTGTGAGTACCCGATAAGCACGTAGCGCTGGCCAGCGTAGCCACACCTGTCGTGAGCATCTCGTAGGTACTGCAGCGTCTTTGCCACTCCATCATCAATGCTGTGCTGGAACTCCCACGGCAAGACTGCGACCGGCTTAGCCTCATACCTGACTCCGATTTGTTCGATTGTGAGCGAGGGATCCTTGGCCTGCGCTACTGATTTGTAGGCGTCGTAGGCAGTCTGGCCAGGTTTCCCCATTCCCTCCTCCCATGTGCTGAAATATGCCGCTTCTAGTCCATTATCCACCTGACCGCTCCATTGAGGCAACTCGCCCGATCCACGTAGACCGAAAGCGAGAATGTTTGAGCATGTCGATACATTCGGAACGTTAGTCGTTGCTGCGATGGGTGCTACTACGGGAGCAGTATAGCCGCTCCAAGGGTAATAGAGGACTGGTCCGATCGCTGCGGCGCCAGCCCCAGTTGGAGCAGGACCAGAAGCTGCCCCCCAATTCACGTCGCGAGCATCGACATAAGAAGAATCATCAGCTGAGATTCCTGTATTCACTTGCGTGAACGAGCCACGAAATAGCGTTCGTGAGGCTGAGACTGCCTTGATTCCGGTCCCGGTGTTGCGCACGTCCACGCCAGTAGCTTCCAAGACGCCGGCCACAGTGACCGCGGTTCCGTTGTTGATGAACTGGGAGCCGGTTACCTCGGCGGATCCGCCGCTGGCCACGTTTAGTCCGTTGTTCGCGTATCGGATGCTGGCTGCAGAGACCCGGGCCACACCACCAGCCAACACGTCGACGCTTTGGAAGTGCGAGCCGTAGTAGGAGTCCGTGTAGGTGACGGTGGTGGAGATGGGGCCGCCGGCGGTGTCGTCGTTGAGCTTGGTCAACGTCCCATTGACGTTGAGAACACCCGCGACAGCGAGGACGCCCCGATCCGCACCAAAGGGCCAGTGGTCCAGGAATTGGAACTTGATGACCGCCCCCGCGGGGACCGTGACGGAAGAACCGGCGGGTACGTTGACCGTGGACCCGGATGCGTTGGAGAGGACGAGGCCCCACCCGGGGCGGCCGAAGAGTGTGGCTCCGTCGGCGAAGACGGGGTCTTTGAGGTGGACGCCGTTGATGGGGGAGTTGGTGGCGGTGTTGCCCTGGGTGATCTTGGCCGGATCGAACGGCGAGGACGTGCTCACCTTGATCGTGTCGGCGTTGATGGTGTCGAAGGTGCAGTTCGACACGATCGTGGCCGGGTTCGACAAGGAGATGCCGGTCTGCATTGCGGTGAAGCTGTCAGCGTCGATGGTGACGTTGGCGCCATCTGTCACGACCAGGCCGGTGGTACCTCCGGTGAACTGGTCCCCCGTCACCGACCCGCTGCTACCCGGATCGAACGAGATCCCGGTTCCGTTGCTGATGAACTGGGAGCCGGTCACGTCGGCGGATCCGCCATTGGCGACGCTCAGCCCGTTGTAACTCGCGTATCGGATGCTGGCCCCAGAGACCCGGGCCACACCACCAGCCAACACGTCGACGCTTTGGAAGTGCGAGCCGTAGTAGGAGTCCGTGTAGGTGACGGTGGTGGAGATGGGGCCGCCGGCGGTGTCGTCGTTGAGCTTGGTCAACGTCCCATTGACGTTGAGAACACCCGCGACAGCGAGGACGCCCCGATCCGCACCAAAGGGCCAGTGGTCCAGGAATTGGAACTTGATGACCGCCCCCGCGGGGACCGTGACGGAAGAACCGGCGGGTACGTTGACCGTGGACCCGGATGCGTTGGAGAGGACGAGGCCCCACCCGGGGCGGCCGAAGAGTGTGGCTCCGTCGGCGAAGACGGGGTCTTTGAGGTGGACGCCGTTGATGGGGGAGTTGGTGGCGGTGTTGCCCTGGGTGATCTTGGCCGGATCGAACGGCGAGGACGTGCTCACCTTGATCGTGTCGGCGTTGATGGTGTCGAAGGTGCAGTTCGACACGATCGTGGCCGGGTTCGACAAGGAGATGCCGGTCTGCATTGCGGTGAAGCTGTCAGCGTCGATGGTGACGTTGGCGCCATCTGTCACGACCAGGCCGGTGGTACCTCCGGTGAACTGGTCCCCCGTCACCGACCCGCTGCTACCCGGATCGAACGAGATCCCGGTTCCGTTGCTGATGAACTGGGAGCCGGTCACGTCGGCGGATCCGCCATTGGCGACGCTCAGCCCGTTGTAACTCGCGTATCGGATGCTGGCCCCAGAGACCCGGGCCACACCACCAGCCAACACATTCACGCCTCCCCAGGTTGTGCTCGCTGGGGGCGGGTAAGCGACGTTGGGAATGGGCTGACCGCCGGAGGCGTCGCCTGTGGATGTGACCACCACAGGCGATGCTCCGTTGCCGGATATGGTCAGCGTGCCGCCGACCTGCAAGGAGCCGTCGCTGTTTGCCTCGATCAAGCTCCCCGGCTCAAGAGTGAGCTGGACACCGGGGGCCACACCGACAATTCCGTGGAGCACGTAGACATTGGCACATTCGGGCCCCCAATCGGTGTTCGACGTGATCGCTCCGTACACGTCCACAAACTGGGAGTAGGTGCTGCCGCAGGCGCTCTCGAAGGTGAACCGGTCGGTGGGGGTGGTGGCGGTGGTCCCGCCGGGGGTGGTCACGGTGATGTCGATGCCGCCCGCGGTCTTCATCGCGGGGCTGGTCGCGGTGAGTTGGGTGTCAGAGACCACCACGACGTTGGTGGCTGCCACGGTGCCGAACATCACCGCGGTCGCCCCGGTCAGGCCGGTGCCGGTGATCGTGACGGTGGTCCCTCCCGCGGTCGGGCCCGCTGCCGGGGAGACCTGGGTCAGGGTCGGAACATCGGCGAAGGTGAACCGGTCGGTGGGGGTGGTGGCGGTGGTCCCGCCGGGGGTGGTCACGGTGATGTCGATGCCGCCCGCGGTCTTCATCGCGGGGCTGGTCGCGGTGAGTTGGGTGTCAGAGACCACCACGACGTTGGTGGCTGCCACGGTGCCGAACATCACCGCGGTCGCCCCGGTCAGGCCGGTGCCGGTGATCGTGACGGTGGTCCCTCCCGCGGTCGGGCCCGCTGCCGGGGAGACCTGGGTCAGGGTCGGAACATCGGCGAAGGTGAACCGGTCGGTGGGGGTGGTGGCGGTGGTCCCGCCGGGGGTGGTCACGGTGATGTCGATGCCGCCCGCGGTCTTCATCGCGGGGCTGGTCGCGGTGAGTTGGGTGTCAGAGACCACCACGACGTTGGTGGCTGCCACGGTGCCGAACATCACCGCGGTCGCCCCGGTCAGGCCGGTGCCGGTGATCGTGACGGTGGTCCCTCCCGCGGTCGGGCCCGCTGCCGGGGAGACCTGGGTCAGGGTCGGAACATCGGCGAAGGTGAACCGGTCGGTGGGGGTGGTGGCGGTGGTCCCGCCGGGGGTGGTCACGGTGATGTCGATGCCGCCCGCGGTCTTCATCGCGGGGCTGGTCGCGGTGAGTTGGGTGTCAGAGACCACCACGACGTTGGTGGCTGCCACGGTGCCGAACATCACCGCGGTCGCCCCGGTCAGGCCGGTGCCGGTGATCGTGACGGTGGTCCCTCCCGCGGTCGGGCCCGCTGCCGGGGAGACCTGGGTCAGGGTCGGAACATCGGCGAAGGTGAACCGGTCGGTGGGGGTGGTGGCGGTGGTCCCGCCGGGGGTGGTCACGGTGATGTCGATGCCGCCCGCGGTCTTCATCGCGGGGCTGGTCGCGGTGAGTTGGGTGTCAGAGACCACCACGACGTTGGTGGCTGCCACGGTGCCGAACATCACCGCGGTCGCCCCGGTCAGGCCGGTGCCCGTGATCGTGACCAGGACCCCACCCGAGGTCGAACCGGTCGAGGGACTCAGCGACCCCACGGTCGGTACTGGTGCGGGCACGAACGTGAACGAGTCGGCCTTACTCTTCTGTGATGTTCCGCCGGGAGTCGTCACGCGCACGTCGACAGTCCCGGCGGACGCGGCTGGACTCAGCACACTCAGGCTCGTGTCGGAAATCACGGATATCTGGGTGCCCGCGGTCTTGCCGAACATCACTGAGGTCGCCCCGGTCAGGCCGGTGCCGGTGATCGTGACCAGGACCCCACCCGAGGTCGAACCGGTCGAGGGACTCAGCGACCCCACGGTCGGTACTGGTGCGGGCACGAACGTGAACGAGTCGGCCTTACTCTTCTGTGATGTTCCGCCGGGAGTCGTCACGCGCACGTCGACAGTCCCGGCGGACGCGGCTGGACTCAGCACACTCAGGCTCGTGTCGGAAATCACGGATATCTGGGTGCCCGCGGTCTTGCCGAACATCACTGAGGTCGCCCCGGTCAGGCCGGTGCCGGTGATCGTGACCAGGACCCCACCCGAGGTCGAACCGGTCGAGGGACTCAGCGACCCCACCACTGGAATGGTTGCGCCAGGAGCTGCACTGGCACTGGTGATTGCAGTGCCGACCGAACCCGGCAGGAATAGAGCGACAGCGAGCAAGCTGGTCAGCACGGCCTTGAAGATTCGTTCCATGCGACGGGGGCGATCTAGAGTGATCAGCTCGATCCATATCCGCCTGCGGCCCCTGGGAGCCGCCGCGTGGTGCCGCTCTCCCCAGGCGTGGGCGACAACTCGTCGCAGCAAAGCAGCTAGGAGCTGATAAATCGCAACGCCGAGTTTCCGCATGACCAGCCCCCAAGTTTCGCCCACACGATCGAGGCAGACACTACCGAGGAGTGGCTCAGCCCAGGTTCGAACGAACCGACAGCCCTGTACGGGACCGTATGGATTCGCTCACACCGAGAGGAATATAGACCGGGTCAGTGCTGCTGCCGGGAGTTCTTGATCGCACCACGAACGTGCAAGAACCCTGGTGAAGTCGCCCCAAGGTCTCGCACGCTAGTGGTCGGACTGGGGGTTAGCCAAGCGGTAGAGCTTCGGGGAGTTCGGTGGTGGCGTCGGGCATCTTCTCGGTGCTCAAACGTTCTTGGAGGGCGCTGGGCTCTTCGGGGGTGCTGGCCTGTTCGGGGGCATCCCCATTGAGTGCCTTGTACAGCTTGTTCTCTTTGTCTTTCAGCTTCGGCGTCTTTCCCACCAACCAGTGCATCCCGAGGGGGCCGCCATGATGACGGTGCCGACCAAAGCCAGGAAGCCGCGGGCGGGGTGGGGCAACGAGAGAAGGAACACACCCACCAAGAACGAGAGGCCCCCAACGGCCAGCAAGATCCCCTCGACCCACCGCCAGATGGCATGTCGCCCCGCGATCCAGTCGTTCCAGACCAGCCGGTGAGCAAGCTTGCGTGCTGCCTCGTCACGGAGGCCCGCCTTCGCAGCGGGCAGCTTGACGCCTGTTCGTCGTTCTATGTCGGTGACCCGCTCGACGGCCTGGTCGAGGTCGTCCCATTCGTTCAGTTGGGCCCTGAGAAGTTGGGCTCGAGTCTTGAAAGCCCACATGAGCGCGTCCCGGCCGACCCCCGACGTGATCAAACCAAGGTCCATCTTGTGTCTCCTTTCAGTTGAAGATGCCGGGGGTGGTGGTTCGGCGGTCCAGGCGGGTAGTTGGTCGTGTTCGCCGGTGAGGGGGTGGCATTTGCGGACGGGTCCGGTGGGGGTGGTGAGTTCGCGCATGAGGGGGTCGGCGTAGGTGAGGAGCCAGGTGGCGATGCCGTGGGGTCCTTCGTAGCGGAGGGCTTCCCAGGTGCGCCAGAGGGCTTCGATGCGGGTGTAGGCCTCGGCGTGGAGCCACCATTTGGTGCACCAGCGGGCTTCGGGTCCGCGTCGCCACATGGGGAGCATGTAGCCGACCAGCCAGTCGGCCGAGTTCGAGTAGAGCATCGGGTGCTCATCGGCGGTGGCCTGTTCGAGGTCGTCGGCGACGGTGGCGCTGTAGGCGGCGTTGTCGGCCTCGATGGCGCCGGTGCGCAGGGCGTCGACCTGGGCTTGTGCCCGGTCCACGACGTCCTGGGCGGTGAGCACGTCGGCCGAGGACCCGTTGGCCACAGCGTCGTCGAGGGCGGCCCGTGCGGCGCGCAGAGCCTCCTCGGCCGCCTGCAGAGGTGACTGCGTCATCTCGTTGGCAGCGGCGTCCTGGCTGGTCGCCTTCTCGCTGGTCGTCTCCTGGCTGGTGGGGTCGCTCATGGTGCCTTCTGGGTGGCGAGGTTGGTGTAGTAGGTCTCGGAGGCCCGTACCTGGTCGGCGTAGTCGCAGGTGCTCCAGTGCCGTAGTTCGACGAGGGCGGCGGGGGCGCCGGAGGAGAGCATGACCGCCCGTCCCCGGGGCAGGGAGGCCAGTTCGCCGGGCTCGAAGATCGACTCACGTTGCAGCCGGGTCGAGGTCGAGCGCCCCGAGTCGAAGATGCCGCCGCCTTTGCCGGAGGTGGAGGTGTCGTGGCGGACGACGTCGTGGTCGCCGATGAGGCGGGAGGTGTTGGTGAGGAAGTCGGCTTGGGCGATGCCGGCGCCGATGACGCGCAGGTTGGCGGCGGACCAGAGTTTTTCCATGCCGTCGCGGCCCCAGGCGGCCACGCCCTGGTTCCAGGACTGCAGGAACGTGGAGATCACGATCCCGCGGGAGCCGAAGTGGGAGTAGAGGTCGGGGAGGTCGGGCCAGCGCACGACGTTGGCGGCCTCGTCCAGGATGACCATCAGCGGGACGGGGAGTCGGCCGCCGGGGGAGTGGGAGGCGTACTGCTCGCCTGCTCTGACGACGGCGACGGTGAGGGCGGCGGCGATGGCGCGGGCGGTGCCGCGTCCTTCCATGGAGACCAGGTAGAGGGTCTGGGTGGAGCGCACGAACGCGTCGGGCCGGAACTCGGGCCGCTCACCTGCCCCGGGGGTGATCCAGGGCAGCAGGTCGGGGTTGGTGAGCCAGGTCAGCATCTTGGCGGCGGTCCCGATGACGCCGTCGCGTTGGCGCTCCGAGAGGGCGATGATGGCGAACAGGGTGGTCGCGGGGCCGGTGTGTCCGGCCATGCGGAGGATGAGGGCGGGGGTTTCGTCGTCGGGGTTCGACGCCCACCGGTAGAGGGTGGTGATGGGTTCGTTACCGGTGGCGGCGGCCAGGAGCAGGCAGGCGAGGTAGTTCGAAGCGGCGGTGTCGAAGTAGGCGTCGGTTCTGGCATCGGCGTCCTTGCTGGAGGCGGCGAACAGGGCGGCCATTTCCTCGGCCTGGGCGATGCCGGTGACGTAGGACAGGGGGTTCCACCACCAGGTGGCGGGTTCGCCGATGATGTTCTGGGGGTCGAACACCCACACCGCCCCGTTTGTCCGCAGACGCAACCCTCTTAGGCGCGATGTGCTCGGCATCACACCGCTGACCGTTGCAGAGTCTTGGCCGTGGTGCTCGAGCCGACGATCCTTACCGGGTGGCGGAAGCTCAGCCCAGACCCGCCGGATCCACCACCAGCAGATGGCCCCGCCGTGGAATCGTCCGGACCACGCGCCCGTCGGGCAGGGCGGCGCGCAGTCGATTGACCGCCACGTCGAGGGCGTGCGGGGTGGTGCCGGGGGACAGCTCGGCCAACAGGTCTTCTCGGCTCACCACATGACCGGGTGTCGCCGCCAGGCGACGCAGGATCCGCATCGATCCCGGGGACAGGTCGACGGGCTCACCGTCCACGATCACCGCATGGCCGCGCAACTCCAAGGGGCCGGCGCCGGTGGCGACGATCCGGCAGCGGGCAGTGGTGAGGAAGTCCGTGACCTCCTTGATCATCGCGCCCATCCGGTGCCGGTCGGGGTACTGCACCGGCACGCCGAGCTCCTCCAGCGGTCCCGCGGTGACCGGCCCCACCGCCGCCGCGACGACCTCGCCGGAGCGCAGTGACTCGAGCAGCCCGTCCAGCGCGCCGATGTCGCGGGCCCGATCGAGCAGGGCATCCACGGCCGGTGCGCTGGTGAACGTCACGACGTCCAGTGCGCCGCGGGCCACGGTCTCGATCAGCTGGTCCAGGGGGCGAGGTCCTCCCCGGACAACCACCGGTACGGTTCCACGGCCAGGACGGTGGCCCCGGCCTCCCGCAGCCGCTCGAGCTGGTGGTGGTCGGTGTACCCGTGCAGTTGCACGACGATCGTCTTCCCCGCCACCCCCTCCGCCAGCGCCAGGTCGACCAGTTCGGCGGTCAGTTCGCCGTCCGGCGCCCCGGCGTCGTCGAGTCCGAGGGCCCGGACCTGCCCACGGGCCTTCGTCCCGCGGATCATCAGCCGGGACCGGCCCAGCACCTCGACGAGGTCGTCCATCAGCCCCGCGGCGTCGGCTGCCTCGGCCCACCGGCGCATGCCGTACGCGGTCGACACGATGGTGATGTCAGGTGGGGTGGCCAGGACCTGGCGGGTGTCGGCCAGCAGCGCGGTGTCCTCGGCCACCGGGCCGATCCGCAGCACGGGAACGTGCAGCACGACCGCCCCGCGTCGTTCGAAGGCCGCGATCAGGTCCTCGGCGCGCCGGTGCGCGGTCACCCCGATCCGGAACCCGAGCAGCGGCAGCGCGTCAGGCCCGGAGCCGCGGGTCTCGGCCTGGCTCATCGGTCGGTCCCCTCTCCCGGAAGTGGCACTGATCGCAGCGTACGGATCCCGGCGGAGGCCCATCAAGCCGTGCCGCCATCGCGTCCCGTCTGCGACCCGACCGGCAGGTGCGACCCGACCGGAAGCAGCGGCCCGGCCAGCAGCACCGGTTCGCGCGCCGGCGCCTCGTACGCCTCGACGCCCTCGGCCAGCACACCGGCGCGTTCGGCCGCGGTGGCCGGGCGGCGCTGACCCCGTTCCACCACGTACGCCGGGCCGTCGTCGGGGGTGAGCGGCGCATTGACGAAGGACCGGAACCGGCGCAGCCGCTCCGGATCGTTGAGCGTCGCCGCCCATTCGTCCTGGTAGTGCTCCACGTGCCGGGCCATCGCCGCCTCGAGGTCGGCGCCGATACCCAGCGAGTCCTCCACCACGACCTCGCGCAGGTGGTCGAGCCCACCGTCGAGCTCCTCGATCCACCGAGCCGTACGCTGCAGCCGGTCGGCCGTGCGGATGTAGTACATCAGGAACCGGTCGATGCACCTGATCAGCATCTCGTCGCTCAGGTCCTGGGCGAGCAACTGGGCGTGGCGCGGGGTCATCCCGCCGTTGCCGCCGACCCACAGGTTCCAGCCCTTGTCGGTCGCGATCACGCCGACGTCCTTGCTCTGGGCCTCGGCGCACTCCCGGGCGCAGCCGGAGACGGCCATCTTCAGCTTGTGCGGCGAGCGCAGGCCGCGGTAGCGCAGTTCGAGGTCGATCGCCATGGCGACCGAGTCCTGCACGCCGTAGCGGCACCAACTGCTGCCGACGCACGACTTCACCGTCCGCAGCGACTTGCCGTACGCCTGCCCGGACTCGAACCCCGCGTCGACGAGCCGCTTCCAGATGTCCGGCAGCTGCTCCAGCCGGGCGCCGAACATGTCGATCCGCTGCGCGCCGGTGATCTTCGTGTAGAGGCCGTAGTCCTGGGCGACCTGTGCGATCACCGCGAGGCCCTCGGGGTGATCTCGCCGGCCGGGATCCGCGGCACGACCGAGTAGGTGCCGTCCTTCTGCATGTTCGCCAGCGCCCGGTCGTTGGTGTCCTGCAGCCCGGCCCGGCCGGCGTCCAGGACGTACTCGTCGTACTGGGTGGCCAGGATCGACGCGACTGTCGGCTTGCAGACGTCGCAGCCCAGCCCGGTGCCGAACCGATCGAGGATCTCCTCGAACGAGCGCAGCTGCAGCGCCCGCACGGCCTCGAACAGCGCCGCCCGGGGCATCGGGAAGTGTTCGCACAGCGCGGTCGACACCTCCAGGCCCTGCGCGGCCATCTCCGCGTCGAGGGTCTTCTTCAGCAACGGGACGCAGGAGCCGCAGGTCGTCCCGGCCCTGGTGCAGGCCTTGAGCGAGGGCACGTCGTGGCACGGGTCGCCCAGCTCACCGCGCACCGCGGCCCGGACCGTGCCCGCCGCCACGCCGTTGCACGAGCACAGCATCGCGTCGTCGGGGAGGTCCGTGTCGGGCACCCCCTCCCCGCCGGCGGCGAGGTAGGCGGCGGGCTCGGCCGGGAGCTTCCGTCCGACCAGGGGACGCAGCGCCGCGTACGCCGAGGCGTCGCCGACGAGCACTCCGCCGAGCAGCGTGCCGGCGTCGTCGGAGACCACCAGCTTCTGGTAGAGGCCCCGGGCGGGGTCGGCGTACACCACCTCCAGCGCGCCGGGCGTGGTGGCGAACGCGTCGCCGAACGACGCGACGTCGACACCGGAGAGCTTGAGCTTGGTCGAGGTGTCGAAGCCCTCGAAGGTCGCCGCGCCACCGGTGATCCGATCCGCGACGACGTCGGCCATCGCGGTGGCCGGGGCGACCAGGCCGACGCAACGGCCCTCGAAGCAGGCCACCTCGCCGATGGCCCAGACGTGCGGCGTCGAGGTCGCGCAGGCCGCATCGATGATGATGCCGCCGCGCGGCCCGATCTCCAGGCCCGCCTCGCGTCCCAGTTCGTCGCGGGGACGTACGCCGATGGCGGCCACCACCAGGTCGGCCGGCAGCAGGTCCTCGCCCTCCAGCCCGATGCCGACCACGCGACCGTCGACGACCTCGACGTGCGTGGTCGTGACACCCGCCCGCACGGCGATCCCGGTCGGGGTGACCAGTCGGGAGAGCGCCTCGCCGCCGCCGAGGTCGAGCTGGGTGGCCATCAGCCGGTCGGCCCGTTCCAGCACGACCGACTCGCAGCCGAGGTGCTTCATGCCGGCGGCCGCCTCCAGGCCGAGCAGGCCGCCACCGATGACGACGGCCCGCGGCGCCCGGCCGAGTTCCTCGCGCAGGCGTTCGGCCTCGCCCGTCAGCGTGGCGATGTCGGCCAGCGTTCGGTAGACGTGCAGGGCCTCCGCGCCCGGCATCGGCGGACGGAAGGCGTACGACCCGGTGGCCAGCACCAGTTCGTCGTACGCCACCTCCTGCAGGGTCGTCGTGACAAGCCGCCGTTCGGGGTCGATCGCCAGCACCCGCTCGCCCGTGAGTAGGTCGACGTCGGGGCGTTCCCACAGGCCGGGATCGCCGAGGGTGAGGTCGGTGTCGGGGGCGGACAGGGCGGTGGAGAGGGCGACCCGGTCGTACGGCAGGGCCGGCTCCTCGCTGATCACGGTGACGTGCACCGGGGAGCCGACCGTACGACCCGCGTCGACGGCCTCGGCCAGCGAGCGCGCGACACGGTGGGCCGCGGGACCTCCGCCGACGACGACGAGGTGGCGGCTGCCTGCGGGGCGTCCGACCATCGGACCGGTGGGGTGCGGGCTCGTGGGGGTCATGGGTCCTCCTGGGGTTATCGGGCCTGACTCCACGCTAGGAAGCGGCCGTCACATCGCGGTTCCGCTGTCGTCACCGCTCCGTGACATCGAGTTCACGGCATCGGCCGCACGGCGAGAGAGGCCTGTAACGCCGCGTTCACCGGCGGCGACGGAGCGCGTAACAGCCCGTCCTTAGCGTCGAAAGCACTCCGCAACCCCCAGATCACCGGGAGCCGTCATGACCCAGACCCTCATCCCCGACACCGCGGACGCCGTCGACTGGCGCCGGATCTGCCGCGTCGCCGATCTCGAACCGGGCTTCGGCGAGGCCGCCCTCGTCGACGGACGCCAGGTCGCCCTCTTCCTCCTCGAGGACGGGGTGCACGCCGTGGGCCACGTCGACCCCGCCACCGGGGCCGGCGTCATCGCCCGCGGCATCACCGGCTCGACCCGCGTCGACGGCGCCGATCGGCCGACCGTCGCCTCCCCCCTGCACAAGCAGGTCTACGACCTCACCACCGGCCGCTGCGTCGGGGACCCCGCCCTGGCCCTGCCGGTCCACCCGACCCGCCTGGTCGACGGCTGGGTCGAAGTGTCCCTCGCCGCCTGACCATCCCCAGCCAGTCACGAAACCCCGCGACGTACGGAAGGCCTCCCCATGAGCATCGTCGACGAGACCCCCCAGCCGGCCACCCCCGGGGTGACCGACCAGCACGCGCCCCCCGCCACCTCCGCGCCCCCCGGGCACCACCCCGCCGCGCTGTCCGTACGATCCGGCCGCTGGATCGACGGGTACGACCCCGAGGACCACGTCCAGTGGGAGGGCGAGGGGCGCAGGATCGCGGCCCGCAACCTGCGCTGGTCCATCGCCTGTGAGTTCCTCGGCTTCATCGTCTGGCAGCTCTGGTCGATCACCGTGGTGAAGATGCCCGGCGCGGGCTTCCACCTCACCGACAGCCAGTTGTTCTGGCTGATCTCCATGCCGTCCTTGGTCGGTGCCACGCTGCGTGTCCCGTACACCTTCATGGTCCCCCGCTTCGGCGGCCGCAACTGGACGGTGGTGTCCGCCCTGCTCCTGCTCATCCCGACGATCGGTATGGGTGCGGTGCTGTCGCGGCCCGAGACGCCGTTCTGGGGGCTGCTGCTCGTCGCCGCCACGGCCGGCTTCGGCGGTGGGAACTTCGCCTCGTCGATGGCCAACATCAGTTGGTTCTTCCCGGCCGAACGGAAGGGCTGGGCGCTCGGGCTCAACGCCGCCGGCGGCAACCTCGGCGCGGCCGTCGCGCAGTTGGTCGTCCCCTTGGTGATCAGCATCGGCGCCGCCGGCACGCTGCGCCTGCCGCTGGCCGGATGGATCTGGGTCCCGCTGATCCTGCTGGCCGCCGCTGCCGCGATGCGCTGGATGGACAACCTGTCCCACGCCCGCGGCGACCTGGCCGGCTCGCTCGCCGCGATCCGCGAACCCCACTTCTGGCTGCTGTCGCTGCTCTACATCGGCACCTTCGGGTCGTTCATCGGCTTCTCCGGGGTGTTCCCCAAGCTCATCGCCGACCTGTTCCCCACCTACTCGACCGTCGCGGTCGGCACCGTGGCCGTGTCGCTGTCCTTCCTCGGCCCGCTGGTCGGCTCCCTGTCCCGACCGTACGGTGGCAAGCTGGCCGACCGGCTCGGCGGCGCGCGCATCACCGTGCTCGCCTTCGCCGCGATGGCGGGCCTCGCCACCGCCTTGGCGGTCACCCCGCGCAGCGCCGGTTTCCTGCCCTTCCTGCTGCTGTTCCTGGCCCTGTTCATCGCGGCGGGGATCGGCAACGGGTCGACCTATCGGATGATCCCCGCCGTCTACCGCGCCCGTGGTGAGCGGCGGACCGCCGGCGGCACCGTGTCGGTGGAACGCATGTCCTCGGCCGCGCTGGGGCTGATCGCGGCCGTCGGGGCGTACGGGGGCTTCCTCATCCCGCAGGCCCTCGCGGCCTCCCGCCGGGCGACCGGTGCCTACACCGACGCCTTCGACGGGTTCATCGCCTTCTACCTGCTGGCGGTGCTGCTGACCGTCGTCGTCTACCTGCGGTCGGGCGCCATGGCGCGGGCCAAGGTCTGACGGGGCACCCCATGGAGCGCGCCACGACCCGGACCTCGACCCACTGTCCTTACTGTGCGCTGCAGTGCGCGATGAGCCTCGTCGGTGCGGACACCGCGGCGACGGCCCCCACAGGGACGCCGATGCTGACCGTGGTACCGCGTGAGTTCCCCACCAACCGCGGCGGCCTGTGTCGCAAGGGCTGGACCGCCGCGGAACTCCTCGACCACCCCGACCGGCTCACCACGCCGCTGGCACGGCGGGCCGACGGAAGCTTCGAGCCGGTCAGCTGGGACGAGGCGTACGACCGGTGGGTGGCCGCGATCCGGCGAGCGCAGGCGACGTACGGTCCGGATGCCGTCGGCGTGTTCGGCGGCGCCTCCCTGACCAACGAGAAGGCCTACCAACTCGGCAAGTTCGTCCGGATCGCGCTGGGGTCGTCGCGGATCGACTACAACGGCAGGTTCTGCATGTCGTCCGCGGCGGCGGCCGGCAACCGCTCCTTCGGCCTGGATCGCGGCCTGCCGTTCCCGGTCACCGACCTCGACGACGCCCACACCGTGCTGCTGATCGGCTCCAACCCGGCCGACACGATGCCGCCCTTCGTCCAGCACCTCGCCGCGGCCCGCGCCGCCGGGGGCCTGCTGGTGATCGATCCTCGCCGCTCGGCGACCGCCGCGCTGACCGGCGACGGGGGCGGGGTGCACCTGCAGCCCACGCCGGGCACCGACCTCGTCCTGCTGCTGGCCCTGGCGCACGTCGTGGTGGCCGAGGACCTGGTCGACCACGCCTACCTCGCGGAGCGTACGGTCGGGCTCGATCGGCTCCGCCCGACACTGAACGCCTGGTGGCCGGAGCGGGCCGAGACCGTCACCGGCGTCCCCGCCCACCGGATCCGCGAGGTCGCCCGCCGGCTCGCCGCCCGGCCCCGCGGGACGTACGTCCTCACCGGCCGCGGCGTCGAACAACACGCCGACGGCACCGACACCGCCACCGCCGCGATCAACCTCGCCCTGCTGCTCGGGCTACCCGGCGGAGAGGGCTCCGGCTACGGCACCCTCACCGGTCAGGGCAACGGACAGGGCGCCCGCGAACACGGCCAGAAGGCCGACCAGTTGCCCGGCTACCGCTCGATCACCGACCCGGCGCACCGCGCCGCGGTGGCGGCGGTGTGGGGTGTCGACCCCGCGTCCCTCCCCGGCCCCGGCCTCCCTGCGGTCGAGTTGCTCGCGGGGTTGGGCCGCGAGGGCGGCGTCCGCTGCCTGTGGGTGAACGGCGCCAATGTGGTCGTCAGCGCCCCCGACGCCGGTGGCGTCGCGCAGGCCCTCGACCGGCTCGACTTTCTTGTCGTCGCCGACTTCTTCCTCTCCGAGACCGCCAGGCACGCCGACCTGGTGCTGCCGGTGCCGCAGTGGGCCGAGGAGGAGGGGACGATGACCAACCTCGAGGGCCGCGTGCTGCGGCGCCGCCGGGCGGTCGACCCTCCCCCCGGCGTCCGCGGGGAACTGCGGATCATCACCGACCTCGCCGCACGACTCGGCGCCCCGGGCACGTGGTCGACCGACCCGGCGGAGGTGTTCGACGAGCTCGCCCGAGCCTCGGCGGGGGCCGGGCGGACTACTCCGGGCTCTCCCACGCCCTGCTCGACGCGGAGGACGCGGCCCACCACTGGCCCGCCCCGGGCAGCCGGCCCGACGGCACTCCCCGCGTCTTCCGTGACCGCTTCGGTCACCCCGACGGCCGGGCGCGCCTCGTCCCTGTCCGTCCCGCCAGATCGCCGGGGCGCAGCGCCGCCCCCTGGTGCTGACGACCGGCCGCACGCTGGAGCATTACCAGTCCGGCAACCAGACTCGCCGGGTCGCGTCGTTGGCCGCGGCCGTCCCTGAGCCCCGACTGGAGATCCACCCGGACACCGCCCAGCGCTGGGGCATCGCCGACGGAGACCTCACCGAGGTGCGGTCCACCACCGGGTGCGCCCTCGCCCGCGCCGTCCTGTCCACCACCATCCGCCCCGACACCGTCTTCGTCCCGTTCCACTTCGCCGGCCCCCTCGCCGTCAACAGGGTCGTCGAATCGCGCACCGACCCCGTCTCCGGGATGCCCGACTTCAAGGCCACCCCGGTGTCCGTACGGGTCGCTGCGGCCGAGCGTCCCGGACGGGTCCCGTCGTCCCGGAAGGACCCCCGATGATCCAGAAGTACGAACCCCGCCGCGGCGACCACCTGCTGGTGATCGGCTTCGGCCCGGTCGCCGTTCGCCTGGTCGACGAACTGCTGCCCGCCGTCGCCAGCGGCGACCTGCGCCTGACCGTGGTCGGCGCCGAGAGCCGTGTGGGCTACAACCGGGTGCTCGTCGGCGAGTACGGCGTCGGCCGCCTCGACGAGGACGGACTGGCCCTTCTCGACCTCGAGGACTGGACCTCCCGCGGCGTCGAGGTGCTCACGGGCACCGAGGTGACCTGGCTGGACCGCTCCGCCCGGCAGGCGCACGTCGTCGACACCGTCACCCGGACCCCGGCGACGCTCGACTACGACCTCGTCGTGCTGGCCGTCGGTGCCCGGCCCAACCTCCCGGTGCTCCGCGGCATCAACCCCGATCCCGGTGCCGCCGCGCTGTTGCCGCCCGGGGTGACCGTCCTGCGGACCCCCGAGGACGCCGCCGACCTGCGCGAGGCCGTCGCGCGTCGCGGCCGGGTCGTCGTGCTCGGCGGCGGGGTGCTCGGGGTGGAGGTGGCCCTGGCCGCGCATGAGGAGGGCTGCCCCGTCACCGTCGTGCACCACCGGCCGTGGCTGCTCACCCGCTCGACCGACGCCATCGCCGGCGCGATGCTCAACGGCGTGCTGGCCCGCCACGGGGTCGAGGTGGTCACCGACGCGGTGGCCAAGGAGGTGCTCCGCGACGCGACCGGCGCCTTCCGTGCGCTGCGGCTCGCCGACGGTCGTACGGTCGAAGGCGACGTCCTCGTGCTGTCCTGTGGCGTCACGCCGAGGACCCGGATCGCCGAGGGGGCGGGGCTGCGGGTGGCCCGCGGCATCGTCGTCGACCACGAACTGGAGGCCGATCCCGAGGCACGGGTCTTCGCCCTCGGCGACTGTGCCGAGGTGCTCTGCGACGACCCCTCCTGCCCGGTCTGCCCGGCGCGCGTGGGCCGAGGGCCGATGGGCCTGGTGGGCCCCGGCTGGCGCCAGGCCGAGTGGCTCGCCCGCCGCCTCCTCGCGGCGCTCCGGAACGACCCGGGTCCACTCGAACCGCTGGTCGAGGAGGACGTCGACAGCATCCGGCTGAAGGCCCGCCGGCTCGACTTCGGCGCGGGCGGTCTGCTGGCCGGCGAACCCTGGCAGCCGCAGCCGGCCGGCCAGGGCGTCGCCCTGTGGGTCGACGGGGCCCGCGGGAAGCTGGTGAAGTCGGTCGTGCGCGACGGCGTCGTGGTGGGCTGGATCAGCCTCGGGATGCCTCGAGCTGGCGCCGAACTCGCCCTGCTGCACGCCTCCGGCCGGCCTGCCCCGGTCGACCTGTCGGTGCTGCTGCGCCTGGACGGTGCCGACGGCGGGGAGGAGGAGCTCACGCCCGCCTCGACGGTCTGCCGCTGCGCGGGGGTGGCGGCCGGCACGATCAGCGAGGCGATCAGCGGCGGCTGCTCCACTGTCGAGGAGGTCCGTACGACGACCCGGGCCGGGTCAGGCTGTGGGGGGTGCCGGGGATCGGTGGAGAAGCTGCTGCGGGAGTTGGTGCCGCAGGCCGGTTGAGCCCGGGGTCCCAGCTCCTTGCCGAAGGAACCTGCGCGACCGGCGATCCAGGTCCGGGCGGTCTCGGCCACCCGGGAGCCGAGGCTGGCCCCCCACGTGGCCGAGCGCCGTGTGCTCAGCCCTCACTGCATCAGTTCGACGGTGGCGGTGACGTCGCCGTCGTGGTGCGCGAGCGCGGCAAGGTCGCTCTCGAAGCTCCCGAGAATGGCAATGCCGTTCCAGAACCCGACGTCGCCGTAGTAGAACACCAGGTCACGCGAGGGGGCGTAGTAGCCGATGTCCTGCGGCGACGGGTCGGCGCCTGCCGGCATGCCGGCCATCGGCAGGGGCCTGTGGAGTGGGGAGATCAGTTCCGCTGCGTTGAAATGCCGGAAGGTCAGGGTGACGGGGAGCTGTTCGACCAGCGCCCGCGCCGCGGGGTTGTCGTCCAGACGCCCGAGCAGCACCACGCCCTCTGCGCGCACCCGGATTCGGGTTGTCCGGCCGTGCTCGGTGGGCGCCATGCTCGCTTCCTCCTGGCTCGCTTGGGCGGATGGGGAGGTCGCGACCGGGGAGACCGATACGGCAGGGGAGACCGATGCGGCCGTTCCCCGCGCCCCACCGGCGCATCCTGCCGGCAGCAGGGCAGCTGCCAGCAGGACCACCGTGAGTCCACGTCGATGCACCGCGTTTCGCAGGTGCCCCGTACCCCCAGCCGGACGCTGACCTCGGCTCAGGACCCGCGACATCAGAACCGCAGGAGCGCCTTGATGGCGCGACGTTCGTCCATTGCGGCGTACGCTTCGGCCGCTCGGTCGAAGGGCAGCTCGAGGTCGAAGACACGGCCGGGGTCGATCCGGCGCGTCATGATCCGATCGATCAGGTCCGGCAGGTAAGCGCGGACGGGCGCCGGGCCCCGTGCAGGTGGACGTGGCTGAAGAACAGCTCCAGTCCCGGCAGAGTGACGTCGTGGGAGACGCCGACGTAGCCGACATGACCGCCGCGCCGGGTGGACCGGATCGCCTGCATCATCGACTCCTGGGTGCCGACCGCCTCGAGCGCGCTGTGCACGCCGAGCCCGCCGGTCATCTCCTTGATCCTGGCCACGCCCTCGTCCCCACGCTCAGTGACGATGTCGGTGGCGCCGAACTCGAGGGCCAGCTTCTGCCGGTCGGCGTGGCGGCTCATCGCGATGATCCGCTCGGCGCCGAGCTGCTGAGCGGCCATGACCGCGAGGAGGCCGACGGCTCCGTCCCCGATCACGGCGACGGTCTTGCCCGGGCCGACCTCGGCTGCCTTGGCGGCGAACCAGCCGGTGCCCAGGACGTCGGATGCCGCCAGCAGGCTGGGGATGAGATCGGGCTCGGGCTGGCCAGGGGTGGCGACCAGGGTGCCGTCGGCCAGCGGGACGCGGACGTACTCGGCCTGGCAGTTCTCACCGCCCATACCGCGCCGGTCGACGCAGCCGCTGGGATAGCCCGACCGGCAGATCTCGCAGGTGCCGTCGGAGGCGAAGAACGAGCCGACGACGAAGTCGCCCACCTGCACGTTGCGTACGCTCGGGCCGACCTCGACGACCGTGCCGCAGTACTCGTGGCCGACCGTGATCGGGTCCGTGATGGGGTCGATGCCTCGGTAGGCCCACAGGTCCGAGCCGCACACGCAGGCGGCAGCGAGCTTGATGATCGCATCGCCATCCTCGCGGATCGTGGGCATCGGCACGTCCTCGACGCGCACGTCATGGCTTCCGTACAACTTCACTGCACGCATGGGTGGTTGCCTTTCGTTGGGGTGTGAGTCATTGGGTCTTCTCTGCTGGGTCTCGGTCTTTCAGGTGTTCAGTCGTGGGGTGCGCCGCACGGTCAGGGCCATCGCGGTGAGGGACCCGGTGGTCAGCACGATGATGATCACCGCCATGGGGACGGCCGTACGGTCGCCGCCGAGGCCGGCCAGCGGGGCGATGACCCCCGCCATGCACCACTGCAGGAAGCCCAGCACCGCCGAGCCGGTGCCGGGATGGTCGGGCACCTCGAGGGACGCCAGTGCGCCGGCGTTCGCGCCGACCAGTCCCTGGGCGCTCATCAACGTGAAGAATCCGATCAGTGCGACCCACAGCGGCATCCCCCATGAGATCGCGGCGGCCAGCAGCACCAGTCCGACGACGCCGGTGAGGGCCAATCCCACCCCGATCACCGACCGGGTGCGGACACGTCCGGCCAGCCGTCCCGCCAGCAGGGTGGCCACGGCGAGCCCGACGGCATTGGCCGCAAAGGCGACCGAGTAGAGCATCGGGGACAAGCCGTTCATCGACTGCAGGATGAAGGCCGAGGTCGCCACGTACGCGAAGGTCACGCCCATCGAGAACGCGACCACCACCGCGTACGCCACGAACCTCCGCTGGCCCAGCACGTCGCGGGCGGCGTGGGCCAGCTCCCGCATTTCCCCGCTGTGCCGACGATCGGGCGGGAGGGTCTCCGGAACGACGAGCGTCACCGCAGCTGCCATCGTCGCCGCCAATCCTGCGACGACAAGGAACGATGCGCGCCACGACGCCAGCTGGAGGATCACTCCACCCAGCAGCGGGCCGACGATCGGGGCGATCCCGCCGACGCCCGCGATCAGGTTGATGGCCCGCACCAGCGCGTCACCGTGCGCCAGGTCCACCACCATCGCCCTCGCCATCACCATGGCCCAGCCGCCGCTGAGCCCCTGCAGGAACCGCAACGCCATCAAGGCGGTGACGGACGGCACGACCGCGCAGGCCAGCGATGTCAGCACCAGGACCACCAGCGACCCGAGAAGCGGGCGGCGCCGTCCCCGTTGATCGGAGACAGGGCCGCCGACAAGCTGACCCAGCGCCATGCCGAGGAAGAACGTCGTCAGGGTGAGCTGTACCTGGGTGGCGGTGGCGCCCAGGTCGGCGGCCACGCGGGGGAAGCCCGGCACGTACAGGTCGGTGGCCAGCGGTGCGATCCCCCCGATCAGCACGACGGCCGCCTGCATCCCACCGGTCAGCCGTGCCCCGCGGCCGACGTCGGCCTCCTCCGCTGCATCGTCCCGGGCTATCTCGCGTACGCTCACGCCACCACTCTGGCCGCCGTCGGATGCGTGCGGGAGTCCCTGCGAAGGGGTGTACCAGCAGGACATCCCTACGGCGCTGCCTTCGCCCGTACCGTGGGGGCATGGACAATTCGGCCGAGGTGCGCGAGTTCCTGACGTCGCGTCGGGCGAAGGTGACGCCCCGTGACGTGGGGCTCCCGGAGGCAGGGCGTCGCCGCGTGCCCGGGTTGCGCCGCAGCGAGGTGGCAGCGCTGGCAGGGATGAGCGTCGAGTACTACGCCCGGATTGAACGCGGCGGGCTGGGCGGGGTGAGCCCGTCCGTCCTGCAGTCGATCGCCCAGGCGCTGCGGCTCGACGACGCGGAGCGGGCGCACCTGCTGTTGCTGGCGGAGGCGGCGGAAGGGACCAGCGCCCTGCTGCGTCCGCGTCGTTCGACGGCCCGACCGTGGACCCCGCCGCCGAGCCTGCAGTGGGTGTTGGACACGATCACGGGTGGTCCGGCCATCGTCCGCAACGCTCGGATGGACCTGCTGGCGACGAACCCGTTGGGCAGGGCGATGCACTCCCCGTTGTACGAGCGCACGAGCGCCGGCGTGCCGAACTTCGCCCGCTTCACCTTCCTCGACCGGGAAGCGTCCGACTTCTATCCGGACTGGGAGACGGCCGCGGACATCAGCGTTTCGATCCTGCGTACCGAGGCCGGACGGGCCCCGCACGACCGGCAGTTGCAGGACCTGGTGGGGGAGCTGTCCACCCTGAGCGAACCCTTCCGGCAGCGCTGGAGCAGCCATGACGTACGGCTCCACGGGGCGGGGACGAAGATGTTCCGCCACCCGGTGGTGGGTGATCTCGAGCTGGCCTACGAGAGCGTCGACATGCTGTCCGAGCCCGGGCTCACCTTGACGATCTACGCGGCCGAGCCCGGTTCGAGGACGGAGGACGCGCTGCGACTGCTCGCCTCGTGGGCCGCCACCGCCGTGGTGGAGGCCGGCCATTGACCACCACCGACCGGCGTCGTGGGCACCGGATCCGCCGCCGGGAATAGCCCGCGGCGGCCCGCGGTTGAGCAGGGGCGGGTCAGCGTCGATCCAGCGGACCGTTGTTGACCCGAGAGGACCTGCCGTGACCGAACTGTTCGACCCCATCGACGCCGGAGACCTGCATCTGCGCAATCGCGTGACGATCGGGGCGATGACCCGGCAGCGCGCCGGTGAGGACGGCGTCCCGAACGACCTGCTGGTCGAGTACTACTCCCAGCGCGCCTCCGCCGGCCTCGTCGTCACCGAGGGGACGTTCCCCTCCTTCCGCAGCCGCGGCTACATGGGCGCGGCCGGCATCGCCGATGACGAGCAGGCCGCCGGGTGGCGCCGCGTCGCCGACGCCGTGCACGCCCGCGGCGGCACCCTGGTCATGCAGGTCATGCACGCCGGTCGGATGGCCCATCCCGCGGTCGCCCGCGGTCAGGAGCCGGAAGCCCCCAGTGCGGTCGCCGCGGGGGTCATGGTCCACACGCCCGAGGGCAAGGCCGACGCCCCGGTGCCGCACGCTCTGACGACCGAGGACCTCGCGCGGGTGCGCGACGAGTTCGTCGCCGCGGCGCGCCGGGCCGTCGATGCCGGGGTCGACGGGGTCGAACTCCACGGCGCGAACGGCTATCTGCTGCATGAGTTCCTCAGCCCCGTGTCCAACACCCGCACCGACGAGTACGGCGGGTCCCCACGGAACCGTGCGCGCTTCGTCGTCGAGGTCGTCCGCGCCGTGGCCGCGGCGATCGGCGCCGGGCGCGTCGGCCTGCGCATCTCGCCCGAGCACAACATCCAAGGCGTCCTCGAACTCGACCGTACGGATGTGCTCGCCACGTACGATGCCCTGCTCGACGGCCTGCGCGGCCTCGGGACTGCCTACCTGTCCGTGCTGCACGCGGACATCGACGGCGACCTGGTCCGCCACCTGCGGGAGAACTACGACGGCGGAGCCTTCCTGCTGAACAGCGGCTTCTCCAACGTCACCGATCACGAACAGGCGCGGCACATCGTCGCTGACGGACTCGCCGACGCTGTCACCGTCGGTCGCGCGTTCATCGCCAATCCGGACCTCGTGGAGCGGTGGCGCGACTCTCTGGGCGAGAACGTCCCGGACATGACGACCTTCTACATCGGCGGCGCCCGCGGCTACACCGACTACGCCTTCGCCGGGACGCACTGACCCCCTTCGCCGGGTCGGCGGCGCTCACATCCCGACAGTCGTCGACCTGGTGTTCTGGTCTCAGGCCGCCCTGCGGGCCAGGGTCGTACGGTCCGACGACCGGAGCCGATCCATCCAGCGGACAGGCGTCGCGGTGACCGCGCAGACCAGCGCGACCAGCGCGAGCAGGACGACGGATCGGTACCGGCCGGCGAGGCCGAAACGCAACTGCAGCTTGAGGAACAGGTCGACGACGAACCACGCCGTCACGCCGATCGTCAGCCACGGCACCCGGCCGGTGCGGCGGCCGACGAGGTCGGCGGCCACCGCCGCCAGCGCCAGGCTGCTGGTGTAGTAGAGGTAGGTGCCCGGATCGAGGAGCAGCCGGGTCACCATCACGGCGAGCGGGATCCAGCCGACCCGACCGCGCCGGGCACACAGCCAGGCGACGAGGACGCCGAGCAGCAGCTGTGCCGGACGGTCCCATGCCGGGGTCGTCGGGGAGGTCACGCCCAGCACTCGCAGCACCGAGTCGAGCTCGGTGGTGATGGTGAACGAGCCCACGGTGAGCGTGCGCGGATCGGCGATGACGAAGGCCAGCCACGGCAGCACGACGGCGACCAGGCCCACCACCGCCCGGCGCAGCCGGCCCTCCCGCTCGCCCCAGGCGATCAGCATCATCGGGAGCGCCCACGGCTTCGCGGCGGTCGCCAGGGCCAGCAGGACCACGGCGGACCACGACCGGCCCCGGGTCGCCTGCAGCAGACCGGCGCAGACCAGGCTCATCGCCAAGACGTCGTCCAGATGCCCGTAGTGCACCGCGACGACCGACCAGACGGGCAACATCATCGCCCCGGCCACGGCCACGACCCGGCCGGCGGGTGCCCCGCCGCCGGTCCGCCCCGTCGTCCGCCCGCTCGTCGACCCGGCGGCTCCGGCCTGCCAGAGGAACCACAGGTCGAGGATGCCGAGCCCCAGCATCAGGGCGGCGCCGACCCAGCCACTCGCGGAGGCTCCGGCGACCGCGACGAGCAGCGCGGCGACCACCAGCGTCAGCGGACCCATCTGGAGTTCCGGATGGGTGGCGAACACATGCAGGCCGCCGTGCGACGTCGGGTCGAGCAGGGCCGTGCCGCCGGTGCGAAAGTAGTGCCACGAGTAGAGCCCGTGGTAGGCGCTGACGGCCGCCCAGAGGATCGTCCACCAGACCAGCGCCGTCCACAGTGCCGTACGACGCCGTGCACCGGTGGCGAACACACGGCGCCCGTAGGCATCGGCGCTCGACCGGCGGCTCACGGTCTGGTCCGGCGCGAAATATAACGACATCGTTACCAACCTAGGACCGCCCGCGGGCCGATCTCCAATCCGTCGGGCTCCTTCTCATGGTTCTCCCACGTACGCGCGTGCTTCTCCCCGCGCGGCGGTGCCGGTCGATGCGCACCTGCCGGGGCGCCGGCCAGGGAGTTGAGCCGTCATCTAGTCTCGGAACGAGGAGGAACCATGACCAGCCGACCCACGACCAGCGCCCTCACCCAGCGGCTGTCCCACAAGGACGAGAACGTGCGGCTGCGCGCCGCGATGGACCTCGGCACCTCCGATGATCCCGAGGCCGCCGCCGTCCTCGTGGCCCGGCTGGGCACGGAGGTCGACCCCGCCGTCAAGGAGATGATCACCTGGGCGACGGTGCAGCACGCCGACCAGGCGATGGACGCCCTGATGGTGCAGCTCTACAGCGCCGAGAGCGCGGTCCGGGCGCAGGCCGCCCACGTCCTCAGCAAGATCGGCGGTGACGTCGTCGTCCGCCCGATCATCCCGGTGCTCGCCGACGAGGATCCCGTGGTCGCGGTCAAGGCCTGCCGGGCGGCGGCCTCGACCGGCAGCCCCGAGGTCGTCCCCGCACTGATCGCGCGCCTCGGGCACGGCGACGCGGCGGTCCGCGACGCCCTCACCGACGCCCTGCTCGTGCTGTCGGCGTGGTCGACCGGGCCGCTGATCGCCGCCGTCGACGACCGTGACCCGATCGTCCGGATCCATGCGGCGGACGCGCTGTCCGACCTCGGCAGTCCCGGGGCCGACGACGCCATCCCCGTACTGGCGAGGCACCTGATCGATCCTGAGCCGGATGTCCGGCTGGCGATGGCCTGTGCGCTGAGCCGGCTGGACCCGGTGCGGACGACAGGGCTGCTGCGAGAGCTGGCCGAGGGCGCCGACCCCGAACTGGCCTACGTGGCGGGTCGTCTGCTGCAGCGCTGACGGGGCCGGAGTGTCCCCGGCACCTCGTACAGTGCTGCCCATGACCTGCCCCGCACCGCTGCAGCTTCCAGCCCCCGAGCGCGCCGCCGACTGGCTGGAGGAGCGCCGGACCACCCTGCTCGCGGAGGTGGAGCGGAGGGTGGCCGACCTGCGGGTGGCGCCGACCGGTGACCCGCAGGCGACGCTGCGCCGGTGGAACGACATCGCCCTCGCGCTCAGTGATCTGTCGGCGATCGGCTCGGTCTACGCCCAGGTGCATCCCGACGAGGAGGTCCGTACGCTCGGCGACCGCATCGTCCAGGAGGCCAGCAAGGTCTCCACCGAGCTGTCCCTGGATCCCGCGCTCTACGCGGTGTTCGCCGAGCTCGACCCGGACGCCCTCGACCCGATCGCCGACCGGCTGTTGGCCCGGGTGCTGCGCGACTTCCGGCGGGCCGGTGTCGACCGTGACGAGGCCACCCGGGGCCGGCTGCGGGAGTTGGAGGCGCGGCAGGTCGACCTCGGCCAGCAGATGAGCCGGACGATTCGGGCCGACGTACGCTGCATCCGCATCGCCCCGGACCGGCTGGCCGGACTGCCGGACGACTGGATCGCCGCGCACCCCGTCGGTGACGACGGGCTCGTGGCGGTCAGCACCGACTACCCGGACGCCGTCCCGTTCTTCACCTTCGCCGAGGACGCCGCGGCGCGCCGGGAGCTGCGGGTGGAGTTCCTCAACCGGGGGTGGCCGCAGAACGACGCGGTGCTGCGGGAGCTGTTCGCCGTGCGCCGGGAGGTGGCCGACCTGCTGGGCTACGACGACTGGCCGGACTACGCCTCCGAAGTGATGATGATCGGCACCGGGGACGCGATCCCCGCCTTCGTCGACCGGATCGCCGCCCTCGCTCTCGAGCCGGGCCTGCGGGACCGGGCCGTGTTGCTGGAGCGGCTGCGTCAGGACCGGCCCGGCGCCACCGCCATCGACGCCGCAGACTCGGCGTACTACGCCGAACTGGTCCGCCGCGAGCAGTACCAGGTGGACGCCCAGGACGTCCGCCGTTACTTCGACTTCGCCAAGGTCCGCAGCGGCCTGCTCGAGGTCACGGGCCGGCTCTTCGGCCTGACGTACGTCCCCGTCGACCCCGGACAGGCACGGGTCTGGCACGAGGACGTGGCGACGTACGACGTCCTGCGCACGCCGGACGACGGGGCGGGCTCGGGCGCGGGGGAGCGGATCGGCCGGATCCACCTCGACCTGCACCCGCGCGAGGGCAAGTACAAGCACGCCGCGCAGTTCACCCTCGCCGAGGGCGTCCGGGATCGCCGGCTGCCCGAGGGCGTGCTGGTGTGCAACTTCCCGCGCGGCCTGATGCAGCACGACGACGTGGTGACGCTGTTCCACGAGTTCGGCCACCTGGTGCACCACGTGCTCGGCGGGCGGTCGGAGTGGGTGCGCTTCTCCGGCGTCGCCACCGAATGGGACTTCGTGGAGGCGCCCAGTCAGTTGCTGGAGGAGTGGGCCTGGGACCCGATGGTCCTGGCCAGTTTCGCGACCGATGAGGCGGGGGTGCCGATCCCGGCCGACCTGGTCGAGCGGATGCGCCGCGCCGAGGACTTCGGCAAGGGTTACCACGCCCGCACCCAGATGTTCTACGCGGCGCTGGCGTACGACCTGCATGCCCACGACCATGCGGATCTCACCGCGCGGGTCCGGGAACTGCAGGAGCGCTACTCGCTGTTCCCGTACATCGCGGACACGCATTTCCACTGCAACTTCGGCCATCTCGACGGCTACTCGAGCGGGTACTACACGTACGCGTGGTCGCAGGTGATCGCCAAGGATCTGTTCTCGGCCTTCGATCCTGACGACCTGTTCGCACCGGCTGTGGCCGCCCGCTATCGCGACACCATCCTGGCGCGTGGCGGGGAGAAGGACGCCGCGGAACTGGTCGAGGACTTCCTCGGCCGGCCGTCGACGTTCGACGCGTACGCCGCCTGGTTGGCGCGGTAGGGCTCGCCGATGTCACTGCGTGACGAGGCTCGGACGATCCTGCACGACCTGACCGGAGTGCCGGGGGCGGATTTCCGCGACGGGCAGTTCGAGGCGATCGAGGCGTTGGTCGCCGACCGGCGCCGGGCCCTGGTGGTCCAGCGCACCGGCTGGGGGAAGTCGGCCGTCTATTTCGTGTCCTGCCTGCTCCGCCGTCGCCAGGGGCCGGGGCGACGGTCATCGTCTCGCCGCTGCTGGCGCTGATGCGGGACCAGCTCGCCGCGGCGGGGCGGGCCGGCATCCGTGCGGCGGCGATCAACTCGGCGAACGCCACGGAGTGGGACGAGACGATCGCCGCGGTGCACGCCGGCGACATCGACCTGCTGTTGATCTCGCCGGAGCGGCTCACCAATCCGCGGTTCCGCGAGACGGTGCTCCCCGCCCTGGTCGCCGACATGGGACTGCTGGTCGTCGACGAGGCGCACTGCATCTCCGACTGGGGCCACGACTTCCGGCCCGACTACCGGCGGATCCGCGACCTGATCGCCCGACTCCCCGAGGGCGTGCCGATCCTGGCCACCACCGCCACCGCGAACAGTCGGGTGATCACCGACGTCGCGGAACAACTGGGCGTACGTCTCGAGGATGCTCCCGCGACCGCCACCGCGGCCGCGGCCGCGGCCACAGCGGCGTCCGACGAGGTGTTCGTCGTCCGTGGCCCACTCGCGCGGGACTCCCTCCGCCTCGGTGTCCTAACGCTGCCGACCTCCCGTCACCGCCTCGGCTGGCTGCTCGCCCACCTCGGTGACCTGCCCGGGAGCGGCATCATCTACGCGCTCACGGTCTCAGCCGCGGAGGACACGGCGCGCCTGCTCGCCGCCCACGGCCACCGCGTGCTCGCCTACACGGGCCGGACCGACCCCGCCGACCGCGAGGCCGCCGAACAGGCCCTGAAGACCAACGCGGTGAAGGCACTGGTGGCGACCAGTGCGCTCGGAATGGGCTTCGACAAGCCGGATCTGGGCTTCGTCCTCCACCTCGGGGCGCCCTCGTCACCTGTCGCGTACTACCAACAGGTCGGCCGCGCCGGCCGCGGTGTGGCGAGCGCCGACGTCCTGATGCTGCCCGGGCCGGAGGACCGCGACATCTGGCAGTACTTCGCGTCCGCCTCGATGCCCAGCCAGGCCAAGGCCTCCGCCGTCCTCACCGCGCTGGCGGAGGCCGGTCGGCCGCTGTCGGTCGCGGCGCTCGAGGCCCGCGTCGACATCCGCCGTACGCCGTTGGAGCTGCTGCTGAAGGTGCTCGCCGTCGACGGCGCCGTCGAGAAGGTCGACCGGGGCTGGATCGCCACCGGGACCCCGTGGACGTACGACGCCGACCGCTATGGGCGGATCGCCGCCGCCAGGGCCGCCGAACAGCAGGCCATGCTCGAGTACGAGCGGGGCGCCACCTGCCGGATGGAGTTCCTCACAGCCCAGCTCGACGATCCGCAGGCCCATCCCTGCGGGCGGTGTGATGTCTGCCTGGCTGCGGTGGGGGAGCAGGCCTGGTACGCGGAGGACGTCCCTGAGGGGGCCCTCGCGCTGGCCGGCGCCCAACTCGACCACGTCGGCGTGCCGATCGAGGCCCGGCACCAGTGGCCCTCCGGCATGGACCGGCTCGGCATCGGGCTCAAGGGGCGGATCCCGACCGACGAGACCGTCGAGGAGGGCCGTGCCGTCGCCCGACTGACAGATCTGGGGCATGGCCGGACCCTGCGGGAACTGTTCGCCGCGGACAGCGAGGGCCGGCCGGTCGACCGCCCTCTGCCGCCCTCCCTGGCCCAGGCCTGCGTTCGGGTACTGAGTGGCTGGGACTGGGCCGTACGCCCGGTCGCGGTCATCGGGGTCGGATCCGTCGGCCGTCCGCAACTGGTCGCCTCGCTCGTCTCCGGCCTCGCCTGCGTCGGGCGGCTGACCGACCTGGGCCTGCTTCCGGTGCGCGCCGGCGTAGGGCCGACGACGACCGGTAACAGCGCCTTCCGGCTCGCCTCGGTCTGGGACCGCTGGGAGATGCCCGCCGAGCTCGCCGACCGCCTGGCCGGACTCGACGGCCCCGTCCTGTTGGTCGATGACCTGGTCGACTCCCGCTGGACGATGGCGGTCGCGGGACGGATGCTGCGCCGAGCGGGGGCGCCGGCCGTCCTGCCGTTGGCCCTGGGCATCGCGGGCTGAAGCGCGCAGGTCCGGCGAGATTTCAGGTGGTGATCCAGTCCGGTGGTGGATCCAGCGGTCAGGCGGCGCTGGGCAGCTCGATGTCGAAGAGGACCTGGACGCATTCATAGAGGCTGAAGCCTTCCCCGGCCAGGGGCGGGAAGATCCGGTCCGGCTCTTCGGCAGCCGTTGCGGCTGCGTCCAGCAGGATGCTTTCCACTAGGTCGGGATCCGGAGCGTCGCCGGTGCTGATGGGCCGTCCGTCAGGCAGGGTGAAGACCCAGGCCCCGGCACGTCCGGTCACCTCCACGCCGCCCTCGTGCACGTACGTGTGGTGGGCTTGGCATAGGAGCAACAGGTTGTCCAGATCGGTGGATCCGCCATTGGCCCAGAAGGCGATGTGGTGCGCCTTCAAGCGCCGTCGCTGCTGACAGCCGGGGAACTGACAGCCCCCGTCCCTGACCCGCAGGGCGCGTCGTTGGGCAGGCGTGGCGAACCGTCGGGTCCTGCCCATGGCCAACACGTCACCCTCGGCATCGATGATCATCCCGACGACGTCGCCGTCACAGGCGTGCCGGGCCGCGGTCGCCGCCTCGATCGGTCCGCCACGTTCGATCCAGGCCTGCGAAGCCCGCAGATCCGCTGATCCCGACCCGGCTGTGGGGTCCGGCGGCGTTCCCGCGGGAACGTCCTCGCTGGGCGCAAGCGCCACTCCGGCGAGCGTCTCGAGGCCGACATGGACCACCACCAGGTTCGGGTCGTCGACGCTGGTGGTCGGGGCCCCGTCGAGGTAGCCGCGGGCCACGTCGCACAGTGCCGCGACGGGGTCGATCACCGGCCGGTCGGCCGGGTCGCCATCCGAGGCGAGCGGATCGTCCGGCTGGTCGAGGTGACGATCAGTCGCCGCCTCGACGGCCCCGCGTACCGTCGCGGCCTCCTCAGGCAACATGCGAACGCTGAGGGTGACCATGCCGTCATCGGTCTCCTGCCACGACAGCCGGCGTCGTTCGACCTGACCCAGATGCGTCCCGCTGTGCGCGCGGTACGAGCGGACCGTGCGGGCCAACTGCGAGGCGGTCTGGGCCCGGGCCAACTCACACAGACCGCCCTCCTCGACCCGCCCGACGAGCCGGGTCACTTCGCGAACCTTCGAGTAGGTCAGGGCGCCGTCGGCGAAGAGCTCCGCCACCCTCGGCATGGAGCGCAGGGCTCGCGCGACGCGCACGTGCTCCCGAGCCGTGCCCGGACTCATCGAGCAGGCCCACCCCAGCCAATGGGCGCACGAGGTGATCCCCTCGAACCACGCCCACCCCGCGCCCGCGTCGAACTGTCCGACCAGCTCCAGGAGTCTGGCGTCACCTCGGGCCTGAGCCGTCGCCGCACCCTGGATCCCGATCCCCAGATCCTCCGCCTCCGGACGCGGCAACCGATCCGCATCGACAGCCTCCGACCAGTCCCACATGATTCCCCCAAAGACACGTACGTTCGATAAGAAGAGTCTCCGGCAGACCACTGACACGGCGCCGGAAGCGCACCGGAAGGGCATCGGAAGGGAACCCGCACGGCGCGGGCAGCGGGCTAGAGTCGCAGCATGAAGTTCCGTTACCTCGGCAATTCCGGTCTCAAGATCTCCGAGATCACGTACGGCAACTGGATCACCCACGGCTCGCAGGTGCAGAGCGAGACGGCGATCGCCTGCGTGCACGCCGCGCTGGACGCCGGCATCACCACCTTCGACACCGCTGACACGTACGCGAACACCGCCGCCGAAACCGTCCTCGGTGAAGCCCTGAACGGTGAGCGGCGCGAATCCCTGGAGATCTTCACCAAGGTCTACTGGCCGACCGGTCCCAAGGGCCACAACGACAGCGGCCTGTCGCGCAAGCACATCATGGAGTCGATCAACGGCTCACTCAAGCGGCTCGGCACCGACTATGTCGACCTCTACCAGGCGCACCGCTACGACGTGGAGACGCCGCTCGAAGAGACCATGCAGGCCTTCGGCGACATCGTCCGCCAGGGCAAGGCGCTCTACATCGGCGTTTCCGAGTGGACCGCCGAGCAGCTGCGCGCCGGCCAGGAACTGGCCACCCAGCTCGGCTTCCGGATCGTCAGCTCCCAGCCGCAGTACTCGATGCTGTGGCGGGTGATCGAGCCCGAGGTCATCCCCGCCTCCGAGGAGTTGGGCATCTCCCAGATCGTCTGGTCCCCGATGGCCCAGGGCGTACTGAGCGGCAAGTACAAGCCTGGCGCCCCGGCCCCCGAAGGCAGCCGCGCCACCGATGAGAAGGGCGGCGCCACCTTCATCAAGCGCTTCCTCGACAACCAGGACCTGGTCGCCCGCGTGCAGGACCTGCGCCCGATCGCCGACGAGCTGGAGCTGTCGATGGCCCAGTTGGCGATCGCCTGGGTGCTGCAGAACGGCAACGTCGCCGCCGCCCTGGTCGGCGCCTCGCGACCCGAGCAGATCGCCCACAACGTCGCGGCCTCCGGCGTCACCATCCCGGCGGAACTGATGACCCGCATCGACGAGGTGCTCGGTGACGTCGTCGTCCGGGACCCCGCGCTGACTCGGGCCCCGGCGGGTCGCCCGTCCTGACCGTCAGCTCGTTGGCCTGACGTTCACCAGGTCGAATCGCCCCGGATCACCACGTCCGAGCCTCCGTCGACGAACACGATCTGCCCGCACAGGTGGCTGTTCTCCTCGGAGACCAGCCAGGCGTGCAGCCGGGCGGGGACCTCGGGCCCCATCATCCCGTTCAGTGGCATCGGGACCTGCTGCAGGAGCGCATCGACCGCCTCCTGGGTGGACGTCAGGTCCTTCGTCATCGGTGTCAGCACGATGCCGGGGGCGATGCCGTTGAGCGGGATGCCGGCTCCCGCCCAGTCCGCGGTCGCGGCGCGGCGGCGGACCCACTTCGCCAGCGCCTGCTTCGTCGTGCCGTAGATCAGGGCAGAGAGCTTCGGGTCGGCGGCGAGGACCTCGGCTCGGGCAAGGGCTGCGGTCTCGTCGTCGGCCAGCAGGTCGTCGAGCAGCTCCTGGTCCGGCGGATAGAGCGACGCCATCGAGCACGTCACTGACGCACGCGGCGCGGCCGACCCGGCGAGCAGGGGCCGTAACCCTTCCAGCGTCGCGATCGCCCCGAAGAAGTTGACCGAGACGGTCTTCGGGATGGCGAGGGCGAGTCCGGCGTTCGCCACGATCGCGTCGATCGAGCCGCCCGACACCTCCCGCACCCGCTCGACCAGCGCCGTCCGCCCCTCCGGGGTGGTCAGATCCGCTGTGACGTCGGCATCGTGGAGATCGACGCCGATGACCCTGTCGCCTCGGTCGGCGAGGATCCCCGCCAGTGTCCTGCCGATGCCTGATGCGGCACCGGTCACCACGATGGTTCGCATGACAGCCTCCTCTGGCCGTGCCCTGCCTCGTACGGGCCGGGCTCGTGCGCAGCGGGGCGCTGCCCTCATCGTGACCGGCGAGGGGCGGAACATTTTCACTGTAAAGCTCTGGGCACTTTCGCGAGGCTCGAACGCGGGAACCCCGACCTGGAGTGCCGGTGTTCTTGATCCGCGTCAAGGCGCACTGGCGCCACCGCGCGTACGGTCGCCACATCGCCCGGCTCGCCGGGCGAGATCCGACCGCATCGCAGATCCGACCGCATCGCAAGGGAGCGACCATGACCGTCCTCACCTCTTCACTGCTCAGCGACCTCGTCACCGAGGACCTGCGCCGCGCGTCCGTCCTCGAGGCGTACGGCCTGGAGTACTGCTGTGGGGGACAGCGCAGTCTCTTCGAAGCCGCCACCGCCCGGGGCCTGGACGCCCAACTCGTCGCCCGGGCGCTGGAGCTGCCGGGCGAGTCGGCGCCACTTCGGGTGACGAGCGCCGATCTGGCCGGGCTGGCGCACGACATCGTCGACACCCACCACGCCTATCTGTGGGAGGAACTGCCCCGGCTGCAGGTGCTGGTCGCCACCGTCGTCAGTGCGCACGCGGAGCGCCACCCGGAACTGAAGCGGATCCTCGCCGTGTACGACCGACTGGTGGCGGATCTCGACGTCCACCTCACCCGGGAGGAGCGCATCGTCTTCCCGGCGATCGCCCAGCTGGAACGTACGCAGACGCCGGTACGGATGCGTGGAACGTCCTTCGTGGACGCGGTGCAGAGGTTGACCGACGAACACGACATCATCGGTGACCTCGTCGGCCAGCTCCGCCGGATCACCGGGGGCTACACGACCCCGGATGACGGATGCTCCTCCTACGCGGCGATGATGCTCCGGCTGCATGTGCTGGAGACCGACCTGCACCTGCACGTCCACAAGGAGGGCAACATCCTGCTGCCGAGGGCGCTGGAGCTGCACTACCGGGTGGGTGGCCTGCGCTGATCAGCCGACCACCGACCTGATCCACGCGACGGTGTCGTCGGTGAAGCGGATCGATTCGGTGTCCCAGTCGCTGGTGCCGCCGTCGTCGGGCCCTCCGGTCACCCCGTGCAGGACGCCGTCGGCGGTGTACCACGGCGACCCGCTGGTCCCGTCGGGAAGGTCGCAGTCGTCCACGGCGATCGCGTTGGACCGTACGGTCACGGCGATCTGGTCGCAGCCGATCAACTCGCCGGTCGCCGAGGGGTAGCCCCAGATCGACACCGCCGACCCGTCAACGGGCGCGGTGCCGACGACGAATCCACCGCCCACTGCCGCTTCGATGTCGCCGTCCACCCGCAGCAGGGCGAGGTCCTCGGTGCTCGTGCCCGCGGTGGTGACGTCATCGGTCGTGACGTGGTCGATGACGGTCCAGGTACGGCCCGCGGCCTCGATCGACTCCGGCACGTCGCAGTGCGCGGCGGTGACCAGCCACGAACCGGAGGGCGAGTCGAGCACCGCCGCGGTGCAGGAGGCCTGGACGATCCTCGCGTGCAGGTCCGAGGCCGAGGCCGAGGCCGAGGTCGGCTCCTGGGTGGTCGGCTCCTGGGTGGTCGGCTCCTGGGTGGTCGGCTCCTGGGTGGTCGGCTCCGGGGTGGTCGGCTCCTGGGTGGTCGGCTCCGGGGTGGTCGGGGTCGTCAGTGCAGGGGCGGCTGCTGCGCTCGTGGCGCCGGGATGCAGGAAGCGCGCGAGCAGATCGCCGTGGGCGGCCGCCGGCAGACCGTACGCGGCCGTGACCAGGACGACACCGGCCGCACCGGCGGCGAGCCCACGCCTGCGGATGTGCCGTATGGCCATGCTCGCCTCCCCGTGCCCTGGTCGGTCCCGTGCCCCGCCTCCTGCGTTCATCTTGGCATCGGTCGCATGTCATGGGTATGACCATCATGTGTGGACCCTGTGTGCCCAAGCGACCCGAACGAGGAAGGCCAGGGCCGGCCGGCTCAGCGCTGGTTGACCCGCACCATGGTGCCGGCGGGGTCGCGGACCGCGAAGTCGCGGACGCCCCACGGCTGCTGGGTGGGCTCCTGGACGATCTCGGCGCCACTCGCCTCCACCGTGGCGAACGTGTCGTCGAGGTTGTCGGTGCTGAGCAGCACCATGGCGTAGCTGCCCTTGGCGATGAGTTCGTTGATGGTGCGCTTCTCGTCGTCGCTCAAGGTCGGGTCGACCGCGGGGGCGCGAGGACGATGTTGGTGTCGGGCTGACCGGCCGGGCCGATGGTGAGCCAGCGCATGGCCCCGGAACCGACGTCGAGGCGGACCTCGAAGCCGAGGGTGTCGCGCCAGAACGCGAGGGACGCCTCCGGATCGGTCTGCGGGAGGAACGTGGAGTGAATGGTGATGTCCATGTCTCCACGCTAGGACGGGGGCCGGTGACGATGCTTCTTCATTCCTGACCGGTATTGCGGGTCGGTCGGGCGATCTGTTTGACCACGCACGCCGGCAGACCGGCCCACTGGGACGCCGTCTGCCGGTAGGCGCTCGGCGGCATGCCGACCAACTCGGAGAACCGGGTGCTGAAGGTGCCCAGCGAGGAGTAGCCGACAGCGAAGCAGACCGCCGTGACGTCGAGGTCGCCGCGCTGGAGCAGTGCCATCGCCCGCTCGATCCGCCGGGTCATCAGGTAGGCGTACGGCGACTCACCGTACGCCGCCCGGAACATCCGACTGAGGTGACCTGACGACATGTGCACGCCGCGAGCCAGCGCCTCCACGTCCAACGGCTGGTCGTAGTCCCGATCGATCCGGTCGCGGACCGTCCGCAGGAGGGCCAGGTCGCGCAGGCGCGAGGTGTTGTCGGTCACGTGTGCGATGGTGCCACGTGGACCGGGCGTCATTCCCGGATGGTGACGGCGTTCGCCGTCTCGCGGTCGAGGCGGCCGAAGTTGTAGTACGCCGCGCATGCGCCTTCGGGGGAGACCATGCAGGTGCCGATCGGGGTCGCCGGCGTGCAGGCGGTGCCGAAGACGCGGCATTGCCAGGGTTTGATCCTGCCGGTCAGCACCGAGCCGCACTCGCACGCGGGCGGATCGGCGACCCGTACGCCCGGCACCGCGAACCGCTCCTCGGCGTCCCAGGCCGCGTACTCGGGTGAGATGCCCAGGCCGGAATGCTCGATCCAGCCCAGCCCACGCCACTCGAACGTGTCCCGGGTGCGGAAGACCCGATCCATCAGCCTCTGGGCGACGACGTTGCCGTCGGAGCGCACGACGCGGGCGTATTGGTTCTGTACGGTGGCCCGCCCGGCCGCGACCTCCCCGGAGGTGAACTGTTCCAGCAGCATCGCGACCGCCTGGAGGACGTCGAGTGGTTCGAAGCCGGTGACGACCACCGGCCGGTTGAATTCCTCCGCCAGGAAGTCGAAGGCGTGCACACCCACCACCGACGCCACGTGCCCAGGGCCGATGAAGGCATCGATCTGGGTCTCACCACCGTCGACGATGGCGCGCAGCGGCTGCTCGGTGGTGACGTGGTTGCTGAAGACGCAGAAGTTCGCCAGTCCCTCGCCGCGCGCCCGTTCCAGGGTGACCGCGGTGGACGGCGCCGTCGTCTCGAATCCGACGGCGAAGAACACCACCTGCTTGTCCGGGTTGTCGCGGGCGATCGGCAGGGCGTCCAACGGCGAGTAGACGAAGCGTACGTCGGCGCCGGTCGCCCGCACCTGGAGCAGCGACTCCTCCGAGCCGGGCACGCGCATCATGTCGCCGAAGGTGGTGAGGATCACGTCGGGCTGGCGCGCGAGCCACAGGGCGTCGTCGATCCGGCCCATCGGAATGACGCAGACCGGGCAGCCCGGCCCGTGGATGAACTCGATCCACTCCGGGAGCAGGTGCTCCAGTCCGTGGCGGTAGATGGTGTGGGTGTGGCTGCCGCAGATCTCCATCACCCGCAGCGGCCGCTCGAGTTGCTCGGCGAGGTCGTCGATGCGGCGTAGTAGGGCGCGGGCGGCGGCGGGGTCGCGGAATTCGTCGACGTACTTCACGGTGTCCTCAGTCGATCGCCGAGCGGCCGAAGGCGGCCAGTTCATCGTCCAGGACGGTGCCGCCCAGCCGGCGGATCTGTTCTAGGGTGATGGCCGCCTCCTCCGCGTCGATCCGGCTCAGGGCGAACCCGACATGGACCAGGACCCAGTCGCCCGCACGGAGCTCCTCAGCCGCGATGAGATCCGTCGCGACCGTACGTTCCACGCCGCTGATGGCGACCCGGGCCCGCGGTTCACCGGACTCCGGGATCGCGATGACCTCCGCCGGCACTCCCAGGCACATGAGCGCATCCTCTCCGCCCCGGCCTCTCCGCCGGTGCGGGACTATCATCCTCCCGGACGCAGCCGGGGTGTCACCGAGGTCACCGAGTGCACGGGTCGGCCCGCGGCGCGAGAAACGGAGCGGACCGATGGACCCCAGGAATCGCCTCAACGACGACGAGAAGGACGTCAACGAGCGGATCAGCAGGGTCCGGGCCCGTCGACCCCGGTTCACCGACGAGTACGTGACGCTCGCCCACGGGGCCGGCGGCAAGGCGTCCGCCGCCCTCGTCGACGCGGTGTTCCTCGACGGATACGGCAACGACGTCCTGGCCGAGTTGGGTGATGCCGGTGTCGTGGGGCTGACCGCCCTCGGGGAGGCGGGGCCGGACGCGCGGCTGGCGATGTCCACCGACTCGTACGTGGTCAATCCCCTCGAGTTCCCCGGCGGCAGCATCGGTGAACTGGCCGTCAACGGCACCGTCAACGACCTCGCGGTGAGCGGCGCCAGGCCCGCCGTGGTGTCGGCCGCCTTCGTGCTCGAGGAGGGCTGGAGATCTCCACCCTGCGCCGGGTCGTCGCCGCCATGCACCGAGCGGCGGCGGAGGCAGGCGTACGCATCGTCACCGGCGACACCAAGGTCGTCCCGCGCGGAGCGGCGGACCGGCTCTTCATCACCACCGCGGGTGTCGGGCTCGTCCCGTCCGGGAGGTCGCTGGGGGCCGCCCGGGTCGAGCGAGGTGATCGGGTGCTGGTGTCGGGGCCGATCGCCGACCACGGCATGGCGGTCATGCTCGCGCGCGGCGACCTGGCGATCGAGGCACCGATCCGCTCCGACACGCGAGCCATCAACAGTCTGGTCGAGGCGCTGGTGGCCGCGGCGCCGGGGACGCGGTGGATGCGTGACGCCACCCGCGGCGGTCTGGCGACCGTGCTCAACGAGCTCGCCCGGGCGTGTGGACTGGGCGTGGTCGTCGAGGACGACGCCGTCCCGGTCCGGGAGATGACCCGGGCGGCGTGCGACATGCTGGGGCTGGACCCGCTCTACGTCGCCAACGAGGGCACCTTCGCCGCCGTCGTCCCGGCCGACGAGGCCGACGCCGCCCTGGCCGCGGTGCGAGCCTTGCCCGGTGGCGAGGGTGCGGCGCTGATCGGCCGGATCGTGGCGGAGCCCGCCGCGTCGGTCGTGCTGGTCACCGGCTTCGGCGGCACCCGGATGGTCGACATGCTCGTCGGCGACCCGCTGCCACGGATCTGCTGACGCTGATCCTCTGATCCCCTCCCGGGAGCAGGCGGGATCGTCTGTCACCGGCCCTCGGCCAACCTGCCCGCCCACGCCTGCCCCAGGCAGAGCCCGCCGTCGTTGGGCGGCACGATGCGGTGGGTGAGGACGTGCAGGTCGCGCTCCCGCAGCAGGGACACCAGAGCGCCGCTGAAGAGGCGGTTCACGGCGACCCCGCCCGTGAGACCCACGGTGTCAGTGCCTGATTCCAGGGCTGCCGCCGTGATCCGCTCGGCGAAGACGTGCGCCAGGCCCCGGTGGAAGCGCCAGGCTCGTTCCTCGACGCCGGCGCCGGGGCGCTCCAGCAGGTCGAGGAAGACCTCCCGCAGATCCCTGCCGGGAGCGTACGGCTCCTCCTGTCGGTGGGCCTCGGCCCAGCGGGTGGCGGAGCGCTCGAGCAGCATGGCCGCCTGCGCTTCGTAGCTGACCTCCGTGCACAAGCCCAGGATGGCCGCCGCCGCGTCGAAGAGCCGGCCGGTCGAGCTGGTCGCCACTGTCCCCCGGCCGGAGGCGAGTTGGGAGTCGACCAGGCGACCTTCCGCCAGCGGGGCGGACGTCATGGCGGGGGTGTCGTGGAGGTCCAGGTCCCAGGAAGCGGCCAGGCCTCGCGCCACCCGCCACGGCTGGCGGACGGCTCGGTCCCCGCCGACGAGGGGATACCAGGGGACGTGCCAGGCGCGCCGCCACGACCAGGGCGACGGGTCCTCGTGGGACCCGAGCACCAGCACCTCCCCGCCCCAGATCGTGGCGCCGGCCGCAGCGTCATCGCCGTAACCGGTGCCGTCCAGGGCCGCCACCACGACGGGTCCTTCCGCGATGCCGTGTTCGGCGAGCAAGGAAAGGGCATGCGCGTGGTGGTGCTGCACCCGGAGCAGCGTCACCTCGGGATGCCCCTCGGCGTAGCGCTCGGCCCATGCCGTCGTCGCGTAGCCCGGATGCAGGTCGCAGACGACCACCTCCGGTTCGCGTCGCTGCATCGTCAGGAGCTGCCGCACCGAGGCGTCGAACGCCCGCTGGGAGGCGAGTGAGCCCATGTCGCCGACGTGGGCCGACACGAAGGCCAGGTCCCCGGTCGCCAGGGCGAACGTGTTCTTCAGCTCGGCGCCGACGGCCAGGACCACCGGCCCCTCATCGCTGCCCGGCCTCCGCGGCAGCATCAGGGGGAGGGGTGCATACCCCCGGGAGCGGCGCAGGGGGAGTGCGTCGGAGTCCGGGTGGGCCAGCAGGACGGAGTCCTCCACCGGCACCGAGATCCCGCGGTCGTGCAGCAGGAAGCTGTCCGCGACCCTCGCCAGCCGGTCGAGGGCGTCGGCGTTCGTGTGGCAGAGCGGCTCCTCCGACAGGTTCCCGGAGGTCGCGACGAGAGCCAGGGCCGTCCCGTCAACGGAGTCCAGCAGCAGGGTGTGCAGCGGTGTGTACGGCAGCATCAGCCCGACGTCGTCGGAGTCCGGAGCCACCGCTGCCGCCAGGTCGTACGTCTCGGTCTTCGGGGCGATGACGATCGGGTGCGCCGGCGAGGTGAGCAGGGCCAGCTGAGGGGGAGAGAGTCGCGCCAGGCGGGTGACCGTCGCGGGCTGGGCCACCATCACCGCGAACGGTTTGCCGGCGCGGTGCTTGCGGTCCCGCAGCCGGGCCACCGCGGTGCTGTTGCGGGCATCGCACATCAGGTGGAAGCCGCCCAGTCCCCTCACGGCCACGATCTCCCCGGCCAGGAGGCGGCGTCGTGTCTCGGTGATCACCGCGTCCTGCTCAGTACTCGTCGCCGGGGCGATCGGGCGTTCGGCGGCGTCCTCACCGGGGCGGGCGAGCCACAGCCGAGGGCCGCAGTCCGGGCAGCTGATCGGCTGGGCGTGGAAGCGCCGGTCGGAGGGATCGGCGTACTCCGCGGCGCAGGCCCGGCACAGGGCGAAGTCGCGCAGGGTGGTGGCCGGCCGGTCGTACGGCAGGTCCTCGATGATCGACAGTCGTGGACCGCAGTTGGTGCATGTCGTGAACGGGTAGCGGTAGCGGCGGTTCGCCGGATCGGCCATGTCGGAGAGACAGTCGGGGCAGGTCGCCACATCCGGGGGATGAGGGTACGCGCACCCGGCACGTGCCGACTGGGCACGATGCGGAACCCCACCTCGTCGAGCACCAGCGGCAGGTCCCGGCGGGTGACGTCGATCACCCGGGCCAGCGGTGGCAGCGTGGCGAGCAGATCGGCCAGGAAGTCGTCGAGCTCGCCCGGGCGGCCCTGCGTCTCCACGAACACCTGCAGGTCGTCGTTCCCGCACAGCCCGGTGACCGCATGCCGGGCGGCCACCACCGCGACGTGGGGCCGGAATCCGACGCCCTGCACGACCCCGCGGAGCAGGATCTCCTGGCGAACCGTGGTCATCACACCCTCCTCGACGCTGCGCCACCCTACTGCCGGCTGCGGCCCGACCGGGCACGACCCCGGCCGGGCCGCGGGTGCGAGACTGGATCCCATGCATGAGGTCTCCCTGTGCCGCCAACTGGCGGCCGCCGTCGCGCGGGCCACGGGAGGCCGTGAGGTCGAGACCGTGTACGTGGACGTGGGCCAGCTCCGCCAGGTCGTGCCGGCGGCGATGGGGTTCGCCTGGACGTTCGTGGTGAAGGGCACGGCACTGGAAGACGCCAGCCTGGAGATGCGCACGCTGCCGGCCGAGCTCGCCTGCCGTGCCTGCGGGGCGAGCAGCCGACTGGGGTCCGACCTCGGCTTCGACTGCCGCGCCTGCGGGTCACCGGAGACGGTGCTGACCAGCGGCGAGCAGTTCGTCCTCACCGCCGTCGACGTCCGCACCCCGCCCCCACCGACGACCGTACGGCCCGGTGCGAGACTGACCCGGGGAAAGGAGATCGCGATGGGGCGCTTCCACCGACATGACGACGGCACGGTCCACGTCCACGAGCACGACGACGAGGGCCATGGGCACGAGCAGGACGAGCACGGGCATGACGAGCACGGGCATGGCGAGCACGGGCCGGGGACGCACAGCCACGACGGACTGCCGCGGACGGGGTCCGCGGAGCTCGACCAGCTGATCGGTGACCATTCCGGCTATGGCACCGGCCGGGAGCGGATCGAGATCCTCGAGGACATCTACGCCGAGAACGATCGGCTGGCCGCCGCCAATCGGCGGGCCCTCGACGCTGCCGGTGTCCGCGCCGTGAACCTGATGAGCTCCCCCGGCGCGGGCAAGACCACGCTGCTCGCCAGGACCCTGGCCGCGCTCGAGGGCCGGCTGCGCGTCGGAGTGGTCGAGGGAGACATCGAGACCCCGTTGGACGCCGAACGGCTGGCGGGGTACGGCGCGAAGATCTCGCTGCTCAACACCGGTGACGGGTTCGGTGGCGAGTGTCACCTTGATGCCCCGATGGTGGCGACGGCCCTGCGCGGGCTGGACCTGAGCTCTCTCGACCTGGTGATCATCGAGAACGTCGGCAACCTGGTCTGCCCGGCCGAGTTCGATGTCGGCGAGCACCGCAAGGCGATGGTCTTCTCCATCACGGAAGGGGAGGACAAGCCGCTGAAGTACCCGGTGATGTTCCGCGCCGTCGAGGCGGTCGTGCTCAACAAGATGGACCTCGCCCCCTACCTCGACTTCGACCGGGCCCTGTTCCTGCGCAACCTTCGAGCCGTCAACCCCGACGCCGTCGTGATCGAGGCCTCGGCGCGCACCGGGGCGGGGGTCGACGCCTGGATCGACTGGGTGACGCAGGACTCACGGGCCCTCGACCGGATCACGCCGCACGGCTGAGCCGTATCGTCCACTACACGTCCCGTACATCGCTACTCTGAGCAGGTTCAGTGCAGACTCGCCGCGTATCGGGGCGTGACGCAGCCTGCTGCCGAGGCGTGCGCTTCCGCGCGTGTGAGGAGATGGCAGGGGTATGACGTACCAACCGGAGGGCTGGCGGGAGCCGACGCTCGCCGAGAACCTCGCGAGAGCCGGGGTCGAGCGGCGGGACTTCCTGAAGTTCTGTGGCGGTCTGGCGGCGATCTTCGCGATGGGAGGCGCAGCCTCCGCCGCGGGCGCACCTCCCGCCACCGCCGAGGAGATCGCCGGGAAACTGGGCGCGGTCACCAAGCCGAACGTGGTCTGGCTGCAGCTTCAGGAGTGCACCGGCTGCATGGAGAGCACGCTGCGATCCGGTGGCACCACCATCGAGGAAGTCGTCCTCAGCCTCCTGTCGGTCAACTACAACGAACTGGTGATGGCGGCCTCGGGCGAGGCGGCCAACAAGGCACTCGACGAGACGAACGCCAAGGACCATCTGCTGGTCGTGAACGGATCCGTGCCGCTCAACGAGAACGGCGTCTACTGCACGATCGGGGGGAAGTCCGCCGAGCAGGTGCTCCGGGAGTCCGCCCAACACGCCACCGCGATCCTGGCCGTCGGCGCCTGCGCCGTCTGGGGGTCGGTGCAGGCCTCGAAGCCCAACCCGACCGGGGCCGTCGGCGTCGACCAGATCATCAAGGACAAGCCCGTCATCAACGTCTCCGGTTGCCCCCCGATCGGAGAGGTGATCACCGCCACCGTGGCGTACGTCCTCAGTCATGACGGGGCCCTGCCGAAGACCGACGCGGAGGGCCGCCCGCTCTTCGCCTACGACCAGCGGATCCACGACTCATGCCCCCGCCGACCGCACTTCGACGCCGGCCAGTACGTCCGTACGTTCGACGATGCCGGTGCCCGCTCTGGGTGGTGCCTCTACGAGGTGGGGTGCAAGGGCCCGAGCACCTTCAGCCCGTGCCCGGTCTTCCAGTGGAACCTGCACACCAGTTGGCCGATCGGTGCCGGACACCCCTGCCTCGGCTGCACCGAGAAGCAGTTCTTCGACCGGTTCACCCCCTTCTACCAGGTGCTCCCCGACGTCACGGGCCTCGGTATCGAGTCGACGGCGGAGAAGATCGGTTGGGGTCTGGTCGGCGCCACCGTCGCCGGAGTCGGCGTCCACGCCGGCCTCACCGGCGTGCGCCACGCTGCCGCTCGTCGGTCGGCCGCCGATGCGGGCCCGATGCAGGCCTTCGGCGACAGCGAGCGGGAGTGGCGGTCGGAGTCCTCCTCGCCGGGGCCGGATGACGCGGCCACGGACGGTTCGGAGAAGGCGGAGTAGGCGATGGCACAGCGAGTCGTGATCGACCCCCTCACCCGGATCGAGGGGCACCTGCGGATCGAACTGGAGACCGGCAACCACAAGATCGACAAGGCGTGGAGCGAGACCACCCAGTTCCGTGGCATCGAGACCATCGTCGCCGGGCGAGACCCGCGCGACGCGTGGGCCTTCGTGCAGCGGATCTGCGGGGTGTGCACCTCGGTGCACGCGGTCGCGTCGATCGTCGCGGTGGAGAACGCCATCGGCTCGAATCCGCCGACGCAGGCCCGGCTGATCCGCGACATGGTCCTGGCGTCCCAGAACATCCAGGACCACGTCATCCACTTCTACCACCTGCACGCGCTCGACTGGGTGAACGTGCCCTCCGCGGCGACCGCCGACCCGCAGAAGGCGGTGGACTTCGCCAAGGCGATCGGGTCCACCTGGAAGGGCAACACCGTCGCCCGGATGACGGAGGTGCGCGACACCGTCAAGGGCATCCTCGACTCCGGCCAGCTCACCATCTTCACCGGCGGCTACTGGAACCACCCGGACTACCGGCTGCCACCCGAGGCCAACCTGATGGCCGTCGCGCACTACCTGGATGCCCTCCAGTTCCAGCGCTCCATGATCCGCATCGGCACGGTCTTCGGCGGCAAGAACCCGCACCCCAACTTCCTCGTCGGGGGCATGGCCTGCACGATCGACCCGAGCCACTCCGAGTCGATCAACCAGGTGCAGATCGACCAGATCAGGCAATGGATCGCCGAGTCGGCCGAGTTCGTCAACGACTGCTACCTCCCCGACGCCACCGCGATCATGGGCGTCTACAAGGACTATTTCGACATCGGCGCCGCGCAGCCGAACTACCTGGCCGTCGGTCTGGCCGGAGCCACCTACGCCGGTGACCCTGCCGCTTCCCGGCTCACCTCGGCCTTCACCGCGGTGAAGCCGGGGGCGATCTACGACGGTGACCTTGGCACCGTCCATCCCTTCGACCCGACCCGGATCGCCGAATGGGTGAGTTCGGCCTGGTACACCTACCAGGACGGCGACGTCGGTCTGACCCCCGACAAGGGTGAGACCACCCCGCACTACACCGGCCCCCAGCCCCCGTACGACTGGGTCGCCGATCACCCCCAGTACACCTGGAGCAAGGCTCCGCGGTACGACGGTCGGGTGGTCCAGGTCGGGCCGGTGGCGCGGGTGATGCTCGCGTACGCGCAGGGGCACCCGGCGACGAAGGCACTGGTCGATGCCGCCACCAAGAAACTCGGCATCACCGTCGGCCAGCTCAACTCGACCGCCGGCCGGACCCTGGCCCGTGCCCTGGAGTGCTCGGTGCTGGCCGACATCCTCGCCCGGACCACCTTCCCGACGTTCGTGAAGAACCTCAAGGGCGGCGACATCGACGTCTTCGACCCGTCGAAGTGGGAGCCGTCGTCGTGGCCGGCGAGCAGTTCCGGCTTCTCCCTGGTCGAGGTGCCGCGAGGTTTCCTGAGTCACTGGGTGAGCGTCGAGAAGGGGAAGGTGGCGCGCTACCAGGCCGTCGTCCCCACCACGTGGCTGGCTGGCGGCCGCGACGCCCAGGGCAGACAGGGACCGTACGAGGAGTCGCTGGCCGGCAAGGGCCAGCACCCGCTGGCTGATCCCTCCCAGCCGCTCGAGCCGCTGCGGACGATCCACTCCTTCGACCCGTGCATGTCATGCGCTGTGCACGTGATGGACCCGGAGGGAGCCGAACTGCAGGTGGCGACGTCATGAGCGTCTCCGCCGACTCCTCCTCCGCATCCGCGCCCTCGGTGCCCACCACGCCTCGTGCCGAGCCGCGGATGTGGGTCGGATCGGCCTTCAGCCTGGAACACCTGAGCGAGGCGCGCGTGCTGGCCCTGGCCGCACTGGCGCCGAGGGGCAGCACCGACCCGGTGGACCGGGCACTCGGGCGCGCCCTGCGGTCGGAGCGTCCCGACATCCGGCTGCCCGAGGTCGAGCCCGCCGACGTCGATCCCGCCCGGGTGGACCGCCGCTACAGCCTGACCCGGGCGCGAGATTTTCCGCTCTCCGCCGGCTCCAGCGCCGATGTGATGGTGATGCGGGGACGGATGACCGACGTGCTGCGCCAGGTCAGCAACGGCCCGGAGGAGAAGTCGGTCGCCAGGCGTAACGCCGCGGTCGCCCTGCGGCGTGGCTGCCGGACCCTTGCCGTGGCGGTGGCGCCGATCGGCCCCGACGGCGTCCCCGGGAAGTACCGGCTGGAGGGGTACGTCACCGTACGACCCGACGCGGCGGCACTGGAGGGCGGGACGATGGCCGCCCACCCGGGCAACTGGGTGCGGGTGAACGTGTGGACGGGCTCCCTGCGACTCCAGCACTGGATCAACGTCGCCATGGTGTTCATCCTCAGCTGCACCGGCTACTTCATCATGGATCCGTTCTTCGGCCCCGCCGCACCGAACGGGACCCCGACCGGCTTCCTGATGGGGTGGATGCGGCTCATCCACTTCGGGGCCGCGTTCGTCTGGCTCGTCGTCGGCGCGACCCGCGTGGTGCTGGCCTTCATCTCCCGCGACCCTTATCTGCGCTGGTCCGCGTTCTGGCCACTGAAGAAGAAGGAGGACGTCCGCAACCTCGGTCGGGTCGTCCAGCACTACGCCTTGATCAAGAAGGAGGGGCCCCTCTATCTGGCCCACAATCCGCTGCAGCAACTGACCTATACCGCGGTCTACGTCGCCTGCGCCGTCCAGATGGCCACGGGCCTGACCCTGTTCGGCCTGTACAACCAGGGCAACGCGTTGTGGCGGGTCGCGGCATTGCCGGTCCACTGGTTCGGCGTGCCCGGGGTCCGGCTGTTCCACACCGCGATGATGTTCCTGCTGTGGGTCTTCGTGATCATCCACGTCTACCTGGCGGTGCGGGCCGACTCCCTGGAGCGCCACGGCGGCCTGTCGTCGATGATCAACGGTGGCGTGTGGCTGCGACGCGGCGCCAAGCCGGTCGACGCCCCGGAGGTCGAATGATCCCGGCCGGTGCAGGGGCGATCGGCGCGACCGTCGTGCTCGGCGTCGGCAACCCGATCATGGGTGACGACGGTGTCGGCTTGGCCCTGCTGGACGCGCTGCGCGAGGCGCGCGGTGGCGGGACGAGCGACGCCGAGTCGGGCGGAGTGCGGGTCGAGTACGTCGACGGGGGCACCGGCGGCATGTCGCTGCTCCCGCTGGTCGAGGAGGCCGATCGGCTGCTCGTCCTCGACGCGGTGGCCGGCCCGGTGCCCGGCACCGTCGTGCACCTGGCCGGTGACCAGGTGCCGCGGATGCTGTCCACGAAGTTGTCGCCCCACCAGGTGGGGCTGCTGGACGTGTTCGCGGCGGCCCGGCTGCTCGGCCGGGAGCCGTCGATCGTCGAGGTGATCGGTGTCGTCCCGGAGTCGGTGGACCTGAGACTCGGACTCAGCCCGGCTGTCGCCGCGGCCGTCCCCGAGGCGGTCAGGTGGGCCGAGCGCCTCCTGGACCAGTGGCTGCCGGCCGGGCTCGGGGCGCAGAGCCATGATGGCTGAGGGTCGCGGATCCGGGCTCGTCGGGGTCGATGTCGAGATCCGCCCAGGTCACCTCGAACTCCCGGCCGTGCGTCAGGGTGCCGGTCGGCGTGCCACACACCGGGCAGGTCAGGGCGAAGAACTCGTCGATCGGCTGGTCGGTCGCACAGCGCGGGCACCACACCGTGGCGGGGACGACTTCCAGCTCCAGCCTGGCTCCCTCGGCGACGGTGTCGGCGACGGCGATCGGCCAGGCGCCCTCGAGGGCTTCGGGGACCGTGCCGCTCAGCGTTCCGACGCGCAGCCCCACCGCCTGCACCCCGATGGCCCCGGCCCGCGCGGCGGCGGCACTGACCGCATCGGCCACGGAGCGCAGCAGTCCCAGTTCGTGCACCGGCCTATCCTCCCACCGACCCGGAAGGGGTGTCAGGCGTGACGCAACGGTGGGTGCTCGACGAGATCGTCGACCCGTACGGCGCGAAGGTCGTCGTGGACCGGGCCCCCGACGGGACGGTGCGTGAGGCCAGGTTCGACCTCGCCGGGCTGCCGCGGATCGACGCGCTGCTCACCGGCCAGCAGGTCGCCGAGGTGCCCTCCCTCGTGGAGCGGCTCTGCGGGGTCTGTCCCGCCGCCCACCACCTGGCGGGGATCCGGGCGCTCGAATCCCTCGCCGGCGGCGTCGATCTGCCCGCGGCCGCCGTCGCCTCGCGCCGCCTCCTGCACCACGCCTCCGCGATCGCCTCCCATGCCGTGCGGGCCGTCGGGACCGATCGGGAGGGTGCGGTGACGCTGCGCCGATTCGCCAAGGCCGTGATGACCGCGGTCGGCTCGCCCGGGCATTTTCCCGTCACCGCGGTGCCGGGAGGGGTCGCCTCCCGGGTCGGCGTCGAGGACCGCGGACGCTGCCTCGAGCTGCTGCCCGCTGCCCTGTCGGCCGCCGGCCGGATCGCGGAGCGTACGCTGCCCGTCCCCGGCCCCACCGACGCCTTCCGCGGTGCCGATGTTGCCCTGGTGGATGACCAGGGTCGGCCCGACCTGCTCGGCTCCCGGCTGAGGGCCGTGTCGGCCGACGGAGAGGTGCTCGTTGCCGCCGCCGGGACGAGCGGGTGGGACGGTCTGGTCGCCGAATCGGCGCCGGGCCAGCCCGCCCCCGGCCCTACCTCGTCGCCCTGGGACCGCGGCGGGGCGCCTACCGCGTCGGGCCGGTCGCGCAACTGCGCATCGGGACCCTGACCACGCCGCGGGCCGCCGAGCTGCAGGAGCTCTGGTCACGTCGGAGTGGTCATGCCGCCGGGGCCAGGACGGTCGTCACCGTCCACTCGGTGGAGGTGATCGCCGCCCTGCTCGCTCGCCCCGACCTGTTCGACGGACCGCTCCGCACCGACCTGCCGTCCACGGCAGCGGAGGGGGAGGGGGTCGGCATCGGCTGGGTCGACGGTCCGCGGGGCCTGCTCGTGCACCGCTACCGGGCGGCGAGCGACGGCCGGGTAGCGGCCGCCGTCGTGTTGACCCCGACGGCGCAGAACGAGTACTGGTTGTCGCACCTGCTGCGGCAGGCCGTCGGGGCGGGGACCGGCGCCAGCTCCCGCGCCGACCTCGGCCTGGAGGACGCCATCCGCGAGGCGGACCCGTGTCTGCCCTGCTCGTCGGCTCCCGCCGGTGCGATGGGACTGGTGGTCGAGGAGACCACCAGCGTCGTACGTCACGATCCGGCAGGAGGTCGTTAGCGTGTGCGTGTCCGTACCCTCGAAGATCGTCAGGATCACCCCGGGCGTCCTGCCGATGGCCGATGTCCGGGTCGGGGAGCGAGAGGTGGCCTGCTGCCTGGCGTACGTTCCGGAGGCAGAGGTCGGTGACTTCGTGCTGGTGCAGAACGGCTTCGCGATCGAGCTCCTCGACCCCGCATCGGCCGCGCAGTCGCTGAGCGCCTTCGCCGAACTGGGGCTCATCGACGCCTCGGCCGACAGCATGTCAGCCGGGCTGGACGACCTCCGTGAAGGCGAACCGCTCCCCGTCGAACAGGCCACGGTCGCTCACCTTCAGTGACGGGACGACCAGCAGGCCCATGAACGACAACGTCCCGAACGGCGCCTGTAGGGGCGAGCCGAGGCCCGTCCGGACCCGGCTGAGCAGGCCCTGGTAGGACCGGGCGACCTCCTCGGCAGGCCGATCGCTCATCAGCCCAGCGATCGGCAGCGGTAGCACCTCGACGGTCTCGTCGTCGGCGACCGCGAATCCCCCGCGGTGCTCGATCACAGCGTTGACCGCCCGGGCGAGCGACGCGGCGTCGGTCCCCACCCCGATCACGTTGTGGGAGTCGTGGGCCACGCTGGACGCGATCGCGCCACGGACGAACCCGAAGCCGCGGATGAACGCGACGGCCGGCGGCGCCGGACGATAGCGATTGACGACGGTGATCAGCAGGACGTCGTCGGCCGGGTCGGGCTGCACGATCCCGTCCCGCACGGGCAGGTCGACGAGCACCGAGCCGGTCAGCAGGTCGCCGTCGGTGACGGTGATGACACGGCACCCGACGCTGCCCGCTGCTGCGGGACCGGGCACGGCCAGGTCCTGGGGCCGTACGGGAGCCGCGGCGAACGCGTTCAGCGGCTCCGCGGTCAGGCGGGGGAGCAGGCTCGTCCCGTCCTCGGCGGCCCGCCGGCCGTCGATCCACGTCCGCCGCACCCGGAAGTCCCGCAGGTCGTCGAGCAGCACCGCGGTGAACGGGTCGCCGAGGCGCAGCCGGCCGAGGTCCAGACCGTAGTGGTCCTGGGGGGTGAGGCAGGCGGCCGCGAGGACGGTGAAGACGTCATGTCCGTACGCCACCGCGCGCGCCACCAGCCGGTCGATCTGGCCGTGCATCAGTTCGCTGGGGTGGAGGTCGTCGCTGCACAGCATGATCCGGCCCGGATGGCTGTCGAGCAGCGGGTGCAGGGCCTCGAAGTTGCGGGCGGCGGACCCCTCACGGATGAGGATCAGCATGCCGGCCGCGACCTTGTCCTCAGCCTCCTCCAGCGTCGCGCACTCGTGGTCGGTGCTGATGCCGGCCTCGGCGTACGCGCGGGCCTGGTCGCCGAGCACCCCCGGCGCGTGCCCGTCGACCGGGTACCCCCGCCGCAGCGCCGCGTCGATCTTCGCCCCCACGGCCGCGTCCCCGGAGAGGACGCCGGGGAAGTCCATCATCTCCGACAGGTAGCCGACGTCCGGCAGGGCGAGCAGCGCGTCGACCTCCTCGGGGCCGATGCGCGCGCCGGCGGTCTCGAAGGTGGTGGCGGGGACACAGCTCGGTGCCCCGAAGAGCACCCGGAACGGGGTGGCCGCAGCGTTGTCGATCATCCACCGGACGCCGTCGACGCCGAGGACGTTCGCGATCTCGTGCGGATCGGACACGCTCGCCACGGTCCCGTGCCGTACGGCCATCCGGGCGAACTCGGTCGGGGCCAGCAGGCTGCTCTCGATGTGGACGTGCGCATCCACGAAGCCGGGGATCAGATAGCCGAACCCGGCCGTCTCCGGTCCGAGCTCGGTGATGGCCGTGATCACCCCGGCCGACCACTCGACGTCGGCCAGCCGGATCCGCCGGCCCTCGATGTCGACCACGTTGGCCCGTACGGACCCCGATCCGTCACGCCCTGATCCTTCACGCCCTGATCCTTCACGCATGGGACCCCATGATGTCATCGACCCATTCGGGGACCACCACAGTGGCCCGCCCCTCCCGGATCTCGTCGAACGGTAGCGGGGCGTCGGTCGCCCAGAGATTGAGCTCGATCGTACGGGCGCCGAAGGCCTTCGCCATCGCGGCGTACCCGGCGGCCGGGTAGACCACGCCGGACGTGCCGACCGCCGCGAACACGTCGCAGGCCACCACCGCCTCCTCGATCACGTCGAGGTCGTACGGCATCTCGCCGAACCAGACGACGTCGGGCCGCAGCATCCGCTGTCCGCACAGGGGACACGGCGGGCGGTCGACCAGGTCGCCGTCCCACCACGGGCGCTCCCCGCAGTGCAGGCAGCGGGCACGCCGCAGTTCCCCGTGCATGTGCACGAGGTGGTGGGTGCCCGCGCGCTCGTGGAGGTCGTCGATGTTCTGCGTCACCACGAGTAGGTCGTCACCGATGGCCTGTTCGAGCCGGGCCAGCGCCTGATGGGCTGCGTTGGGGGCGACGGACGCGACGGCCCGCCGCCGGGCGTCGTAGAACCGTTGCACGGTCTCGGGATCCAGCTCGAACGCCTCGGGCGTCGCGACGTCCTCCACCCGGTGCCCCTCCCACAGACCTCCAGCACCCCGGAAGGTCGCCAAGCCACTCTCCTCAGAGATGCCCGCCCCGGTCAGCACCACGATCCGCATAGGTCGATTCTGGCTTCTCGCGGGAGCGCATGGCGCCGTACGGGCCCTGTTTCTGTGGCGTAGGACACAGCTGGCTTCGGGCAGGCGTCGTGGCGCACCGCCGTGCCGGTCATCAACGGTGCGGATGTCCGTGACAGCACGTCGGCTGTGCATGACGTCACAGCCTGTACCCGCTCGACAGAAGGTGGGATCCGTGGTCCTCGACAGTCCGGCACCACCGCCGCGGTGGGCGGCTCGGTCCGCGACATCCCCCGGGCACGGGCTGACGGACCGTGAGGTCGCCGCCTTCCTGCAACGGGCCCGCCGCCTCGGTCACGACCCCGAAGCCTTGCTCGCTGGCGCTCCCGTCGAGACCCGCCAGGTGATGGCCACCCTCGAGCGGCTCCGTGGACTGAGTTGCGCCGACCCTGCTGAGCGCAGAGCCCGACAGGAGGTCTTCTTCCACCGGGCCATCGCGATGCGCAGCCGCCTCGGCCAGGGCGTCCACGATCGATGTGAGGCGTACGCTTTCGCCGATGGGACGGTCGACGAGGCCGACCTCGCGCGCCTGGCGGGGCGGCTTCCGTTCCCCGTAAGGCTGCTCAGCGTGCTGCACCGCCGCGTCCCGGCAGGCGAGGTCTGGGACCTCACGGCAGCGGGAGAGGAGTTCGGCCTCGACGAGCGTGACGACCTCGTCAATGTCGTCAATGTCGGCGAGCTCGTCGTCGAACCCGGCGCCCACGTGATCGTCCGGGGAATCTCCTCTTCTTCTCCTGTCAGCACCTCGCGTGTCCTGATGCTCCCGCCGACGACCGCGATTACCAGTTCGGCGTGCTGCCCACCCCGGGCTCGGTCGACCGGCGCTCCGGCCCCACGAACGGCCAGCCGGGACGTCCCGGACTGGAGGGGGCCGCCGGGATCGATGGGGTCAGACCCGCCGGACGACCGACGATGATCGGCTACGTCCTCTCCGAGCCGCCCGACCTGCGGATGGACGGCGCGGACGGGAGCCCTGGTGCGGCGGGTGAGGCGGGCAGTCCTGGCCGCACCGGCGGTGCGACAAAGATCGCCGAGGTCACGATCGGCCGTCTCAGCGGCACGCTGCTGCTCCTCGCCGCGGGCGGGGCGGGCGGCAGTGGCGGGGCAGGCGGCGACGGCGGGGATGGCGGCGACGGGGGAACGGGTACTCCCGCCCTGCGTACGCCGACGGGCGTCCTCGGACCGGGGCGGCAAGGTGCGGGCGGTCACGGCGGGGACGGCGGTGCAGGGGGCAAGGGCGGCAACGGTGGGATCAGCTCGAATGTGTTCATCTCGTTGCCGCCGGCGTCGGCGGGGCAGCTCCGGGTCATCACGGTGTCGGGCGAGGGCGGTCGGGGAGGCGTCGGCGGTCAGGGAGGCAGGGGCGGCCGGAGCGGAGCCCCGGTGACCGGCGTCCGGCCCGAGGACGTGGAGTCGCCCCGTGCCGCCCCCGGGTGCGCTGGTCCGGACGGGCGCAACGGGCTGCGCCGGCCCGGTCCTGCGGTGTTCGTCAACGGAAGACGCGTAGAAGGAGAGACCAGGTCATGAGCATCGACGACATCCCAGAGGAGGCCGACGCACTCCGTTCGCGAGGCGCCGACCCGGAGACCCGCATCGCCGTCCTCCGGGACGCGAGCGAGCTCCGCGACCTGCTCGACATCGGCCTGAGCCCGGGGCAACGTGGCGAGCACGCCGACGCCCTGCTCGACGGCCTCGCTCGACCCGAGGAGGGATCCGCGGTCCGGTTGGTGCACAGCCTGGTCCGGCATGTCGTGGGCAGCCAGGATCTCCCTACGGACGACGAAGCGTCGCTCGCTCCGGCGTTCCCCCTCACGGCCCACGTCCTCGCCCAGGATCCCGCCGAGCCGTCCAAGCGGGTGGACTCCGTCTGGGACGTGTCGACGCCCAATGGGGAAATGAAGGTGATCGATCTCCCCAACGGCCTCGAACTCGTCGACGGCGGGTGCATCGTCGCCCGGGCCACGCCGCTGCAGTTCACCTGCTCGTCCCTGACCCGGAGCGGCAGGCCGCCTGCGGGATATGCCGGCGACTTCAACATCCTCGGGCGGAAGGGTGATCCGGTGCCGACCCCCGCGGCCCCACCGGCGCCCGGCCAGGCGCCATCCGGTGCGGCCGGCCAGTGCCTGCCCGGGAGCGTAGCGGGTGATGCCGGTGGTCCCGGAGTCCCGGGGGCGGCCGGGACGAAGGGGACCAACGGGACCCGCGGCGTCGATGGCATCCCCAGTTGCATTGCCACGATCTCGATCACGAACGCCATCACACTGTCGGGCGTCCCGTCCCTCCTCGTCGCCACGCAGTCGGGACCGGGGGGCGACGGCGGCGACGGAGGCCCGGGCGGCCCCGGCCAGCAGGGTGGAAACGGAGGGCAGGGGGCGACCTGCGACTGCACCGGCAACGGGGGCGGCGATGCCGGCCCCGGCGGTGCGGGCGGTGTGGGTGGCGACGGCGGTGACGGTGGGAACGGTGTCGCCAGCGACGGCAACATCACCGTCTATCTGCCCGCCGGTGTGAACACCGGCATCGTCCAGCCTCTGCCGATCACTGCGCCGCCCGGCAACGGCGGGAGACCGGCCGGGCGCCAGCGAGGGGGCTCCTGCGCAGGTCATCCCGCTCAACCGTTGACGGCGTGGACCTGTGCGCTGGAACTCACTGCCGATGCGGGACTCACCCCCACGGCGAACACCGCCGAGCCCGGCAGTGCCTCCGCGGATGGTCAGTGCATCCCATTCTGGGATGAGGAACGGTATGCTAGTCGCATGTCCGTTCAGATCGCCATCCGCCTGCCGGACGACATGGTCGCCTTTCTCGATCAATCCGTGGCAGCAGGGAACGCGCCCAGCCGGGCTGCTCTGGTCGCACGTGCCCTCGAGAGGGAGATGCGCAGGCAGGCCGCCGAGCGGGACGCCGCCATCCTGCGCGCCAAGGGCCCGGCCGATGACCTGGACGACCTCGTCACGTGGGCGGCCTCGCACTCCGCCGTTGAGGAGTAGCGGGTGCGAGAGATCTGTCTGGCGCGGCTGGACAAGACTCGACCGGTTGTCGTCCTGACCCGAGACGCCGCCCGCTCCGCCATGACCAAGGTGACCGTCGCACCCATCACCTCCACCATCAAGGGGCTGTCGAGTGAGGTGCCCGTGGGGCCGGAGAACGGATTGGATCACGACGGGGCGATATCGCTCGACAACGTGGTCACCATCCCGGTCGCCCTGTTGGGACGCACCGTCGGATTCCTCACCGAGGTCCAGGAAGCCGGGCTGGCGCGGGCCGTGGTTCTGGCGTACGACCTTGACCTGCCCCTGTTGGACTGATCCGCGCTCGCGCGGAGATCACGTCCGGCTCCTAGTCCTCGTCCGGCACGTACGCCTCGCCCGAGCGGAGTGCCTTCACGACGTCAGTCAGCAGTCGCACCGCCGAAATGGCCACGATGACCGAGACCAGGCATGCGGCGGCCGCGTCGAGCCAGAACCAGCGGTGGGCGATTGCGATGACGGCGCCGACAACCGCGACGACGGCCGCTGCTGCGCCATCCGCTAGCGTGTCCAGAAGGATCGAACGCATGTGCAGGTCCTCGCTGCCGGCGTCCGCGCCCAGGATCGCCGCGGCGCTGAACATCACCAGGGCGGCGATCGCCGACGTGATCAGGACCGGCAAGCCATGGACCTCCGGGCTGCCATGGGCCAGTCGTACGAGTGCGGCCACCGTGACCCAGACCGACAGGATCACCAGCCACAGCCCGTTGATGAGGGCGACCCAGGTCGTGGCGTTCTCGTTCTTGTGCCGGTCGCGGAGGTAGATCGCCAGCAACCCCAGGCCCAGTGCCGCCGAATCGGCGAAGAAGTCGCCGCCTTCGGACACCAGGGCGAGCGAGTGGGCCGCGAGACCGGCGACCACCAGTCCTCCGATCATGGCGATGTTCAGCAGGAGGACGAGGGTGACGCGACGGGCCTGACTCACCCGAAGACCCTAGCCCAGGCCACAGCTCCGATTTGTTCGGCAACCGAGTAAGCGAGACTGATCCGGCTACTCCCGGGGGGCGCGTTCGACGCGCTGATGGTGTGGGCGCGGGCGTCGGGGGCCGGACGTGCCGAGCTGATGGCCACGGAGGCGGGTCGACGACTGTACGAAGGGGCCGGTTTCGTCGGCCAGGAATGTCTGGCGATGCGGGCATCTCTGCGGTAGTGGCCGTCTGCGCGGCCAGCAGTGGAGGTGAGTTGATGCTCAGCCCGCGCGAGGCGACCGAGCGCAGACCTTCTGCCGAAGCACGCGACCGGTCGCATCGGGAAGGACGAGGCCGAACAGCCCGACAGCCCGGTCTTACACATGTGTGATTCTCCACAGTGGGGATAACCCCTGTGGATAACTACATCCGTGTAACTCGCTCGCGATGTCCGGATGCGCACGACGCCCCGCCGATCCAGCGGCGCTGGACTCGACGGGGCATCGCCAGCACCGGGTGCCGAGGTTCGCGGGCCGTCAGTCCTCCTGGCCGATGTCGACCATCCAGTTCAGGCCGTAGCGATCGGTGCAGGCGCCGTAGAGGTCGCCCCACATCTGCTCCTCCAGGGGCATAGTGACCTTTCCGCCTTCGCAGAGCTTCTCGAACCAGCCCCTCAGCCGGTCCTCGTCCGCCTTCGGGCCGGCGAGGCTCAGCGAGATCGAGCTGCCCTCCTGGTGCGGCATCCCGGGCGGGGTGTCCGACGCCATCAGGTCGAAGCCGTCACCCTTCAGGGTGCTGTGCATGATCCCGTCGGCGGGACCGCCTTCGAACCCGAAGTCGCCGTACGTCGAGAACGTCAGCTCGCCGCCGAAGACGGAGTGGTAGAACTCCATGGCTTCCCGGGCCTGGCCGTGGAAGGAGAGATAGGGGGTGGGCAATGACATGGGCATGCTCCTCCGGAGTCGATGCGTCGGGAGTGACGCGTACGTCCAGCCTAGGAACCCGCCTCCCTCGGGGGAAGCCCGCAGAGGAGCCGTTGCGACTCAGTCTGAAAAGGAGCCCGCAGGTCGTGGGTGGTAGTCGTCCACGTCGACGAGTTCGTCACTGGTGTTCGGGGCCGCGAGCCGCGTCGCGTCGATCTCGTCGGTGGAGTCGGACTTGCGGCTGACCAGCAGGGCGCCGATCACCGTGGTGAGCGGCATCGACAACGCCAGGCCGATGGCGCCGACGAGCGTTCGCAGGATCTCCACCGCGAACTGTTCGGTCATGATCGTCGAGTAGAGCGGCCGGTCGTACATCGCCAGCAGGAGCAGCACCGACATGCTCGTACCCACCGTCGCGAAGACGATGGTGTAGACCGTGGAGGCGACGTGGTCGCGGCCGATCCGCATCGCCTGCCGATAGATCTGCCCGGCGGACTTGCCGGGGTCGTCGGCCAGTTCCCAGACGGCCGAGGCCTGGGTGATCGTGACGTCGTTGAGGCCACCGAGGGCGGCGATGATCATGCCGGAGAGCACCACGGCGGTGAGCTTCATGTCCGGGGCGGCAGAGCCGAGGGTGTAGTCCTCCTCCGTCGCCACACCGGTGAGGTGGGCCCAGTTCAGCGCCGCGTACGACAGCACGGCGCTCAACCCCAGCCCGAACAGTGTGCCCAGCAAGGCCGTCGTCGTCCGGGTGTTGAAGCCGTGGGTGAGATAGAGCGCGACGAACATGATCGCCGAGGCGCCGACCAGCGTGACCATGATGGCGTTCGAACCGGCGATCAGGGCGGGGAAGACGAAGGCGATCATGATGAAGCCCGCCCAGACCAGCCCGAGCACCGACATCAGCCCGCGCCGGCGCCCGACCGCGACCGTCACCAGCAGGAACAGCACGGCGAAGAAGATCACCGGTGCCGTCCGGGCGAAGTCGGCGAACTGGTAGTTCGCCTGCCCGTTGATGGTCGGCACCCGGTAGACGACCACCCGCTGGCCCGGTCGGATCCCGGACCGGTAGACCGGTGCCGTGACGTTCACCTGGACGTCCTTGCCGGTGTCCTCACCGTCGAGCAGTTTCACCGTGAGGGCGGCACAGACCTGTGCCGACGCGGACGTGGAGCCCTCGAGCCCGGCACAGCTGATCTCGTTGACCGCCTGCACCTCACCCTTGGGCATCGTCAGGCCGGCGACGGAGAACTGTGCGACGTCCTTCTGGATGTGGGCGCTGAGGTTGGTCGGCCAGAGCAGCACCAGCCCCACCAGCGTCCAGATCGCCAGCGGGACCAGGATGACGATGAGGATCTGGGAGGCGCGACGTTGCCGGAGCCGACCCTCGAGGGTCGTCGGCTCGGCGGATGCGTGGGCATGAGAGTGGGACACGATGGTGCCTGGTCTCCCTCGTGATGCGGGCAGGACGGCACCACGCTACCGCGCCGTCGCGTACGTCGGCCACGGAACGAGACCCGGCGGGCCCTCCGGTGCGGCCCGTTCAGGACCGCGGACCGCCCCCCAGCCGCCGCCCCAGGTCGGTCAGGAACGCCGGCATCGCCGCCTCCAGCACCGACAGCGTGTCCTCGAAATCGGCCGCCGCCCCGTACCAGGGGTCGGGCAGCGGGCTGCCCGCACGGGCTCCCGGAACGTACGAGGTCAGCAGCACGGCACGATCGGGGGAGAGGTCGATCCCGCGCCGTTCGAGCGCGGTGAGGTGGCGGCGCTCGGCGGCCACGATCAGGTCGGCCCGCCGCGCCTCGGCCTCGGTGATCCGGTGCGCGACATGCGCTGTGTGCCCGTCGTAGCCGCGCCCGGTCAGTGCCGCCCGGGCTCGCGGGTCCATCGGGTTGCCCTCTTCCTCGGCGCTCGCGCCGGCGCTGGTCACCCGGACCAGTCCCGCCCACGGCGTGTCGCGTACGTGTGACAGGGCCACCCGCTCACCCATCGGTGAGCGGCAGATGTTGCCCAGGCACAGGAAGACGACGTCCAGACCCATGGTTCCCTCCTCGTTCGGCGCGGCGACCGGCCTCTAGACTGTCCGCGTGCCGCGCACTGTCGTCACCGGGGGTGTCCGGTCCGGGAAGTCCACCTACGCCGAGAGCCTACTGTCCGGCGAACCGGCCGTGACGTACGTCGCCCCCGGCCCGGTGCCCGACCCGAGCGTCGACCCCGAGTGGGCCGCCCGGGTCGCCGCCCACCAGGCCCGCCGCCCCGACGGCTGGACCACTGTCGAGACCGCTGACGTCGCCGCGGCGGTGCGGGCCGCCCGGACGCCGGTGCTCGTCGACTGCCTCGGCACCTGGGTGACCCGTACGGTCGACGACCTGGGCACCTGGGACGTCCCCGCAAGGAATGGGTCGGCGACTTCCTCGCCCGGCTCGACGACCTGGTCGACGCCTGGGCATCCAGCGACCAGATGCTCGTCGCCGTCACCAACGAGGTCGGCTGGGGCGTCGTCCCCTCCTACCCCTCCGGCCGGGTCTTCGCCGACCTGCTCGGCCGCACCAACCAGGCGATCGCCGCCGCCAGTGACCGGCTGGTGCTGTTGGTCGCCGGACGGCCGCTGGAGCTGCCGTGACCTTCCTCGTCCTTGGGGGCACCGCCTACGCCCGCGACCTGTCCCTCCGGTTGGAGGAGTCGGGGATCCCCGTGCAGGCCGTGCTCTTCGGCGAGGAGAACATCCACCTGCCCGACTCGCCGATCGCGCTGATGTCCGGCGGATTCGACAGCCCGGAACAGGCGGCCGGCTTCCTCAGATCCCGGGGCGTACGGGGTGTCGTGGACGCCAGCCATCCGTTCGCCCCCGAGGTGACCCGGACGGCGCTCGGTGCCGCGGAGGCGGCGGGTGTGCCGTACGTCCGGCTCCTCCCGCCGGCCTGGGAGGCGCAGCGCTGGCCGAAGGCCTGGCGTTGGGTGGACGATGCGGCCGCCGCGAAGCGTACGGTCGAGCGGCTCGGTGGTAGCCGGCCCTTCCTGAGCCTCGGGCGCGATCCGCTGCGGGAGTTCATCGACTGGGACGACCGCTACGTGCTGGCCCGCGTCATCGCCCGACCGGCCTGGGAGATCCCGGCCAGTTGGGAGGTGATCCGCTCCAGCGGATTCCCGCACACGTACGCGGGGGAATTCGCCCTGCTCTCCTCGCGGCGGATCGATGTGATGGTGACCGAGGACGCCGGCGGCACCCTCGACGAGGCCAAGCTGAGGGTCGCCGAACGGTTGGGGATCTTCGTGGTGATGCTGCGCCGTCCCGCGCTGCCGCCGGGACTGCGCGTCGTCCAGAGCGTCGACGCCGCGCACGCCTGGGTGGCGCGCCATTGGCGCCCCCAGGACTACTGACGCAGCCTTCGGATCCCCGGATGCGTGCCCCTTCGGGCCCGTACCGTAGGGACATGGCACCGTCGCCCCGGTCCTCTCACCCCGTCCACTCGCTGCGGGGCATCCTCCTCGTCCTCGCGCTCCTCGCCCTCGTCGTCACCCCACCCGTGCTGGCCCCGCCGGCACCGGCCCGAGCGGCCGACACCCCGGTGATCCGCCGGATGGACATCACCGCTGTCGCCGACCGCGAGCGCGGAACGATGCACGTCACCCAGGACTTCGACATGCAGTTCTTCGGGTCCGGCAATCACGGTCCCTACGTCTACTTCGTCACACGCCAGGCCATCACCGGTGATTCCGAGCACTGGCGCGTGCTGACCGTGAGCAACGTTCGCGCCGCCAGCCCCACCGGCGCGCCGACCCAGCTGCAGAAGGACGACGCCGCCGGCACGTACAAGATCCGCGTCGGAGACCCCAATCGCACCGTCTCCGGCACCCAGCGCTACATCCTCACCTACGACCTCGCTGGCGTGGTCAACCCCGACGCCCGGGGCGGGCACGGTGACGAGATCTACTGGAACGTCCTCGGCACCGGGTGGGAGACGCCGATGGACCAGGTGAGCGTCACCCTCCAGGGCCCCGCCGACGTCACTGGCGTCGCCTGTTACGCCGGGGCCAAGGCCGACAGCGCCGCCTGCGGCTCCGCCATCGCCACCGGCAACCGCGCCGTCTTCACCCAAGCCCACCTCGACCCCAAGCAGGGGCTGACCGTGGTGGGGCAGTGGCCCGTCGGCACCTTCGTCGACGCCACCCCCACGTACGCCAAGCGCTTCTCGCCGGCCTCCACCATCGCCCCCAGCCCCGGAGCCCTCGGGCTCGGGGCTGGCACCCTGGTGCTCGGCGGCCTGCTGGCGCTGATCCTGTTCCGGCGCCGCGGCCGCGACCTGGCGTACGCCGGGCTGACCCCTGGGCTGCGCCCGGCGCCCGGGCAGGAGAGCGCCATCGGCCCGCGCCAGAAGGAGCCCGTCGCCGTCCGCTTCACCCCGCCGGAGGACGCCGCGCCGAGCGAGATCGGCACCCTCATCGACGGCCGTGCCGGTCGCAACGACGTCGTGGCCGGCATCGTCGACCTCGCCGTCCGTGGACACCTGCGCATCGACGAGATCCCCCGGAGGTCGGCGAGGACGCCGGGATGCTCGCCAAGGCGATGGCCGGCTCGAAGGGCACCTTCACCGACTGGCGGCTCGTCCGGCTCCCCTCGGACCGGACGACGCTGCCGGCTCCGCTGCGTACGCTCGAGGACGCGCTCTTCGCCAAGCACGAGGCCCCGCGCCTGCGCCACGACCTCGACACCGACATCGCCCGGATCGTGATGAAGGAGCAGAACGCCCTGCAGAAGGGCGTGGTCGCCCGCGGTTGGTACCGGATCCGTCCTGACCTGCAGAAGGCTCTGTGGATCATGACGGGTGTCCTGCTCGTCCTGCTGGGGGTCGGGCTGGGCCTCGCCCTGGGGGCCACCATCGGCTGGGGCCTGGCCGGTCTCGGACCCATCCTGCTGGGGATCCTGGTGATCGTGCTGGGCGCGTTCGCCTCGTCGCGCACCGCCGAGGGCAGCGCGATCCTGGTCCAGGCGCTGGGTTTCAAGGAGTACCTGATGACCGCAGAGGCCGACCAGATCCGGGTCGAGGAGGATCAGGACATCTTCTCCCGCTACCTGCCCTGGGCGATCGCCTTCGGGGCCGAGTCGCACTGGGTCGGCGTCTTCCGCGAGATCATCGCCAGCGGCCGGCCGGTGATGGAACCGACCTGGTACCACACCTGGGCGGGTACGTCGGTCTTCCTGGGCAACAACAGCTTCTTCGGGGCGGAGGGAGCCTTCATGGACGTCGCCTCGACCAGCGGCGTCTGGTCGGCCTCCACCGGGGCGGGCGGGATGTCCGGGATGAGCGGCGGCTCGGTGGGCGGTGGCGTCGGAGGTGGTGGTGGTGGCGGCTGGTGATCCCAGGCCGGTGATCCCAGGCCGGTGATCCCGCTCGCTCCGCCGGCCCTCGCGGGCCCTCCGCGTCCTACGATGAGGCATGTCCATCTACCGCGAGGCCGCGCAGCTGCTCGAACGGGATCTTCGGGGGGTCGTCCCCGACGGCGACGTCGCCACCGCCCGCGCGAGCGGCGACCTGCTGGTGCTGATCCAGACCTACCTGATGCTCGCCCGTGATCGCCACCTGCCGATCCGGTCCGACACCGCCGCGGCGCTGCGCGACCTCACCCCGCCGAACGGCACCCTCGCCCCGGAGGCGCTCAGTGGCCTCGAGCTCAACTGACTCCTAGACCGCCAGGCCGCTGATCGTCACCATCAGGGCCCGCTGCACGTCCTCGATGCTGCGCCGCGGATGGAACGTCGCCCGATCCAGCGCCGAGAACGCCAGGGCCCCGAGGATGGCGATCGCGATCATCTCGAAGTGCTCAGCCTCCGGCCGGACGTGTGTCAGGCCCGCGGCGTACCGCTGCTCGTGCACCTCCATCGACACCGCCACCACCGGCGCGATCAGGGCGGCCCGGGTCGCGGGCAGGTCCTCGTGCCACGGACGTTCGTTGCGGAACAGTTCGGTGAGCAGCACCTGACAGGTCGCCGGGTCGGCGTCGAATGCGCGCAGCAAGGCGAGCACGATGGCGTTGAGCGCCGCCCACCCCCGGTGGGGTGCCCGGGCAGCCTCGACCACGGCGGCGATCCGGTCGGCCGATTCCCGCACCACGGCCGCCCCCAGGCCCTGCTTCGAGCCGAAGTTGTAGAAGACGGTGCCCTTGCTCACCCCGGCGTGCTCGGCGATCTCCTCCACGGAGGTGGCGCTGTAGCCGCGTTCGGCGAAGAGTTCGAGTCCCGCGGCGATCACCCGTTCGCGGGTGGCCACCCGCCGGGCCGTACGCCCGTCGGTCCTCGTACCCTCACCGGCCGCCTCCGCGGACATCAGATCGACACTTCGGGGTGCAGACGCTGGACGGTCCACACGCGGCGGCGCATCGCCGACCACGTGCTGGCCACCAGGCTCAGGGCGATCACCACCACAAGGTAGGCCACCGCCGCGTGGAATTGCACCCCCAGATCGCCGGTGATCGCCTCCCGCAGCCCGTTCACCACGTGGGTCATCGGCAGCCAGCCGTGGATCGCCTGGAAGAACGACGGCGTGGTCAGCGCGGGATAGGTGCCGCCGGCCGAGGTGAGCTGCAGCATCAGCAGCACCAGCACCACCACCCGGCCCACGGCCGGGCCGAGCAGCACGTTGATCGTCTGCTGCAGGGTGAGGAACGTCAGCCCGACCAGGAGGGTGAAGCCGATCGTGGCGAGCGGGTGGGCCAGGTGCAGCCCGAGGGCGAGGACGAGCACGGCCAGGAGCGCGGCGACCTGCAGGACCGCGACCACGGCGCCCGGCAGCCAACTGGCCAGCACCACCCGCAGCGCCGGCACCGGGGCGGCGAGGGAGCGGTCCGACACCGGGCGGAGCAGCATCCAGGTGATCAGCACCCCCACGTAGAGGGCCAGACCCATGAAGTACGGGGCGAAGCCTTCGCCGTTGGCCGCCGCCTGGTGCACCCAGGCGGAGTCGAGGGAGACCGGCGCGCTCATCATGTCCGCATTGGCCTGCTGGGTGTCACGATCCATCGACGGGATCTGCCCCACCGCGTCGTGCAGCCCTGAGGAGAGCGTCCGGGCCCCGTCGGCGAGCCGGCCGAGCCCCTCGGTGAGCGTCGACGACCCGGTCCGGGCGCTGCGCACCCCGTCGGCCAGGGTGTGGGCGCCCGAGGCGAGAGTGTCCAGGCCCGTGGCCAGGGCGGTGGATCCCTCGTGGGCCCGGACAGCGCCGTCGTGCACCTGGCCGGCGCCCTGCGCCACCGAGGAGGCGCCGCTGCTGAGCGTACGGGCGCCGTCGGCCAGCTGGCCGGTGCCGGTGGCCAGGCTGTTGGCCCCCTGGTCGGCCGCCGCGATGCCGCTGCTCAGCGCGGTCGCGGACGCGGCGAGCTGGGCATTGCCGTCGGCCACCTGCTGGGCGCCGGTCGAGAGGGCCTGCACCTGGCTGTTGAGGGTCGTGGTCTGGGTGTCCACCCGCGCCAGGGCGGCGTACGCCTGCTGCACCCGTGGGTCGTCGGCGGGCAGCGTCGCGAGCACGGCGCGGACATCGGTGGAGGCGGTGGCGATCTTCCCGGCCGCGACGGAGGCCTTGTCGGCGAGTTGCTTGTTGCCGGCAGCGACCTGGGCCGACCCGGTGGCCAGCCTCTGGGTCGCTGCCGGCAGGCCCTGGGTCTTGGCGGTGAGCGTGTCCAGACCGGTGGCGAGTTGCTGGGCGCCCTGGTGGGCCTGGTCGGCGCCGGTGGCCAGCGACGACGCGCCGGAGGCGACCTGGCCGGCACCGGTGGCGAGCGTGGCCGACCCGTCCGCGAGCCGGCCGGTGCCGTCGGCCAGAGTGTGGGCCCCGGTGGCGGCGGAGTCGGCGCCGTTGGCGAGTTGGCCGGCGCCCGTGTCCAGCCGGGCGAGACCGTCGGTCAGGGTGGCCGCCCCGCTGTGGGCGCTGTCGGCGCCCGTGCTGAGGGTGCCCGCACCGTCGGAGGCGCTCACCAGGCCGGCGCGGATGTCGGAGGTGCCGATCAGCAGTTTGTCTACCAGCTGGGCGCCGATCGCGTCGGAGGCTCCGGAGCGCACCTCCTTCATCACCGTCGAGAGGATGGTCCGGGTGGTGTACCCGTTGGCGTCGTTGTACTGCACCTGCAGCGGAGCCTGCCTGGGATGGTCGGTGCCCGCCGTGGTCAGCGCCTGCGAGAAGCCGGCGGGGATGGTCAGCACCGCGTAGTAGTCCCCGCTCACCAGACCCTCGTGAGCCGTCGCGCCGTCGGTGGTGTGCCACTGCAGGGTGCCCGTACGGACGAGTTCGTCGGTGAGGTCGCGCCCGGCGTGGACGGCGGTGCCGTCCTTCGTGGCACCGGTGTCCTGGTCGACGATGGCCACCGGGATGCGGTCGAGGTGGCCGGTCGGGTTCCAGAAGGCCCACAGGTAGAGGGCGCCGTAGAGCAGCGGGATGAGGCAGGCGGCGACGATCGCCAACCGCTGCATCCGGCTGCGGGAGAAGCGGCGCAGTTCGGTGCCGAAACGGATGAAACGCAGCACGGTCAGCCCTCCTGGGCGGGAACGGGAGTGAGGACGAGGGTGGCGGCCGATGCGCCGTGCGGGTCGACCCAGCGCACCTGTGGGGGCACCAGATCGGGCGCCGCCGCGGAGGCGATCACGGTCAGGGGGAGGCCGGCGCGCTCCGGCCGGGGAGCGACGGGGCCGTCGTCGGTGAGCCGCTGCAGGGTTCGCCAGACGGCGAGCTGGTCGGCCGGGTCGTGCAGCGCGTCGATGTCGTCGACGACGAGCAGCAGTGGGCCACCCATCAGGGCCATCGCGATCCGCAGCAGCGTGGTGTCGAGGGCGCTGAGCTCCCAGATGCGTACGTCGGGGTCGGGGATCGGCCGGTCGACGAAGACCTGGTCCAGCAGGCCGGCGATCGCGGGATCGCGCCAGCCGGGGACGCGCCGCCACAGCGGCGTCAACAGTCCGGCTCGCTCGGTCAGCACCTCGCGCGGCGTGAGTCCGTCGTCGAGGCTGTCGATGTCGGCGAAGTTGGCCAGGGCGCTGTGCCGCTGCACCTGCCCGGTGGCCCGCGGCAAGGGGTGGCCGAGGACCTGCAGGCTCCCCGCGCTGAAGCGCATCCGGCCCGCGAGGGTCAGCAGCAGGCTCGTGCGCCCGCCGCCCTCGGGGACACCAGGCCGAGCAGGCGGCCGGCCGGCACATCCAGGTCGACCGGTCCGTAGACGGTGCCGCGGGTCGACTCGAGCCGCAGGTCGCGGGCACGGATCACGGGGGGTTCGGAAGTCACCATTTCTTTATACTGACCAGTCAGTCTAAAAACAAACGGTGGTCCAACGTCGGGAGGCGCACCGGATCTCGGCATCAGGCACAGTCCACGTACGCTTGCCTCCATGACCAGCATCGGCGGCCTCCTGCTGTGGCTCCTGCCGCTGACGGTGCTGGCGATGATCAGTCCGGTGATGTTCCTCAACTCCTCCACCGTGGTCGCCCACCGGGGCCGCTCCGACCGCTGGCGCTTCGTCGCCGGTAACGCGCTGGTCCTCGTCGTCCTCGGTGCCCTCGGGATGGGGCTGCTCGGTGCGGCCCTGGAGGAGGCGGCCATCTCGGAGCTCGACTCGCGACGGGTCGAGCTCGTTCTCGGGGTCCTGCTCCTGATCGTGTCGCTGGTCCTGCTCCGCGGCCTGCTGCAGGACCGGGCCAGGCAGCGGGCCGGCGGCCCGACGCCGGTCGTCGCGGAGCCCCACCTGCCCCGCAGCCTGGTCGGTTGGGGAGCGGTGAGCATGGCCACCAACCTGACGACCGTCCCGCTCTACCTGGCGATGGCCCAGCGGATCGGCGCCTCCCCTCTGCCGGTGGCCGTACGGATCGGCGTGCTCGTCGCGGTGACCGGCCTGGTCCTGTTGCCGGCCTGGGGCCCGGTGGTCGCGGCCGACCAGGTGCCGGCCCGCCGACGACTGCAGGAACGTACGCTGCGCCGGGTGACCTGGTGGATGCGGGTCGGCTCCCTCGTCGCCAGCCTGGCCGGCACCGTGCTGCTGCTCTGGCGCGGTCTGGCCGGCTGAGGCGGACGCGAACCACCCCCTCCTCGCGCCCCGAATCGCTACCGCAGCTGCGGCGGCTCGCCTAGCGTGAAGGCATGGAGATCATCCGCTTGGGCCATTCGACGTTGCTGGTCGAGACCGTGGGGATCCGTGTGCTGATCGATCCCGGCGCCTTCACGGATGGCTGGGAGGAGGTGGAGGGCCTCGACGCCGTCGTCGTCACCCATCAGCACGCCGACCACGTCGATCCCTCCCGGATGCCCGCGCTACTGGCGCGTAACCCCGGGGTCCGCGTCCTGCTCGAACCCGAGACCTTCCGGAAGACCGAGGTGGAGGGCGCGGAGCCGTTCGAGGCGGGGCAGGTGGAGACCCTGGGGGCCTGATCATCGAGGCGGTCGGCGGCCAGCACGCGGTCATCCATCGCGACATCCCGATGGTCGGCAACATCGGGGTGGTGCTCGCCGCTGAGGGGGAGCCGCGCCTCTTCCACCCCGGTGACTCGCTCGCCGAGGTGCCGGCGGCGATCGACCTGATGGCGGTCCCGGTGATGGGTCCGTGGGCGGCCCTCAAGGAGACCATCGACTGGGCCCGGGCGGTCGGCGCCCCGACATCGTTCTTCATCCACGACGGTCTGCTCAACGACCGCGGGCGACGCCTCTTCCGCGACCGGATCACCGATCTCGTCGAGACCGACCTGCGGCCGTGGACCCAGCACGTGCTGCGGTACTGACACCCGGTCTCGTGCGGCGCTACTCTCCCACCCTCAGCGGGTCCACTCGTCGGCGGTCCTGGTCATGTCGTGCAGGTCCCGGTCGTACGACTCGGCCGGTGTCGGCGCGGTCCCGCCCCAGCGGTGGGGCAGGAAGGCCCGATCGGCGCCGGTCATCGTCGGGTAGCCGGCGATGACCTCGTCGAGCAGGCGGGCCATCGCCCGGCGCAGTTCCTGGGTGGCGGCGGCGATGTCGTCGCCTGGGCCGACGTCCAGTGGCGCTCCGAAGGCGATGTGCACCGGGATCCCGGAGCGCGAGAAGTCCCGCGGATGGTCCTTCGTCCAGATCCGCTGCGCGCCCCAGACGATGGTGGGGATGATGGGGCGGCCGGTGTCGCGCGCCATCCGTACGGCACCGGTCTTCAGCTGCTTGATCTCGAACGAGCGCGACATCGTCCCCTCGGGGTAGATGCCGACGAGCTGGTCGTCGAGCAGCGCCTCCACCGCCAGCGCGTAGCCCGCCGCGCCCGAGGCGCGATCGACCGGGATGTGGCGGCACATCCGCATCACGCGCCCCGCGACCGGGTGCTGCCAGATCGACTTCTTGGCCATGAACCGCACCAGGCGTCCGTTCGCCTTCAGCACGCCGAACCCGGCGAAGAGGAAGTCCACGTGCGCGGTGTGGTTGATGGCCAGGAGCGCGCCGCCGCGGCGGGGGACGTGGTGCAGGCCGGTGATCCGGAAGCGCAGCCCCATCCATCGGAACACGACGCGGCAGAGGGCGACGATCAGTCGGTAGCCGAGGTCCATCCGGCCATCATTCCACGCGCCCGCCGCGTTCCCGCGGGAACGCCTTAACCCGATCCGGACCCGTGGTCACGGCTCACAGTTTGATGCCCACGTACTTCGTCTCGAGGTACTCCTCGAGGCCCTCGTGGCTGCCCTCCCGACCGAGGCCGGACTGCTTGACCCCGCCGAACGGGGCCGCCGGGTCGGAGATCACCCCGGAGTTGAGCCCGACCATGCCGGATTCCAGCCGCTCGACCACGTACAGCGCTTCGCCCAGGTTCTCCGCGAAGACGTAGGCCATCAGGCCGAACTCGGTGTTGTTGGCCAGCGCGATCGCCTCGTCCAGGGTCGAGAAGGTGGCGATCGGCGCGACCGGTCCGAAGATCTCCTCACGGAACACCCGCGCATCGGTCGGCACGTCGGTGAGCACCGTCGGCTGGAGGAAGTAGCCGGGACCTTCCGGCCGAGAGCCGCCGGTGGCCACCCGGGCCCCGCGGTCGACGGCGTCCTGCAGCAGGTCGGTGACCGTGTCGAGCTGCTTGGCGCTGACCAGCGGCCCGACCCGTACGCCCTCGTCCAGACCGTTGCCGACGGGCATGGCGGCCATCTTCTCGGCCAGCCGGGCGGAGAAGTCGGCCGCGACCGACGCGTGCACGTACAGCCGGTTGGCCGCGGTGCAGGCCTCGCCGATGTTGCGCATCTTCGCGTCCAGCGCGCCCTGGACGGCCTTGTCGAGGTCGGCGGACGGCAGGACCAGCAGGGGGGCGTTGCCGCCCAGCTCCATCGAGGTCTTGAGCACGTGGTCGGCCGCCTGCCGCAACAGCACCCGGCCGACGGCCGTCGAGCCGGTGAAGGTGAGCTTCCGCAGCCGAGGGTCGGCGATGATCGGCTCGGAGACGGCCGCGGAACTGGTCGAGGTGACGCAGTTGACGACTCCGGCGGGCAGGCCGGCATCCTGCAAGGCCTGCATGAAGAGCAGTGTGGTCAGCGGTGTCTCGTGGGCCGGCTTGATCACCGCGGTGCAACCGGCGGCGATCGCGGGGGCCAGCTTGCGGGTCGCCATCGCCAGCGGGAAGTTCCACGGCGTGATCGCATAGACCGGCCCGACGGGCTGCTTCATGGTGAGGATCCGCTGGCCCGAGACCGGGGCGACGGAGAAGCGTCCCTCGATCCGTACGGCCTCCTCGGAGAACCAGCGGAGGAACTCGGCCCCGTACGTCACTTCGCCGTACGCCTCGGGCAGGGGCTTGCCCATCTCCACGGTCATACAGGTGGCGAAGAGGTCGCGGCGTTCGGTCACCAGCTCGAACGTACGGCGCAGCACCTCGGCCCGGTCCCGGGGCTTCGTCGCGGCCCAGGCCTCGGCGGCCTCGCAGGCGGCGTCGAGGGCGGCCAGGGCATCGTCCGGCGTGCCGTCGGCCACCCGATCGATGACTTCCTCGGTCGCCGGGTTCATCACCTCGAACGTGGCTTCCGAGGGGCGCCACTCGCCCCCGATGAACTGGCCGTGGGGGAGCGCGGCGAGCAGTGCGTCGACGGACATGGGTCCTCCTCGTCGTGGGGTCACTGTCCACGGTAGTCGCTCGCCCGATCCTGGGCCCGACTCGGCCGTCGTCCCGTTACCGTGGACGCATGAGGAGCGCACTGGGTGTCATCGTGCTGGGTACCACCATCGGCGTGCTGGTCGCCGGCTGTGCCGGTGGCGGCGGTCCGGCCGCGAGCGTGAGTGCCTCACCGACGACCTCGGTCACCGCGTCGTCCTCGCCCTCGACGCCGATGCCCACGCCGCCCGCCGAGGACGACGTGACCGTGCCCAAGGACGCCTCGACCAGCCGCAACCAGCAGGAACCGGCGGCCGGATCCCAGCTCGTGCTCACCGGTGTCCGGACCGCGAGCCATCCCGGCGTCGACCGCGTCGTGTTCGAGTTCACCGGGACCGGGGCACCCGGCTGGGCGGTCGAGTACGTCGACAAGGCCATCGCCCAGGGCAGCGGGCAGCAGATCACCGTGGCGGGTCGGTCGGTGCTGCGGGTCAGCATGACGGGGACCACCTACCCGGCCGCGTCGCCGGCACCCGCACCGGTGCCGCAGCGGGTGCCCGGGGACGGCGCGGGGGTCGTCACCGAGGTCGTGCAGAACGGCACCTTCGAGGGCGACACCCTCTCGTTCATCGGCCTCAGCGACGGTCAGCGCCCGTTCGCGGTGCACACCCTGCAGAGCCCGACCAGGGTGGTCGTCGACATCGTCCGCTGAGCCCCGTCCGACCCGTGTCCGCCCCCGAGCGCAGCCCGGGAGGCGGACGGAGAGGCGTGTCAGCGCGCGGCGGCGAGCGCCTGGTCCAGGTCGGCGATCAGGTCGTCGATGTGCTCGGTGCCGATCGACAGCCGGATCATCTCCGGACTGACGCCGGCGGCGACGAGCTCCTCGTCGGAGAGCTGGGAGTGCGTCGTCGAGGCGTTGTGGATGGCCAGCGACTTCACGTCACCGATGTTGGCCAGGTGGCTGAAGAGCTCGAGCCCCTCGACGACCTTCGAGCCCGCCTCGCGGCCGGCCTTGAGGCCGAACGACACCAGGCCGCCGTACCCCAGGCCGGTGAAGAGCCGGTCCGCGGTCGCCTTGTACGGCGAGTCCTCCAGACCCGGGTAGTTCACCCACGCGACGTCCGGGTGCTGCTGGAGATGCTGGGCCACGGCGAGCGCGTTCTCGCTGTGCTTCTCCATCCGCAGGTACAGGGTCTCGAGACCCTGCAGGAAGAGCCAGGCGTGCAGCGGGGCGATGGTGGCGCCCATGTTGCGGAGCAGCACGGTGCGGGCGCGGATGATGTAGGCCGCCTTGCCGGCCGCCTCCGTCCACACCACACCGTGGTAGGCCGGGTCACCGCTGGTGAGGTTGGGGAACCGTTCGGCATGGGCGGACCAGTCGAAGTTGCCGGAGTCGACGATGATGCCGCCCAGGGTGGTGCCGTGACCGCCGATGTACTTGGTGGCGGAATGCACCACCACGTCGACGCCGTGCTCGAACACCCGGCACAGTGCCGGGGAGGGGGCGGTGTTGTCGACGATGAACGGCAGGCCGAGGTCGTGTGCCGCCGCCGACCAGGCGTCCAGGTCGAGGACGTTGAGCTTCGGGTTGGCCAGGGTCTCGCCGAAGACCAGGCGCGTCCGGTCGTCCACGTACTCGGCGAGCCGCTCGGGCTGCTCGGGGTCGACGAAGCGCGCCTCGATCCCGTACTGCGCCAGGGTGTGCTCGAACAGGGCGAAGGTGCCCCCGTAGAGCGTGGCGGCGGCGACGATGTTGTCGCCGGCGTTCACGAGGTTGAGGACGGCGTACGTGATCGCCGCAGCGCCCGCCGAGGTCGCCAGCGCGCCCACGCCGCCCTCCAGAGCGGTCATGCGGGTCTCGAAGACGTCCTCGGTCGGGTTCATGATGCGGCCGTAGATGTTGCCCGGCTTGCGCAGGGCGAAGAGGTCGGCGGCCTCCTCCGCGGAGTCGAACACGTACGAGGTCGTCTGGTAGATCGGGACGGCCCGGGCGTGGGTGGTGGGATCGGGCTGCTCCTGGCCGGCGTGGATCGCGAGCGTTTCGGGACGGTACGTCATAACGGACTTTTAGCACGCCCGGGCGCCAGTGGCCGGGCGAACCGACGCGCCGGACACCGATCAGGTCCCGGCGCCCTGCGGATCCGGCGCCCCCGGCAGGGTGACGATGAACTCGGAGCCCGTGCCGTCCTCGCGGTTGTGGCCGGTGACCTCACCCCCCATCGCCTCCACGAGGGTGCGGACCACGTGGAGCCCCAGGCCGTCGCCGGCGGAGCGTTCCCCCTTGGCGAAGGCGGAGAACAGGTCCACATCCGAGGGCAGCCCCGGTCCGTCGTCCCGGATCGCCAGCTCCACCCGGTGACCGCGGACGGGCCTGGTGACGAGGTCGATCCTGCCGTCCTCGGCGGTGAACCGGATCGCGTTCTCGATCAGGTGCCGGACGACCGTGTCCAGCGCGGCCGCCGAACCGAGCCCACTCACCCCGGCCGGCGGGTCGGCGGTGATGACCCGCTGCGCTGCCAGCCCTCGATAGTCGCCCGCCACGCCGGCGACCAGCGCGGCCAGGTCGATCGGCCCGACCAGCAGGCTGTCGGCCTTCGCGTACTCGGCGTGCCGGGCGATCCGGCGGGCTCGCGCGTCGGCCGCCCGGTCGGCCTCGGTCACGTCGATGGCGGTCCCTCGGGAACGTACGATCCGCCCGGTGGAGTCGCGCACCGGCGCCACCCGCGCATGCAGGTGGCGCCGTTCCCCGTCCTGGCCGGTGATGTCGTATTCCAGCTCGGTCACCTCACCGGTCCGGATGGCCGCCTCGGCGGCCTGCTCCAACCTCTCCAAGCTCCGTGCCCGAGCCGCCGCGATCGTCTCCGGGGGAGGGACGGATCGAGGTCCAGCAGCCCGTGGATCCGCAGCAACTCGTCCGACCACTCGTACGTGCCGGCAACCGGGTCGTACGCCCAGCTGCCGGCCCGGGCGAGTCGCTGCGCCTCGGCCAGTTCCTCCTTGCTGGCCCGCAGGGCCTCCTGCGCGGCGTCGCGGGCTGTCACGTCGCGGATGATGGCGGTGGCGAACAGGTCCTCCCCGCCCGCCCACACCGCCACCGAGGCCTCGGCCGGGAACAGGCTGCCGTCGCGGCGGGCGAGGTGCAGCGCGTGGGTCCGGCTCGCGGCGCCACGGGCCTGCTCGCCGTCCAGGTCCGCGAGCAGCCGTCCGACCACGGTGCGCTGGGGCTCCGGCACGATCAGGGCGTACGACCGACCCAGTGCCTCCTCCTCGGTGTAGCCGAACAGCGTGGTCGCCGCAGGGTTCCAGGCCACGATCTCGCCTGATGCGCGAACCGTGACGAAGGCGTCCGTCGAGGAGGCCCGGATCGCGTCGAAACGCGCATGTTCCTCGCGGGCCTCCTGCCGGGCCTCCCGCTCGGCCTCGATGTCGCGCCAGTTCCCGATCCGGGCAAGCGGCCGGCCCTCGTCATCGAGAACCACCTTGACGGTGGTCTCCATCCAGCGGTATCCACCCTCGGTGGTACGCAGCCGGGCCTCGAAATGCTGGCTGAGCCCGGCGTCCAGCGCTGCCTGCGCGGCTCGAATGGTGCCGACGTCGCCCGGGTGCACGAGGGTGACGAAGCGCCGGCCGATGAGCTCGGCAGGCACCCATCCCAGCGTCTTGGTCACCGAGGGCGACACCCACTCCACGATCCCCTGGGTGCTGCCACGGAAGACGATGTCCGAGGCGTTCTCGGCGAGCAACCGGAAACGCTCGCTCGCCTCCTCCAGCGCCTGGAGGGCACGGTGGCGATCGGTGACATCGGCCCAGCTGAGGCTGAGTCGATCGGTGGCGGCGCGGATCGCGCGGATGTCGTAGTAGGCGAGCTTTCCGAGCTGCTCGTTCTCGTACGGCTGATCGTTGAGCACCAGGTCCCGACCGGTCTCCAGGGCCTCGACGTAGAGGTCGAACAGGCCGGCCTCGACGAGGCCGGGTAGCCGTCCCAGCAAGCTGGTGCCGGTGGCTGAGGCGCGATCCATCCCCCAGTAGTCCAGAGTCGCCTGGTTGACCACCAGGAAGGTGAAGTCGAGGACCCGTCCATCGGTGTCCCGCACCGCCTCGATCAGTGCGTGGGGCTCGAGCATGCCCTCCACGGTCGCCCGGAGAAGGTCCTCCGACTCCCGCTCCGCGGAGACGTCGTCGAACACCCACGCCCGGGTGGGGCGCGGGCCGGTGTCGACCGGGAAGGTCGCGACACGAAGGTGGGTGGGGGCGGTCGGGAAGGTCCAGCGCCAGTCGGTGATCCTCGCCCGGGGGTCCGTGGCCAACCGGACGACGTAGCCGTCGTCGCCGGGGCCCTCCAGGGAACGTGCTCGCAGGGTCTCCAGCGCCGCGGCGAGTCGGGCGGCGGGCACCTCACCGGCTGGGACGCCGAGCAGCTTGGCTCCCTCCGCGTTCACGATGCCCGGTGTGCCGTCGAGGGAGACCAGCGCCACCGCCTGGTCCAGGGTCGCCACCAACTCCGACAACCGGGCTGCCCTGCCCGTCTCCCGTCGGCTTGACTCGAGGAGGGTGAGCGTCTCGGCCAGCCGCTGGCCCTGCAGACCGGCCAGCAGCGCCGGCACGTCCGGCGGCGGTGGGCGCCCCGCCCAGCCGACGGTCACCCGGTGATCCGTCCCGTCGAGGCAGCTCCACGCTACGCCCGTGAGCGGCGCAGCCAGGTCCAGGCGTACGGCGGTCGGTAGCAGGGCCGCGAACAGGGCCGGGTCGACGACCAGCCGGCCGCCCGGGGCGGTGCCCGGGGCGTCGCCGGGAGCCGGCAACCAGGGCGCGCCGAACGCCAGCCCCGTCACGGTGCTGTCGAGGACCGTCCCAGCTCCTGGGCCGGTGATCCGCCAGAAGACCACCACGTCACATCGCAGTGCCGTCGCCACCAGGTCCAGCGAGGCCCGGATCGTCGAGGTCATGGCACGGTCTCCTCGATGAACGCGTCGATGGCCGCGCAGACCTCGTCCGGGTCCACGACGTGGGGAAAATGGCCCTGCGCCGTCAGGTGGATCAACCGGCCGTCGGGGAGCGCGTCCGCGAGCCACGTCGCCGCCGCATCGGGGACCGCCGTGTCGCCGCGGGCCTGCAGGACCAGGGTCGGTGGACTGACCCGGGGAACGACGTCCCGGTAGTCACTGGTGTAGGCGGTCCGCAGGATCGACAACGCGACCTGCGGAGGATAGCGGCGCAGGCTCTTCGCGAACTCCGTGCTGAACTCCGGGCGTTCGGGGTTACCCATTACCTGGGGGGCGAAGCCGCCCGACCACAGGGCGAAGTCCGACGCCACCGCGGCGAGCATCGTGTCCACCTCCTCCCTCGTGCGACCGCCGATGTAGCCGGTGGTGGGGTCGTCGAGATAGCACGCGCTGGTCCCGATCACGACGAGCCGGGAGAAGAGCCCCGGGTCTGCGGCGGCCGCGAGCATCCCGACCATGCCGGACATCGAGTGTCCGACGTAGGTCGCGCCGCGCAGCCCCTGGTCGGCGCAGATCCGGGCGAGATCGTCGGCGAAGCCGAGCAGGCTGGCATGCCGCTCGGGGAGTACACCGCGGGATCACAGTCGGCGGAACCGGCGAGAGCGAAGCTGATGACCCGGGCGTGCGCCGCGAGATGGCGGGCCACCGGATCCCACTGGTGTTGGTTGCCGCCGAGGCCATGCGCCAGGACGACCACCCTGTCCCCGTCGCCGACGAGGCGCAGGGCGTGCAGCTCGGAGACCCCCATTGGTCACCCCCGGATAGCGCTCCCGTTTCAGTCCGCAGGTCCAATTATTGATCGTGTGACGGCCCGGGGCTGGTCCTTCGGGCGACAGGGTGACGGGACGATCGGCGACCGACCAATCCGCTGACCTCTCAGTCCCCGAGCAGGGAGCCGACCAGTTCGGCCAGACGCACCGCGTCGAACGGTTTGGTGATGGCCCCGGCGAAGCCCGGGCGCGGCACCAGAGCGGACGGCGGGCCGTCGACGGAGGCACTGAGCAGGACGACGGGGAGAGCACCCGGCGAGGCGGACGTCCTCGGCCCTGCCGTCACCGAGCCGATCGTCGGTGAGGACGAGGTCGATGCCCTCCTCCGACAGGGCGGCTCTGGCTTCAGCCAGCGACGCGGCGGTCCGGACCGTCCACCCTGCGACGCGGAAGGCGTAGTCGAGCAGCATCGAGACGTCGAGGTCGTCTTCGACGACGAGGATCGTACGCATGCCGGCCTCCTAGTCGACGAACCGGAACCCGACGCCGCGGACGGCGTGGGCGACGCGAGGACCTCCGGCGGCGCTGATCCGCTGCCGCAGCCGGGAGAGATGGACGTCGAGGTGATGGTCGTCGCCGAACCAGTCGCCCCACACCCGTTCGACGAGTTGGCCGCGGGTCAGCACGCGCTGGGGATTCTCGGCCAGGACAGCGAGGAGGTCGAACTGGATCCGGGTCAGGTCGACGGGGGTGTCATTGACGGTCACCGAGCGCCGTTCCAGGTCGATCCGGACCCCGTCGAGGGTGACCTGGGTCGGCTCCTGGGCCCTCCTCCTGCCGTCCGTACGTCGCAGCACGGCGGCGACGCGAGCCAGCAGCAGCCGCGGGTTGGCGGGTTTGACGAGGTAGTCGTCGGCACCGGTGGAGAAGCCGATCAGCTGGTCGATGTCATCGGCTCGGCTGGTCAGTGGAGGAACACGGGCGCTCGCGCATCCCTCCACTGACCAGCCCCCCGTGGATCGTGGACCAACGCTCCCCCCAGCGTGGCCACGACCCCATGCGGCGACGTCCTCGCATTCCCGGCGCTACCCCGTGAGGAGGAGTAGCCCGTCGGCGCCGTGGGGGCGAGCCGTCTCCTCGAGCCAACACCACCGAGGTAGCCGGGGGTGCACGGAATCCTTGCTGCTTCCTCACGATCCTCATCCCTCCCGACGCGGGGAGGTGGCGGGCCTGCGTGTAGCAGTCCTGCGTCAGGGACGTACGGAGGGGCCGGTGGCACCTCCTGTGGGCGCTCGGACTGGCCGTCGGCAGGGGTGTGTGCACCGATTTGACCCTTCCCGGGTCGACCCGTATAGTTCAGCGAGTTGCCGGAACGGGGAACCGGGCTGGCAAACCTGGAAGTCAGGGATGGTTTCCGGGGCTCGTACGAGCATCCCGTTCGGTTCGCGGAAATGCGGATTTGACAGGGCTTGAACGGCCGAGTAAAGTTGATCTGGTCGCCCCGAGCGGCTCCGGGTTGTTCCGGGGTGGTGAGGTGTGTGTCCGATGTTTGAGAACTCAACAGTGTGCTTTGTTTAGTCAATGCCAAATAGGCGCCTCTTTGTGGGGTGTCTGACATCACAATATGTTGTTTTTGTGTTGTCCTCGGCCATTGCTTCGGTGATGGTCGGATTTCTTTGAGATATGTAATGACCAGTTTATGTCTGGGATTGTCAGATCTCTTTTCATTGTGACGCATCAGCCTTTCGGGGTTTTGCGATATTTTTTCGATGGAGAGTTTGATCCTGGCTCAGGACGAACGCTGGCGGCGTGCTTAACACATGCAAGTCGAACGGTAAGGCCCTTCGGGGTACACGAGTGGCGAACGGGTGAGTAACACGTGAGTAACCTGCCCTTCACTTTGGGATAACTACCAGAAATGGTGGCTAATACCGGATATGACTCCTGCCTGCATGGGTGGGGGTGGAAAGCTCCGGCGGTGGGGGATGGACTCGCGGCCTATCAGCTTGTTGGTGAGGTAGTGGCTCACCAAGGCTTCGACGGGTAGCCGGCCTGAGAGGGTGACCGGCCACATTGGGACTGAGATACGGCCCAGACTCCTACGGGAGGCAGCAGTGGGGAATATTGCGCAATGGGCGGAAGCCTGACGCAGCAACGCCGCGTGCGGGATGACGGCCTTCGGGTTGTAAACCGCTTTCAGCAGGGACGAAGCTTTTGTGACGGTACCTGCAGAAGAAGCACCGGCCAACTACGTGCCAGCAGCCGCGGTGATACGTAGGGTGCGAGCGTTGTCCGGAATTATTGGGCGTAAAGAGCTTGTAGGCGGTTTGTCACGTCGAAAGTGAAAACTCAGGCCTTAATCCTGAGCTTGCTTTCGATACGGGCTGACTAGAGGAATGTAGGGGAGAATGGAATTCCTGGTGGAGCGGTGGAATGCGCAGATATCAGGAGGAACACCAGTGGCGAAGGCGGTTCTCTGGACATTTCCTGACGCTGAGAAGCGAAAGCGTGGGGAGCAAACAGGCTTAGATACCCTGGTAGTCCACGCCGTAAACGGTGGGCACTAGGTGTGGGTCACATTCCACGTGATCCGTGCCGTAGCTAACGCATTAAGTGCCCCGCCTGGGGAGTACGGCCGCAAGGCTAAAACTCAAAGGAATTGACGGGGGCCCGCACAAGCGGCGGAGCATGCGGATTAATTCGATGCAACGCGAAGAACCTTACCTGGGTTTGACATATGCCGGAAAGCTGCAGAGATGTGGCCTCCCTTTGGGCCGGTTTACAGGTGGTGCATGGCTGTCGTCAGCTCGTGTCGTGAGATGTTGGGTTAAGTCCCGCAACGAGCGCAACCCTTGTCCTATGTTGCCAGCAATTCGGTTGGGGACTCATAGGAGACTGCCGGGGTCAACTCGGAGGAAGGTGGGGATGACGTCAAGTCATCATGCCCCTTATGTCCAGGGCTTCACGCATGCTACAATGGCCGGTACAAAGAGCTGCGAGCCTGTGAGGGTGAGCGAATCTCAAAAAGCCGGTCTCAGTTCGGATTGGGGTCTGCAACTCGACCCCATGAAGTCGGAGTCGCTAGTAATCGCAGATCAGCAACGCTGCGGTGAATACGTTCCCGGGCCTTGTACACACCGCCCGTCAAGTCATGAAAGTCGGCAACACCCGAAGCCGGCGGCCCAACCCTTTGGGGAGGGAGTCGTCGAAGGTGGGGCTGGTAATTAGGACTAAGTCGTAACAAGGTAGCCGTACCGGAAGGTGCGGCTGGATCACCTCCTTTCTAAGGAGCCCGAAACAGAACATTCCGCGTCTGCCCGCGTTGGTGGGTGGGGGTGGGGTGGTTGCCGGTGGATCGGTCACGTGGTGTGGCCGGCGTGCCGGTAAGGGTTTTCTGGGTGGAACATTGACTGCTCCCGTTGGGCCGGTTGGCCTGGCGGGGGTCACTGCGCGTCCGTGGGCTTTCGGGTCCGGGGGTGGTGTGGTGGGTGGGGCGCACTGTTGGGTCCTGAGACCTCGGCCGCGTGACGCGGCTGCTGCTCCCTTTGGGGTGGTGGTCTTGGACGGGATTGCATCTGCACGTGTGTGTGGTTGTGGTGTTGTTTGTGTTTTGAGAACTTCATAGTGGACGCGAGCATCTTTGTAGATTTATTTTCTTGATATTTGTGTTGGGAAAGCTACTAAGGGCGATCGGTGGATGCCTTGGCACCAAGAGCCGATGAAGGACGTTGTAACCTGCGATAAGCCCCGGGGAGTTGGTAAACGAGCTGTGATCCGGGGATGTCCGAATAGGGAAACCTCGAATGTCTCCAGTCATGTGGAGCGACCTCTACCTGAATCTATAGGGTAGTGGGAGGGAACGTGGGGAAGTGAAACATCTCAGTACCCATAGGAAGAGAAAACAAAAGTGATTCCGTAAGTAGTGGCGAGCGAACGCGGATGAGGCCAAACTGCGTGTGTGTGAGACCTGACAGGGGTTGCATGCGTGGGGTTGTGGGGCCGTCTTTGACCTGGCTGTCGACGGGTCGTGGAGTCAAAAATGTGCGCTGAAGTCGAAGGATTCTGGGAAGGTCCGGCAGAGCAGGTAATACCCCTGTAGACGTAAGGTGTGCACTCCATGGGGCGGTTCCCAAGTAGCACGGGACTCCTGGAATTTCGTGTGAATCTGGCGGGACCACCCGCTAAGCCTAAATACTCCTTGGTGACCGATAGCGGATCAGTACCGTGAGGGAATGGTGAAAAGTACCCCGGGAGGGGAGTGAAATAGTACCTGAAACCGGTCGCCTACAAGCCGTCGGAGCCTGTGAGGGTGACGGCGTGCCTATTGAAAAATGAGCCTGCGAGTTAGTGGTGTGTGGCGAGGTTAACCCGTGTGGGGTAGTCGTAGCGAAAGCGAGTCCGATAAGGGCGTTGAGTCGCATGCTCTAGACCCGAAGCGTAGTGATCTATCCATGGCCAGGTTGAAGCGACGGTAAGACGTCGTGGAGGACCGAACCCACCTAGGTTGAAAACTGGGGGATGAGCTGTGGATAGGGGTGAAAGGCCAATCAAACTACGTGATAGCTGGTTCTCCCCGAAATGCATTTAGGTGCAGCGTCACGTGTTTCTTCCCGGAGGTAGAGCACTGGATGGTCTAGGGGGCCCACAAGCTTACCGAAATCAGCCAAACTCCGAATGCCGGTGAAGCCAGAGCGTGGCAGTGAGACAGTGGGGGATAAGCTTCATTGTCGAGAGGGAAACAGCCCAGATCATCAGCTAAGGCCCCTAAGTGGTTACTAAGTGGAAAAGGATGTGGAGTTGCGGTGACAACCAGGAGGTTGGCTTGGAAGCAGCCACCCTTGAAAGAGTGCGTAATAGCTCACTGGTCAAGTGATTCTGCGCCGACAATTCAGCGGGGCTTAAGTAATCCGCCGAAGCTATGGCATTCACACTAGTTGTGGATGGGTAGGGGAGCGTCGTGCACGTGGTGAAGCGGCGGGGTGACCCGGCCGTGGAGTGTGCGCGAGTGAGAATGCAGGCATGAGTAGCGAATGACGGGTGAGAAACCCGTCCGCCGAATATCCAAGGGTTCCAGGGTCAAGCTAATCTGCCCTGGGTAAGTCGGGACCTAAGGCGAGGCCGACAGGCGTAGTCGATGGACAACGGGTTGATATTCCCGTACCGGTGTAATGGCGCCCCTGCCGAGGCGCGCGATGCTGAGCACGGAAGCTGTTCCCATGTCACCTTCGGGTGGCCGGGTTCAGTGACTCTGCGACCCAGACGTGTAGTAGGCAAGCTACGGAGTGACGCAGGAAGGTAGCCCATCCTGGGCGGTGGTTGTCCCAGGGTAAAGGTGTAGGACGAGGTATAGGTAAATCCGTGCCTTGTGTGTCTGAGACCTGATGCCACTGCCACATTCGTGTGGTGGTGTGGGTGATCCTATGCTGCCGAGAAAAGCTTCGTGAGCGATGTCATGAGCCGCCCGTACCCTAAACCGACACAGGTGGATGAGTAGAGAATACTAAGGCGATCGAGAGAATCGTGGTTAAGGAACTCGGCAAAATACCCCCGTAACTTCGGGATAAGGGGGCCGGATGCGTGATCCGCCTTTGCGTGGTGAAGCGTTGATGGCCGCAGAGACCAGGCCCAAGCGACTGTTTATCAAAAACACAGGTCCGTGCCAAGTCGTAAGACGATGTATACGGACTGACTCCTGCCCGGTGCTGGAAGGTTAAGGGGACGTGTCAACTTCGGTGAAGCACTGAACTTAAGCCCCAGTAAACGGCGGTGGTAACTATAACCATCCTAAGGTAGCGAAATTCCTTGTCGGGTAAGTTCCGACCTGCACGAATGGAGTAACGACTCGGGCACTGTCTCAACCACGAACTCGGTGAAATTGCACTACGAGTAAAGATGCTCGTTACGCGCAGCAGGACGGAAAGACCCCGGGACCTTTACTATAGTTTGGTATTGGTGATCGGTACAGCTTGTGTAGGATAGGTGGGAGACGTTGAAGCGGCCACGCCAGTGGTTGTGGAGTCATTGTTGAAATACCACTCTGGTTGTTCTGGTTATCTAACCTCGGACCATGATCTGGTTCAGGGACAGTGCCTGATGGGTAGTTTGACTGGGGCGGTCGCCTCCCAAAGAGTAACGGAGGCGCCCAAAGGTTCCCTCAGCCTGGTTGGCAATCAGGTGTCGAGTGTAAGTGCACAAGGGAGCTTGACTGTGAGACTGACGGGTCGAGCAGGGACGAAAGTCGGGACTAGTGATCTGACGGTGGCGTGTGGAAGCGCCGTCACTCAACGGATAAAAGGTACCCCGGGGATAACAGGCTGATCTTGCCCGAGCGTCCATAGCGACGGCATGGTTTGGCACCTCGATGTCGGCTCGTCGCATCCTGGGGCTGGAGTCGGTCCCAAGGGTTGGGCTGTTCGCCCATTAAAGCGGCACGCGAGCTGGGTTCAGAACGTCGTGAGACAGTTCGGTCCCTATCCGCTGTGCGCGTAGGAGTCTTGAGAAGGGCTGTCCTTAGTACGAGAGGACCGGGACGGACCAACCTCTGGTGTGCCAGTTGTTCTGCCAAGAGCATGGCTGGTTGGCTACGTTGGGAAGTGATAACCGCTGAAAGCATCTAAGCGGGAAGCACGCTTCAAGATGAGGACTCCCACTTTTTGGTAAGGCCCCCAGTAGACGACTGGGTTGATAGGTCGGATGTGGAAGCCTAGAAATGGGTGGAGCTGACCGATACTAATAGGCCGAGGGCTTACCTTACACACCAAGAAAATATGCTGCAAAGACTCGCGTCCACTATGTTGTTCCCGGAACACAAACACACGGTTCCTGGCCACCCAACCCGTAAGGGCGGGGTGGTGACAGTTGAATAGTGTGAAACTGTTTCGACAGTGTTACGGTGATCATGGCGGAAGGGAAATACCCGGCCACATTCCGAACCCGGAAGTCAAGCCTTCCAGCGCCGATGGTACTGCACACGGGAGTGTGTGGGAGACTAGGACATCGCCGGACAACACACACCACCCCTCGGGGTGGTGTAACAGAGCGGGCCGACACCCTCACAGGTGTCGGCCCGCTCTGCAATTACGGACCTTGTCCCCCTCGAGAGGTTTCCACGCCGCGAACGCGGACGGGTCCGGACCGTCGACATGTCGGGGTCAGTGGGGTACTACTTGACCATGACCGCTCAAGATGGGGCCCGCAAGGCGGCTGACAACCCTGTGGTCGAGAACGGCGCACGCGCCGGCTTCGCGGCCAGCGGCGTGCTGCATCTTCTGATGGCCTGGCTGGCCCTGCGGCTCGCCTGGGGGCAGTACCACGGGGAGGCCGACCAGTCGGGCGCCTTTCAGGCGCTTGCCTCGACCACCGCGGGGGTGATCCTGCTCGGCGTGCTGGCGGCCGGTCTGTTCCTGTTGGGCCTGTGGAACCTGTTGCAGGCGTTTCTGGCTCGCCATGAACTGAAGGATGCGCTGAGATTCGCCTCCCTGACCGTGGTGTACGCCGTTCTCGGTGTGGGCGCCGCGCTGGTGGCCACTGGTGGTCAGTCCTCGAGCTCGCAGCGCAGCAAGGACATCACGGCGGCCATGATGGGTAACGCGGCGGGGACGGTCCTTGTCGTCGTGGTGGGGCTGGTCGTCGTCATCATCGGCGGCTTCCACATCTACAAGGGCGTGACCGGCAAGTACCGCGACGACCTGCGGCACCAGCCCAGCAGTGCGGTCGTGCTGGTCGCCATCCTCGGCTACGTCGCCAAGGGCGTCGCTCTGCTCGTCGTCGGTGCGCTCTTCTGGGTGGCGGTCGCGACCCACGACCCTCAGAAGGCATCCGGGATGGACGGTGCCTTGCGGGCGCTGTTGGGCCTGCCACTGGGGCGGCTGCTCCTGTCAGTGGTGGCGCTGGGGCTCGTCGCGTACGGGATCTACGCCTTCACCCGGGCCAAGCATCGCGAACTGCCCTGACCGACGGGTGGCGCCCCGGTCAGTCGGCGTCGAAGATCACGACGATCTTGCCCGTGGTGTGCCCGGTCTCGATCTCGGCGTACGCCTCGCGAGCGTGTGAGAAGGGCTCCGTACGTATGACCGGGCGTACCGCCCCGTCAGCGATCAATTGGGCCGCGGCCGCGTACGCCTCGCTGGTCCGGCGACGCACCACCCCCGTGCCGCCCACCTGCCCGGCCTGGACAGGATCGGCGATACTCACCAACTGGGTCTCGTCACCACACAGACGGAAGGCCTCGTGCAGCACCTCGCCCCCGACCAGGTCGAGGACAGCCACCACCGGCCCGTCCAAAGCCGCCCGGGCACGATCCACCCAGCCCTCGCCGCTGACGACGGGATGGGCACCGAAGCCCGCCACCAGGTCCTGCTTGGCCGCCGACGCCACGCCGACCACCCGCAGTCCCCGGGCCACGCCGAGTTGACAGGCAGCGGAGCCGACGCCACCGCCGGCACCGAGGACGAGGAGGCCATCCCCGGCGGTGACGAGCAGGTGATCGAAGACATCGAGGGTCGTGCCCACGGCCACCGGGACGCAGGCGGCCTCGGTGATCGTCAGCGAGGCGGGCACCGGTGCCGTCGCCGCGGCGTCGAGGAGGACGTACTCGGCCAGCGTTCCGACGCCGGCGACCGGGCTGCCGAAGACACGCTCCCCGACCGTGAGACCCTCCACGTCGGGCCCCAGGGCCACGACCGCGCCGGCGGCTTCCCGGCCCATCGCCATCGGGAAGACCACGTCGAAGACGCCGGCACGTTTCCCGGCCCGGACCTTGATGTCCGCGGGGTTGAGGCCGGCCGCGAGGACCTGCACCAGCACCTGGCCGCTGCCCGGGACCGGTACGGGGGCGGCGAAGTACTCCTCGACCTCGGGGCCGCCGTAGCGGGCGAAACCGTACGCCCTCATCGTCTCGGGGACCGCGGGAATGCGGGGCGTCGCTGCGTCCATGCCGCCTCCATGGCTGGGCCGGTCCGGCCGGGCGCCGGAGCCGCTGGATGGGATCCAACGTACGACCCCGCCGAGCGCCCTGTCCGACGGAATCGGCGGCCCGATGACCGAAGGGCCGGGTGGGCACCCCCGTACGGTGCCCACCCGGCCCTTCGTCGTGCCGACCGGTCAGGAAGCGGCGGCGGTGAGGACACGCAACTCGTCCCCGGCCTCGTCGAGCACCTCGTCGAGCAGGCCGCGGTCGCGCAGCCGCGGGATGACGTTCTCACCGAACCAGTACGACTCCTCCAGGTTCGGGTAGCCGGAGAAGATGAACTCGTCGATACCGGCCCGGTGGTACTCCTCGATGCGATCGGCGACCTCGTCGTGACTGCCGACCAGGGCGGTGCCGGCGTGACCCCGCGCGAGGCCGATGCCGGCCCACACGTTCGGATAGACCTCGAGATCGCCGTCCTTGCTGTCGCCGTGCAACGCCAGCATCCGCTGCTGGCCCACCGACGTGTTGCGGCGCAGGATCTCCTGGGTCCGGCGGATGTCCTCCGGGTCGAGAGCGTCGAGGAAGCGTTGGGCCTCGGCCCAGGCGGCCGCGGAGGTGTCCCGGGTGAAGACGTGGAAGCGGATCCCGAAGCGGATCCGGTCACCACGACCGGCCTTCTGCGCCTCCCTACGTACCCGCTCGATCTTCTCCCGTGCCTGGGCGGGCGGCTCGCCCCAGGTCAGGTAGACGTCCGCGTGCCGACCCGCCACCGGGAGCGCGGCGTCGCTGGAGCCGCCGAAGTAGAGCGGCGGGACGGGGTCGGGCGCCGCGAGCAGACCGGCGTCACGGATCCGGTAATGGTCTCCCTCGAAGCTGTACGGCTCACCGGACCAGACGCCGCGGACGACCTCGAGGAATTCGTCGGTACGGGCATACCGCTCATCCTTCGCCAGCCAGTCACCGAAGCGTGGCTGCTCCGCGTCGTCGCCGGTCACGACGTTGAGCAGCAGCCGGCCACGGGACTGGCGTTGCAGGGTGGCCGCCATCTGCGCGGACAACGTCGGCGACATCAGACCGGGGCGGAAGGCGACCAGGAACTTCAGCCGCTCCGTCTCGCGGGCCAGTGCGGCGGCGGTGAGCCACGCGTCCTCGCAGACCGTGCCGGTGGGTGTCAGCACCGCGGTGAAGCCGAGGGCATCGGCTGCCCGGGCCTGCTGGGCCAGGTACTCGATGTCGGGCTCCCGGAAGCCGGCGGGCCGACGGCCCGGACGCCCACCGGCCCCGCCCGCACTGGGGAAGAGGCCGAGGGCGGTCTCGCCGCGGTGGGGGACCGGGCGGATGTCGCCGCTCGAGGTGAGGAACCAATGGAGACTGATGGACATGCTCAGGCCTTTCCGATGACGGCGGCGACGGCCGCGTCGTAGCGATGGTCGACGATGGTGCTGACGTCGAAGCTGGCGGGGATGAACCCGCCCGACGCGAGGGCGTCGGTGAGGTCCTGGGAGCTGCGGATCGCCTCCGGGTCGAGGGTGATCGGGCGCTTGATGGAGCGGTGGGCCTGGACGGTGGTGACGTCGAGGCTCAGCCCGGTCTCGGAGCTGTAGACCCTGGCCCACTCGTCCGGGTGGCTGGCGGACCACTGATACGCACGGGCCGACCGGGTGACCAGGTCGGCGATGGCCGCGTTCTTGCCGGCGTCGGCGAGCGACCGGTTGGACGCCACCTGGAAGCCGAGTCCGTTGACGATCCCGACGCCGCTGACGAGGATGCGTGCGCCGATCTCCTTCTCCGCCGCCGCGGTGTAGGGATCCCAGACCGCCCAGGCGTCCGCGGCACCGTTCTTCAGGGCCGCGTAGCCGTCGGAGGGTGAGACGTAGGAGATCTTCACGTCGCTCGGCTGCAGGCCCGCCTTGCGGAGCGCGAGGAGGAGGTGGCCATGGGCACTGCTGCCCTTGGTCACCGCGATCGTCCGGCCCTTGAGGTCGGCCAGGGAGGTGGCGGTGGATCCCTTGGCGACGAGGATCGCGTCGCCCTGACCTTCGCCGCGGCTGGCCGAGACGATCGAGACCGGGGACTTCGCCGCACCGGCGAAGATCGGTGGCGTGTTGCCCACCGTGCCGACGTCGATCGCACCGGACGCGGCGGCCTCGAGCAGCGGCGGCCCGGCGGTGAAGGTGGACCACTCGACGGCGTACGGCAGGTCCTTGTCCTGCCCGGAGGCCTTGAGGAGGGCCTGGAGCCCGGCCTTCTGGTCCCCGACCTTGAGGGTGACGCCGGCCAGATCGGCGCTGCTCACCGGCCCGGGCGTAGGGACCGTCCGGGTGGCCGTCGTCGCCTGGGCCCCACTGCAGGCCGAGAGCAGCGTGGCGAGCATCAGGACGACCAGGGCCAGCGGCGCGCGGTGTCGTTGTCGGAGGTCAGTCATGGTGGGTCACTCCCAGATCGGTGAGGACCTGCTGGCGCAGGTCTGCGGTGGCCGCGCGGGTACGGGGCCGGTCGGTGGGGTTGCGGTGGTCGGCCTGGATGCGGCCGTCCCGCAGGACGAGGAGACGATCGGCGAGCCGGACCGCCTCGTCCACGTCATGGGTGACGAGGAGCACGGCGAACCGGTGGCGGCGCCACAGCTCCTCGAGGACGTCATGCATCGCCAGCCGGGTGAGGGCGTCGAGGGCGCCGAAGGGTTCGTCCAGGAGGAGCAGCGCCGGCTCGCGGACAAGGGCCCGGGCCAGGGAGACCCGCTGGGCCTGGCCGCCGGACAGGGTCGCCGGCCAGCGCTCGCCGTAGCCGGCGAGGTCGACCTCGGCCAGGGCGGCCGCGGCCCGCTCCCGGGTGGCGGCCGTGCGGGGAAGCCCCAGGACGACGTTCTGCCACACCCGGCGCCACGGCAGCAGGCGCGGCTGCTGGAACGCGACCGAGGTCGCACCGGTGACCTCGACGGTGCCGGTCGCCTCGGCATCGAGACCGGCGAGCGCCCGCAGCAGGGTCGACTTGCCCGAGCCCGAGCGGCCGAGGAGGGCGACGAAGTCCCCGGCGCCGATGTCGAGGTCCAGACCGTCGAGGACGGTGGACTTCCCGTAGCGGCGGCTGACCGAACGCAGGGAGACCGTGGTGGGCGGCAGGTCGGTGCGGGGCAGAGACGTGCCGGGCAGAGTCGGGGTCATCGCAGCACCGTCCCTGCGCGCCAGGCGAGGAAGCGGTGTTCGGCGCCCCGGACGATTCCGTCGGAGACCAGACCGAGGACCGCATAGACCACCAGCCCGACCACGATCACGTCGGTCTGCAGGAAGTCGCGGGCGTTGTTGATCAGGTAGCCGAGACCGGCGCTGGCGTTGACCTGTTCGGAGACGATCAGCGTCAGCCAGGCGATGGCCAGCGCTTGCCGCAGCGCCACCAGCCACGGCGCGGTGACCGAGGGGAGGATGACCTCGCGGAGAGTACGCCACCGGCCCAGCCCGTTGACGGCGGCCACCTCGAGCAGCGCGCGGTCCACGCCACGCACGGCGCTGTGCAGGTTGAGGTAGATCGGGAACATCACACCCAGGGCGATGAGCAGGACCTTGGGGAACTCACCGATCCCGAACCACAGGATGAACAGCGGCACCAGGCCCAGATGGGGAAGCGTACGCAGCGCCTGCAGCGGCGGATCGACGAGGGCGTCTCCCCACCGGGACAGGCCGGTGAGCAGCCCCAGCACCGTGCCCGCCAGCAGGCCGGTGACCAGACCGATGCCGACCCGGCCCAGGGAGACACCGAGCGCGTCGATGAGCTGGCCGTTGGTCAGCAGTTGCCAGGCGGTGGCGGCGATGGTGGCCGGCGTCGCGAGGACGTCGCCCGGCAGGAGACCGGTGCTCCCGGTCACCTGCCAGCCGAGGACCAGCACGAGGAGGCTCAGCCATCGCGGCGGGGCCATGCGATGGCGATGGCGATCGCGGTGCCGCCGGACAACCTGGTCGGCGCTGGAGGACGTCGCGGCGCCCCTCGGGCGTACGGTGACGGGAATCGGCGTCGCGGATGCGACATCGGGTCTGGTCAGGATGGTGGTCATGTCACTCCTCGACATGGTGGGTGGGCTCCGGCTCGTCGTGACTCGACCCTAGAAGCACATATAAGTCGAGTCAATGCACCCCTAAAGATGTAGGAATAATAGGTCCATTTGTCCCGTGCTGCGGGACGATGCGCGGCGCTACCTTGGGAGCACAGAGCCTGGCGACGAGGAGGTCGGCATGAGCGACACGGTGGTCTGCTGCACGGACGGTTCAGATGTTTCGTTGGCGGCGATCGAGGCCGGCCTGTCGCTGCTCGACCGGTCGCGCTGGACGATCCAGGTCGTCACGGCGGTCCCTGACATCATCCTCGACCCGGGCGTGCCCGGCCCTATGCCGGGCGGGTCGTTCAGCACCGCGTTCGTCGCCACCGACCTGGCGGCGGCGCGCGAGGAGGCCCGGGAGTCCGGCCGGGAGGTCGGCGTCGGCATCGCCGGGCGGTTGGGGCTGGCGCCGGAGTCCGTACGGGTGCTGGTGGGGCCGCCCGGTCCCGTCGTGGTCGATCACCTCGCAGCGGTCGGGGCGGCTCTGGTTATCGTCGGTTCCCGAGGGCTGGGTGGGGCCGCCCGCCTCGTCCTCGGCTCGTTCTCGGAGCACCTTGTCCGGCACGCGCCGTGTCCGGTCCTGGTCGGCGGCGGAGAGGTCGAGGCGCCGCCCGCCGGTCCCGTGGTGGTCTGCGTGGACGGCTCGGAGCGCTCGGTCCGTGCCGGGGCGGCTGTCGTGCCGCTGCTGGCGCGTGATCTGCCGCTGGCGGTGGCCACTGTCGTGGGGCCGCCACGGTCCGTCGGGGAAGGGGCTTTCGAGGAGTTGGTGGAACGTCGCCAGGCCGACGAGGCCGAGCAGATCCTGGTGGCGGCCGCCACCGCCCTGCAGGTGCCGGACACCGAGTTCCTCCCCCTGGTCGGCGAGGACGCCGCCGACGCGCTGGTCGCCCTCGCCGAGGGGGAGTCCGTCCGTGCGCTCGTGATCGGATCGCGCGGCCGCGGGGGATTCGTCCGGGCCGTGCTCGGGTCGACCGCCGATCGGGTCCTGCGCGAGGCGCCGTGCCTGGTGTGCGTGGTGCCGGGGCTGGAGTGACCCGGTTCAGGCGGTGAACTCCCGCAGGTAGGTCGCTTGAGCGATCAGACGATCCGCCGCGGCCGTGTCACCGGCAGCGCGCTTCTCGGCGGCGAGCGATTCACGGGCCGCGGCCTCGGCCACCACGATCGCGAACATCTCGGCCTCGGTCAGCGGGCCGACCGCCGCCTCGGCGGCGCTCTCGATGACGCCGATCGTCTCCTCGGCGGCCTCGACCGCGGGCTGGTCGTTCTCCCGCAGCGCCTGGGGGACGGCGGCGTCCAGACGGTCGCGGATGGAGTCGTCGGAGGCGGGGGTCGGCATCGGACTCACTTCATCATCGAGCCGGACGGGGAGACGACGTACCATACGCCCTGGACGCCCTGCCCTGTCGTGTCACCCGGTTTGGTGTCGGAGGCCCAGTAGTACAGCGGCAGGCCGTTGAGGGTGACCTGCTTGGCGCCCTCCGGGGTGGTGATGGTGCCCACCGTGCCGGTGATGCCCTGGAGGGCCGGGGTGGCCTGGGTGGTGAGGACGGGCGGCCAGGCTTTGAGACAGCCGCCGGTGCAACTGCTCTTGCCGGAGTCCTTCACGTCCTTGGTGAACTGGTACACGGTCATCCCGTTGTCGGCCACCACGATCTTGCCGAGCGAGGAGTCGGCGACCTTGAGACCGGCCGTGCTGGCCGCCGCCGACGTGGAGGCGGAAGCCGAGGCCGATGTAGTGGCTGAGGCTGAGGCCGAGGCAGTCGCGCCGCCCCCTGCCCCATAGCCTCCCGAGGAGGAGCCGCCCGATCCGCAGCCGGAGAGCGTCACCAAGGCCGCGGACAGGACCGCAGCCGCGCCGAAGAGCCTCGCATTCATCGCTTCCTCCTCAGGGCCGCATCCGCACGGGTGACTCGCCCTGTCCCAAAGCTAGAACGATGTGACCTACCCCACAAGCACGACAAGGGCACAATCGGCGCCGTCAGGCTGTACCGGGCTCCTGCCGCGCGTCCTCCGGGGTGGTCTGCGGACCTGCGGTGTGGGGTGCGAAGCCCACCGGCCATGTCCGGGACTGCCCCATGAACGGCGCCAGCAGATCGATCGGCATCGGGAAGATGATGGTCGAGTTCTGATCGGCGCCGACCTCGAGCAGCGTCTGCAGGTAGCGCAGCTGGATCGAGGCGGGACTCGCCGAGAGGGTGTCGGCCGCGCGGCGCAGCTCCTCCGATGCCTGCAGCTCGCCATGGGCATTGATCACCTTGGCGCGCCGCTCACGCTCGGCCTCGGCCTGGCGGGCCATCGCCCGCTGCATGCTCTCCGGCAGCTCGACGTCCTTGATCTCGACGACCCGCACCTCGACGCCCCAGGGCTTCGTACGCTCATCCATCCGTGCCCGTAGGTCCACGTTGAGGTCCTCGCGGTGGGCCAGCAGCTGGTCGAGGTCGACCCGGCCCAGCAGTGAGCGCAGTGTGGTCTGGGCGATCTGGGAGGTGGCGACCTGGAACTGTTCGACCTCGAGGATCGCCTTCGCCGGATCGATCACCCGGAACAGCACCACGGCGTTGACCCGGGCGGACACGTTGTCGTTGGTGATGATCTCCTGGGCCGGGATGGTGTGGGTGATGACGCGTAGGTCCACCCGGACCAGCCGGTCCACCCAGGGGATGAGGAGGCGCAACCCAGCGTTGTAGACGGGGCGTACGCGACCCAGGCGGAAGACGATGCCGCGCTGGTACTCGGGCAGGACCCGGATCGAGGCCGCCAGCAACAGGAGGACCAGGACGACGACGAGGATGGGGACGATGGTTCCGCTGGTCATCTGATGTCCTTGGGATCAGGGGCCCCTGATGTGGAGCCCTGACCCATTGTCCTCCCTCGGGTGGAACGCCCCGCTAATCGAACGCGGTGCCGCACGCGTCCGTCCGTCAGCTCGCGGACACCTGGTCCAAGGCCTGTTTGAGGGCCTGGCGGACCTCGTCGGCGAGGTCCGCCATCGCGGGATTCTCCGTCACCATCACCATCGTCTCGGGGTCGATGGCCTCCACCACGGTCAGCCCGGCGCTGTGTCGTACGACCACATTGCAGGGCAGGAGCACCCCCAGGGACGGCTCGATCTCGAGCCCGCGCTGGGCGTACCGCGGGTTGCAGGCGCCGAGGATGACGTGTTCGCCGACGTCGACGCCGATCTTGTCCCGCAGCGTCTTCTGCAGGTCGATCTCGCTGACGATGCCGAACCCGCTGGCGGCCAGCGCCCCCCGGGTCGCCGCCAGGACCTCGCCGAACGGCCGTTCCAGATCGATGGTCAGGGCGAAGCCCATGGCTGTCCTCCTTGGTTGTTGACGCTCGGGTACCGGTGGGTGGGCCTCACTCGACGATGACGCGGCCCTCGCCGTCGGCGATCTGCTGGACGAGCTGTGCCCGGGACAACGTGTAGGGGCCACACTCGCAGCCGGCGGGGAGTTCGTCCGGGACGTCGGCGCCGGGCACCGCGTCGAGGAGGTCGAACCAGTCGGTCCCCCTCTGCGAGGCGTGATGCCCGGTATCGACGAAATCCTTGCGGCCGTGCGACGTGGAGTGGAGGACCGAGTGGTAGACCCGCCCGGCATCGGTCGCATACACGCCCGCGAGGTGGTGGGCCGAGTTGCACTGGACCTGGAGTACGGCCTTCTGGCTGGGACTGGGGCCCAGCGCCTCGAACGCCCCGCGGGCGATCTGTTCGCGAACCTCATGGCTGCTCTGGCTGGACTTCATTCCCCGATGCTACGCCGGGCGGCTGTGCTGGGACCCGGAAAATCCGCATCCCCGTCGAGGTCACCGAAGCCACTCGCCGCCAGGGCGCCGATCGCCGCGGCGGCCTCCTCGGCCTGTCTGCCGCTGGCCTCGAGTCGCAGGGTGTCGCCCTGTGTCGCCGCCAGGGCGAGGAGCTCGGTGATGTCGCTGGCCTGCACTCGCACGGAGGCGCGGCCGGGGTTGCTCAGCCAGACGTCGGCGTCGTACGCCTGCGCCAACGCCACCAGCCGGGCGACCGGGCGCAGGTGCAGCCCGATCCGGCTGACCACCGGGAGATCCCGCACCACCGTCGGCCGGGCGTCGTCGGCCGTGGGCACGGGGGGATCGGGCGTCCCCGCGGTCACCTGATCACCGACGAGGTCCTGCTTGGCCGCCAGGCCGTCGCGGGCCATGGCGGCGACCCGGGCCAGGGGAGCACCGCCCGCGGCCGTCACCACCGCGGCGATCAGCCCCTCGACCAGCGGCGCACTGCACAGCTGCACGTGCGTGGCGACGTCCGGGCCGAGGAACTCCGTGGCCAGTTGCGCGCTCATCACCGCGGAGCCGATGTCCATCAGCACCAGGACACCGTCCGGGGAGTCGACCGAGGTGATCGCCTCCGCGACGACGGCGGCATCGGTGCCGAAGGCCCAGCTCGGGGAGGCTGTTCCGCTGTCGTCGTGCTGGGGGATCCCCGCGGCGATCGCCACTCCCGGTCGTGGCCCGGTCGGCACCGTCGCGCCCGCGAGCGCCACCGCCGCGTCCGCGAGTGGCCGGCTGTGCGAGACGACGACGATGCCGATCATGACGGTCTCACTTCACCGCCGCGCGCAGCAGCAGCGCGGCACTGGTCGCGCCCGGGTCCTGGTGACCGGCACTGCGCTCGCCGAGGTAGCTGGCGCGTCCCTTGCGGGCGACCATGGGGACCGTCGCCGCACATCCCGCGTCGGCGGCCTCGGCCGCACGGGTCAGCGCGACCGGCAGGTCCGCCCCTTGTGTGATCGCGGTGTCGTACGCGTCCACGGCCGGCACGAGGGCGTCCAGCATCGTCTTGTCACCGACGTCGGCCTTGCCGCGCTGGCGTACGCCGTCGACCGCCGCGTGCAGGGCCCGGCTCAGCTGGTCGGCGTCTGCGGTGGCCAGCCCCGCCAGCGGCTGGGCGAACCTGAGCCAGAAGGTCCCGTAGAGCGGCCCGGCGGCGCCGCCCACCGCACTGACCAGCGCCATTCCGACCTTCTTGGCCAGGACGTCGAGGGTCTCGAAGGTCTGGTCGTCGAGCAGGGCAGCCACCGACGTCATCCCACGTGCCATGTTGGTGCCGTGGTCGGCATCGCCGATCGCGGCGTCGAGCTCGGTGAGGTGCTCCTCGTGGTCGGCGATCGTGGTGGCGTACGTTCGTAGCCACCGCGTCAGGCCCTCGACGGTCAGGGACGTGGCCGCGGTGCCCCGGGTCGTCGGATCGTCCGGTGGGGTCATCATCGCCCCCACCGCAGTGCCGGGGTGTCGACCGGGGCGTCCCAGAGCCGGACGAGTTCGTCGTCGGCGCGGACCAGGGTGACGGAGCAGCCGGCCATGTCGAGTGAGGTGATGAAGTTGCCCACCAACGGCCGCGCGACGTGGATCCCGTGGGCCGCGAGGATCCGGGCCACCTCGCCATACATCAGGTAGAGCTCGATCAGGGGCGTGGAGCCCATGCCGTTGACCAGCGTCAGGACCTGGTCGCCGCGGGAGAACGGGAGGTCGGCGAGGATCGGCGCGAGGAGCTGCTCGGCGATCTCGGCGGCGGGGGCGAGCGGCGCGGTTGCCCGGCCCGGCTCCCCGTGGATCCCGACCCCCATCTCCATCTCGTCCTCGGCAAGGGTGAAGTTCGGCCGTCCGGCGCTGGGTGGCGTACAGGGGGCGAGGGCCATGCCCATGCTGCGGGCGTTCTCGTTGACCCGGCGGGCGATCGCCGCGACGTCCGCGAGCGGGCGGCCCTCCTCGGCGGCCGCGCCCGCGAGCTTCTCGGCGAACACCGTGGCACCGGTGCCGCGGCGGCCCGCGGTCCAGGTCGAATTCTCCACCGCCACATCGTCGTCGAGGACCACCGTCGCGATCTCGAGGCCGCCTTCCTCCTCGGCCGCCATCTCCGCGGCCATCTCGAAGTTCATCACGTCGCCCGTGTAGTTCTTCACCAGTTGGAGGACCCCGGCCCCGGTGTCGACGCGTCGGGTGGCGGTGAGGACCTGTTCGGGCACCGGGGAGGTGAAGACCTGGCCGCAGCAGGCGGCCGACAACATGCCGTGCCCGACATAGCCGGCGTGCAGCGGTTCGTGCCCCGAACCGCCCCCGGAGACCAGTCCCACCGTGCCGAGCAGCGGTGGGTCGGCGCGGTAGACGGTGGCCAGCTCGTGGTCGACCTTCACCCGACCGGCGTACGCTGCCTCGAAGCCGCGCAGGGCGTCGGCGACCACCGCGTCCGGTGCGTTGATGAGCTTCTTCATGGCCCCATCCAACGCCCGTTCCATCTCGTTGTCAGGGGGATGCGGTGTCAGGGGATGCGTGTCAGTGGGGTCTCTGCAGCGGCCGGATCGCCGTCGCGCGTGCCCGGCACGGCCCACCGTCGACGGACACTGGGATCGTACGCAGATCAGCGGCTCGAACGAGGGAGTGGAGGCAATGGCAATGGACATCGTGGCCGTCCCCAGCGCGACGAGGAAGCCGACCGGGTGGGACCTGCTGGTGGGGATCGCGCCGGTGCTTGCCGGCCTGGTCCTGCTCGGTGAAGCCGCCCTTGCGACCACGATGTCGGTCTGGTTGATCGGCTGGTTCGCCCTGGTCTCCGGAACGGTGGTGCTCCTGGCCACGCTCTCCCCGTCCCGATCGGCCGGCTCGTGGCAGTCGGTGCTCGGTGGGGCCGCCCTGATCGTCGCCGGTCTGGTCATCCTGCTGCGCTTTCCCGTGCTCGGCATCGTGGATCTCACCCTCGTCGGCGCCGCGATGCTTCTCGGCAGTGGCCTGACCCGGCTGGTCTTCGGCTGGGCACTCCCGGTCGGACGCTGGTGGCTGGTCGTCGGCGGACTGGTCCCGATGCTGGCGGGACTCTTCGTCCTGCTGCACCTGGGCCTGGCCTCGACCCAGCTCCTCGGCTTCCTGCTGGGGGGCCAGGCCCTGCTGGAGGGCATCGCGGTGATCTCCACCGGCCGCCCACGTCCAGAGCCCGCGGCCTGACAAGGCCGAACACCCGAAACCGGAGGCGCCCGGCATGGCGTGCTGGCACAGTGGAGGGGAGGACTGCGCCGAGAGGAAGGATCGCCCCGTGAACCCCCGTGAGTCCCCTTCACGTCCCTTCACGGCCCCGGATCGTCCGACACCGGCGACGCCTGTGCGGGCGGTGGCCGAGGGGCCCGGCACGAAGATCCTCCCGCTCGCGGCGCTCACCACGGCGGAGATCATCGCCGTGTACGACGACCTGCTGCGCCCCTCCTTCCGGCGGGAGGAGTTGCCGAGCATCGGCGACGTCCTCCGCGTCTATGCCGGCGACCACCCCGCACCCTCGGGGGTCCTCCTGCGGGACGGGCGTCCGCTCGGCATCCACCTGTGTGAGACGTACGTGGACGGCCAGGTGCTGATGCTCAGCCACCTGGCGGTGGCCTCCTCGGCCCGCGGCGGCGGGATCGGGTCGCAACTGTTCGACCACCTGGCGGGGTCGATGGCCGAAATCAGCCCGAACGCCGTGCTGCTGGCCGAGATCGACGACCCGCGGGTGTGGCCGGGGACCCCGGGCACCGGGGATCCGGTGGCCCGGCTCCAGTTCTACGGCCGGCACGGCGCCCGGTTGCTGCCGATGGCGTTCGTCCAGCCCCAGCTGCAGCCCGGCGCGGGACGGGTCGCGGGGATGTTCCTGATCCGACTCGATCGGCATGCCCACCCGGCGCCCGACCTGCTGGCCCGGTTCCTGACCGAGTACTACTCCGTGTACGAGGGGCCCGGGTCCCTGGATGACCCGGTGCTGCGTACGCTCCTGGATGCCGCGGAGGGTGTGGACCTCGACCGTGACCTGCTGCCGATCGAGGACTGGGAGCAACTGCCTCGAGCTATCGGCTGACGCAGGCCATGTCGCCGCGCAGCCGTCGATGCAGGGCGTACGCGAGCAGACCGATGCCCAGCAGGGCGAGGAAGGGCTGGGCCGGGGCGAACCAGCGCAGCGCGCCGGAGTAGCCCAGGGCGAGCAGGGCGATCTTGTTGCAGACCGGGCACCCGACGGCGAAGTAGCTCAACAACCCACCGGCCATCCCGGCCTTCGACCCGTGGCTGGCGGACGGCGCCTCGGCGGAGGTCGAGCCACGCCTGACGTAGGTCGCACCCACGAGCCCGGCCAGGACCGCCGTCACGATCAACGTCGGCCAGGCCCACCAGGTCACCGGGACGGCTCGGGCGAAGACGGAGTTGGGGATGAGGACGGTGGGCAGGCCGACGACGAGGATGGTGCCGACCGCCCCGCCGGCCGCTGCCGCCCACCGGCTGGGGGGCCAACCGCGCAGGACGGACCTGATGCTTGCGCTCGGGACCGTGATCTGCGTCGGGGCTTCCGGGGGCCGGACGTTCGCCATCGCTTTGGATCAGCTCGCCACGATGGGAGCGCCGGCCGACTGGAGGTCCGCGATCCCGCCCTTGAGGTTGTACACGTGCGAGAATCCGGCCTTGCCCATCGCGGTCGTGGCCGCGGCGGACCGGTTCCCGCTGTGGCAGTAGATCGCGTACGTCGCTGTCTTGTCGAGCTGGTTCATCTTCGTGGTGAAGTCGGCAGCCTGGACGTCCAGATTGACGGCGCCCTGTACGTGGCCGGCCGCGTACTCGGCCGGGGTGCGGACGTCCACGACGACGACTCCGGGCTTCGCTGCGGCGGTCAGCCAGTCGTGCGGTGTCACCGTGGTGACGCCGCCGCCGGAGCTGCAGCCGACCAGCGTCAAGGATCCGAGAAGCAGGGTGAGCACGAGGCCCCAGAGGGTCGCGCCCTTCGGGCGTACGGTCGTGGTCATGCCTGCGCGGGGGCTTCGGCCTGCTCGGCGGCGATCTGGGCGCGGATGTCGTCCATGTCCAGCGCCTCGACCGCGGCGATCAGCTCGTCGAACGCCTTGGCGGGGAGCGCGCCGGACTGACGGAACACGAGGATCCCGTCACGGAATGCCATCAGAGTGGGGATCGAGGAGATCTGCGCGGCCATCGCCAGGCCCTGCTCGGCCTCGGTGTCGACCTTGCCGAAGCGGATCTCGGGGTGAGCCTCGGAGGCCTTCTCGAACACCGGCGCGAAGGCGCGGCACGGCCCGCACCAGGCGGCCCAGAAGTCCACGAACGTGATGCCCTCGCCGAGCACCGTGCCCTCGAAATTCTCCGACGTCAGTTGCAGCGTCGCCATGGTCAAGCCCTTTCAGGTGAGTGTCTGGCCTCCACGCTAGCACATACCCCTAGGGGTATTCGGAAGGGTTGTGCCGTCCCGTAGGGCGCGGGGGCAGCCCCGCCCGTACAGCCGGCTCCCTTATGCTGACCGGCGACAGGTGAAGGAAAGGGAGTACCGACCGATGCACATCCTGCGCGGAGCCGACAAGAACTACGCCTGGGGGACGACCGATCGGATCCCCGACCTGCTCGGGCAGAGCCCGACGGCCGAACCCTTCGCCGAGTACTGGTTGGGGGCCCATCCCAGCGGCCCGGCGACCGTCGACGGTGTCGGGCTGGACGCGGCCATCGCCGCTGACCCGAGCGTGCTGGGTGAGCGGTCGCGGGCCGCGTTCGGGGATCGACTGCCCTTCCTGATGAAGTTGCTCAGCGCCGCACGGGCACTGTCGCTCCAGGTGCATCCCACCGGCGACCAGGCGCGGGCGGGCTTCGTCCGGGAGAACGGCGCCGGCATCGCCCTCGACGACCCGAAGCGTACGTACAAGGACGACTGGCCCAAGCCGGAGATCATGGTCGCCCTCGACCCCTTCGAGGCCCTGTACGGGTTCCGTGAGCCGGCGCGCAGTGCCACGATCCTGCGGGCCCTGGGAGGCTCGGCCGCCGAGCGGCTGGCCGGCCGGCTCGAGGCGGACGGCGCGGATGTGGTGGCAATCGTCCGGGACCTGCTGGAGAACGGTGACGCGGAGCTCCTCGCGGAACTTGAGTCCGGTGCGGCGGCAGGGCGTTCGGAGGACGAGGCCGACGTGGCCCAGGCCCGCGACACCGTCGCGCTGCTCAGCCGTGAGTACCGCGGTGACCCGGGTGTCGTCGTCGCCCTGCTGATGAACCGCCTGCGGCTCGAGCCGTTCGAGGCGCTCTTCGTCCCGGCGGGGGTCATGCACGCCTATCTGTCCGGCACCGGCGTCGAGGTGATGGCGTCCTCGGACAACGTGCTGCGTGGCGGCCTGACGCCCAAGCACATCGACCTCGACGGCCTGATGGAGGTCGTCGACCCACGGCCGTCGGTCCCCACCCTCGTGCCGGTCGAGGCCGCCGGTGACGGGATCTGGCGCTACCTCACGCCCGCCCCGCACTTCGCGCTGTGGCGCCTCGATCCGTCGACCGTCCGCCGCGACCTGCCCGCCACGGACAGCCCCCGCATCTTCATGACCCTGCAGGGGACTCAGTGCTCACCCAGGCGGGGGAGGACCTGTGCCTCACCAGCGGTCAGTCGGTGTTCCTGGCAGCGGGTGAGTCGGTGGGCGTCGCCGGGGAGGGCCTCGGCTTCATGACCTCAGTGGCGCCCCGGTAGGCAGTCCCCCGGGGGCTCGGGGGCTGCCGCGGATGGTGTGGGGTCTGCAGGGTCCTCGCGGATGCTCATGTCACCCCGCTGCCGTTATGTGGTCCGCGAGGTACTTGACCATCCGCGAGGAGCCCGACCGGGGCGGTTGATCGGTGGGGCACATCGTCCGCGGGCGTCTCGGCTGCCTGGCCCCGAGGGGGGCGGCCCACCAGTGCCGCCCCCGATCATGGCCCCCGCTCATGCCCCACCCTCCGTCATGCCCGCGGACCCGGGCGGACCTCAGGCCGCCACCCCCGCCCGGTCCAGGTGACCGGCCAGCGTGAACATCGGATGCTGCAGAGCGGAGGCGCCCTGCGTCGCCAGTTCGGCTACCACCCGCCCGTACACCGGGGCGAACTTGAACCCGTTGCCGGACATGCCGGTCGCGACCACGATGTGTCCGGCGCCGACCCGATCGATCACCGGTACGTGGTCCGGCGACACCGAGTCGTGGTGCACCGACCAGCGGACGGGATCCGGGACGAGGTCGGGGATCATCCGCTGGGCCCACTCCCCGGCCCAGGCCAGTTGTTCGGGACTGATCGTCGCCGGCACCTGGGAGGGATGGTCCAGCGGCGGCCACATCAGGTGGGGACACATCTTGATGCTGTACCCGTCCAGGCTCGGCGCGCCGAAGGCATGCACGCCGTCGAGGTCCCGCATGAACACCGGGAATCTCTCCGGGGTGAACAGCTCGAGGTGGCGGGGCATGAACCAGGTCAGGGCGTACGCCTCGACATGGATCAGCGAGCGGAGTTCGGGCAGCACCCGGGTGGTCCACGACCCGGCCGTCACCACGACCCGCCGTGCCCGGATCGTGCCCGTGCTGGTGGACACCGTCACCCCGTCACCGTCCTCAGCCAGGCCGAGTACTTCCGTGTGGTAGCGGACCTCCGCACCCCTGGCGACGGCCCGCTCAGTGGCGCTCATCACCGCCAGCTCCGGGCGCAGCCCGCCCCCCAGCTCGTCGAGGATGCCGATGTCCCCGGGGCGTACGGCGAACTGCGGGTACGTCGCCGCCAGCTCTGCCGCGTCGAGCACCCGGTGCGGCAGGTCGTACTCCCTGATGGCGGCCAGGGTGGACGCGAGGTCCTCATGCCCCTCCGGGCCGATGCTGAGCGCGCCGACCGGCAGCAGAAGCCGCCGTCCGGACTCCGCCTCGAGCTCCTGCCACAGCCGGCGGGACTCCAGGAGGGCCGGGATGTAGATCCGGCCCTCCTTGGCCGCCGCACGGTAGAGCCGCGACTCGCCGCTGAACGAGCCGTAGGTGTGGGCGGGGCCGAACTGCTCGATCCCCAGCACCCGCAGCCCCGGCACCTGGCTCAACTGCCACAGCGCCATCGACCCCATCGTGCCCACGCCGACGACCACGACATCGACGGCCGTGATGTCCTCGCCGTTCATGCCAGCTCCGGGGCGTCCCAGAGGCGCAGCGGCGTGCCGATGCCGAGCTCGACGGCCCGGTGGTAGACGGTGGTGCCCCAGGCCACGTCCTCGACCGGCATCCCGCCCACCGACATCAGGACGATCTCCTCGTCGTCGCGGCGGGCCGGCAGCTCGCCGTTGACGATGCGACCGAGGTCCTCCATCTGGTCGCGGGTCATCCGGCCGTCCTCGATCATGTCGGTGAACTTGCACCCGATGATCGGGATGGAGTGGTGGGTCGGCCCGTTCGTCTCTGAGGCCCAGGCCTCGTAGAGGCCGGACGCATCCACCACCTTGCGTACGTCGGCTGCCTCCATGCCCTCGTCGATCTCGCACAGCGAGGGCATCACCAGGAAGGCGCCGGGCTTGACCCACTCGCGCTTCACCAAGGGGTAGGTGCTCGGGTCGCCTTCCTCACCGGAGGTGCAGTAGGTGACGATGTCGGATCCGCGGACGACGTCCTCGAGTTCGTCCACGACGGTGACGGTCGTGATCTGCGGCAGCTCGGCCGCGATCCAGTTCACGAACGCCTCGAGGCTGGCGCGGCCGCGCCCCTTGACCTTGACGGTGTGGATGCCGGGACAGGCGACGAGGAAGGCCCGCAGAGCCGTACGGGCCATCACGCCCGGCCCGGCGATGCCGATGACCTCCGCATCGGGGCGGGCGAGGTAGCGGGCACCGACGCCGGGGACGGCCCCGGTGCGGTAGGCCGACAGCAGGTTGGCCGACATGAACGCCAGCGGGGCGCCGGTGTCGGTGTCGTTGAGGGTGAACATCAGGATCGAGCGGGGCAGGCCCTTGGCCCGGTTGTCGACGTTCGAGCCGTACCACTTCACGCCCGTGGTGCCGAACGAGCCACCCAGGTAGGCCGGCATCGCCATGAAGCGGCGATCTGCCGTGTTCTTCGGCATGGTCGGGAACGGCGACACGTCCGGGAAGGTGACCATCGCTCCGTGCGAGTCGTTGTTCGCACCGGCCATCCGGTAGTCACCGGCCGCCAGCAGCGCGAACATCTCCTCCATGGTGTCGATGCAGGCAGCCATGTCCGTGACGCCGGCGGCGATCATGTCCTGCTCGGACAGATAGCGGAAGTCGATGGTGGGCGAGGGGGCCTCCGTGGCGGGGTCCGTGCTCGTGACCGGGGTGGCGTTCGGGGTGCTGGTCATCAAGGTCGTGCTCATGGGTGCTCCTCTGCGGATCGATGGGGACTGGTGGGTGGAAGGTCAGGCGGAGATGTGCTCGGTGAGGTCGGCGTAGAGCTCCGGCCTACGACGCCGCAGATGGACCGCCTGGGCGTAACCGCCGGCCAGGGCGAGCGGGACGGTGGCGATCAGCGCGGCGGTCAGCACCGGGCCGCCGCCGACCAGGACCGGGAAGTAGGCGACGATCAGCACCGACATCGTGACCAGGCCGATCAGGCCGAGGACCGGCAGCACCCGGGTCTGCCAGACGGAGCCGACGATGTCCCGGTGCCGGGCGAAGAACACCAGCACGGCGAGTGAGGTCATCGCCATCAGGACGACGACGCCCAGCGTGGAGACCCCGGAGAACCAGGTGAAGACGGCGAGCACCGGGTCGAGACCCGCCAACGCCAGACCGATGATGAGGACGGCCGCCGTGATCGTCTGGGCGAGCGAGGACGGCGCCGGGGAGCCGTGCACCGGGTGGACGCCCTTGATGACGGCGGGCAGGGTGCCGGCGTGCGCCATCGAGTGCTGGTAGCGGGCGATGACGTTGTGGAACGACAGCACGCAGGCGAACAGCGACGTCAGCAGCAGGGCGTTGACGATGACCCCACCGATCGGGCCGAGGTAGTGGGCGGTGGTGTTGATCACCATCGCACCGGGATCCTGCGCGGCGACCTCGAGGACCCGGCTCGGGCCCTCGGCCATCACCAGCACCCAGGCGCCGAAGGTGTAGAAGACGCCGATCAGGATGACCGCGGCGTACGTCGCGCGGGGGATCGTCCGTTCGGGATCCTTGGCCTCGTCGCGATAGATGGCGGTCGACTCGAAGCCGATGAAGCCGGCGGCGGCGAACATCAGTCCGACGCCCGGCGCACCCGACGTCATGGCGGCGGGCGAGAAGGGGGCCAGCGAGAGCCCTTCGGCCCCGCCCGTGCCGATCACGACGGCGCCGAGGGCGAGGACGATGAGGATCTCGCCGACGAGGAGGACGCCGAGCACCTTCGAGCTCAGTTCGATGTGCCGGTAGCCGAGGTAGCCGACCAGGGCGACGATGGCCAGCGTGTAGACGCCCCAGGGCAGTGACGGCCCGCCGAGCGAGGTGACGGTGAGGTTGAGGCTGAAGCCCAGGTAGGCGTACACGGCGATCTGGACGGCTGTGTACGTGAGGAGCGCGAGGTAGGCGGCGCCCAGGCCCCAGCGGCGGTTGAGGCCGTAGCCGACGTACGTGAAGAAGGCGCCGGGCTTGGGCACGAGGCGGCTCATCGTGCTCAGCCCGGCGGAGAAGATGAGGAGGACGACGGCGACGGCGGCGAACATCGCCGGGTAGCCGGCGCCGTTGCCGAGGAGGATGCCGAGCGGTGCTCCGCCGGCGATGACGGTGAGAGGGGCTGCGGCGGCGACGACCATGAACACGATCGAGCCGGGCCCGAGGGAACCTGCGAGACGATGATCGGCGGCGGTGGTGGTCGCCGTATCCGGTGCGAGTGATGTCATGGCGACGATGGTGCGGACGCCGTGTTTCAGCGGCTCACCGGTGCGGTGAACCCGGCACGACGTCCAAATGAGACCGGCGCGGATGCGGGGGAGTGTTCCCGGATTCATCCGTACGTAACACCGGGGACATACGGGATTCCTACGCTCCCCGGCCATGAGGAGCCTCCAGGACGAGATCGCGTCCCCGACGCCCGCACCGCAGTTCGCGACGTCATCGCCATTGGCCGGTCTGCGGCGGCGCTCGCTACGCCCGGTCGACGCCCTGGCCGGCTCGATCGCCGCCTCCGCGCCGACAGCGGCCGGCCTCACCCTGCCGCCCCTGTTGCTCCAGCACAGCGGCGCGCAGGCCTGGATCGCGGTGCTGCTCGCGGCCGGACTGGCCCTCGCGATGGCGCTGCTGGTCGGGGTGTTCGCCCGCCGGCTGAGCGGCTCCGGGTCGCTCTACACGTACGTCGCCCAGTCGGTCGACACGTCACGGGCACCGGGGCGGGTGATGACGCTGGCCACGGCGGCCTTCCTGACCGGAGCGTACGGGTTGGTCGGGGTCACCGCCCTGGCGGGAGCAGGGTTCTACGTCGCACGGTTCGCGGCATCCGTGGGCGCGCCGGTGTCACCGCTGGTGCCGGTGGGGACCGTCCTGGCCGTGGGCCTGGGCTGTCTCGGCCTGCTCGTCCGGCGGATCTCGCTCTCCTCCCGGGTGATGCTGGCTGTCGAGGCCGGGGCGTTGGTGGTGCTGCTGGTGCCGGTGCTCGGAGTGCTGCTCGGCGGCTGGGGGCAGGCCGCGGCGACGTCGGCGGCCAGCCCCACCGTGGCGCATCCGGGAGGAGTGGCGGCAGGTGTGATGATCACGGTGGCGGCGTTCATCGGGTTCGACCACGCGTCGTTCGTGGGCGCCGAGACCCGACGGCCGTTGCGGACGATCCCTCGCGTGCTGTCGGCCAGCGTCCTGGTGGTCGCGGTCGTGCAGTTGCTGACGGTGACGGCGGCACTGCGGGCCGGAGCCGGCGCCCTCCAGACGGGCGTCCTCCAGGCGAGCGGGACGTGGTGGACCCCGGCGCTGGCGCTGGCCGGCATCCTGGGCTTCACGGCCTGTGCGCTGGCGTCGCTGACGGCGCTGTCCCGTCTCTTCCTCGTCCTGGCGAAGGACGGCATCCTTCCCGGAGCGGTCGGCCGGATCACGGACCAGGGCAGTCCGGTCACGGCGGTCCTGGTGACGGCCGTGCCGATCCTCGCGCTCACGGCGGGGGCCGTCGCGCTGGCCGGTCCCTGGGCGGTGGTCTCGATCGCCACCTCGGCGGCCGCGTCGGCGTACGTCCTCGCCTACCTGCTCACCGCGGTCGCCGTGCCGCTGTTCCTGCGCCGGATCGGCGAGGTCACCGCCGCCCCCGTGCTGGGGTCGATCGGGACGGCCCTGGGGCTGGCCGCCGTGTGGCTCGGTTTCGTCGCGGGGCCGGTGCAGCCCACCGACCGCTGGGGTGCCTGGATCGGGGTGATCGGGCCGCTCCTGCTGGTGCTGACCGGGTGGGAGATTGTACGGCGCCGGCCGCCGGGGTGGTGGGGCCGCTATGACGTCCCGACGACGCGTGACGTGCTCGGCGGCGAGGAGCCGTCCGTATGAGCCCCGATCCTGACGACGGAGTGGGGCTGCGGGCCCGCCAGCCCCAGGCCGTACGCAACGCGTTCGCCGTCCTGGAGGAGGTGGCCCGCTGCGGTGCCGGCGTCACCGGCACCGAGGTCGCCCGGCACCTGGGGATGCCGAAGGCCACCGCCTACCGGCTGCTGAACATGCTGGTGGAGGACGAGTACCTGGTCCGCGTCCCGGACCTGAGCGGGTTCGCGCTCGGGCGCAAGGTCGCCTGGCTGGTGGCACTCACTGCGGACGCCGACCGTCAGACGAGCCGCTCGGGCCGCTGACCGGTGCCGACCGCGTGCAGGTAGCGCAGGATCTGACCGTACGACTCGGTGACACCGACCTTCACGTACGGCAGGTCGATCTCGTGGCAGTACTCCTCGACGATCGGCTGGGCGTCCTTGAGGTGGGCTCGCGGCATCGACGGGAACAGGTGGTGCTCGACCTGGTAGTTCAGGCCGCCCATGAAGAAGTCGACCACGGGCGAACCGATGATGTTGCGGGAGGTCGGCACCTGCTTCTGCAGGTGGTCGAGCTTCTCGGTGTCGGTGATGTCGAGCATCTCCATGCCCTTGTGGTTCGGGGCGAAGACCGAGGCGAGCATGAAGCCCCAGATGCCTTCGTGGATCGCCAGGAAGGCGAGCGCCTGGAGGGGCGAGAGGAACCAGAGCAGCAGGCCGAAGTAGAGCGCGAAGTGCAGGGTCAGCAGGAGTCCTTCGACCAGCCGGCTGCCACGGGGACGACGGCGCAGCCAGTTGATGCCCTCGACCTGGAGGCCCCAGCCCTGGAAGGTCAGCAGCGGGAAGAACAGGCCGGCCTGGTGACGCGCCATCCACAGACCCAGACCGGTCTTCTTCGCGTGCTGGCGCTCGGACCAGGTGATGATGCCCTCGGCCACGTCGGGATCGAGACCCTCGTGGTTGGGGTTGGCGTGATGCCGGTCATGCTTGTCGTTCCAGTAGCCGAAGCTGACGCCGAGCAGGACGTTCGCGGCGACGAGGCCGACGCGGTGGCTCAGGGAGCGCGGGCCGGGGAGCTGCTTGTGCCCGGCATCATGGGCGACGAAGCTGATCTGTCCCCAGACGATGGCCAGCAGTGGTGCCAGCAGGAGCGCCCACCAGCTGCCCGACAGCAGCACCAGGCCGGCGACGATGGCGGCCGTCGCGACCACGAGCGCGATGCCCGTGACGACGTAGAACCGGGTCGCGCCGCCCATGAGGCCGCTGGATTTGATTCGGTTGATCAGGGGCCGGAAGGTGCTCTGCCCGCTCCGCCGCTGCGTACGCGGCGTCGCCTCGGGCGCCGCAGCTTCCAGGAATGTGGTCATACTCCGAGTCTGGTCCCGGAGGGCGCTGGGGACACTGGTGGCAGAGCCCGAATCCATAGGGGGGCTGGCACCCCTCCACCCCTGCGTACGACGCTCGCCGTAGACGCCGAACGCGACGGCGACCGTGGACGTGCCGCGCGACCGCCGGGACACCGCGACAATGGAGGCGTGAAGCGGCGACTGCAAATGACCCTGGTGGCACTGATCGCCGCGCTGCTCTCCGTGGTCTGTCTCGTTCCGGCGGCCGTGACCCTGGTCAGCCTGCCGCTCACCCTGCTCTGGGTGGGGATCCCGCTGCTGATCGGCGCGACGTGGGTCGGCCGTCGCCTGCTCACCGCGCACCGGTACGGCGCGGGCTATGTGCTCGGCCGGGACGTGCCGCAGCCTTATCGCTCCCAGGCGCAGCACCGCGGCTTCTTCGTGGTCACCCGGGACCTGCTGACGGACGAGGCCACCTGGCGGGATCTGCTCTGGATCGGCGTCAACGTCACGGCCGGTCTCGCCCTCACGCTGCTGCCACTGGTGTTCCTGGTCGGGGGCGTGGCCGCCGCCCTGTTGCCGGCGTTGGCGCTGACGCCGTGGCGGGCGATGGCACCGGGACCCTGGTGGGCCCTCGGATGGGTCGGTTGGCTCTGGGCGGTCGGACTGGTCGCCGCCTGGTGGTACGCCACACCACCGCTGGTCAGGACGTGGGCGGCCATCGCGGCCGGCATGCTCGGCCCCTCACGGACCTCGGTGCTCAACAGCCGGGTGGCGGAGCTGACCACGAGCCGCGCCGACAGCGTCGACTCGGCGGCCCAGGAGATCCGGCGGATCGAGCGTGACCTCCACGACGGGGTCCAGGTGCGGCTGGTGAGCCTGGGGATGACCGTGGGGCTGGCGGAGGAGCTGATCGACTCGCGGCCCGATCGTGCGCGTCAGCTGCTGGCCGAGGCCCAGGGGTCGGTGACGGAGACGTTGCAGGAGCTGAGGCGCCTCGTCCATGGCATCCATCCCCCGTCCTCGCCGACCGCGGGCTCGTCGGGGCGGTCCGCGCGCTGGCGCTCGACCTGCCGTTGGACGTCTCGGTCCGTACGGCCGGGTTCGGTGATGACGAGACGGTCCGCCTGCCTGCGCCGGTGGAGGCCTGTGCCTACTTCGTCATCACGGAGGCCCTCGCCAACGTCGTGAAGCACTCCGGGGCGGCACGGGGAGACATCGCGCTGGAGTTGGGTGCCGGGAGGTTGCGAGCGATCGTCCGCGACGAGGGGTGCGGGGGCGCCTCGCCGGCGGCCGGCAATGGGCTTGTCGGCATGCGCCGGAGGTTGGCCGCCTTCGATGGGACACTGAGCGTGTCCAGCCCCGCCGGGGGGCCGACCGTCGTGACCATGGAGATGCCGTGCGAGCCCTTGTCGCCGAAGACCACGCCCTCCTCCGGGCAGGACTGATCCAGTTGCTCGAGGCGCACGACATCGAGGTCGTGGAGGCGGTCGCCGACGAGCCGTCCCTGGTCCGGGCCCTCGAGCGCCCGGACATCGAGGTCGCGATCCTGGACGTGCGCCTCCCGCCGACCGGCACCGACGAGGGGCTGCGCGCGGCTGTGCAGGCCCGGCGCCGGCGACCCGGGCTGCCGATCCTCGTGCTCAGCCAGTACGTCGAGCAGTTGTACGCCCGGGAGTTGCTCGCCTCGGAGGAGGGGGCGGTCGGCTACCTGCTGAAGGATCGGGTGACGAACGTGCAGCAGTTCATCACGACGGTCCGTCAGGTCGCGGCCGGCGGCACCGTGATGGACCCGGAGGTCGTCACCCAGTTGCTGCGCCGCCGCGGGGCGCCGGTCGCCGCGCTGACGCCGCGGGAACGGGAGGTGCTGGAGCACATGGCGCAGGGCCGCTCGAACGCGGCGATCGGTGACGCCATGTCGATCACCGAGAAAGCGGTCGGCAAGCACATCGCGAACATCTTCGCCAAGCTCGGCCTCCCGGCTTCCGAGGACGACAACCGGCGCGTGCTGGCGGTGCTGGCCTACCTGCAGCGTTGACCTACAGGCAGCGTTGACCTACAGGCAGCGTTGAGGCACCCGCTCAGACCATCGCGTGCTCGCCGAGAAACCCGGTGATGAGCGCGGCGACCTGCGGCGCCCGGTTGAGCATCATCGAGTGGTCCGCGCCGTCGAGCACGACCGTCAACGCATGCGGCAACCACTCGGCCAGAACGGTGTGCACCTCGGCGAACCATGGCCCGCTGCCGCTGCCGCCGAGGGAGAGGACAGGACACTCGATCGTCCGCGCCTGCTCGGCGTCGAATCGCCACGACATCAGCGCCGGGATGTCGTGGTCGAAGAACAGGTCGGCCTCACGCTCGACCGCCGAGACCGATCCGGGGGTGAAGCGCTCAAGGTCCTCACGCCAGGTCGGACCGTCCAACCGGTCCTCGAAGGCCTCCAGCGTCGCCCGGGCGCCGCGCTCGTCCCGCGACTGCAACAGGCTCCGATTGGCCGCCAGGAAGTCCTCCTTGGCGGGCACGAACATCGGTGGTGGCTCGTGCACCGCGAGCGTCGCCACCAGGTCGGGATGGGCGGAGGCCAAGGCGAGGGCTATCGCGCTGCTGTAGGAGGCGCCGATGACGTGGGTGCGCGCGATGCCGAGGGACCGCAGCAGGGCGGCGGCGTCTGCCGCTTCTCCGTCGATCGTGGCAGGCCGCTCCGCGGGGCTGCTGGCCCCGGACCCGCGACGGCCGTACTGGATCACGCGGTAGCGGCCGCTGCCGATGATCAGGCCGGCGAGCGGGGCGAGTTCGTACGGGTTGACCGCGGTGGGGATCACCAGGACGGGCTCGCCGACCCCGCTGACCGTCGCCTCGAGTTCGGCGTCCGCCAAGCGTACGCGGCGCTCCCCGGTGTACGGACCTGCCTCGGTGTCCATGGGATCAGGGTGCCCCACGGGCGCCGACGTCGCTAGGCGTCAGCCTTGTTGTTCCAGACCTCGGCGGCCGCTGCCATGTGCTGGGCGAGTGCGGCCCGTGCCCGGCCGGGATCGCCGGTGCGCATGGCGTCGATAATGGGTTGATGGTGGGCTTTGGTCATCAACGACGTGCCCGACTCGTCAGGCCCGCTGACCACCGCGACCCGCATCAGGTCCTTGATGCTGGTCCACATCCCCAGCAGCGTCGCGTTGCCCGAGAGACGGCACAGCTCCTCGTGGAACCTCAGGTCGACCTCGAACTTCTCGGCGTACGACAAGCCGGCCTCGATCTCGGGCAGGCGGGCCTCGAGGGCGTCGATCATCGCGTCGTGCTCGGGGGAGGCCATGATGGCGACCACGGCATGTCCCTCGAGCGCCGCCCGGACGTCGAACAGTTCGGCGATCTCGGCGCCCGTCAGCCGCCGGACGTGCAGGCTGTTGCGCTCCTCACCCTGAAGGAGGCCGCTGTTGTGGAGCGTACGCATCGCTTCCCGCACCGTCCCACGGCTGACACCGAACTGGGCTGCCAGCTCGACCTCGGCCATCTTCTCGCCGGGCCGGAAGGTGCCGTCGAGGATCGCGGCGCGAAGCTTGTCGACCACCTGCTCGCGCAGTGTCGTGCGGTTGATCGCGGTCACGGACACAACCCCTCACCTCTCCCTTGACGGTGCACATGCTACCAATGACGGCTCGTCGGCCGGTCGGTCGCGGGCTTCTCCCAGGATACGACCAGGAGGTCGAACAACCAACTCTTGACAGGTGACTGTCAACTGTTAACACTTAGTGCAGAGGCGATCACAACGGTGTGTCGCACTGACCAGGAAAGGTGCGGGGATGTCCGCCACCACAACCTTCACGGAACACCGCATGCGCGGCCCGGTGCACGGCACCGGCGACCAGCTCCGCGTGGCCTTCGGATCGACCGCCGGAGCCGTCATCGAGGCCTATGACTTCATCGGATTCGGCACCGCGGCCGCTCTCTACTTCGGCTCGGCCTTCTTCCCGAGCCAGAACCCCCTGATGGGGACGCTGTCCTCCTTCGCCACCCTGGGCGTCGGCTTCGTCGCCCGTCCACTGGGTGGCATCGTCGGTGGCCACCTCGGCGACAAGGTCGGCCGCAAGCCCGTCCTCGTCGCATCGCTGATCGTGATGGGCCTGGCCACCTTCCTGATCGGCTGCCTGCCGACCGTCGCGGCCGTGGGCGTCCTCGCCCCGGTGCTCCTGGTGACGATCCGCATCATCCAAGGCCTTGCGTACGGCGCGGAATGGGGTGGCGCCATCCTGATGACGTACGAACACTCGCCGTGGCTCAAACGGGGCAAGTTCACCGGGATCGTCCAGTCCGGCTTCCCGATCGGCCTGCTGCTGGCCAACCTCGTCTTCCTCGTCTCCGTCGCGCTGCCCGGAGACTGGAAGTGGCGCGTGCCGTTCCTCTTCAGCGCCGTGCTGGTCATCGTCGGCCTGATCATCCGCTCCAAGGTGCCCGAGTCCCCGGTCTTCGACCAGATCAAGGACGCCGGCGAGGTGGTCAAGTCCCCGATCAAGCAGGTCATCGTGGAGGACTGGCGCAACATCCTGCGCGGCATCGGCCTGCGCATCGCCGAGACCGCCGGCTACGCCATCTCCATCACGTTCATGATCAGCTACCTGCACACCGCCAAGATCGCCTCCTCGGCCGAGACCATCCTCGCCCTGTGCATCGCGTCGGCCATCGGCATCGCCGCCACCATCGGCTGGGGTGCCCTCACCGATCGCATCGGTCGCCGGCCGCTCTACCTGTGGGTGACGATCTTCAACGCCGCCTGGGCCGTCCCGATGTTCCTGGTGGTCAACACCAAGGTCTTCCTCGCCGTCGTGATCACTGTCGTGATCAGCTACATCATCAGCCAGAACGCCCTGGCCGGCTCGCAGGGCGCCTGGTTCCCCGAGCTCTTCCAGGCCAACACCCGTTCGTCCGGCGCCTCGTTGGCCTACCAGATCTCGGCGATGATCTCCGGCGTCACGCCCTTCCTCACCACGCTGCTCTACATGAAGTACCAGTGGGCCGGCCCGGCCATCCTCTTCCTCGTCTACTCGCTCATCGGTCTGGTCTCCACGCTCATGACCCGCGAGACCTGGGGACCGAAGGAACGCTGCGCCGCCGAGGACATCAGCGCCCGCACCCCGCTTGACCAGTACCAGCGCGACATCGCCGCCGACCGGCTCGTCCAGAACGTCGAGGAGTGACCACCATGACGACCACCACCGCCACCCGTACGACCACCGACCCTGCCACGATCGATCCGTCCCGACGCGCCCGAGTGGCCGAGGCCGCCTACCAGATCCGGATGGGCGTCCTCGAGCAGGGCGAAGCCCAGGGGGAGGGCTACGTCGGCCAGGCGCTCGGCATCGCCGACGTCCTCGCCGCCGCCTACTGCGACACCCTGCGCTACCGCGCCGAGGATCCCGACTGGGAGGGCCGCGACCGCTTCCTGCTGTCCATCGGCCACTACGCCCTCGCGCTGTACTCGGCTCTGGCGGCCGGCGGGGTGATCCCGCGGGAGGAGCTCCTCTCGTACGCCGCCGACGGGTCGAGGCTGCCGATGTCGGGCATGGCGACCTATACCCCCGGGATGGAGATCTCCGGCGGCTCGCTGGGCCACGGCCTGGGTCAGGCCGTCGGGATGGCTCTGGGCCTGCGCCAGCAGGGCCGTGACGGGCAGCTGGTCTACAACCTGCTCTCCGACGGCGAGCTGAACGAGGGCTCCACCTGGGAGGCCGCGATGTCGGCCTCACACTGGCGGCTCGGCAACCTGATCGCCATCGTCGATCTCAACGGCCTGCAGGCCGACGGGCGGACCGCCCAGATCCTCGGCGGTGAGCCGCAGCACGAGCGGTGGGCCGCCTTCGGCTGGAGCGTGCAGCGGATCGACGGCAACGACCTGGATGCCGTCCTGGCCGCATTCGACACCGCCATCGCGAACGCCACGGTGGAGGGACAGCCCCAGGTGATCCTCTGCGACACCCGGCTCGCCCGCGGCGTCCCGATCCTGGAGGCGAAGGAGAAGCTGCACTTCCTGCGTGTGGCCGCCGAGGAGTGGCCGGTCGCGATGGCGCAGCTCACCGCCGGATATCAGGCCGCCGACTACCAGAACGAGGAGAAGTGACCATGTCGACCACCACCGCAACCGTGACCACTCCGCAGCGGTCCGCCGCCATGATCGCGTCCATCGCGGACGCCGGCGTCCCGACCACCTCGGCCCCCTTCGGCCACGCGTTGAACGCGCTGGCCGCCCGGGACCCGCGGATCGTCGGTCTCACCGCCGACCTCGCCAAGTACACCGACATGCACCTCTTCGCGGCCGAGTACCCGGATCGCTTCTTCGAGATGGGGATGGCCGAGCAGGTGATGATCGGCGCGGCCGCAGGGATGGCCGCCGTCGGGTTGGTCCCGTTCGCGTCGACGTACTCGGTCTTCGCCACCCGGCGGGCGTACGACTTCCTGTGCCTGGACGCCGCCGAGCCCAAGCTCAACGTCAACATCGTCGCGGCACTGCCGGGCCTGACCACCGGCTACGGCCCGTCGCACCAGGCGACCGAGGATGTCGCGATCCTGCGGGGGATGCCGGATCTGACGATCTTCGACCCGGCCGACGCCGTCGATGTGGAGGGCATCGTGCCCGCCGCGGCGGCGATCGAGGGCCCGACGTACACCCGGCTGCTGCGCGGCAAGGTGCCGCGGATCCTCGACCAGTACGACTACACGTTCGAGGTCGGCAAGGCCAAGGTCGTCCGCCCCGGTGATGACGCGGTGATCGTGTCGTCGGGCCTGATGACGATGCGGGCCCTGCTCGCCGCCGAGAAGCTCTCCAGCGAGCACAAGGTCGAGGTCTCGGTCGTGCACTGCGCGACGCTGAAGCCCTTCGACGAGGAGACCGTCGTCGCCGAGCTCGACACGGACCGGGCCGCGTTCACCGCGGAGAACCACACCGTCGTCGGCGGCCTGTTCGAGACGGTCGCCGCCGCGCTGGTCAAGCGCGGCATCGGCAAGAAGGTCGGCGCCATCGGCCTGCCCGATGAGTTCATCGACGCTGGCGCGCTGCCGACGCTGCACGACCGCTACGGGCTGTCCACGGACTCCGTGGTCGCCCGGGTCCTCGCCGGCCTGCACTGATCCGGCGCCGACTCCTCGACGCTGAACCCCCTCCGGCCCGATCACGGGCCATCCCGCCGGGGCGCCCCGGTGTCATCCGAGCGCGCCCCTGTGGGGCCCTACCCCCATATCCAGATCCGCACCACCACACCGAAGGACCAATCATCATGAGCTTCTCCACCGGAATCGGCACCCGCACCGCCGTCGTCACCGGAGCCTCCTCCCTCAAGGGCATCGGCTTCCACACCGCCCTCCGCTTCGCCCAGGAGGGCTGGGCTGTCGCGATGATCGACATCAACGCCGCAGGCCTCGAGCGGGCCGCCGACGCCGTGCGCGAGCAGGTCGCGGACGCGCAGGTCGCCACGTTTGCCTTGGACATCACCGACCCGGCGTCGATCGCGCAGGCCGCCCAGACCATCGCCGACTCCGACCTGCCGCCCGTCGGCAGCCTGTGCAACATCGCCGGTATCCCCAGCCCGGCCTCCTTCCTCGACCTCACCCTCGAGGAATGGAACCGGGTCCACGCCGTCAACCTCACCGGTCCGTTCCTGCTCAGCCAGGCCTTCGTGCCGCAGATGATCGCGGGCGGCTACGGCCGCGTCGTCAACATGTCCTCGGTCACCGCCCAGCATGGCGGCGGCGTCTTCTCCAAGACCTCGTACGCCTCCGCGAAGGCTGGCGTGCTTGGCCTCACGCGCGGCATGGCCCGCGAGCTGGCCCAGTACGGCATCACCGTGAACGCGGTGGCGCCGGGCGTCGTCAGCACCGAGATCCGCGGGAACACCTCGGATCAAGCCGAGCAGGCCCTCGCCGACGCCGTGCCACTGAAGCGCCAGGCCCGCCCCGACGAGATCGCCGACCTGTTCCTGTGGCTGTCGTGCCAGCACTCCGCCTACATCACCGGCATCACCCACAGCATCAACGGCGGCACCTACATCGCCTGACCTCCGGCCCTGACAGCGGTGACCCCATGACTCCCACCAGTCCCAGAACCCCCTCCACCTCTCCCGATCCCACCGCTCCTCGCGGCCGCGAGGTCGTCGGCATCTCGACCATCACCTTCCGCCACCGCCCGCTCGAGGAGGCGCTGCGCCTGATCGAGGGCATTGGTGCCGTCGAGATCGACCTCGGCGCGATCCCTGACGTCACCGACCACGTCCCGGTGCCCTTCCACGGCGATGTCGCGGCCTATCTCGAACTCCTCGAACGGCACCACCTGCGCGCCGGGGCGGTGAACGCCGACATCGGCAACATCAACGACCCGGCGTACGACCGGGAGGCGCTGCAGGAGCGGACCGAGCCACTGCTGGACCTCGCGGTCGCCACGGGTGGGGCGCTGATCGTCAACTGCGGGCGCCAGGACCGGGCCGACTACGTCGACGAGAGGTCCGACATGGCTGCCGTCGCGGGCAACCTGGAGTACCTCGGCCGACTCAGCGCCGACCACGGCGTACGACTCCTCGTCGAGGTGCTGCACCACCGCCGATGGATCCACTCCGTGGACCGGGCGAACCGGCTGCTGGAGCTGGTGGACCCGTCCGTTTTCGGGCTGCTCTTCGACACCGCGCACGTGGGGGCCTCGGAGGAGGACGTGGTCGGTTGGGCCGAGCAGGTGCACGACCGGATCGAGCGCGTCCACTTCCGCGACGCCCTGCCGGGCAACCTCAATGTCGGTATCGGCCGGGGCACGGTCGACTTCGCGGCGGTGATCGACACGCTGGAGCGGCACGGGTTCGGGGGGTCGTACGTCCTCGAGTTGGAGACCCACGACGTGGCTGAGGAGGACCGCGAGGCGGACGCGAAACGCAGCTTCGACCTCATCGCGGAAATGGTGGCCGCTCGGCCGGCCCCACAGGAGATGTCCGGCCGCTGAGGCGGCCGGCGAGGGGGAGAAGACCCGGCGGCGGAGGGATGGTGCCCCTCCGCCGCCGGCTCGAGCACGAAGGTAAGGCTTACCTGTGACTTAAGACACATTGGGCGGGGGTTCCGCTACTCTCGAAATGTCCCAGCGTGTCCCCCCGGCCCGTGAAAGGGAGTGGGCGCCATGCCCAGGAACAGCGGGAACGTCACATCAGACACACGCCATCGGGGGATCGTCCGCAAGGTCGACCCGGAGGCCGAGGCCAAATCCGGGGACCTGACTTTCTCCCCCGACTACACGGTCACCAGCACCGACGACAAGGGCGGCAAGGTCCTCGCCGACGTCGAGGTGATCCTCGTCTTCTGGGGCGGCTTCTGGAGTGCCACCCCTGCTCCGTCGCCCTCGCGGAACGAGTACGAGCAGGCCATCCAGGGTATCGTCACCGGGCCCTACCTGAGCGGACTCAACCAGTACCGCGGCGTCGGGCAGGGCAGCGTCGTCTACAGCGAGATCTTCGACGGCACCTCCCCGTCGAACGGCTACACCGACGCCGACGTCGTCGCGATGTTGAAGGGTCGCTTCGCGAACAACACGTCGATGCCGAAGCCGGCCTCCGGGCACAACCGCTTCTATGCCGTCATCGCCCCGCAGGGAGTCGCCAACAGCCTCAGCCAGTTCGCCGGCCAGCATCAGAGCCTCACCTACAACGGCGCCACGGCCTATTACGCCTGGGTCGACAACACCGGCTCGCTGACCGGGCACGACTGCGTGACCAAGGTCTTCTCCCACGAACTCGTCGAGGCGCTCACCAATCCCGACGTCGACACCTCGAACAACAGCATCCTCGTCCAGGGCACGATGTCGAACGGGACCACCGTCACCAACGACGAGATCGGCGACACCTGCAACAACGAGTTCGCCACCGTCGACATGAACGGCATCACCTGCTCCGTCCAGAGCTACTGGAGCAAGGCGGCCGACACCTGCGTCCTGCCGCTCGGCTCGGTCGACTTCTGGGTGGACAAGGACACCTTCGGTCGCGACGAGGTGGCCGATCTCATCGCCGCGAGCGGTGGCACCGTGCCGAACGCGTTCTGGCTCGTCGTCGAGGGTTTCAGTCAGACGACCTTCGGCTCACTGAACGTCTCCACGCCGGTGCCGACCGGGCCGTTCGCCTCGATCCCGGGGGTGACGATCAGCGCCAACGGCGCGATCGACTTCGAGAATGCGGCCCACCCCGACGAGCAGCAGCGGATCCGGGTGGCATTCGACATCACGTTTGACGCCGCGGTGCTGTCGCAATTCCCGGCCAGCGGGAGCCAGACGTACGCCCTCGATGCGTTTCTCGCCACCGACGGCAGCAAGGTGGCCTCGACCGACACGTCGACCCTCTTCGAGTTGGTCGCCGGCGCCGACCCGTACGTCACCAACATCGACCCGTCGCAGGGCAACGTCTTCTACCTCAGTCAGGACCTACGTGTCTTCACGGCGACGCCGGGGATGGACGCGACCCCGGTGCCCGGCGGGCCGGCGTTCCTGTCCGACGACACCGCCGGGGCGTACGACTACGTGCAGCGGCTGCTCACCTGGCTGAACGCCACGTACGCGGACCCGGCCGGGACTGATCCGTTCACGGCTGTCCTGCCGGACCAGGGCACGGCCCTCACCAGCGACTCGTCGGTGACGCCGTTCACGGTCGACTTCAGCGGCTTCTTCCCGCAGATCTTCACCAACTACCAGTTCGCCATCGCCCGCGTACGGCTGCGTGGCACCGCCGGCCCGGCCGGCGCGGCCAGCGGGGTGCGGACGTTCTTCCGGCTGTGGTCCACCGAGACCGCCGACACCGACTACCAGCCCACGTCGACGTACGCCAGTGACCTCGACGCCGCCGGCCTGCCGAGCGCCCCACAGGTGGGCGCCGGACACACCACCCTGCCGTTCTTCGCCTCCGGCAATCTGGGGGCGAACAACGACTACGGCCCGGGTGGCACCAACACCCGTGACCTCGTCATCGCCGGCGGGCAGGACAGCGTCTGGGCGTACTTCGGCTGCTTCCTCAACCTCTACGACGGGTCGTACGTCATCGACGGCCGGCAGATCCAGGGGTGGCTGAACGGCACGCATCACTGCCTGGTGGCGCAGGTCGCGTACGACGGGGCACCGGTCTTCGACGGGGCCACCCCGGAGGCGTCGGACAAGTTGGCCCAGCGCAACCTGCAGGTCACCACGTCCGACAACCCCGGTCCGGCGTCCGCGCACCGCGTCCCGCAGACCTTCGACGTGCGACCGAGCCAACTCGGAGCGGTGGACGGCGTCGACGAACTGATGATCGACTGGGGCGCGATCCCGGCCGGGAGCACGGCCTCGATCTACTGGCCGGCGGTCGATGCCACGGAGGTGCTCGACCTGGCCTCGTCGCTGTACCGCACGCACGGGCTGAGCGTCGGGGCGGATCCGCACACGATCCGCTGCGACGTCACCGGTGGGGTGACGTACCTGCCCATCCCGGCCCGGGCCGGGGAGAACTTCGCCGGCCTGCTGACCGTCGACCTGCCGACAACCGTGCGGGCCGGGGAGGACTACGAGGTCGTCGTCCGACGGCTCGGGCACAAGGCGGACCGCATCATCTACTTCCGCAAGGACCGCGAGCACCGGGAGGGTGACCACGAGGAACCGGCCACCCGGGCCGGGGCCACGTGGCGCTACGTGATCGGGACGTTCTCGGTGAAGATCCCGGTCGGGACCGCCGAGACGATGCTGCTGCCGGAGGAGAACACTCTGGCCATCCTGCGCTGGCGGCTGGGGCAGTTGCCACCCGGCGATCGCTGGTACCCGGTGACGAAACGCCACGTCGACCTGGTCGCGGGGCGGGTGGCCGGCCTGGGTGGCGATCCGGACTCGATCCAGCCCTCGCCGACCGGCGTGCCGCTGCCGGACACCGGACGGCCGGGCAAGGGCGAGTGCGACGAGGACCTGGTCGAACACAGCGGGCGGGTCGAGGAGATCGTCTTCGACTGCCACGGGCGGATCGAGGGCTTCGTCATCGAGGGCTGCTGCGAGCGGCACGCGTACGTGACCCGGGACCCGGACCTGGCCGAGCTGATCCTGCGGGCGCGGCGGGATCGGTTCGACCTGACCGTCCTGTCGCCGCGGCAGCGGCCGAGGGAGGTCGTCCGGATCGTCGTCCGGGCCTGAGGGACGCGAGGAGCTCAGGGCTCCCTCCCGCGACCTGCCTGCAGAAGCCGAGCGGGTCAGAACCGTGGCAGCGGACGCTGCAGCAGCAGCTGGGCGCGGGACGTGGCCCGACTGAGCGGACGCGACCAGCGGTTCGCCCCCCACAGGGCGGCCTTGGCGGCGTTGAAGCCGGCGCCTCCGTGCACGCCGCCCCCTGGGTGCGTGCCGGCCGACGCCAGGTAGAGACCGGCGACGTGGGTGAACGGTCCCCCCAGGCCGGTGAGGGGCCGCCACGGTCCCTGCTGGAACAACTGCGACGTACCCGCGCCGACCGCGCCATGGACGAGATTGGGGTCGGCCTCCTGCAGTGTGGTGGGGGTCTGCAGCCACCGTCCCTGCTCCAGATCCCGCCAGCCGGGGGCGAGCTCGTCGAACATCGCCTCCACCGTGACCAGGGACCGGGCGACGGCCTCCTCGTCCTTGCCCGCCTCCACCAGCGGAACGTGGGTGTAGGCCCACAGCGATTCGGTGCCGGCGGGGGAGCGGGTCGGGTCGGTCGTGGTGGTCTGGCCGACCAGGCAGAAGGCGCGCTCAGGGACCTTGCCGCTGGCGATGTCCGCATGCCAGCGCACCAGCTCCGTATGGGAGAGCCCCGCGTGGACGACGGCGGCCTCCCGGGCGCGGGCGGCCCGCCAGGGCATGGGGCCGGTCAGGAGGAGGTTCAGCTTCACGGTGGACGGGTCCCAGGTGAAGCGGTCCATCCGCGCGAGCACGCCGGCGGGAACCGCATCACCGGGCAGCAATTCCCGATACAACGCCGGCGCGGAGACATCCACAATGACGGCGCGCCGGGCCCGGCGTGTGGTCCCGTCAGCCAGCCGTACGCCGGTGGCCCGACCGCCCCTGACGGTGATCCCGGCGACCGGCGACGAGAGCTCGATCCTGGCGCCGGCATGCTCGGCCCGGCGCGCCAGGGCCTGCGCCAGAGTGCCCGCGCCTCCCTTGGGTGCCGCAAAGCCGACGTCCTGGGCCAGCATCGTCATCAGGAACCCCATCAACCCGCTCACGGGGCCAGGGGAGAGACGTCGGCGTGCGCGGCATTCCCGGCCAGGAGGTCGCGTCCCCGGGTGCCGCCGAACCATTCCCTGCCCATCTGGTGCGAGGGCAGCATCGCGAACCGTACGAAGTCCAGGAACTCCGATCCGCCCAGCCCGAAGGCGAGTCGTGCTCCGGCCCGGACCGGCGGCCAGCCGTGCAGCAGTGCGTCGAGCAGGGGCTCCTTCACCCGACGCCAGCCGGTGAAGAGCTTCAGCCACGCGTCGCCGTCGCCAGGATGGTCCTCGTCCAGCGCTTTCGCGGTGTCCTCCGCGGTGGCCCTCACCGGGGTGCCCTCGCCGTCCTCGCCGCTGGCGACGTGCACCACAGCGGGACGGTGGTCGACCCACTCCAGGCCGTGCTGCTCCAGGTCCAACGACTGCAGCACCGGCGAGGCCTTGCCCAGAGGGTGGTAGGAGGAGAACTCGTCGACCACGAACCCGTCGATCGTCCGGGAGGCGACCGCGCCCCCTGGCCGGTCGCGACCTTCGTGGACGACGACATCCCATCCGGCGTCAGCCAACAGCGCGGCAGCCACCAACCCGTGGTGTCCGGCTCCGATGACGACCGCGTCCACGATTCGCTCGTCCACGTGTCGATGGTACGAGCGGCCGTCGCCGTCGAGACCTCTCAACGTGCCGGCACAGAGCCTGCATAGGTAGCGGAACTACGCTGGAAACGGCTCTTGGGACCGCAGTCTTGTCCCGCGGCGGTCCGTACAGCTCTCAGGAGAGGGTCAGTCCGTCATGAGTACACGTCATCAGGCCGTTCACCTTCCGCTGGAAGTTCGGGTGCGGCGGCATTGGGAAGACGACATCAGCATCCTGGCCGGCCTCTATCTGGTCCTGGCCCCGCTCTGGTTGCAGATGAGGCAACCGCGAGCGATCTGGTTGGTCCCGTTCGGCGTGATGCTGATCGCCTTCGGCGCTTGGGCGGAGTTCCGCGAGAAGGCCTCGGCCTTCGCCGAAGGCATGGTGGCTCTCGCCGGCGCCTTCATCATCGCCTCGCCCTGGATCGGTGATTTCGCCGGACGCAACGCTCTCGCCCTGTCGGCGTGGGTCGTGGGTGCCATCGCCATCGTCATGGCCGTCGTCGAGACGACGAGTCGTCGTCGGCGCGTGGTGGAAGGTGGTGAGCCCATCCGCAGGCCCATCGGCCCGGCCCGGCCCTAGCCGTGATCCTTGGCAGGTGTGGTCCCTGTCAGTCGCTTCCAGTTGATCCCGAGTCGTGACGTTGCGCAGTTGGTAAGGGGCCGATCCCGGGGTTCACTTGAAGTGAGCCAGAGGCGTCGCGTGCCGGCGCACCGCACCGACCACCACCCCTGACGGTTCCCCCGGAGGGACCGGGGGACGAGTAGTCGGAAGGAGCACTTCCCATGAAGAAATGGACACGTTGGGAGGACTACGTGGCTCTGGCGGCCGGCCTGTTCACCGTGCTTGCAGCGCTCATCTGGGCGACGACGACGCCTATCGCGATGACACTGATGTTGGTGTTCGGTGGACTGCTGATCGTCACAGGAATCCTCAACCTGTCCATGCCAGGAACCCCGTGGCTCGAATACGCACAGTGCGCCTTCGGCGTACTGCTGTTCGTGTCCCCGTGGGTCGGCATGTATGCGTCGCCCGCGACGCTGGCCTTCTCTTCCGCGACCTGGACGTCGTGGATCGCCGGCATCATCGCCGCTGTCGTGACCGCCGCGGCCTTCCGGCCCGCGATGAATGCACGGCACGGCGGCCGGATGGCGCACCAGCACTGAATCCACCCCTCGACGAGACGGCCGCGACCCTTCGGGGCCGCGGTCGTCTGCTGCGGTTGCGCGCTGGCGTCGCGCGCTTGTCACGGCCGCGTTCGGATGGGTCGACTAGATTGCTGAGCGTGCAGGTGAGAAACGCGACGGCGATGGACGTGCCCGAGATCGTCCGACTCAAGGCCCTGATCCTGACCTCCTCCTACCCGTTCGACGTCCGGCTCGACGAGCACCCGGACTGGCCTCAGCGGGCGGCCGCCGGCATCACCGACATGCTCGAGCACCCCGACTACACGTTCTTCGTCATCGACGAGGAGCCGGGCCGGCTGGCCGGCTGCATCAGCGCCGGCATCACCCATCACGTGCCCGGGCCCGAATGGGGTGCGCGGCATGCGTACATCGCCGATATGTGCACCGACGAGCCGTATCGCGGCCAAGGCCTCGGCCGGGCGCTGATGCAGGCCGCGCTGGACTGGTGCCGACAGCACGGAGCCCAGTCGGCCCGGCTGGACGCGACACCGGGCGCGGTCGAGGTCTACCGGCGGTTCGGCTTCGACCTGCGGGCCGACGAACTGTTCCCGGCGATGCGCGTCCTGCTATGAGCCAGCCGGGCGAGGACGCGGACCGGGGCACCGGGGGCGAGGTGCGGGAGGACCGCACCGTCGGCGACCGGGACCTGACCTGCTGGAGATCACCCTTGGGGCGCTGGTCGGCCCGGATCATGCATCGGATCAGCCTGACCCTCGGTCCGAAGAAGGCTCTGGTCCTGATCCTGGCGCTCGGTGCTGCGATCAGCGCGACGATGACCTGGGTGGCTTCCGAGATCTACGAGGCGGTGATCGAGACCGACGGGGTCGCGCTGTTGGATCATCCGGTGCTGGAGGCCATGAAGCGTCTGCGTTCTCCCTGGCTGGACGCTTTCGCCACCGACTACACCAACCTCGGCGGTGTGATCGGGATGCCGATCCTGGCCACGGTGATCATGGTGATCCTGGCACTGCGACGGCGCTCGTGGACACCGGTCATCCTGATCACCGCAGCCGGGGTCGGGTCCCTGCTGATGACGATCGCGGGGAAGGAACTCACCGGGCGTGCCCGCCCGGCCCTGGTGGACGCGGTGCCGCCCTATGAGTACTCCCCGTCCTTCCCGTCCGGGCACACGCTGAACTCGCTGGTGATCGCCGGCGTCGTGGCCTATCTGTTGGTCCTGCGCCAGCGCCGCCGCCGCGACCGCGTCCTCACCGTTGGGGTGGCGGCGCTCTTCGCCTTCACGATCGGGGTCAGCCGGGTGTTCCTGGGGCATCACTGGCTGACTGACGTCCTGGCCGCCTGGTTCCTGGGCGTCGCCTGGCTCTCCGTGGTGATCATGACCCACCGGCTGTACCTCAGCGCCACCCGCCGCATCACTGAGGGGCCTGTCGATACGGAATTGCCCGGAGGCGGGTGAGCGGATTCTGGCGGCTCAGCGCGCGGGGTGGTTGCTCCTCGTGAACGGACGCACGGTTCGGCGCCATTGGCGTGGTCGGGGTGTGACGATCGGTGGGCCCAGCCGCCAGAATCCGCTCACGTGTTCCGGGAGCGATGGCTCTGCGAGCTCAGAACAGCGTCGTCGGCACGTCGAACGCGACGACTACGCGGTGCAGTTCCTCATCGCTGAGGCCTTCGCCGACCCCGCCGGCAGCGATGTTGCGGTACTCGTACATGGCCCCGGCCTCGGCGTACTCCACCTTGTCGATGGCGGCCAGCGGCGAGTCGTCGGAGCGGACCATGATGCCGTGCTTCGACCACAGCACGATCTGGTGCTCGCGCAGCCCCGCGACGTTGTTCTCCATCAGCTCCTGGCTGCCCGGGACCATGAAGTCGAGCACACCGATGCCGGCCGGTAGCTGGACGATCGTCTCCGGCTCCCAGCGCAGGATGCGCCGGTTGAACGCGGCGGTGGTCCGGATCTCCTTCATGTGGGAGAGGCTGACCAGATACGGCGGCTGGGCGTGGATGACGGCCTGGTAGTCGACGCCGCGGCGGGCGACCTGGTCCTCGTGGACGGCGAGGTGGCTGTTGAACTCCGAGGTGGGCCGGGCGTACGCCCGATCGTCGGCGAAGTGCAGCATGCCGGTGCGCCCGCCCTCGTCGATGGTGATCGCGGCGACGTTCGCGGTGGGGGCTGCGGCGACGTCCCGCAGACGGCAGCCGGAGCCGGTGACGAAGACCGTACGGCCGGCGAGGTGCGGCACCACCCACGGCAGGTCGATCGCCTCGGTGTGTGGGAAGAGGCCGCCCAGCTCGAGCTCGGCGGTGGTGCAGACGGAGATGTTGCCGGCGCCGGCCTCGCAGGCGCCGAGGTGGTCGATGCGGCTGCCGGCGGCACCCATGGAGGCCAAGATCTGCTCGACGGTGGTGTGGGTGGTCATGGTCATGATGGTGGTCATCTCGGGTCCTCGTGTCAGGTGGAAGGGTGGTTCGTGGGTGCGGTCAGGGGTCGGGCGGACGGTCAGGAGCGCGGTCAGAGTCGCGGCACCCGGGCGTCGGCGGCAGCCCAGGTCGGGCCACTGCACGGCAGGTAGCGGGTGGTCGGGAAGGAACGCCGGATGATCCGACGCAGGGCGGTGAGATCGCCGGGGGCACGCCCGATGGCCCGCAGCTGGACGACCAGGTTGCCAATGCCGGTGCCCTCGACGGGGCCCGCCTCGACCGGCAGCCCCGTCGCGTCGGCGGTGAGCTGGCATAGCAGGGCGTTGCGGCTGCCGCCCCCCAGGAGGTGGACCGTCCGGATCTCCGTGCCGGAGAGCCGGGCGGCGTCCTCGAGCGCTCGGCGGTAGGCGAGGGCGAGGGAGTCGATGATGCAGCGGAGGAACTCACCGCGGGTCCGCGGCGCGGGTTCGCCGGCCTCCCGGCACAGCCCGGCGACCCGGGTGGGCATCCCCCCGGGGGCGAGGAGCCGGGGGTCGTTGATGTCGATCAGACTGCGCAGCGCCGGGGCGGCGGCCGCCTCGGGCAGCAGCCGATCCCAGGCGAGGTCGGTCTGGCCCTCGTAGCGCCAGTGGTTGAGGCACTCGGTCAGCACCCACAGGCCCATCACGTTCTTGAGGTAGCGGACCGTGCCGTCGATGCCGAGCTCGTTGGTGAAGTTGGCCTCCAGACTCTCCGGCGTACGGATCGGCCGGTCGAGCTCGACACCGACCAGCGACCAGGTGCCGCAGGAGATGTACGCGAAGTGCTCGTCGACCGCCGGGACCGCCACCACTGCCGAGGCGGTGTCATGGCTGCCGACCGTCACCAGGGGGTGGCGGCACCGGACGACGTGGTGAGCTCGAGGTGAGGGACATCGATGGGGCCGAGGACCGTCCCCGGCTCGACCAGTTCGGGCAGCAGGCGTCGGGCATCCATGTGGAAGCGGTCGCGGAGCAGGCCCAGCAGGTCGGCCGACCAGCGACGCGCGGCCACGTCGAGCAGGCCCGTCGTCGAGGCGTTGGTGACCTCGGCGACCTCGCGGCCGGTCAACCAGTAGCCGAGCAGGTCCGGCATCAACAGCAGTCGCTTGGCCAGCGAGGCGCCGGCGAGGTCACGGTCGGCCAGCAGCTGGAAGAGCGTGTTGAACGGCTGCACCTGCAGGCCGTTGACGGCGTAGAGGTCGGCCGCGGGCAGATGGGCGAAGAAGCGTTCCGGCATCGGCTCCGTACGCTCCGAGCGGTAGCTGGTCGGGTTGGCCAGCAGGCGGCCGTCCCGGTCGAGCAGCCCGTAGTCGACACCCCAGGTGTCGATGCCGACCGCCTCGACCGGGCCTCGGCGTCCCGCGCACCGCAGGCCGTCCTGGACGCCCTGCCACAGCGCCAGCGCGTCCCACTGCAGGTCGGCCCCGCGGCGGGTCCGGGTGCGGACCGCGCCGTTGGGGAAACGACCCGTCTCCTCGAGGTGGAGGACGTCGTCGGGGCCCAGAATGCCGGTGAGGACCCGCCCGCTGGTAGCGCCGAGGTCGACGGCGGCGACAGTCGTCATGGCTCAGGCGGCCCAGCTGGCCTGCTGGCCGCCGACGCGCTCGGCGGAGATCCGCTCGAGGTAGCCGGAGGCCAGGAAGGCGGCCATCGGGTCGGGGGCGAGGCCCTGGCTCTCGCGCAGTTCGCCGAGCAGCGGGCGCACGTCGGTGTTGTATGCGTCCATCAGGATGCCGTTCGCGCCGAGCACGTCACCGTTGCGCTGCGCCTGGGCCAGCGCGACGCGGTCGACCAGCAGGGCCTTGGCGGTGGCCTCTTGGACGTTCGTGATGGAGCGGATCTCGCCGGGGATCTTCGCCTCGAGGTTGTGGCACTGGTCGAGGACGAAGGCGACGCCGGAGTCCGGGTCGAGCGCGCCACCGGCGACGATCTCGTTCATGATCCGGAACAGCTGGAACGGGTCCGCCGCGCCGACGATCAGGTCGTCATCGGCGTAGAACCGCGAGTTGAAGTCGAACGCGCCGAGCCGTCCGACGCGCAGCAACTGGGCGACGATGAACTCGATGTTGGTGCCGGGGGCGTGGTGGCCGGTGTCGAGGACGACCGAGGCCTTGTCGCCGAGGGCGAGGCAGTGCAGCAGGCTGGTGCCCCAGTCCGGGACGTCGGTGTGATACATCGCCGGCTCGAAGAACTTGTACTCCAGGATCAGCCGCTGGTCGGGGCCGAGGTCGGCGTAGATCTGCTGCAGCGACTCGGCGAGCCGGTCCTGGCGCTCGCGGATGGAGTCCTGGCCCGGGTAGTTGGTGCCGTCGGCGAGCCAGATCTTCAGGTCCGTCGAACCCGTCGCCGACATGATGTCGAGGCAGCGGCGGTGGGCGTCGACGGCCTTGCGCCGGATCGCCTTGTCGGGGTTGCACAGCGAGCCGTACTTGTAGTCGTCGTCCTGGAAGACGTTGGAGTTGATCGCCCCGATCTCGATGCCCAGGTCCTCGGCGTAACGGCGGAGATCCGCCCAGTCGTCGACCAGGTCCCACGGGATGTGCAGCGAGACCTTGCTCGCCGCGCCGGTGTACTGGTGCACCTGGGCGGCGTCGGCCAGCTTCTCGTACGGGTCGCGGGGCGTGCCGGGGGTGCCGAACACCTTGAAGCGGGTGCCGGAGTTGCCGAACGCCCACGAGGGGAGCTCGATGTTCTGCGATTCCAGCAGCCGACGGGCTTCGGGGGTGAGGGAGGACAGGGTCGGGGTGGACATGAGGGGGCCTTTCGAGGGGTGATGAGCGACGTCGTTGTCGGAGATCAGTGCGGGGTGTCGTGCGGGATGAACCCGCGGGAGGTCAGCGGACGATCGGGAGTGCCGGCAGGGTGTCGGCGGCCGAGAGACCGACGTGCACCCGGAACTCGCCCGGTTCGACGGCCCAGTGGTGCTGGTCGACGTCCCAGTGCCGGAACGCCCGCTCGGGCAGGGTGATGTCGAGCGTCCGGCTGTCGCCGGGTGCCAGGGAGACGCGCCCGAAGGCGGCCAGCCAGCGCGCGGGACGACGTACGGCGGTGTCGGGGCGGGACAGGTAGACCTGCGCGACGGTCGAGCCGGGCCGGTCGCCGGTGTTGGTCACCGTGACGCGAACGCCGTGCTCGGTTGCGCCGGCCTCCGACAGGACCCAACTGGTGTAGCCCATCCCGTGGCCGAACCAGACCGCCGGCTGGACGCCCTGCTCCTCGTACGCCCGGTAGCCGATCGTCAGGCCCTCGGCGTACGTCACGGTGCCGTCGGCGTCGGGGACGTTCTGCGGGATGATCGCGGTGCCGGGGCGACCCCAGGTCGTCGGCATCCGGCCGCCGGGCTCGGTGATGCCGGTCAGGACGTCCGCGAGTGCCTCGCCGAACTGCTGGCCGGGGAACCAGACGATCAGCACAGCCCTGGCGCGGTCGAGCCACGGCATCTCCACCGGGGCGCCGGCGTTCACCACGATCACGGCGTCCGGGTCGGCGTCGAGGACGGCGTTGACGAGGTCGTCCTGGCGGCCGGGGAGGGCTAGCGAGGTGCGGTCGAAACCCTCGGACTCGACCTCCTCGGTGGTGCCGACCACGACCACGGTGGCGTCGGAGGCCCGGGCCAGTGCGCTGGCGGCCGCGATCTCCTCGTCGTCGGTGCCGTGCGGGGCCTCCAGATTGACCTGCAGCACCCAGAGGTCGAGGGGTCCACCGGTCGCTGCGGCGTATTCGACGGTCAGCAGGGTGGTCTCGCCGGCGTCGAGGTGGCGGGTGACGAGGAGTTGCGGCGGCCGCATCATCCCCTCGACCACGTCGGCACCGGGCCGGGTGGTGACGTTGTCATCGGCGACGATCTCGCCGTCGAGGGTCAGCACCAGATGGCCCACCCCGGAGGCGCCGAGGCGATGATCGCCGCACGTACGGGCGGTGATGAGGGTGCTCACCCGTACCGACGCGACGCGGTCGTCGTCGATGTCCGTGCCGAACGTGCCGATCCAGTTGAAGTTGCCGTAGCGGCGCTGTTCAGCCGCGAGGACCGCGCCGGTCGCGTCGAGGTACTCGACCTGCAGGCCCGGGCCGGACCCGTCGGGGAGATCAGTCTCGCCGGCCTCGAGGCTCGGCACCCGATCGGTGCTGTGGACGCCGAGGGCGGTGCGCACCTCCGCCTGGGGGAGGGCCGCGGCGATGCCGGCGGCCGGGTGGACGACCCGCTCGGGCAGCACGGAGGCGGATCCTCCGCCTGCGGTCCGGCCGTGCACCGCGTTGGGGCCGACGACGGCGATCGATCGTACGTCGCCCGACACCGGCAGGACGGCGCCGTCACCGGAAGCCCGGCGATCGTTCTTCACCAGGACGAAGCCGGCGGCTGCGAACCGGCGCATGGCCGCGGCGACCTGCTCGGGGTCGAGCGGGGCCGCGACGCCCTGATTGCTCGTGTCGAGGGCTCCGCAGCGGGCGGCGAGCAGCAGGAGGCGTGCCACCTTGTCGTCGATCGTCGCCTCGGGGACCCGCCCCTCACGGACGGCCGTCACGAGGGCGTCGCCCCACGGACCGGCGGGGCCGGGCATCACCAGGTCGAGACCCGCATTGGCGGAGGCCTCGGTGGAGCGCGCCGCCGTCCAGTCGGACATGATCAGCGCGTCGGAGCCCCACTCTCCCTTGAGGACCTGGTCGATCAGCGGGGACTCGGTGCCGGTGACGCCGTTGACCTTGTTGTAGGCGGCCATGTACGCCCACGGCCGGGCCCGGTCCTCGATGATCTCGAAGGGGGCCAGGTAGAGCTCGCGCAGTGTCTGCTCGTCGATCAGGCAGTCGGCCGTCATCCGGTCGGTCTCCTGGTCGTTGCCGACGAAGTGCTTCACGCAGGCGCCGACCCCCTCGGCCTGGACCCCCTTCACCCAGGCGCTGCCGAGCTCGCCCGAGAGCACCGGGTCCTCCGAGTAGCACTCGAAGTGGCGGCCACCGACGGGCGTACGGTGCAGGTTGACCGTCGGCGCGAGGATCGTGTCGACGCCCTTGCGGCGCGCCTCGCCGGCCATCAGCCGGCCGAGATCGTCGAGCAGGGCGGGGTCCCAGGTCGCGGCGAGCGCGCTGGGGGAGGGGGAGTTGGCGGACCAGTCCCGGTCGTCCCAGAACTCGCCGCGGACCCCGACGGGACCGTCGGAGACGACGAGGCGGCGGAGGCCGGCGTCCGGCTCGGGGCCGACCGACCAGAAGTCGGCGCCGGTCAGCAGGGCGACCTTCTGCTCGAGGGTGAGGCGGGCCACCCGGTCACGGAGGGTATCGAGGGTGTCCAGGGTGTCGGGAGTGGTGTCGAGGTTCACGGCGTTCATCGGGGCAGGTTCCTTGGGGCGTGGGGAAGGTCAGGCGAGGGTCGCGCCGGTGGCCTCACGGGCGGCAGCCATGGCGCGCTCGAAGAGGGACATCGCGGGCGGGCGGGGCGGGTCGGCCTCCGGGGCGCGGTAGTGCGTGGTGAAGCTGTGCTGGCCGTGGCCGACCTCGGTCGCGAGCTCCGGCAGGTCGATCACCGCGGTGACGCCGACCGGGACGGTGACGTCGAGGGTGAGCTGTTCGCCCTCGCGACGCCAGCTGACCGCCACCTCTCCGTACGGTGACCGGTGGGTGGCGCTCGCGCAGGTCAGGCCGGCGCCCGGCCGCGGGGCGATCCGGACCCGGCGGTAGCCCGGCGCCACGGGCTCCAGCCCGCCGAGGACGCGGTGCAGGAAGTCGGCCACGGCACCGAGGGCGTAGTGGTTGAACGAGGTCATGTCGCCCGGGTTGATCGACCCGTCGGGGAGCATCGAGTCCCAGCGTTCCCACATCGTCGTCGCGCCCATGCTCACGGTGTAGAGCCACGACGGGCAGGCGTCGTTGGTGAGCAGGTGGTAGGCGGTGTCGAGGTGGCCGTTGTTCGCCAGGGCATCGCAGATCAGCGGGGTGCCGACGAAACCGGTGCCGACGCGGTGGTTGTTCGCCACGACGATCTCGGCCAGATGGTCCGCGGCGCGTCGACGAGCCTCGGGCTCGGTCAGCAGGTCGAACTCCAGGGCCACCGCGTACGCGGTCTGGCTGTCGCTGGCGAGCCGGCCGTGGGGAGTCGTGAACTCGTGGCGGAACGCCTCGGCCACCCGCTCCGACAGCTCCGTGTAGTGCCGGGCCAGCTCGGTGCGTCCCAGGACCTCGGCCGCCCGGCCGGTGATCCGCGCCGACAGGGCGAAGTAGGCGGTGGCGACGAGTTCGGGGGCGGTACGGGCCTCGGCGGGGTTGTCCGGCGGGGCTGTCGGGTCGAGCCAATCGCCGAGCTGTACGTCGCCGTCCCAGATCAGGGACTCCCCGGCGCGCTGGGCCACGAGGTCCACCCAGGAGGTCATGCTGTCGAACTGCCGGGCCAGCACCTCGTGGTCGCCGCACCGTTGGTAGACGGCCCACGGCACCAGGGTGGCGGCGTCGCCCCAGGCGGCCAGCGGCATGTTCGGGAAGCCGAGGGTCAGGTAGGGGACGTAGATGGGCGTCATCCCGCCGAAGTCGGCCTGTTCGGCCGCCAGGTCGTGCAGCCAGCCGCCGAGGAAGCCGGCGGTGTCGTAGAGGTAGCTCGCGGTGGGGGCGAAGACGCCGATGTCGCCCGTCCAGCCGAGGCGCTCGTCGCGCTGCGGGCAGTCGGTGGGGATGCTGACGAAGTTGCTGCGCAGGCCCCACAGGACGTTCTCGTGCAGGCGGTTGAGGAGTTCGTCGCTGCTCGACCACCAGCCGGTGCGCTCGAGGTCGGAGTGCAGGACGCGGTAGGTGATCGACTCCGCCAGCGGGCCGGCCTCCTCGGGCCAGCCGTCGATCTCGGCGTAGCGGAAGCCGTGGATGGTGAAGCGCGGTTCCCAGACCTCCTCGCTGTCGCCGGTCAGCACGTAGCGGTCGGTGGCAGCGGCGCGGCGCAGCGGGCGCACGCCCAGTTCGCCGTTCTCGAGGACCTCGGCGTGACGCACCGTCACGACGTCGCCGGCGCGGCCGGTGACGCGGATCCGCAGGCGGCCGGAGGCGTTCTGGCCGAAGTCGAGGATCGTACGTCCCGAGGGTGTCGTGATGACCTCGAGGACCGGGAGCTCGTCGGTGCACCGGACGGGCGGGCCCAGCGGGGCGACGAGGGTAGCGGTGTCCAGCTCACCCAGCGTGACGCCACCCCAGCGGGTGTCGTCGAAGCCGGGGCCGGACCAGCCGGCGGGCAGGGCCCGGGCGTCGTACGTCTCGCCTTCGTAGAGGCCGGTGGCGGTGATCGGGCTCGGGGTGCTGCGCCAGGACTCGTCGGTGCTGACGGTCTGGGCGGAGCCGTCGGCGTACGTCACCTCTAGCTGGGCGAGCAGGCCCGTGCGGTCGCCGTAGAGGTTGCGGACGCCGCCGTCGAAGCCGACGTAGCCGCGGTACCACCCGTCGGCGAGCCAGGCGCCGAGGACGTTGGGGCCGGCGGTGAGCTGGTCGGTGACGTCGAACGTCAGGTACTGGAGGCGGTGGTGGTAGCTGGTCCAGCCCGGGGCGAGTTCGACGTCGCCGAGGCGGCGGCCGTTGAGTTCGGCCTCGAACAGGCCCTGGGCGGTGAGGTAGAGGCGGGCGGAGACGGGAGTCTCGCGGAGGGTGATCTCGCGGCGGAGCAGCATCGCCGGGTGCGGGGTCGGGCCGGCGGCATCGGGTGCGGGGTGGACGAGCCGGGCGGTCCAGTCGCTGCTGTCCAGCAGGCCCGCCTCGACCGCGAGGGGTTCGCTCCAGTCGGAGGCGCTGCCATCCGCACCCGTCGTCCGGACCCGGATCGTACGACGCTCTCGGGAGGCGAGCGGGATGCCCGGCCAGGCCACCAGGACCTGGTCGGGCCCCTCGGCGGTGAACGTCGCCGGCGTTCCGGTGGCGTCGGTGATCTCGATCGTGGCGGAGGCCTGGGCCCAGCCGGTGGGTGCGTCGGTGATCTGCCAGGACAGCCGGGGTATGGTCGTGCCCAGACCGAGGGCGTCGGGGGTGTACTCAGCGCGGAGGCCGGTGACGTTCATCGCTTCTCTCCTTTCGGGGGTGTCAGGCGATCACTTGAGCTGGAAGGCCTGCTCGGGCGTGGCGCCCGCCTCCAGCGCGGCTTCGACGTCCTCGCCCTTGGGCATCCGGCGCAGCCAGAACCAGCCCAGAACGCTGGTGAAGGCGACGGCGACGGTGAGGATGATGAACAGGGTCGCCGGGCCGGTGGCCATCAGCGAGGCGGTGATCAGGGCCATCAGGGCGGCGAGGATGCGGGTGAAGAAGGTGGTGAAGCCCTGGCCCGAGCTGCGCAGCAGGGTCGGGAAGAGCTCCTGGCTCCAGATCTTCCACATCGGCTCACCGGCCACCAGGCCGCCGACGCCACCGAGCAGCTGCCAGCCGATCAGGGTCCAGGCGTGCACGCCGAAGATCAGCGGCAGGGCCTGGGAGAAGGTGTAGATGACGGCGCCGATCGCGAAGGCCGCGTAGCGGTACTTGGTGTCGATGACCCGCATGAAGACGAGCGACATGCCGACGCCGACGGCCAGGCCGACGACGCCCACCAGACCGGCCTGGGAGACAGACATGCCGGCGAACTCGGTGTAGAGGAGGGTGGCGAACTGGCCGCCGGTGTTCGCGGACAGGTTGACGATGCCGTAGAAGAGGGCGAGTCCGACGAGCGGGAAGATGAACGGCTTCGAGAAGAGCTGCTTGAGGGTGACGGCCTTGATCTCCCCGCCCTGGGCGGAGGTCGCGGACCGGACCGCGCGGTCGTGGGCGCGCTGCCACTCGGAGGACTCGGGCATCGTCGAGCGGAGGACCAGCACGACGACGGCGACGATGAGCAGGTGGATCCACATGATGCGGCCACCGAGCACGCCCAGCCCACCGGCGAACACCTGGACCAGCGAGACGGTCCCGATGGCGACCATCCACAGCACGTGGCTGAACGCGACGAGCTTGCCCTTGGCGCCCTCCGGGGCCTCCTCGGCGATCATCGACATCGAGACGGGGAGGTCGGCGCCGATCGAGAAGCCCAGGATCGGGATGCCGACATAGAGGAAGGCGATGCTCGGGGCGAAGGCCATGATCGCGATGCCGGCCGCGAGGCCGATCATCGTGGCGGTGAAGACCTTCCGGCGGCCGAAGCGGTCACCCAGTCGCCCGCCGAAAAGCGCTCCGAAGGCGAAGAGGAAGGTCAGGATCGCCGACAGCTGGCTGATGTGCTGGTTGGTGACGCCGAGGCCCTTGTAGAGGACCAGCGCGCCGCCGTTCGTGACGAGGACGCCGGCGTCGAGGTAGGACGCCATGCCCGCGAGGACGGCGACCTTCCACGCGTTCTTGGGGATACGCACCTTGACGGAGTCTACCGTCGGGGCAGTCGCGGTGGCAGTCATCGCAGGCACTCCAATTCGTCGTTGAATCGTTTCATGCAATGAGTGTGACACATCCATTGAAACGTGTCAACGCCGATGGTGTCGGGCGCTACGGGGCGGAGGCGCGCACCGCGAGGTGGGGCCGGAAGAGCACGTGCTCGACGCCCCGGCCCTCGAGGAGCAGTTCGGCCGCACGCCGTCCGAGGCTGGCCATCGGTTGCCGTACGGTCGTCAACGGGGTGATGAGTTCGGCGGCGACGGGGATGTCGTCGTAGCCGACCAGCGCCATCTCCTCGGGGATGCGGAGTCCCTCCCGGCGCAGCGTCCGCATCGCGCCGATGGCCATCACGTCGTTGACGGTGAAGGCGGCGGTGGGGCGCACCGGCCCCTCCAGGAGCAGGGACATTGCCTCGGCTCCGGCCTCGGCGCTGAACGAGTCGGCCACGAGATGGACGAGCGTCGTCCTGGGGTTGAGCCCCGCATCGCGTACGGCCTGACGCGCGCCCTCCCATCGATCCGCGGCCTGTCGCACCTCGAGGGGGCCGGAGATGACCGCGATCGAGCGGTGGCCGGAGGCCAGCAGGTGCGCCACCGCCATCCGTCCGCCGGCGACGTCGTCGACGCCCACCGTGGAGAACGCGGAGCGGCTCGACCCTCCGTCGAGCAGAACCGTGGGGATGCCTCGGCGGCGGACGAGTGCCAGGTTCTCCGGGCTTCGCTCCGAGGGGGTCAGGATGATCCCGCGCACCTGCTGGGCGGCGAGCATCTCGAGGATGCGCCGCTCTCGTTCGGGGTCGCCATCGGTGGAACTCATCATCATCGCCATCCCCCGCTGGACCAGGCTGTCCTCCACCGCCCGGGCAGCCTCGATGTAGTACGGGTTGGCGATGTCGGCCACGACGAGTCCGACGGCCTGAGAGGTGCCCTGCCGCAGGTGCCGGGCGGCCCCCGACGGAATGAAGCCCAGGTCGTCGATCGCCGTACGGACACGCTGGAGTGTGGCGTCACTGACCCGATCGGGGTGGTTGAGCACGTGGGAGACCGTGCCGACCGATACACCCGCGCGTTCGGCCACGTCCTTCACCGAGGGGCGTCCGGCACTCGGTGACGTCATGCGTCGTCTCGCCGGTGACCCGCCGTTGTCCCCCGGACGATCAACTCGGGGGTGAACACCTCGTGGTCGGAGTGCGCGGTGTCGCCGCGGAGATGGGCGGTGAGCAGCGCCATGGCCCGTTGCCCCATCAGGTGGCTGGGCTGGCGGATCGAGGACAGGGGGACGGTGGCCAGGGCGGCGAACGGGATGTCGTCGTAGCCGAGGACGGCCACCTCCTCCGGGACCCGGATCCCGGCGCTGAGCAGGGCCTGGAGGACTGCCAGAGCGATCAGGTCGTTGCCGGCGAAGATGCCGTCGGGCCTCTCGTCCGGGGGTAGGGCGGCGATCTCGGTGCCGACGCGGTGTCCCTCGTCGGCGGACATGTCGGTGGTGAGGATCTCGGTGAGGTCCACGCCGGCGGCCTCGGCGACCCTGCGGGCGCCGGCGGCTCGGTTGCGGACCTGCTCGAGGGTCCGGGGGCCCCCGACGAAGGCGATGTGGCGGCACCCGATGTCGACCAGGTGCTGACCGCCCAGCCGGCCACCCTCCGCGTCGTCCACGGCGATCGAGCTGAAGCCGGGCGTCTGCGTGAGCCGGTCGAGCAGGATGACGGGGGTGCCACGGTCACGCAGCGCGACGAGCGGCTCGACCGAGGAACCGACGGGAGTGACCAGCACGCCGTCGACGCGACTCTGCTCGAACCGCTCCAGGTACATCGCCTCGCGGTCGGGTCGCCCGGAGCTGGTGGCGAGGATCACGGCCAGCCCGCTGTCGATCGCCGCCTCCTCGACACCGGCCGCGAGGTCGGTGAAGAACGGGTTGCGGACGTCGAGGACGAGCAGACCGACGGACGCGCTGCGACCGGCCCGGAGCTGACGGGCGGCGGCGTTCGGGACGAAGCCGAGTTCGGTGATCGCCGCCTGGACCCGTGTCAGCGTCTCGGGGGAGACCTTCTCGGGGTTGTTGAGCACGTTCGACACGGTGCCGACGGACACGCCCGCCCGTTGGGCGACGTCCCGCAGCAGGGGCCCTCGGTTCGATCGGGCGCCGGCCATGCTCTGCTCCTCGTCGTTGGTGTGCAGCTGTCTTTCGAATCGTTTCACAGGAGACTGGCGGTCGTGGATGGGCTTGCCGCAGGGAGGTCCGCCATTTAGCATGTGAATCGTTTCAAGTTAGCGGTTCCTGTCTCCGCCGCGCATATCACCGTCGCAATGAAGGGACGTCCCCATGGCCGCACTGGTCGACCTCATCGAGACCCCGACGATTCCCGTCTCCCAGCCCGTCCCCGTTGTCCCGAGGACCTCGTCCGCCCTCGGCATCGATATCGGCGGCTCGGGGATCAAGGGTGCCGTGGTGGACGTACGGCGCGGAGAGTACGCGTCGGACTTCCTGCAGATCCCGACCCCGTCGCCGTCCACGCCGCGCAACGTCGCCGAGGTCGTGGCGCAGATCGCCGAGCGCCTCTCCGCGGAGTTGGGTGACGGGCCCGTCGGGGTGACGATCCCGGCGATCGTACGGCACGGTGTCACCTGCTCTGCCGCGAACATCGACAGCTCCTGGATCGACGCACCGGCCCAGCAGACCTTCCAACTGGCGCTGGGGCGAGAGGTGACCCTGGTCAACGACGCCGACGCCGCGGGTGTGGCCGAGGTGACCTACGGCGCGGCGAGGAACGCGTCCGGCATGGTCATCGTGACCACTCTGGGCACCGGCATCGGCAGCGCACTGATCCACGACGGCGTCCTCATCCCGAACACCGAGCTGGGCCACCTCGAACTCGACGGCCTGGACGCCGAAGTCCTCGCCGCAGCCTCTGCCCGTGCCCGGGAGAACCTGAGCTTCGAGGCGTACGTGCCGCGGCTGCAGCGGTACTTCGGGGCGCTGGACTTCCTCTTCTCGCCCGACCTGATCGTCGTGGGTGGCGGGGTGAGTGAGCACAGCGAGAAGTTCCTGCCGCAGTTGCGCCTGAACTGCCCGGTGGTGCCGGCGGCCCTGCAGAACTCCGCGGGAATCATCGGGGCGGCGCGGATGGCGGGGGTGGCCACGGCGTCCACGCTAGGTCACCGCTGGGCCCCGTGACGAGGCACCCTACGGTCATCCTCGTGACGTTCCCGCATGCCGTCAGCGGTCCATCGGGCCCAGCGCGGGTCCCTGCCGGCGCGCTGGAGAGTGTCGAGCCGTTCCCGGTCGGGCCACGTTGCGGTGACCCGGTCGATGGTCTTCAGGTCACGCCGATGATCGCGTCCGACGACCGGGAACGAACCGGGCGCCGAGACCAGCTGGACCGCCGTGAGGTACCAGGGGCGGGAGTGTGCCAGGGTGACGACGCCCCGCACCGCGCCGGCACGGCGCCGACCGAATGGCAGGCGGGTTCGGGCGACGACCAGGATGGGCCGTGGCACCGTGTCAGGGATCCGCGTCGAGCCGATGGGCACCTTCATGCTCCAACGGTAGGCGCGCCAAGTCGTGACACAGCCCGGAGCGCTTGTCAGATCACCGGTGGTGGGGGAGTGCCCCAGATGTGGATCGGGTCTCCCAGCTTGATCTCCTTGTAGATGACGTCCAAGGCGGGGCGGTCACGGATGTTGATGCAGCCATGGCTGGTGTCGGTCCAGCCGTTCGTGGCGAAATCGTCGGAGTAGTGGACGGCCTCCCCCCCAGAGAAGTACATCGCGTCCGGCATGGGGGAGTTGTAGAGCGTCGACCAGTCGTTCTTGACCTTGCGGAAGATGGTGAAGTCGCCGTTGCGGGTCGGACTGATGTCGACTGAGCCGGTCGGCCCGAACCGCGCATCGAGCTCGTAGACCAGCACCCCATTCTTGAAGTACGCCATCTTGTTGTTGGTCTGGTCGGCACACAGCACGCGAGCGCCTTTGTAGCAGTCCGATCGCCAGGTGATCGTGGCGGTCGTGCTGGTGGCAGCTTCGGCAGAGGGGACCTGCCCAAGGGGTAGCAGCGCCACAGCGGCCAGCAGAGTGAAGAGTCGGCGACGGCGCACTGTGGCCTCCAGTTCATCGGCGCGGCGGTTCCGCGCTGACAATCACTCTTGCACCCCCCCGCGCGGTTGGAAGCCTGTTATGGAGGAGATGCGCGTCTCAACTGGCTTGACGAAGTGGCAGTCTGGCAGTGGCTCGCATACCGGCTAGCACCGGACCACGCACTAGCCGGCTGCGACGCTGGCAGTACGGAATTCCTCGGCAGGCATCGGCCGCCGTAGCCGCCATGTGACGGCGATCGGCTGCTCGCCTCGATGCTCCACGTAATTGGCTTCGCCCAACAGCATGTACGGCACCCCTTTCCCGAACTCCCAGCTCTTGCCAGTCCGCACGAACAGCAGGACGTGATTGCCGTTTTCCCTCTGTTGGACGTAGCGCTGTCCGGTTGGCGAGTCCACCTTCGTCATGGACTGGCTTTCCCAATGGAAGAGCTCGGGACTGATGGCGTAGTCGCGATACATCGTCGTCGGCGAGTAATCGCGTTCGGACTTCTGCAGGGTGACCAATAATCCGTCGGTGTTGAAGTCCGCGGAGTAGAAGACGCCCTGGCGAAGGGTGTTCGGCGTGCGCGTAAGGGTGGCGTAGTCGAGGGCCGCAGCCAGTTCTTCCCGGGTGTATCGGGCGTGTGATTGAAGCCCCGTGGCTCCGAGCGCCCCCTCCAATCGGCGGGTACGGTGCTCGGCTCGGACGACGCCGAGTCGTACCAGCTCGGAGATTTCCTGGCGTACTGCGGGCTCCGCGGCGAGGGCTTGTAGCCCGGCGTCATATGACGGCCAGGCGTTCTGGCCCGGCCACAGCGAGAAGTAGAGCATGCGAGCCCACCGCTGATCAGCCTCTGAGAGGTCCGAGTAGGGCTGCGTCGCATCGGACAGTAGATTCAGATAGGCGGCCGCCCGTTGAGGATCATCGACGTGGACGAACGCGCGGGTTCGCCTCAAGAGCGCTTCTTCATTCGGTCCGCCCGCCGGAACAGTGAAGCCAGCTTCGCGTCGTGCTCCCGTCCAACTTCGGCCGGCCTTGCCGACGATCTCCGCGAGGGGGATCTGCGACTCCTCAAGGAAGGTCTCCAAGGGAACGTCTCCGATGCGACGAAGCTGGGCGACGATGTCATTCCACCGCCCGCCGATCTGACGCTTGAGACTATTGAGAACGCGTTCCTGGGAGGTCCGATCCATAACGATCTGGCAGCCCGAAGGCAGGTAGGGGAACCCCTCCTCGATGTCGCGGCGAAGGCGCGCGGTGCTCGAGCCGGTGATGGCTCGGAATCGCTGGTCGAATCGGAACTCTCTGTGCTGGTGGCCGACGAAGTCGAGGGCGGTCAATACCGCCTTGTCTTTCGTACGTCGCAGGCCTCGGCCCAGTTGCTGGAGGAAGACGGTGGCCGATTCGGTCGGACGGAGGAACAGCACAGTGTCGACGTCAGGCAGATCGACGCCCTCGTTGAACATGTCGACGGCGAACATGGCGTTGATCCGCCGCTCCTGCAGATCGCTGAGTGCCTGTGCTCGCTCCTCGCTTGAGATGGTGCCAGCCACGGCTGTGGAGGGGATCCCTGCCGCAGTGAAGACTTCCGCCATCCATTGCGCGTGGCCGATGCCGACACAGAACCCGATGGCCCGCATGCGCAGCGGGTCCTCGATGAGGTCACGGACCTGGTCCAGGATGAGAGCTGCCCGAGCATGGTTTCCCGTGTAGAGCTTCTCCAACTCGCGGACGTCATAGCTGCCCCGCTTCCAGGAGAGCTGTGACAGATCGGTGTTGTCGGAGATGACGAAATAGTGGAAGGGACTGAGAAGCTCGGCATCGAGCGCCTCCCAGAGCCGCATCTCCACCGAAATGTGCCCACCGAAGTAGGCCCGTACGTCCAGCCCATCAGCTCGTTCCGGCGTAGCGGTCAGCCCGACGAGTTCGCGTGGCTGGAGGTGGTTCAGGAGTGCGTCGTAGCTTGGGGCAGCGGCATGGTGGAACTCGTCGATGATCACCACGTCGAAGGCGTTCGAGCCCATTTGGTGGATATCGGCTGCATGGAGTGACTGGATCGAAGCGAACACGTGCCGCCATTCCCGCGGCCTCTCGCCATCCACCCAGAGCTCACCGAAACTGCCGTCCTTTAGCACCTCGCGGAAGGTCCTCAGCGACTGGGTGAGGATCTCCTTGCGGTGGGCCACGAAGAGCAACGTGGGTCGCGAAGAGCCTGTGCCTAGGGTGTCGCAGAGGTTGCGGTAATCCAGCGCGGCCACGACCGTCTTACCCGTTCCGGTCGCGGCAACGACGAGATTTTGGTGCCGGTCGTGGACTTCGCGCTCAGCCTCGAGCGCCTCCAGCATTTCTGCTTGATAGGGGAAGGGGCGGACCTGCAATCCGGAGACGCTGATCACCTGGCCCGCAGGCGCTCGCCGTCCCCCGGCCACCGCAAGAGCCTCATCCAGTCGCTCCGCGTCGCGATCCGGGTCGTACGGTTCGAAGGACGAGTCATTCCAGTACTGCGCGAAGGTCGCCTCGAACTTCCGGAGGAGTTGAGGCGTTGCCCGGGTCGACAGCCGCACATTCCATTCCAAGCCGTCAAGCAATGCGGGGGCGGACAAGTTCGACGAGCCCACGTACGCCGTGTCGAAGCCAGTGAGGCGTTTGAAGAGCCAGGCCTTCGCGTGCAGTCGAGTACGGCGGGTTTCGTACGACACTTGGATCTCAGCACCAAACTCGCGCACCAGTCGGTCCAAGGCCCCGCGCTCAGTCGCGCCCATATACGTCGTGGTGATGATGCGCAGGGGAATCGCACGGCTGGCAGCGTCAGCAAGAGCTTTACGCATCGTCCGCAGCCCCGACCACTTGATGAAGGCTGACAGGAGGAGCACTTCGTCGGCGCTGGCGAGCTCCGAGATCAGCTCGGCAGCCAACGACGGTTCGCCGGTGCCATTCGTCAGCAGGTCGGCTTCGGACAGCGGCGTGCGGGGGCGCCCGGTGTAGCGAGGAGGAGCGCCCGGCTCGGGAGTGTGAAGAAGCGCGGTGAGAATCTGAGGCTCAGGGGCAATCCCGTCATCGTCGAAGCCCAGCTGGTTCAACATGTCATTGACGAGTGCTACCTGAGCTTCGACGCCCTCGTCATCGAGACGCCGACTCAAGGCGCGCCCGACATGATCGGCCAATCGTGTTGGCAGGTCAGCCTCCGAGAGCTTGATGAGTTCCGCCTCGAGAGAGCTCGTCGTGAGGCGACGTTGCAGCGCGCGGGTGAGGAGCGCGTCGTACATCCCCTCGGGCAGTGGCTCTGCCCGCTCATGATTGAGTACCGACTGCCGCTGGTGTCACGGCAGTCACTCTAGGAGGAAGCTGTGACAGCGTCTCCCTCGATGATTCAGTTGCCCTCGACGCGTCGCCTGAACGCATCCGTCAGCTGCCGCAGCGCCCGGAAGTGCTCGCGCCCGTACTTCACCTGCAGCGACGGGAAGCCCTCGTCCGCGGCGGAGGCGGCGATCCGATTTGTCTCGGGGATCCAGGGCTCCATCAGCTGCGGCAGCGTCGCATCGTTGCGCATCCGGTTGACCTGCGCCCGGTGGACCGACGACAGCATGCGGTACTTGGTGACGATGATCCCGAGTTCTCGCGGACACTCCATCCCCACCTCCTCGGCGAACACCCCGACCTGTTCCTGGACCAGCGGGACCCCGTACGTCGACAGCACGTCGGGGATGGTCGGGATCACGTAGCCCTCGGAGATCCGCAGCGCGTTCATCGTCATCACTTCGAGGCTGGGCGGGCAGTCGATCAGGACGTAGTCGTAGTCGTCCATGATCGGCGCGATCCCCGGGCCGAGGATGTCCCAGGCCTTCACGGGGCTGTGGCGGGCGACGGTCATCACCGCCAGGTGACGCTGCAGGGGGATGACGTCGTAGGAGGACGGCAGCAGATCCACCCCGGTGATCGTCTGCACGTCGGACGCGTTGCGCTGGAGCGTCTTGTGTACGTCGAACTGCGGGGTCGAGCGGCGACCCTCGATCAACGCGTCGAGGAAGAGGGGGACCAGGGTGGCGTTGGCCTCATTGACCCGGGACCAGTGGAACTCCCCGAGCATCGCGATCGACATGCTGATCTGTGGATCCATGTCGACCAGGAGCACCTTCTTGCCGAACTCTCCCGCCAGGAACTCGCCGAGCATCACCGTGGTGGTGGTCTTGCCGACCCCACCCTTCATGTTGAGGACGGAGATGACGTGAGTCATTCGGCGGTGTTCTCCTTCACGATGTCGACCAGGTGGTCGGGCCGGCGATGGCTGGCCCAACTTGGCCAGTCTAAGTAACCGGGCCGACGAACCCGGTCCCTGATACGACCGGCCGGCGCGTCATCACGAACTCCGGAACGCGCTGCCCTGCGAGGCGCCGAAGTCGGTCTTCGCCAGGATCCGCTCCACGAACCGGTCGTGGTCGGTCCAGCTCATCGCGCGGCGGTCGTGGTTCATGCCGTACTCGGTGACGATGTCCTTGAGTTCTTCGACGTCGAGTTGCTGGAGCTGCTCGCGCAGGCCCTCCGCCCCGTCCTCCGCAGCGACCGCATAGGGGTTGAGAGGGCTGGGGCGCCGGCGACGCTTCGGCGGTTTCGCCGGGGATGCAGCCTCGGGCGCGGCTACAGGGGTGGCGTTCGCTGTGGGAGCCCCAGAGCCCGTGGCCCGGAAGGCCAGGATCAGGTCGATCATGGCGGGCTTGGTCGCCTTGGACCGGAGCGTACGGTCCGGATCCATGCCCTCCTGATCGATCAGCCGCTTCAGGTCAGGCTTCGTCATTCTTTCGAGCCGGCTGCGGGTCACGGGGGAGGCCGAGCCCGAGCCCGCGCCCGGCGCGGCGTTCGGCGCTGAGGGCGCCGGCTCCGGGACCACCGCGGCCACCAGGTCGGAGCGGAACCGCTTCGTTCGGATCGCTTCCTGTGCGATCACGGCGACGAGTCGCGAGAGCTGGCCGGCGAGCACGTCGCCGCCCTCGGCGGCGGCCAACGCCCGCAGCGCTTCCGCGGCTGCGCCGACGTCGTCGGTTACGGTGCTGCGGTCGGGATCGGTCAGCTGGCTGGTCTCGGTCATCACTCGCCCTCCTCCACCCGCTGGCGGAACGTCTCGGTCAGTTCGGCCAGGTCCGCGTAGTGCGCCTGCCCGTACTTCATGCGCAGGGTCGAGTACTGCTGGTACTCGGCCGCCCCGGCGATCTGGTTGGCTTCCGGCACGGTCGGGGTCAGCATCGGCGGCCACGTCGGGTGGTTGCGCAACCGGGCGACCTGCCCGGTGTGCACGCTGGAGTTCAGCTTGTGTTTGGTGACGATCACGCCGAGCTCGGCCGGCCGCTGTATGCCCGCCTGCTCGGCGAACTCGCCCACCTTCTGCTGCAGCAGCGTGATGCCGTACGTCGACATGACGTCCGGGATCGTCGGGATGAGGTAGCCCGAGGACGCGCGCAGAGCGTTCTTCGTCATCACGTCCAGGCTCGGCGGGCAGTCGATCAGGACGTAGTCGTAGCGCGGCAGGATCGGGGCGAGCGCCCCGTGCAGGATGTCCCAGACCCTGACCGAGCTGCGCTTGGCGACGCTCAGCGCGGCGAGGTGGGGCTGCAGATCGATGATGTCCGGGGCCAGCGGCAGCAGGTCGACGTCGTGGATGGCCTTCACGTTCGAGGCGTTGCGGTAGACGGCCCTGGCGATGTCGAACCTCGGCACCTCGGCCGTGTCCAGGGCATCACTGAACATGGCGACCGCCGTGTGGCCGGCGTCCCTGACCAGTCTCCACTGCAGTTCACCGAGCATGGTGATCGAGAGGCTGACCTGCGGGTCCATGTCGACCAGCAGCACCCTCTTGCCGTACTCCGCGGCCAGGAACTCGCCCAGCATCACCGTGGTAGTGGTCTTGCCGACTCCACCCTTCATGTTCACGACTGAGATGACATGTGTCATGCGGCGGCGATGCTCCTTCGGTGACGGCCCTACGGCGGGGACCAAGACGAGGTGTGGACGGGGACGATCAGGCGAGGACAGCAGGCCGGTGCGTCCGCAGGTGGCGGACCATCTTCGGCGGCAGCACGCGCTCGTGCACGATGACCAGTTCCAGATTGGCCCGGGTCAGCGCCGTGTAGAGGGGGCCGTTGTCGCCGGGCAGCGCCTTGAAGGCCGAGGGCTCGACCACCACGACCGCGTCGAACTCCAGACCCCGCGCCTCCTCCGAGGTCAGCAGGGTGAACCGGCGGCCGTCCTCGTTGGACCAGTAGTGGTCAGCACCTTCGGTCCAGCCATGCCGGTGCGCGTACGAGCCGACGGGGCGCACCAGCGGGGTGATCACCGCGACCTTGCCCTTCGGATGATCCGCGGAGAGCCGGTCGGCCTGCTCGAGGGTGATCGCCTCGAGCTCGTCGACGGTGCGGGCATGGATGATCAGCGGCGGCTCGCCCTCGCCCAGCACGTCGTACGCCCGATGGCCGGCGGACCCCTCGAGGAGACACGCCGCGAAGTCGATGATCGCCTTGGTGGTCCGGTAGCCACCGAGCAGCGACTCCTCGTCCCAGGTCGACAGCCCCAGCAGCGTGCGGATCTCCTTCCAGCCACGGGGTGTGTGGCTGGTCCGGCGCTGGTGGGTGTCGCCGACCAGCGTCCAGGCGCCGCTGTTCAGGTGGGTGAGGATCAGCCACTCCAGCGGCCGCAGGTCCTGCGCCTCGTCGACGATGATGTGGTCGTAGCGCGCCTGCGGGCTCAACAGCACGGTGAGGTAGGTGAGTAGCGGCCACAGCGTCCGGTCGCCCAGGGCGTTCTCGTACGTCTGGGGCAGCGTCTCCCGCCAGAGGAGGAACTCGGGTCTGCGGGAGGCAGGGATCGACAGGTCGTTGGTGTGCAGGAAGACCTCGTACGCCCGGGCGGGAGTCAGCGCGGGGTCCGCCTTGCGCTGCTTGGTGACGAGCCTGTCCAGCGTCTTTCCCAGCTGTGCGGAGTAGGCGTCGAGGAAGTCGTCGCTGGAGGCGTGCCGTTCGGGGGCGCCGATGATGGTCCGCATCACCTCCGGCAGCGAGGTGATCGTCACCGTGCCGGGGGTGGCGAGTTCGTCGACCACGGGGCTGATGTGGCGCGCCCAGGTCTGCGTCGGCCCGATCAGCGCCACCCTGCGTAGCGGCGTCTCGCGGTCGGTGTGGGTGAGCCAGGCGGCGCGATGCGTCGCGACCACCGTCTTGCCCGTTCCCGCGTAGCCCTGGATCGTCAGCGACTCGGTGGGGGAGGCGGCGACCAGGTCGTACTGCTCGGGCTGGAGGGTCCGCAGCAGCGCCTTGAGTGATGTCCGCGGCTTGCGCAACTGCTCCTCCGTGCCGGGGACGACCCGGGGCAGCTCGGCCTGGGCCGCCTGGGGCTCCTCCCGCGCCGTCAGGCCCGCGGAGGGCGTGCTGAACTCCGCCCCGTCCGGGGCGATGATCCACTCGTCGGCGTACGTCTCGATGCCGTGCTGCGGGCCCTTGGTGAAGCGCCGGCGGATCTTCAGCCCGGACTCCTCGCCGTACCGCTTGCCGTAGTACGCCGCGGCGGCCGGGGCGGCCCAACTGATCACCTCGACGCCGTCGAGATCGGCCGATGTCTCGGCGACGTAGAACTCCTCGTCCGCGTCGTCGCCGTCATAGCGCATCCGGACCCGCCCGATCAGTGAGCCGATGGTGATCCTGGGAGTCCAGCGGGTGCGGTCGTCGATCTCGTAACCGCCGGAGCGGCGTTCCAGGTTGGCCAGGTACGCGGTGTTCATGTCCCGCTCGTACTCCAGGACGGACGGATCCTGTTCGGCCACTTCTCCCCCTGTGCAGACGTCGACGGCCGCCGTCGTGGCGACCACCGGCCGTCAGTCTAGGAGGGGTCGGTGACATCGGCCGGCCATGGACGCCCCCTCGCGCCCCGTTCGAGCCCTGCCTCTGCCGCTTCCGCGCGCTGCGGCCTAGGCTGAGTGCCAGCGCGTTCGACGGGCGGCGGGTCTTCCGGACCTCCAGGCCGCCCACCGCCGAGTGCGAAAGGAGTCAGTCCGACATGCAGACCATGGGACGCCTCACCGAGGCCTACCGGCATGCCCGCGTCGAGGAGTTCGGCGCAGACACCAAGTACGTCTTCCTCAGCGACATCCACCGGGGCGACGGCAGCATCGCCGACGAATTCGCCAAGAACAAGAACATCTACGTCGCCGCGCTGGAGTGGTACCACGCCGAGGGCTACACGTACGTCGAGGTCGGCGACGGCGACGAGCTGTGGGAGAACCGCGACTGGAAGCACATCCTGTGGGCCAACGGCTCGCCCTACCGGCGGCTCAAGCGGTTCTTCGACGACGGCCGGCTGATCTTCCTCTACGGCAACCACAACATCCAGTTGCAGGATCCGGCGTTCGCCCGCGCCTGCTTCGACACCATCCCCGACGACCTGGGCCGCCCCACGCCGTTCATGCCGGGGCTGGAGCCTCTGGGGTCCCTGGTGCTGCGGCACCGTGACACCGGCCAGGAGATCCTCGTCGTGCACGGCCACCAGGGCGACATGGCCAACGACCAGCTCTGGCCCTTCACGATGTGGACCTTCCGCGTCTTCTGGAAGTACATGCACGCGTTCGGCATCCGCAGCCCTTCCAGCCCGACGCGGAACATGTTCAAGCGCCACAAGGTCGAGCGGAACTACCGCAAGTGGATTATCGAGCACCAGACGGCGTTGATCTGCGGTCACACCCACCGGCAGAAGTTCCCCCGCGACGGCGTCCCGTACTTCAACACCGGATGCTGCACGTTCCCGGCCTACATCACCGGCATCGAACTGGTGGGCGACCAGATCCAGCTGATCGGCTGGCGTATCGAGCCCGACGAGCACCGCTACCTGCACGTCAAGCGCCGGGTCCTGGCCGGGCCCGAGCCGATCTCGGTCTACCAGTCGCCGCACGAGCCGGGCCAGCCGTACCGGCCGGGGCCGCGATGGTGATCCCGGCGGGACGGGGATCCCGGATCGTACGCCAGCGCGGGGGCGTTCTCGATCACGCCTGCCACGGGCGCAGCCGCGGGATCCACCCGGGAACCGCGCGGCGGTAGACCTCGTACTGCGCCCCGAACCTCTTCGCCAGCGTCGGCTCCTCGTACCAGTGCACGAACGCCGCGGGTGCCGCCGCCGCGACCGCCGCGTACCCCAGCAGCCGCAAGTTCCCGAACAGGAGGACCTGTCCGAGGATGGACGTGATGAGTCCGACGTACATCGGGTTGCGTACGTAACGGTTGAAGCCGGAGACGACGAGGCGGTCGGTCGGCGCCAGCGGCACCGGCGTGCCACCGGCCTTCACGAACTCGGCGAAGGCAGACGCGGTGGGGACGATGCCGGCGATGATCATTCCCGCGCCGAGGACACGCATCACGATCCACCCGGGTGCGGGCGTACGGAACGTCCACCGGGTGATCGCCCAGGGCACGAGTCCCACGAACGTCCCCGGACCAGCGACGAAGAACGCGATGCTGATGACTGTCGCGGAGGTCCTCTTCATCGGACGCCTTCTTCCCAGACGGGCTCCTGTGCACCATCGTAGGCACAGACGCGTCCCCCGGCTTCGCCCTAGGCTGGAGGGGACCACCGTCGCAGCCACTGGAGTGCCCATGTCAGCGAACGATCGTCCACCCCGTCCCGAACGCGCCCGGCCCCGCCCGACCTCCGGTGGGTATGCCGCCAGCATCCTGATCAACGCGGCCCTCTACTACCTGATCAACGTACGACCGGGGTGGCAGGCGGTGCCGTTCCTGACGCCGGACACCACGATGGTGCTCGGCATCGTCAATGCCTCGATCATCACCACCTTGGTCGCCAATGCGATCTACCTGGTGGCGGATCTGCGGTGGTTGCGGGCCCTGGGCGGCGTGGCGACGTCGGCGGTGGCCCTGGTCGCGCTGTTCGCGATCTGGCGGGTCTTCCCGTTCGCTTTCCCCGAGGGGGCGGTCGACGTCCTCGGCATCACCTTCGACTGGGCACGCCTCGCGCGCTGGATCCTCGCGGTGGGCATCATCGGCTCGATCATCGGCGTGATCGTGTCGGTGACCCTCTTCTTCCGCGGGCCCTCGTCGCGTCCGCGGCGACGGCCCCACGCGGGTGATCCCGAGGTGGATCAGCCCAGGAGCTGACTCTCCTCACGTCGCTCACCCGGCGCGACGAAGGACCAGATCACCCCGAACCGGTCCTTGACCTGCCCGTACGTGTCGCCCCACGGCGCCAGCGCGAACGGCATCACGATCTCCCCACCACCGGCCACGAACCGGTCGATCAGCGCCCGACCGTCATCGACGGTGTCGACCCCGACGAGCAGCGAGTAGACGCGACTCTCCATCGAGGCACCCTCGATGCTCGGGTCATCGCCGCCCGCCAACCGCAGGTCCGCCGACTCGAGCTGTGCGTGCGCCACGGCCTCCGGGTCCGGGGTGAACGGCATGCCCTCGGTGGGGATCTGCCCGTATGTCGTCAGGGTCAGCTCGCCGCCGAAGACCTCGTGGTAGAAGGTCATCGCCTCGCGGGCGGTGCCGGGGAAGGCCAGGTAGGGCCAGGAGGTGAGGGGCATGGATCGTCCTGTCGTCAGGGCCGACGGACCCGCCGGCGCGTCGCTCCCATCCTGCCTGGTGGGCCACTCGCTGGCTATGGTTCCTACGCTGGAGACATCTGGAGACAGCCTCCGAGAGGACCGATCGTGGACCCGAACTCCCTCGCCCAGCGCGAGCGCCACGCCCTGTGTGACCTGTTCCTGGAGGTCGGGCCGCATGCCCCGACCCTCGACGAGGGCTGGGTCGCCTACGACCTCGCCGCCCACCTCTGGGTGCGGGAGACGGACCTGCTGGCAGGCCTCGGCATCGCGATCCCGGCGCTCGACGGGGTGCAGCAGGCCCGGATCGCCCGAGCCCGGCGCCGGCACACGTACCCAGACCTCGTCGAGCGCGTCCGCCGGGGCCCCGGCGTTCTGTCGCCGCTGCGGGAGTTCGACGCGGCCGCGAACACGCTCGAGTTCCTGATCCACCACGAAGACCTGCGCCGCGGCGTCACGAGTGACGTGCCGGAGCGGGAGTTCTCCGCCGCCGACCGTGGCACGATCATGAAGCACCTCCCCGCCCTGGCCCGTCTGCGACTGCGGTCGCGGAGCGTACGTACGGTGCTCGTCGACGCGATCGGTGGCGGCACCGTCATGGTGGGCCGGGGGAGTGCCGTGGACACGGTGACCGGGCCCCCGACCGAGCTGGCCCTGTACGCGTCGGGGCGCGGCCGGGCTGCCCACGTCCAGGTGGTCCGCACCCCTGCGGGCGGACACCTGCGCGGCGGACCCTCTCGGCCCTAGGGTTGCGCCATGGACGCCCGTAACGTTCTCGGCGAACCTCTCCAACCCTGCGGCACTGATCCCGTCACGGGCTTCTTCCGGGACGGGTACTGCGCCACGTCCTCCGATGACGTCGGCAGCCACACGATCTGTGCCCTGATGACCAAGGAATTCCTCGAGTTCCAGCAGCGCACCGGCAACGACCTCTCGACCCCGGTGCCGCAGTTCCGCTTCCCCGGCCTGCGGCCCGGCGACGCCTGGTGCGTGGTCGCCTCCCGGTGGGTGCAGGCGTACCGGGCCGGCATCGTCGCGCCGGTGATCCTGGCGGCGACCCACGAGGGCGCCCTCGAGTACGTGACCCTGGAGGAGTTGGCGGGCTGCGCGGCCGACGTGCCGGACGACATCCGCTCGATCGCTCCGGACGTGTAGCCCGCGGGCATTGCGCGGCGCTCGCGGATCATGCGCGCCCTCGCGGATGATCCGCGTCCTCGCGGACCGCAGGACGGCAGCGGGAAGCCAGTAACGTCCGCGAGGCCTTGGTTGGCTGATGGAGAGTCAGCGGGAGCGGCTCTGAGCCTCAGCCCCGCGCCGGCCCCGTGCTCTTCCGCACCACCAGCCGTGCCGACACCAGGATCCGCTTCGTCGCGACCCGATCCGGCGCCCCCAGTTGCTCGATCAGGGCCGAGACCAGTTCGCGGCCGATCGTGGTGAAGTCCTGGGCGATCGTCGTCAGCGGTGGCCACAACCATTCGGCCATCAGGTCGTCGAAACCGACCACCGAGACGTCCTCCGGCACCCGCCGGCCCGCCTCGTGGAGCGCCCGCAGCACGCCTTGGGCCATCTCGTCGTTCGCGCAGAACACCGCCGTCACCGCCGGGTCGGCCACGAGCCTCAGCCCCGCGGCATAGCCCGACCGGGGAGTCCAGTCCCCACGCAGCACCTGCGGCACCTCGCGGCCGGCCTCCCGTAGCGCAGCGGTCCAGGCCTCCTCACGGGCGGTCGCCTGGACCGAGCTCCTCGGTCCGGAGACGTGGTGGATGGTCCGGTGCCCGAGCCCGAGGAGGTGGTCCACGGCCAGCCGGGTGCCACCGGCCTGGTCGGTGCCGACCGCCGTGTGGCTGTCGGCGTAGCGGAAGTCGCCCACCACGATCGGCATCCGGGCCGGCAACTCCACCCGGGCCGGCTTCTGCGTCTCGAGCCGCAGGACGACCATCCCGTCGACCGACTGGCCGAGCTTGGTGAAGGCGTCGAGCAGGTCCGCCGCACTCGTCGTCGGGGTGTCGATCAGCATCACGGAATAGTCCCGCTCGCGCAACGCCTCGATCACCGCCTCGGTGATGTGGGCCTCGCCCGTCCGCGACAGCTGGTGGCCGACCACACCGATGGTCCCGAACGATCCGTACCGCAGCGCCCTGGCGGCGCGGTTGGGCAGGTAGCCGAGCTCGCGCATGGCGGCGCGGACCTTCTCGGCGGTCGCGGGCTTGACGGACAACTCGCCGCGGGCGACGCGGGACACGGTCTGGGAGGACACCCCGGCGAGCAGGGCGACGTCCGCCAGCGAAACCGTGGCCCGCGCCCCGGTCACGCCTCGGCCCTCCGGGTGTCGTCCTCCAGGCGCAGCCCCCAGACCACGGTGTGCGTGGCGGACGGTTCGATGACGGCCAGGTCCTGGCCGCTGACGAAGGCGTTCGCCGGGCACGACATCGGCTCGGCTGCGACGCCGGTGCGCTCGTACGGTCCGGTCTCGGGGAAGTCACCCGTGCAGACCTGCCAGTACCCCAGCGGAGGCTCCATCCAGGTGGCGGCGGTCCGGCCGTCGGGCGCGCTGAGCCGCACCCAGGAGCGCCCGTCCTGGTAGCTCGCCGAGGCGAAGCCGTCGTCCAGTGACGTGTCGCTGATCTCGCGGGCGGTGGAGAAGTCCTTCTCGGCCGGCAGGGGTTCGGTCGCCACCGGCAGCAGCCGCTCGTTCGTCCGCAACCACTCACCGGCGTCCACCTTGAGCCGGCAGTCGTCGACGCTCGCCTCGCCGGGCGACAGCCACGGATGGAACCCCACCCCGTACGGCGCCCGCTTCTCGCTGGTGTTCGTCGTCGCCAGCCGGACGGTCAGGCCGTCCTCGTCGAGCGCGTACCGGACGCGGACCTCGAGCCGGAACGGATAGCCGGGCTCGGGCACCAGCGTCAGGGCGAAGTCCACTGACGCGTCGGTCTGCTCCAGGACCCGCCAGAAGAGCGGAAACACCAGCCCGTGGTTCGCCACCCGGCGCGCCGGCTCGTTGATCGGCAACTGGTAGGTCTCGCCGTCGAAGTCGTAGCGGCCGTCGGCGAGACGGTTGGGCCACGGCAGGAGGATCGAGCCGTGCATAGCGGGCGGCAACTCGTCGGCACCGAAGGGGACGATGACGTCGCGTTCACCGACCCGATAGGAACGCAGCGCCGCGCCCCGCTCGGTGATCACGGCCTCCTGCTCGCCGAGCCGGATGGTGTACTGGCGCCCGGTGGGGCTGCTCGGGGTCATGCGTCTCTCCCATCAAAGGTTGCCAGGTCGGTGCCGTCGGGGATGGTCCGCGGCTCGCCCGGGTCGGTCAGTCGTACGTCGCCCGTGGCGACCACGTCCGCGCCGAACGTCCAGTCGCCTTCCACCGTGAGGGAGTCGGCGTCGCGCAGCGACGGGGCGCCCTGCGGGAAGTGGGCGTCGAAGTCCGCGATCCGCTTGTAGTGGCGGGAGTCGAGCTTGACCAGGCAGGCCTGCTCGGGCACCAGCCGCAGCCGGAAGTCCTCACCCATCTCGTACGCGTCGGAGCGCAGCAGCAGCAGGTCGTCGGTCGTCTTCACCGGCAGGAACCGCCCGCGCTCGACCAGCACCGGCTGAGGGTCGTCGAACAGCTCGACCACCGCACCCAGCGCGCACTCGATCTGGTAGACCTCCGGGGAGTCCGGGTCACGGGGGTCGACGTGCTTGCGATTGCGGATCAGCGGCAGGCCCGGCACCCCGCCGCGGGCGGCCAGTGCGTCCCGCAGCGCGACGAGGTCGAACCACAGGTTGTTGGTGTGGAAGTAGGGGTGCCGCTCCTCGTCGGTGAACCACTTCATGTCTTCCTCGGGGGTCTGCGCCGTGTCGCGCAGGATCATCCGCCCGTCGCTCTTGCGCCGGCCGAGGTGGCCACCCTTGCGGTCGGCGGGGGTCCGGCGGCACACCTCCGGAGCGTACGGCGCCCCGCTCGCCGCGAACCAGCCGGCCAGCCGGCCGTCCGGGGCGGCGCCGAGGTTGTCGGCGTTGGAGGTGTTCGCGTAGCGATAGCCGCGGGCGATCAACTCGTCGAGCAGGCCGGTGGTGAGCAGTGCGACGTAGATGTCGCCGTGGCCCGGCGGGCACCACTCGAGCGACGGATCGGCCGGCCAGTCCACCGGCTCCAGCGAGTCGACCAGCAGCTTCGGCTCCTGGTGCTGGACGAAGTCCAACGGGAGACCCTCGTGGGCCAGCTCCGGGTAGGCGGCCAGGGCCGCCAGCGAATCCTCCTGGGTGCGGAAGCTGTCCATCAGCAGCAGCGGCAGCCCGATGTCTCCCGCCGTACGGGTGTGCCGGATCTGCCGGGCGATGATGTCGAGGAAGCTCAACCCGTCCCGGACCGGCAACAGGGATTTCGCCCGGTCCATCCCCATCGACGTGCCGAGCCCGCCGTTGAGCTTGATCATCACCGTCTTGGAGAGCGCCTCGCGCTGCTGCTCGGGGGAGACCTCCACCTCGGCGATGTCGGTGACGTCGAGCACCGGGTCGATGGAGTCCTCCGGGATCAGGCCGGTGTGGCCCTCCTCCAGTTGGGCGTAGTAGTGGGCGAACACCTCGATGGCGAGGTCGGGTACGCCGGCCCGGCGCATCCGGTCGGTCGCGTGCTGGAGTCCTGCGGCACTCATCGGTCCTGTCGTTCCTCTCGTCGGTGTCTGTCGTCGGTCAGTCGACCCGGCCACCCGGCGCGGCGGCCAGGGCGACCAGGAACTGCGGCGGGTTCCAGCCGCGCTCGTCGAACGCCGCCGCCACCGCCGCGGTGATCGCGTCGACCTTGTCGACCGGGGTGAGCGCGATCGCCGACCCGCCGAAACCACCGCCGGTCATCCGGGCGCCCAGTGCCCCGGTGGCCCGGGCGGTCTCCACCGCGACGTCCAACTCGTCGCAGCTGACCTCGTAGTCGTCGCGCAGCGAGGTGTGCGAGGCGTCGAGCACCGGCCCGAGCGCGTCGTACTCCCCGGCCTTGAGCAGGTCCACGAACGTCGCGACGCGCTCGATCTCACTCACCACGTGGCGCACCCGCTGCTGCTCCACCGGATCGGTCAGCCGGGCCAGCACCGCCGCCGGGTCGTCCAGTTCCCGCAGGGTGGCGACGCCCTCCCGCGCTGCCACCGCCTCACACGTCGCTCGGCGGGCGGCGTACTGCCCGTCGTTCAGGGCGTGCTTGGCGCGGGTGTCCATCACCAGCAGCGCCAGCCCGACCGCGCCGAGGTCGAAGGGCACCTGGGTCAGCGAGCCGTCTAGCGTGTCGAGGAGCAGGGCGTGCCCCTCCTCGGTGAGCAGCGCCGCCGCCTGGTCCATCCCGCCGGTTGGGGCTCCGACCACGTCGTTCTCCGCCCGGACGCAGGCGGCGCTGAGGCGGGAGCGGCCCTCGGTGTCGCCGCCGAGACCCAGGTCGTACGTCTCGTCGAGGGCCAGCGCCATCGCGCACTCGATCGCCGCGGACGAGGAGAGCCCCGCCCCCCACGGCACGCAGGAGGAGATCGCCGCATCGAAGCCGCCCAGGTAGGCCCCCTCCTGCCCGAGGCTCCACGCCGGGCCGGCGGCGTACCCGACCCAGGAGGGGATGTCCCCGTCGGGACGGACGTCGTCGAGGCTGCCCTCCCAGCGGGACGGGTCAGCGTCGGCCGAGACGAGCCGGACGACCCGGTCCTCGCGTCGGCGCAGTGCCACGTACGTACGGTGGGGCAGCGCGATCGGCAGGCAGGTGCCGCCGTTGTAATCGACGTGCTCGCCGATCAGGTTGACCCGGCCGGGGGCGCCCCAGACCCCGTCGGGTGGGGTGCCGAACGCCTCGCGGAAGAGTTCACGGGCGCGTCGTGCGCCCTCCTCGCCGGACCAGCTGGGGATACCCGTCGTCATTGTCCTGTTCCTCCCAGAGCGGGGCGGTCATCGGTGCCCGGCTCGCGTCGGAACCGCGACCCTGGGCGTCTGTGCCCCGTACCTTCAGCAATGGTGACGTAAACATTACTGTCGTGCAAGTTTGTTGACACTGGCCAGGATCTTTGTCAACATCGTTCCATTCCCACAATGTTGACGTAAACATTGGTCCCCCGGGTCCGCCGGAGGGTCGGGTCCGTCACGTCTGAGAGGACATCAACGAGGATGAACACACTCATCCATGCGCAGTGGGTCGATTACCTGATCATCGTGATCTACTTCGTCGCGGTGCTCGGCATCGGGTTGATGGCGCGCCGCCAGGCCTCCGATGCCATCGGCTTCTTCCTGTCCGGTCGGTCGTTGCCCGCCTGGGTGACCGGTCTGGCCTTCATCTCGGCGAACCTCGGTGCGGTCGAGATCATGGGCATGTCGGCGAACGGCGCCCAGCTCGGGATGCCGACGGTCCACTACTTCTGGATCGGCGCCATCCCCGCCATGCTCTTCCTGGGTGTCGTGATGATGCCCTTCTACTACGGGTCCAAGGTCCGGTCGGTCCCGGAGTTCATGCGCAAGCGGTTCGGCACCGGCGCCCACCTGGTCAACTCGATCTCGTTCGCCCTGGCGCAGTTGCTCATCGCCGGCATCAACCTCTACCTGTTGGGCTCGATCATCCATGCGCTGCTGGGTTGGTCGCAGTGGGTGACCCTGATCGCGGCGGCCGTCATCGTCCTCGCGTACATCACCCTGGGCGGTCTGTCCGCGGCTATCTACAACGAGGTGCTGCAGTTCTTCGTGATCGTCGCCTCGCTGCTGCCGCTCTCCCTGCTCGGCCTGCACAAGGTCGGTGGATGGGCCGGTCTCACGCAGAAGATCACCGAGGCCGCTGCCGCCGCACCGGCCAGCGCCAAGGTGGCGCCGGCGGCCCAGCAGCTGCACTCCTGGCCCGGGCAGTCACTCTCCGGCTTCCAGGATCCGGTCCTGTCGGTGATCGGCATCGTCTTCGGCCTGGGCTTCGTGCTCTCCTTCGGCTACTGGACGACCAACTTCGTCGAGGTCCAGCGGGCCATGGCCTCGGAATCGCTGACCGCGTCCCGCAAGACCCCGATCATCGGTGCCTTCCCCAAGATGTTCGTCCCGTTCTTCACCATCCTGCCCGGCATGCTCGCCGCCGTCCTGGTCAACGAGATCGCCCAGACCAAGATGGGCATCAAGGTGCCGGGAGGCGCTGCGGGCAGCGGCGTGAAGTTCAACGACGCCCTGCTGTTCCTGATGCGCGACCTCCTGCCCAACGGCCTGCTCGGCCTGGCCATCGCCGGTCTGCTGGCCGCCTTCATGGCCGGTATGGCGGCCAACGTCTCGGCGTTCAACACCGTGTTCTCGGTGGACATCTGGCAGACGTACATCGTGAAGGAGCGCCGGGACCACTACTACGTCGGTGTCGGACGCATCGCGACGTTGGTCGGCGTGGTCGTCGCCATCTTCACCGCCCTGATCGCGGCCCAGTTCTCGAACATCATGGACTACCTGCAGACGCTGTTCGGATTCTTCAACGCTCCGCTGTTCGCGACGTTCATCCTCGGCATGTTCTGGAAACGGATGACGGCCACCGCCGGTTGGGTCGGTCTGGTCGTCGGTACCGGTTCGGCCATCTTCGTCTGGGCCCTGGCCCAGAACGGCGTCTTCACCCTGTCGGGGCAGGGGACGGCGTTCGTGGCCGCCTCAGCCGGGTTCGTGCTGGACATCGTGGTCAGCATCCTGGTCTCGCTGGTGACGAAACCCAAGCCCTCCGAGGAGTTGCTCGGTTTCGTCTACTCGGAGACCCCGAAGTCGCACTTCCATGACCCGAAGCTGAAGGACATGCCCGTGATGGCCAGGCCGCTCCCGCTCGCCGGGCTCGCGCTGGTCATGGTCATCGTGCTCAACGCCATCTTCTGACATCGCATCTTTGAGGAGCCACCATGGCAAACATGCCTAGTGAAGGCCGGGCGCGCGAGGACCGGCCCACCGAAGCCCGAGGTCGCAAGCACGTTGCCGGCCTGTTCGACATCCGCAACGTCATCGGCCTGCTGCTGGGGATCTACGGCCTGATCCTGCTCTTCATGGGGATCTTCGGGGACAAGTCCCTCGATCGTACGGGAGGTGTCAACGCGAACCTGTGGGCGGCGATCGTCCTGCTCATCGTCTCCGCGGTGATGCTGCTGTGGGCTAGATTCCGGCCCACGTACGTCCCGGAGGGTGCCGCCGAGGAAGCCGGTGGCGAACCGGCGGTCTAGTGGGACCCGACCGAACGACATCGGGGGCGTAGGCCCGGCGAAGAGCCGGGCCTACGCCCCCGATCCCTGTCTGCTGCGGGTGGACTACTGATCGCCGGACACGTCCGCGCGCTTGTCGCCCATCTCGCGACTCGCCAGCACGAATGCGGTGGCCACCGCCAGCACGACGCCGGTGACCGTCGCGGCACCGGTGCCGGAGGCGAGGCCGACCGCGGCCAGGACCCCCGAGGCTCCCAGCATCAGGCCGGCGACCCGGAACGAGGCGATCCGGAACCACCTGCGCCGCCGGGGCGCAGCCGGCGGCCGCGCCGCCGAGGCGGCGGTGGTGGGGTGGAGACGGGTGTGGTGGCGGTCTGCTGGTCGAGTGTCGAGGTCGACATACTTCCTGCTTCCTGGCGCGAGCAGGGGGGCTGCTCGGAGGCCGTGGGCTCCGTGAAACCGTACGCAAGGGTACGGCGGCGCCAGGTCGGAGCTCGGCGCGGCGCTGCGCAGGAGGGGAGCGGTCGTCCCTGGAGCCATGTCTATCTGACCACACGATGCGGACCCGGATCGACCATCGTCCCGGCACCATGGGGGGCTCACCGGTCATTCACAGACATGTGTGCCGCGTCGGCGCGGGCCTTATCACCCCGGACCGGAAGTGTTCAGGGGATGTTCACCCAGTGTTCATGTACGCGTCACTCGGTGCGGCGCAGAGGGAGCTCCCGGCAGGACAGGATGAATGCCCCCACCACTCCGATCAGGGCGCCCACCGACATCAGGACGCTGTTGGCGGCAAGGGCGCCGAGGAGGACCCCGATGAGAGCGATGGTGAGAAAGGCGGAGCCGGCCTGGAGGAGGCCCTGGTGGCTCCCCTCCTGGCTGTCGGTCTCGGCGATGCTCTGGTAGGTCTGCGTGGTCATGGCTGCTACCGCTTCCGATGGGCACGTCGCACTTCAAGCACATACCCGCCCGGCCCGCGGAGCAACAGAGGTTGCAGGATCGTGACGTACGGGTGTCAGCAGGCCGTGGCCGGCTCGCTGGCCAGCCGGGCGACATGCATCGTCAGGTAGAGCACCTCGTTGTCGGTGATCTCGTCACCGAGTCGCAGTTCCAGCACCGCGGTGAGCTTGAGGGCGCACGCGTACGCCTCGGGGTAGGCCTGCTGGATCGCGGCGGCGAGGATCTCGTGGCCTTCGGAGAGCTGCTCGCCCTTCTTCATCCGGATGAAGAAATACCGCAGGTGCGTGATGAAACGGGCCGCACTCACGGTGTCCCGGTCGAACGGGCGACCGTACGCCTGCTCGAGGACGTCGAAGAGCTGCCGGAACAGGCCGGTGATCCGGTAGGTCTCCGACAGGTCGCCGGTGGCGAATCCGGCGTTGACCAGGTGCAGGGCGATGGCGATCGCCTCGTCGTCGGGGATCGGCTCGTCCAGCCGGGCGTTCACGTACGCCACGATGTGCGCCGCCGCGGCGAGCTCCTTGGGGTAGAGGTGGGACACCTCCGAGCGCAGTGGGTAGTCGAGGGCGATCCCGGAGTGCACCCGCTTGATCGCGAAGCTGAGGTGGTCCGCCAGCGCCACCACGACGTGCGAGGGCAGGTCGGTGTCCAGCTCGCGAGCGGCGATGGCCAGCGCCTCGTCCGCGAGCAGCACGTGCTCCGGTGGGATCGCGGCGATCTGGGCGCCCATGTTGTCCGGGTCCCGGCCGTCGTCGGGGACGAACGTCCGGACGATCCGGGCCGTGTCGATGCTGTCGCCGGGGCGGGCCTGGAACCCCAGGCCGCGCCCGGTCAGGATGATCTCCCGACCGGACGCGTCCCGCGACAGCACGACGTTGTTGTTGAACACGCGGAGGATCTCCACGGTGAGGTTCTCCGTCCTGCTGTTCTCGGGGAGGGCTCAGCGCAGCGTCGCGCCGTTGGAGGCGATCAGCTCGCGGTACCAGTCGAAGGACTTCTTCCGGTAGCGGGCCAGGGTCCCGCTGCCGTCGTCGTTGCGGTCGACGTAGATGAAACCGTACCGCTTGCTCAGCTGGGCGGTGGAGGCGCTGACCAGGTCGATGCAGCCCCAGCTGGTGTAACCGAGCAGTTCGACCCCGTCCTCGACCGCCTCCCGGGCGGCGAGCAGGTGGTCGTTGAGGTAGGCGATCCGGTAGTCGTCCTCGACCGTCAGCCGGCCGTCGACCTCGACCAGCTGATCCTTGGCGCCCAGACCGTTCTCCACGATGAAGAGCGGCTTGCGCCAGCGGTCCCAGTAGGCGTTGAGGATGATCCGCAGGCCGGTCGGGTCGATCTGCCAGCCCCACTCGGAGGCCGGCAGGGTCGGGTTCGGCACGCCGCCCATGATGTTGCCCTCGCCGGGGACCTGCTTGGCCGGATCGCTCGTCTCGCAGATGCTCATGTAGTAACTGAACGAGACGAAGTCGACGGTGTTGGTCAGGATCTCGCGGTCCTCATCCGTGATCTCGAGCTCGATGCCCTTCTCCCGGAGCGTACGCAGGAAGTAGCCGGGGTAGGCGCCGCGGCAGTGCACGTCGCCGAAGGCGTAGTTGGCGTGGTCGGCATGCATCACCTTCAGCACGTCGGCCGGGTCCGGGGTGAGCGGGTAGATCGGGATGGCGATCAGCATGCAGCCGATCTTGGCCTGCGGCATGATCTCGTGCGCCAGCTTGGTGACCGACGCCGAGGCGACCAGTTCATGGTGGATCGCCTGGTAGAGGTCCTGCTCGGCGAGCTCCTCCTTGGGGTCCAGATGCCACCGGACAGCAGCGGGGCGTGCAGGATCGAGTTGATCTCGTTGAACGTCAGCCAGTACCGCACCCGCTTGCCGTAGCGCTCGAACAGCACCCGGCAGTAGCGCTCGTAGAACCCGATGAGTTCCCGCGACCGCCAGCCGTCGTACGTCCGGGCCAGGTGCAGCGGGGTCTCGTAGTGGCTGATCGTGACCAGCGGCTCGATGCCGTACTTCTCCAGCTCGTCCAGCACCCGATCGTAGAAGGCCAGGCCCTCCTCGTTCGGGGTCTCCTCGTCGCCGCAGGGGAAGATCCGGCTCCACGCGATGGAGAAGCGGAAGGTGGTGAACCCCATCTCGGCGAAGAGCGCGATGTCCTCGGCGTAGCGGTGGTAGAAGTCGATGCCCTCGAGCTTGAGGTTGTCGGCGGTCGGCTGCTCGGTCGGGGCGCCGACGATGCCGCGAGGCATCACGTCCTGGATCGAGAGGCCCTTGCCGCCCTGGTCGTACGCCCCTTCGAGCTGGTTGGCGGCGGTGGCCCCGCCCCACAGGAAGCCCTGCGGGAACGCTCCGGTTGTCGTCGGCTGAGCGGTGGTCATCTGTTCTCCTTCAGGTGGTCAGGCGTTGACGGGCTGGGGGGCGCCGGCCATGATCAGCAGCGCCGCGTCGCCGGCGGCGAGGCTGCGGCCGGTGACCGCGTCGACCGCGCCGAGCGAGGCGGAGTTGGTCACGATCGTCACCACGGTCGGGTCGAAGCCGGCCTTCTGGACCGCGTCGAGGTCGACCTCGGCGAGCAGGTCGCCCTGCTCGACCCGCTGGCCGCGGGTCACTTTCGGGCTGAAACCCTCGCCCTTCATCTGGACCGTGTCGATGCCGACGTGGACGAGGACCTCGACGCCGTCGTCAGACTTGATCCCGAAGGCGTGCCCGGTCCGGGTCGCGGCGATCACGGTGCCGGCGACCGGCGCGACGATCCGGCCGTTGTCCGGGAGGATGCCCACACCCTGGCCCATGGCACCGGAGGCGAAGACCTTGTCGTTGACCTCCGCCAGCGGCACGGTGGTACCGGCGACCGGGGCGGCGACGATCACGTCACCGTTGGCCGCGAGGGCGGTGCCGCCCGTCTGGGTGACCTCGGCCTCGACGTCCTTCTCCTCACGGGGCCGAAGAAGAGGGTGAGCAGGAAGGCGATGGCCACGGCCAGACCGGAGCCGATCAACTGGAGGGTGAAGTTGCCGACGGCCATGTAGGCGGGCAGACCGAGCAGCGAGGGGAAGACGAAGGCGTTGTTGGCGCTGCCACCGGCCGCGGCGATCGCGCCACCGACGGCACCACCGGCGATGCCGAAGTAGAAGGGGAGCTTGAGCGGGAGGTTCACGCCGTAGATCGCCGGCTCGGTGACGCCGGCGAGCATGCCGGACAGGGCGGCGGGGCCGGCGACCTCACGACGCTTGGCGCTGCGGGTGCGGATGAAGACGGCGAGGGTGGCGGCGGCCTGGGCGAGAACGGCGGCGACCAGGGGCCCGCCGAGCAGCGTGTAGCCGTGGACGGCCAGGTCGTTCATCATGATCGGGACGAAGCCCCAGTGCAGGCCGAAGAGGACGAAGACCTGCCAGAAGCCGCCCATGATCGCGCCGCCGAGCCACGGGGCGAAGTGGAAGATCGCGTTGACGCCACCGGAGATGCCCTCGGCCGCGTACGTGGTCAGCGGGCCGACGGTCAGCAGGATGAGCGGGACCATCACGGCGAGGGTGAGCAGCGGGGTGGTGAAGTTGCGGATCGAGTCCGGCAGGATCCTGCCGAGGAACCGCTCGACGTAGCCCTGCAGCCAGACGGCGATGATGATCGGGATGACCGAGCTGGTGTAGCTCATCATCACAACGGGCAGGCCGAAGAACGTCACCGGAGTGGTGGCGGAGGCCAGGGCGACGATCGCCGGGTAGACCAGCGCGCCGGCGATGGCCATCGCGGTCATGTGGTTGGCGCGGAAGCGCTTCGCGGCCGTGAGGGCCAGGAAGATCGGCAGGAAGTAGAAGATCGCGTCGGCCGACGCGTTGAGGATCGTGTACGTCGTGGACTTCGCGTCCAGCCAGTGCAGGTTGGTGGACAGCGACAGGAAGGCCTTGAACAGACCGGCGCCGGCCAGCGGCCACAGGATGGGCTGGATGATCGCGCTGATCAGCTGGATGAACCGGTTGAGGAGGTTGCCCTTGGGGGCGTCCGCCGGAGCGGCGTCGTCGCCGCCGATCCGGGTGAAGCGGGTGAGCTCCTCGTAGACCTTCGGCACGTTGTTGCCGATGACGATCTGGTACTGACCGCCGGCCTGCATGACGGTGATGACACCGGGCAGCTTCTGGACGGCGGCGGTGTCGGCCTTCCCGGTGTCCTTCAGCGTCAGGCGCAGCCGGGTGGCGCAGTGGGTGCCGGTGGCGATGTTCGCCTCGCCGCCGACCTTGTCGACGATCTGATGTGCCAGATCGGCGTAGTTCACGGTCCCCATCGGGAGTCCTCCTTGACTCTGTCGCGGAAACAAAAAAAGACCTGAAGCGCACATGATGTGCACTTCAGGTCTTGCCTCCGCGGAGTAACAATCCTGGTCAGCGGTAACCCGCTGTGAAGTGAACTCTAGAGGACGCGGAAGTGGAACGCAAGTTGCGGGTCAGGCGACGCCGATCCGCCGTCCCAGCGCCAACAAGTCCCGGTCGCTGCCCGGCGGACCCACCAGCGACAGCCCGCAGGGCAACCCCTCCGCCGTCCGCAGCGGGATCGCCAGGGCGGGCAGTCCCGACAGCCCCGCGATGCAGGTGAGTTCCAGGGTGGCCGTCCGGGCCGGCCCCGCCGCCGGATCCTCCCCGGAGCGCAGCGGCGGGACGGAGGCGGCGCTCGGCACCGCCAGGAGGTCGTCGCCGATGGCGCGGCGGACGGCCCGGGCGATCCGCCGCCGCGCGGCCAGCGCCTCGTCCCGCTGGGTGTCGGTGATCGTCGCGGCCTGCCGGAACCGCTCCGCCACCGCGGCCCCGAGCGCCCCGGGGTGAGCGCTCACCCATGCGCCGTGCTCCGCCCACGCCTCATGCCCCTGGATGGTGACGAAGACCTCCCGCCACTGCCCCAACGGCCAGCCCAGGGGCAGCGTACGGACCTCGAGGGGAATCGGCCCGTGCAGGAACTTACGGGCGGCTTCGGCGACATCGGCGTCCGCGGCGTCGAGCAGGGCGTCGTCGACGAGGACCGCGTCGAAGTGCCGTCCGGCCGCGAGCGGCAGCAGCACCTTGCCGACGGTCTCCAGCAGGTCCGGGCCCGCCGTCAGCCAGCCGACCGTGTCGAAGCTGGGCGCCAGTCCGTGGACGCCCTCGTGGGAGACGGCGCCGTACGTGGTCCGGATGCCCCACAGACCCTGGTAGGCGGCCGGCACCCTGATGGACCCCCCGGTGTCCGTCCCCAGCCCGATGTCGGCCAACCCGAGCGCCACCGCGGCCGCCGATCCGGAGCTCGAGCCGCCCGGGATCCGGTCCGGGCACAGGGCATTCGGTGGTGTGCCGTAATGGGGATTGGTCCCGGCGAGGGAGAAGGCGAACTCGTCGGTCCTGGTGATCCCGACCACCGTGGCGCCCGCGCGCATCAGGTCGTCCACCACCCGCGCGTTGCGATCCTGCAGCGGCGCGCCGGCGAGGAACGTCGGATTGCCCGCACCGATGGGCTGACCGGCCACGGCGAACAGGTCCTTGACCGCCACGCGTGCGCCCCCCAACGGGCCGCTGGACACCTGGGGCATCAGGTCGTCGTCGGCCAGCCGCCAGATGGTCGGGTCGAAGCTGCTGGTGGTGGTCATGCTCGTGACGGTAGGGAAGCCTCGTTCCAGGCATGTGTAGCTGCGGTTACGCCACGGCAACACCGAGCGGCCCCGGATCGGCGCGAATCCTGTCGCGGTGGCGCACACCGGGGCACGATGGGGATATGACGCAGCCACGACTGGAGGACTACGCGCTGCTGGCGGATCGGCGGACCGGCCCGCTGGTATCCCGGGAGGGCAGCGTCGACTGGCTCTGCCTGCCGCGGTTCGACGACGAGGCCGTCTTCGCCTCGTTGCTCGGGGAACCCGGCAACGGCCACTGGCGCATCGCGCCGGCCGACGGCACGGTGCTGGAGCGTTCCTACGTCGAGGAGACGTTCGTGCTGCGGACCAGGTGGCGTACGCCCACCGGTGAGGCGCTCTGCACCGATTTCATGGCCGAGAACGACGAACGCTCCGACCTGATCCGGATGGTGGAGTGCGTCTCGGGCGAGGTCACCGTCGAGATGGACCTGGTGATGCGGTTCGACTACGGGTCGAGCATTCCGTGGGTACGCCGGGTCGACGGACCCAGGGGGGAGAGGCTGGTCGCCATCTCCGGGCCCAGCGCGGTGTGCCTGGACGGGCCGTTGCCGCGGGCGATCAACCACCACCACCGGGGCAGCTTTCCGCTCCGGGCCGGAGAACGGGAGACCTGGACCCTGACCTGGTTCCCCAGCTACCGCCAGATGCCCGAGCCGCTCGACCCCGATGCCCAACGGGAGCGCACCATCGAGTCCTGGCGGGAGTGGGCCAGGACGATCGACCTCGAAGGGTGCCGGCCCGAGGTGCGGCGTTCCCTCCTGGTGCTGCGCGCTCTCACCGACCGCGACACCGGCGGCATCGCCGCGGCCGCCACCACCTCGCTGCCCGAGGACTTCGGTGGGGTCCGCAACTGGGACTACCGCTACTGCTGGCTGCGGGACTCCGCACTGACCATCCAGACGATGATCACCCACGGGGCGGCGCACCACGAGTGGCGGGACTGGCTGCTGCGAGCGATCGCCGGTGACCGCAAGGACCTGCGGATCATGTACGGGCTGGCCGGGGAGCACCTCGGCCCCGAGCTCGAGCTCGACCACCTCTCCGGGTACGCCGGCTCCCGTCCGGTCCGGGTGGGCAACGGTGCCTCGGATCAGTACCAGGCCGACGTGGTCGGCGAGGTGATGATGGCGCTGGCCCGTCTGCGGCATGCGGGGGAAGCCGAGGACAGGTTCTCCTGGAGCCTGCAGCACAACCTGTTGGAGTACGCCGTGGAACACCTCGACCGGCCCGACCAGGGGATCTGGGAGGTGCGGGGCAAGCCGCAGTTCTTCACCCACTCGCGGGTGATGATGTGGGCCGCCTTCGACCGGGGGTCCGGGCCTGCGAGGAGTTCGGGATGCGCGGACCGGTCGACAAATGGCGCCGGCTGCGCGACCAGCTCCGCGAGGAGGTGGAGACGCGCGGCTATCGGGAGGACCTCGGCACCTTCACGCAGCACTACGAGACCACCGATGTCGATGCGGCCCTGCTGGTGCTGCCGCAGTGTGGCTTCATCGCCTGGGATGATCCGCGGATGCTGCGTACGGTCGCCCGGATCGAGAAGGAACTGATGGACGACAACGGCCTGCTCCGCCGCTACCGGACCGAGGCCGGCACCGACGGTCTGCCGGGCAACGAGGGGAGCTTCCTCTTCTGCACCTTCTGGCTGGTCAGTCAGTACGCCCGGACCGGGCGCCTGGACGAGGCGGAGGCCCTGTTCGACAAGCTCGTGTCGTACGCCAGTGACGTCGGCCTGCTCTCCGAGGAGTACGACGCCACTCGTGGCCGGATGGCCGGGAACTACCCGCAGGCGTTCACCCACCTCGGCCTGGTGCAGGCGTCGGACGCCATCCGACGCGCCAAGGGCGGACCGGGCGGCACGGATGAGCGCTGACGACCTGCTGCGGGCCGCCGAACTCGCCGTGCCGACCGCCGAACGCTGGTGGCGCACGGCCCATGGTGGTCGCCACGATCTCGCCTCGACCCTGATGTCGCGGGTGGTCGCGGACCCGGCCGGGATGCGACTCCTGCTGGACTTCGTCGACGGCGTCGTCCGCCCCGAGGACGACCGGACCGCCGCGCACGCCCTGCATCGACTCGCCCACACCGGCCCCGAACTCCCCGGCGTCGTCGTCCCGCCGGCTCGGCGGATGCTGCGCGCCCTGGTCGGGGACCTCGTCGTCGACGCCTCGGACGACCGGCTGGGCGCCGCGCTGGAGCGGCTGTCCCGCCACGGCGCAGACCTGAACGTCAACCTGCTCGGCGAGGCGGTGCTCGGCGATGCCGAGGCGGCCCGACGGCTGGCCGACGTCGAACGGCTTGTGCGCCGCGAGGACGTGACGTACGTGTCCCTCAAGGTCTCCTCGGTCCTCGGGCCGCACAACCCGTGGGGGTTCGACGCCGCCGTCGACCGCGCGGTCGGCCTGCTGGCGCCGCTGTACCGGCTGGCCGCCGGCCGGCCCCGGCCGGTCTTCCTCAACCTCGACATGGAGGAGTACCGCGACCTCCACCTCACCCTCACCGTCTTCCGGCGCCTGCTCGACCTGCCCGGGCTGGAATCCTCGTCCGGGGGAGTGGTGCTGCAGGCCTACCTGCCCGACGCCCTCCCCGCCCTCGAGGAACTGACCGCCTGGGCCGACCACCGAGTACGGGCCGGCGGCGCGCCGATCCGCGTACGTCTCGTCAAGGGCGCCAACCTCGCCCTGGAGACCGTCGACGCCGTCCTGCACGGCTGGGCGCCGGTGACGACCGGCTCCAAGGAGGCGACGGACGCGAACTACCTGCGTCTCCTCGACCGGGCCCTCACCCCGGAGGCCACCCGTGCCGTCCACCTCGGCATCGCCGGGCACAACCTCTTCACTCTGGCCCTGGCCTGGGAGCTGGCCGGGCTGCGGGGTGTCCGCGAAAGCATCCAGGTGGAGATGCTCGCCGGGATGGCCCCCGCCCAGGCCGAGGTGGTCCGGGCGGAGACCGGCTCGCTGCGGCTCTACGTCCCCGTCGTCCACCCGGAGGAGTTCGACACCGCCCTCGCCTACCTGGTGCGACGCCTGGACGAGAACGCCGCCGACGAGCACTACCTCGCCTCCCTCGGCGATCCCGATCCGGAGGCCGGCCTGGCGCGTGAACGGGACCGCTTCCGGGCCGCCGTGCGGCGCTGGCAGAGCGAGGGGCCGGAGGCCGTCGGTCCCCGGCGCCACCCCGGGCCACCGGACGTCGACCACCTGCAGCGCGGCTTCCGCAACGCCCCCGACAGCGACACCGCGTTGCCGGCCACCATTGCCGGGGGCCGCGACATCCTGGCCCGCGTGCCGGAGTCGCGCCTCGGCCTCACCGCCGTCGACCGCGCCCGGATCGAGGACGCGGACCGGCTGGCCGCCCTGGTCGAACGCACCTCCCGCGCCGGGCAGACCTGGCAGGCGCGGACCCCGGGCGAGCGGGCCGCGATCGTCGACCGGATCGGTGACGAACTGGAGGCCCTCCGCGCCGACCTGCTCGAGGTCGCCGCGGCCGAGTGCGGCAAGACGCTGGACCAGTCCGATCCCGAGGTGTCGGAGGCCGTCGACTTCGCCCACTACTACGCGGCCGAGTCGCGCCGGCTGGAGGGACTCGTCGGGGGGACGTTCCGCCCGGTGCGCCTCACCGTGGTGGCTCCACCGTGGAACTTCCCGCTCTCCATCCCGCTGGGTGGGGTCGCCGCCGCCCTCGCCGCTGGGTCGGCGGTCATCCTCAAGCCGGCCACCGCCGCCCGGCGCTGCGGTGCTCTCCTCGCCGAGGCCTGCTGGCGGGCCGGCGTGCCGCACGACGTGCTGCAACTCGTCGTCCCTGCCGACCCGGACATCGGCCGGGCGCTGATCACCCATCCGGCGGTGGAGCGGGTCGTGCTGACCGGCTCGGCCGACACCGCCGCGATGTTCCGGCGCTGGCGCCCCGACCTCGGGCTGCTCGCCGAGACCTCGGGCAAGAACGCCATCGTCGTCACCCCGTCGGCCGACCGTGACCTGGCCGTCCACGACATCGTCGCCTCGGCCTTCGGCCACGCGGGCCAGAAGTGCTCCGCCGCCTCCCTGCTCATCCTCGTCGGGGCCGCGGCCCGCTCCACCCGGTTGCGCGACCAGTTGATCGACGCCACCCGCTCGCTCACCGTCGGCCCGCCGACCGATCCCGCCACGCGGATGGGACCCCTCACCACCCCTCCCGGCGAGAAGCTCCTGCGCGGCCTGACGACGCTGGGGAGGGCGAGCACTGGATCCTCCAGCCCCGTCGCCTCGACGACGAGGGCCGGCTGTGGACCCCGGGCATCCGGGCCGGCGTACGCCCCGGCAGCGAGTTCCACCGGGTGGAGTACTTCGGGCCGGTGCTCGGCGTGATGACTGCCCCCGACCTCGCCACCGCCGTCGCGCTGCAGAACGGCACCGACTACGGCCTCACCGCCGGCCTGCACTCCCTCGATCCGGACGAGGTGCGCTACTGGGTCGAGCACGTCCGGGCGGGCAACCTCTACGTCAACCGGGGCATCACTGGCGCCATTGTGCGGCGCCAGCCGTTCGGTGGCTGGAAACGTTCCTCGGTCGGCACCGGCACGAAGGCCGGCGGCCCGAACTACCTCTACGGCTTCGGCGACGTGGTCCCGGCACCGGTCACCGAACTGGTCGCCGAACCCACCGCGCCGCTGCTGCGTCGGGTGCTCGAGGTCGGTCGGACCGTGCTGTCCTCGGAGGACGCCGTACGCCTCGAGGTGGCGGTCGGGCTCGACCAGCGGGCACTGGACGAGGAGTTCGGCCATGGTCACGACCCGGCCGCGCTCGGCGTCGAGCGCAACATCCTCCGGTACCGGCCCGCCCCGGTGCTCATCCGGCTCGGGCAGGGCCGGCCCTGGCTGGAGCTGCTGCGTGAGCTGTCGGCCGCGCTGGCCGTCCCCGGCGGCCGTCACCGCCTCTCCGCGGCGTTGCCACCACCGGCGGCGCTGGCCACCTTCCTGGCGGAGGTCGAGATCGGGTGGGTGGTCGAGACGGACCACGCCTTCCTCGCCCGGGTCGCGGCGCCTCCGGCCGCCGACGACCCCGCACGGTTCGACCGCCGGATCCGGCTGCTCGGCGGGGACCCGACGGCCCTCGCGACAGCTCTGGCCGGGTCAGACAGCGGCTCCCTCGACACGGCGGTGTACGCGGGGCCGGTGGTGGACGCCGGGCGGGTGGCCATCCTGCCGTACGTCCGCGAACAGGTCGTCTCGGTCACCGCGCACCGCTACGGGCATCCCAGTGACCTGCCGGACGCCGCGGGTCTGGCGGTGACAGACTGGGCGGAAGGCCGCACGTCCCCCGACTTGTGACAGGCGGTGAGCCGCGATGCTCGTCCACCCCTCCTACTTCATCGCCCCCGGAGACCGGACCCCGCTCGGCGCGACCTTCGACGGCTTCGGCACCAACTTCGCGATCTTCTCCGAGGTCGCCGAGGCGATCGACCTGTGCCTCTTCGACCCGGACGGGGCCGAGACGAAGATCCGGATGACGGAGGTCGACGGCTTCGTCTGGCACATCCGTCTGGCCGGGCTCGGTCCGGGGACCCGCTACGGCTATCGCGTCCACGGCCCCTGGGACCCGGCGCACGGACTGTGGTGCAATCCGGCGAAGCTGCTCGCCGACCCGTACGCCCTGATGTTCGACGGTGCGATCGTCGACCATCCGGCCCTGCTGGCGTACGACCCGGATCGGCCGGACTTCCCCGATCTGCGGGACTCGGCCCCGTACACGTTGCACGGGATCGTCGTCTCCGGTGCGTTCGACTGGCGCGACGACTCGCCGCCGCGGACGCCGTACGAGGAGTCGCTCGTCTACGAGACCCACGTCAAGGGCCTGACGATGCGGCACCCGGGGATGCGCCCGGCCCTGCGCGGCACCTACCTCGGCGTCGCCCATCCCGCGACGGTGTCCCACCTGAAGCGGATCGGGGTGACCGCCGTCGAACTGCTGCCCGTCCACCAGTCGGTGACCGAGGCGTCGGTGTCCCGGCGGGGGCTGACCAACTACTGGGGCTACAACACCTTCGGCTTCTTCGCCCCGAACCGGGCGTACGGCGCGTCGGCGACCCCGGAGGGCGTGGTCGGCGAGTTCAAGACGATGGTCCGTGCGCTGCACGAGGACGGCATCGAGGTGATCCTCGACGTGGTGTTCAACCACACCGCCGAGGGCGGCTCCGACGGGCCCACGTACTCCCTGCGGGGGATCGACAATCCCGCCTACTACCGCTTGGACCCGGTGAACCCGCGGCAGTACGTCGACACCACCGGGGTGGGGAACTCGCTCAACTCCCACCACCCGATGTCGTTGCGCCTGGTGATGGACTCGCTGCGCTACTGGGTCAGCGAGATGCATGTCGACGGGTTCCGCTTCGATCTGGCGCCGACCTTGGCGCGGGAGGAGGGTGCCGTCGACCGGCTGTCCGCCTTCTTCGGGCTGGTCGCCCAGGACCCGGTGCTCGGGCAGGTGAAGCTCATCGCCGAGCCCTGGGACGTCGGTCCGGCCGGCTACCAGGTCGGCGCTTTCCCCCCGCAGTGGTCGGAGTGGAACGGTCAGTACCGCGATGTGGTCCGGGATTTCTGGCGCGGCCGGCCCGCCGAGGTCGACGACTTCGTCTCCCGGATCAGCGGGTCGCGCGACATCTACGCCCGCAGTGGCCGCGAACCGGTCGCCTCGATCAACTTCGTCACCGCCCACGACGGCTTCACCCTGCGCGACGTCGTCTCGTACGAGAGCAAGCACAACGAGGCCAACGGCCAGCAGAACCGCGACGGCACCGACGACAACCGCTCCGCGAACTACGGCGTGGAGGGCGAGACGGACGACCCGGCCGTCCTCGCCGTCCGGGAACGGCAGCAGCGCAACCTCCTCGCCACCCTGTTGTGCTCCCAGGGGATCCCGATGCTGCTCGGCGGCGATGAACGGGGCCGCAGCCAGCGTGGCAACAACAACGCCTTCTGCCAGGACAGCGAGCTGACCTGGCAGGAGTGGGAGCGGCAGGACGCGGAGGCGGAGGACCTGGAGGCGTTCACCGCAACGTGCGCGACGCTGCGACGGGAGCACCCCGTCTTCCGGCGCCGCTACTACGAACGGGAGCGCTCCAGCCTGCCGACCGGCCCAGGACAGCCCCCCGGCGACGTGGTCTTCCTCCGGATCGACGGTGCGGAGATGACCGAGGCCGACCGGGACACGTCCTTCGTCCGCAGCTTCGGGCTGTTCCTCAATGGGCGGGGGCTCAACTGGCTCGACACCTGGGGCCGGCCCTCGTCGGACGATTCGTTCCTGCTGTGGTTCAACGCCTGGGACCAGGCGGTCCTCGTCACCATGCCCGGTACGGACCTGGGGACGGCATGGACCGGCGTGCTGGACACGACCCACCCGCGCGGGGAGTCGGGCGTGTCGTTCGCGGCCCGCGACACCTTCAAACTGCCCGGCCGCTCCATGCTCGTGCTGCGCTGCACCGACTTCGACACCCTGCCGCGCCTCTCGGACGAGGTGGGACGGGTCAGCCCGGTGGAGGTCGAGCGGTAGGCGTCCGCGCTCAGTGCTCCAACAGCCGCAGCCACACCTCGCTCGCCGTCGGGTAGCTCGGCACGGCGCGGCGCAGGGTGTCGAGGTCCAGGCCGCCGGTGATCGCGACGGTGGCCGCATGGAGCAGGTCCGCGACGTCGGGACCGACGAAGGTGGCGCCCAGCAGCACATCGGTCTGCGCGTCGACGACCAGCCGTGCCCGGCCGGCGGCGTCGTCGCGCAGCAGACCCACCCCGGCGGCCGCCGCGTAGTCGGCGTCGAGCAACCGGACCGCGTGGCCCGCCGTCGCGGCCTGCGCGGAGCTGAGCCCGACCGACGCGACCTGGGGCGCGCTGAACACGACCTGCGGGATCGGCGCTGCCGGCTCCTCCGGCGGCGTACGTCCCTCGGCGAGCGCGGCGATCCGTCGCCCGACGAGGCGGCCCTGGTGCTTGCCCCAGTGGGTGAGCATCGCCTCGCCGTTGATGTCGCCGACGGTGAACAACCAGGGCGGCAGGGCGCCTCCGTGCGTACGCCCCTTGAGCTCGCCGGCCGCCAGGCCGAGGGAGGCCAGGCCGATGTCGTCGGTGTTCGGCCGGCGCCCCGCGGCGACCAGCACCTCGTCGACCTCGAGGTCGTCGGAATCGTCGTCGAGGGTCAGCGTGACCGGGCCACCATGGATCCTGCCGACGGCAGGGGCGTGATCGGCCCCCTCGCGTTCGGCCCGGGTGACCGAGGTGTCGAGGCGTACGGTCACCCCTGCCGCCCGCAGCCCGTCGAGGACGTCCTCCCCGACGAAATCCTCGAACTTCGTCAGCAGGCGTTCGCCGCGGACCAGCAGGGTGACGGCCGACCCCAACGCGGTCATCCACCGGGCCGCCTCGCACGCGGCGACCCCGCCACCGACGACGGCCAGCCGCCGCGGCACCTCGGCCACGGCCGTGACGTCCCGGGTGGTCCAGGGGCGTACCGACGCGAAGGCGTCCGGGATGGTCGGCACGCTGCCGGTCGCGAGCACCACGGCGGTCCGCGCCTCGAACCTGCGGGCCGCCCCGGACTCGTCCACCACCTCGACGGCCCGTTCCCCGGCCAGCCGCCCGGTTCCGCGGATCACGGTGATCCCGGCGCCCTCGGCCCAGCGCAGCTGGCCGGCGTCCTCGTACTGCGAGACCCAGGCGTCCCGGCGGGTCAGCAGGGCGGCCCGGTCCAGGGCCGGGACCGACAGCGGGGAGAGATTGGCGGCGGTCTCCGCCACGTCGAGGGGGCGCAGCAGCGCCTTGCTGGGGATGCATGCCCAGTAGGAGCACTCACCGCCGAGGAGCTCCGCCTCGACGATCGCGGCCGTGCGGGAACTACCGCGGATGGCGTAGTCCGCCGCGTTCTCCCCGGCGGCGCCACCGCCGAGGACGATGACGTCGTACGTGGTCATGGGGCCAACCCTAGGGCCGATGCTCGGCCGCGGCGGCGATGTTGCGCTGCATCCCGCCGAAGACGATGCCGTGGAAGGGTGTGACCGCCCACCAGTAGAGCAGCCCCGGCAAGCCCCGCGGCAGGTAGAGCGCCCGCTGCCGGAAGATCGTCCGGCCGGCCTCGTCCTCCTCGGCCAGCAGCTCGAGCCACGCCAGGCCAGGCAGCCGCATCTCGGCGCGCAGCCGCAGCAGGTGGCCCTCCTCGACGGCCTCCACCCGCCACCAGTCGAGTTCGTCGCCGACGCGCAGCCGGGAGCTGTGGCGCCGGCCCCGCCGCAGCCCCGGGCCGCCGAAGACGCGGTCCAGCACTCCGCGCGCCACCCAGCCCAGCCGCCAGGAGTACCAGCCGTTGCTCCCGCCGATGCCCTCCAGGACGCTCCACAGCTCCTCCCGGCTCGCGGTGACGACCGAGGCCCGCTCGTCCACCCGCAGGCGTCCGCCGGCCCAGTCCGGGTCCTCGGGAAGCGGGTCGCTGGGTGCCGTCGGGCCGAGGGCGGAGGAGAAGGTCGTGGTGACGTCCTTGTCGGCGATCCGGCGCAGGGCGAGGCGTACGGCGGCCTCGAAGTCGAGCAGCCCCTCGGGGGGATCGGGGACGTACGCCCTGATGTCGTTCTCCCGGCAGACCACCTCATGGATCAGTGACCCGACCAGGGGCTTGGCCAGACCGGCGGGGACCGGGGTGACGATGCCGACCCAGTGACTCGCCAACCAGGGCGTCAGCACCGGGAGGGGAACGATGATCCGCCGGGGCAGCCCGGCGACCCGCGCGTAGCCCTGCATCATGTCGGCGTACGTCAACACCTGCGGGCCACCGATGTCGAACGTACGGTTCACCTCCGGGGGCATCGAGGCGGAGCCGACCAAGTAGCGCAGCACGTCGCGGATCGCGATCGGCTGGATCCGATTGGTCACCCACTTCGGGGTCACCATGACGGGCAGGCGCTCGGTCAGGTGGCGCATCATCTCGAACGAGGCGCTGCCCGACCCGAGGATCACCGCCGCCTGCAGCACCGTGGTGGGGACTCCGGAGGCCAGCAGGATCTCGCCGACCTCGCGCCGTGAGGCGAGGTGTGGGGAGAGGTCCTCCACATCCGGGTGCAGGCCGCCGAGATAGACGATCCGCCCTACGCCGGCCTCGCGGGCGGCGCGGCCGAAGAGCAGAGCCGTCCGCCGGTCGGTGCTCTCGAACCGCGGGCCGGAGCCGAGGGCGTGGATGAGGTAGTAGGCGACGTCGACGCCGCGCATCGCGGCGGTCAGGTCGTCGGGGGAGCCGGCATCCGCCCGGACGATCTCGACCTGCTCGGCCCAGGCGCGGCCGCGCAGGTTCTCCGGATGACGGGCGATCGCGCGGACCCGGAAACCGGCCCCCAGGAGTTCCGGCACGAGCCGGCCGCCGATGTAGCCCGTCGCGCCGGTGACCAGGGCGAGGGGAGCGGGTGTCCCGACCCTGTGAGTCTCAGGCATGGGAACAGCATCGCACCCCGGTGCAGACATCCGCGAGATGTCGTCGCCGGGGTGCGATGGAGTGGAGAGGAAGGCCGAGGGGCCGGGTCAGCGGCGGGTGAAGCGCACCGTCCACTGCTCGGGGCCCTCGGTGATGTACGTACGGGCGAACTGCCCCGGAGCCACGTCCTCGAGCTGGGCCATCATCGGCAGCGGGTTGTGCGGGGCGACGACGTCCAGTTCGCCGCCGAGGGGCAGCTGGGTGATGGCGCCGATGACCGCGCCGTGACGGACGGCGTGGGGGATGTCGAGCACGTTGATCGACGGGACGGTGGTCTCGTTGTGCTCGCCGCAGCGGCACCCGGTCGAGTTGGACATGGATTCCTCCGATCTGTTTTTACACACTCTAACCATGTTTATTGGTGGAGTGGTAGCCGACCGCACCGCGGTCCGGCAGTTGGCGTTCGGGCGACCCACCGGGTAGGTTCGAGGGAGTCGGCCCGCCGAGTCTTGCCTCGGGCCGCTGGGCGCCCGGGAACCCTCCCGACGATGCGCCGTGTCTGTCCCTGTGGGCGATGCGATCCCCCGGCAAGACACTTTCGAAGGAATCCTCCTTGACTTCAGCTTTCGTGCGCCTCGGTGTGCCCGCGTCCCTCTCGGACGTCCTCGCCGAGCGCGACATCACCGCGCCCACCCCGATCCAGGCGGCCACGCTGCCGGACTCGCTGGCCGGTCGCGACGTCCTCGGCCGGGGCCGCACCGGCTCCGGGAAGACGTACGCCTTCCTGCTGCCGACCGTGGCCCGACTCATCGCCACCCCGCGCAAGGTTCGTCCCAAGCGCCCGCGCGCCCTCGTGCTGGCCCCCACCCGTGAACTCGCCACCCAGATCGAGGAGGCGCTCAAGCCCCTCGAGGCCGCTGTCGGCCTGTCCAGCCGGACCGTCTTCGGCGGCGTCGGACAGGGCCCGCAGGTGCAGGCGCTGGCCCGCGGTGTCGACGTGCTCGTCGCCTGCCCCGGCCGGCTCCTCGACCTGATGGGCCAGGGCGCCGTCTCCCTTGACGAGGTGGAGGTCACGGTCCTCGACGAGGCCGATCACATGGCCGACATGGGCTTCCTGCCGATGGTCCGCAAGATCCTCGACCGTACGCCCACGACCGGCCAGCGGCTGCTCTTCTCCGCGACGCTCGACAACGGCATCGACGTGCTGGTGAAGCGCTACCTGCATGACCCGGTCACCCACGAGGCCGATTCGCCGCAGTCACCGGTGTCGACGATGGAGCACTTCGTGCTGCGCGTCGACAAGGACAGCCGTGGTCGTGTCCTGGCCGATCTGGCGTCCGCCCCCGGTCGTACGATCCTCTTCACCCGCACCAAGCACGGGGCCAAGAAGCTGGCCAAGCAGCTGGTCGACCGGGGCATCCCGGCCGTCGACCTGCATGGCAACCTGTCGCAGAACGCGCGTACGCGGAACCTGGCGGCGTTCGAGTCCGGCACCGTCGAAACGCTGGTGGCGACCGACATCGCCGCCCGCGGCATCCACGTCGACGACGTGGCCCTGGTCGTGCACGCCGACCCGCCGGTCGAGCACAAGGCCTACCTGCACCGCTCCGGCCGTACCGCTCGGGCCGGCCAGTCCGGCACGGTGGTCACGCTCGTGACGCCGGACCAGCGCCAGGAGGTCCGCCAGATGATGCGCAAGGCGGGGATCACACCCGCGGTGGCGGAGCCCGAGCGCTCCGTCCTCGAGACGCTCGCCCCGGGTGAGCGCGTAGTGCTCAGCCTCGACGAGGCCCGCGCACTCGTCGCCCCGCCGCAGGCCCAGGTGACGCCCCAGCGCAACGGGAGCCGTTCCGGCGGTGGCCGTGGCCAGGAGTCCTCGGGCTCCGCGTCCCGTGGCGGGTCGCGTGGGGGTCGGTCCCGTGGCGGCCGAGGCCGTGGCGAGCGGTCCGAGGGTGGGCACGCCGCCTCCCCGCAGGCCTCGCAGCGTCAGCCCAGCCAGCCCGGGCAGCGCCAGCCCGGCCAGCAGGGCCAGGGACAGGGCCAGGGCCGGCGGCGTCATCGTCACGCCGAGCGCCCGTCCACCACAGCCTGACGTCCGTCCCAGCCTGACTCCTCGATCCGCCCACCGTCACGGCGCCACCTCGGCGCGTACGGTGGGCGGAGTCGGTGCAGGCCACCGTGGCTCGCCGACGAGACGTCGGGAGGTCAGTTGATGAGCGGATTCGGCAAGGTCGTCATCCTCGGCACAGGGATCATGGGCAGAGCGCTCGCCGAGCGTCTGATCGGCCAGGGCCTCGAGGTCACCGTCTGGAACCGTACGGCCGAGCGTGCCCAGCCGCTGGCTGAGTTGGGTGCCACGGTCGCCGACACCCCAGCGGCGGCGGTGGCCGGAGCCGATGTCGTGTTGTTGACCCTCTTCGATGCCGAGGCCGTGGAGTCGGTCATGGGTGAGGCCGCCGAGGCGGCCCCGCGGGCGCCACCTGGGTGCAGATGTCCACCATCGGGGTCGACGGGACCCGGCGGGTCGCCTCAGTCGCGGCCCAGCACGACCTCGCGCTCGTCGAGGCGATTATGCTGGGAACAGCCGGGCCGGCCGAGCAAGGGACGCTCGTCCTGCTCACGGCCGGCGACCCCGACCGCCTCGCAGCCGTGGACCCGTTGCTCGACGTGGTCAGCAAGAAGCGCCTCACGGTGGGCACCTCCGTTGGTGACGGCACCCGCCTCAAACTCGTCTGCAACACCTGGATCGGTCTTGTCACCGCGGGCACCGGACAGGCCCTCGCCATGATGCGCAGCCTCGGCCTGGACGAGAAGCTCTTCCTCGAGGCGATCGCTGGCGGCCAGACCGACAGCGTCTACGCCCACCTCAAGGGCGACCTCATGCTCGCCGACACCTACCAGCCGGCCAGTTTCCAGGTCCGCGGCCTGCTCAAGGACCTCGAACTGGCGCAGAGCGCCACCGGTGACGCCGGCGCCTTCCCCATCCTCGACGCCGTGCGAGCCCTCTACGCGAAGGCCGATGAGCAGGGCGGGGCTGAGGAGGACATCGCCGCGGTCTACCGCGTCTTCGGCTGATCAGCGGAGACTGTCAGATTAACGGTGTGTAGGGGACCGGTCTGATCCGAGAGGAGATGGCCGTGTCGGACACGACCGGAGCAACACCGGAGGTGATGATCGATCCCGTGACCGGGGAGATCATCGATCAGAAGGGCCTGGCCGAGCTGCTGCTCGCCCAGGCCAAGGAGCAGGGCATCAGCCTGGTCGGGCCAGGAGGCCTCCTGTCCGGGCTGACGAAGCAGGTGCTGGAGACGGCTCTGGAGGCTGAACTGACCGAGCATCTCGGCCACGAACACGGACAGACCCCGCTCGGGGCCAACGTGCGTAACGGGACCCGGTCGAAGACCGTGTTGACCGAGATCGGCCCGGTCCAAATCGAGGTTCCCCGCGACCGCGACGGCTCCTTCGAGCCGGTGATCGTCCCCAAGCGGAAGCGACGCCTGGACGGGATCGACCAGATCGTGTTGTCGCTGTCCGCGCGGGGGCTGACGACCGGGGAGATCGCGGCGCATTTCGAGGAGGTCTACGGCGCCAGGGTCTCCAAGGACACGATCTCCAGGATCAGCGAGAAGGTCGCGGGCGAACTGGCCGAGTGGTCGTCGCGCCCGCTCGATCCGCTCTACCCGGTGATCTTCGTCGATGCGATCGTGGTCAAGGTCCGCGACGGACAGGTCCGCAACACCCCGTTCTATGTCGTCATGGGCGTCACCGTGTCCGGGGAACGCGAGATCTTGGGGATCTGGGCCGGTGACGGGGCCGAGGGCGCCAGGTTCTGGCTCCAGGTCTTCTCGGAGCTGAAGAACCGCGGCATCCAGGATGTGCTCATCGCGGTCTGTGACGGGTTGAAGGGCCTACCGGAGGCGATCACCACGGCCTGGGAGCACACGGTCGTCCAGCAGTGCATCGTGCACCTGATCCGCAACAGCTTCCGCTACGCCGGCCGCCAGCACCGCGACGGGATCGTGAAGGCCCTCAAGCCCGTTTACACCGCCCGTCGGAGCAGGCCGCGAAGGACCGCTTCGCCGACTTCGCGGCCGAGTGGGGTGACCGGTACCCGGCGATCATCAAGCTGTGGGAGAGCGCGTGGGCCGAGTTCGTGCCCTTCCTGGAGTACGACGTGGAGATCCGGCGGGTGATCTGCACGACGAATGCGATCGAGTCGATCAACGCCCGCTACCGGCGGGCGGTCCGCGCCAGGGGCCACTTCCCCAACGAGGCGGCCGCCCTGAAGTGTCTGTATCTCGTCACCCGATCACTTGACCCCACCGGCGGAGGAAAGGCACGCTGGGTAATCAGGTGGAAGCCCGCGCTGAACGCGTTCGCGATCACCTTCGCAGGCCGGTTCGAGAGAACCACTCACTGAAAACGCCCGGCCCCACACACCGTTTATCTGACACACCCGATCAGCGCCGCCGGGCCATCCGGGCTCGCGTCCGGGTCCTGGTCCGCGCTCGCCGACCCGGGCGGCGGGCACCGCAGCGTCGCCTCTTGCGGCGGTTCGGTCGGTGTCGCCTGGGCTCGGGTGGCTGTGGGGCTGGTGGTTGGGGGTGGGTGAGGTGGAGGAGGGCGTCGAGTTCGGTGGTGGAGTGCTGGTCGGTGGTGGGGTTGTCGGGGTGTGGGTGCCCCAGTTGTCGACGTGGTAGGTGCGTCCGTAGGGGGTGCGCCAGAGCCAGTGGCCGGGCGGGTTTGGTGGCAGCGCCAGCCGGCGTGGGTTTTCGCCCGGTGGGCGGTGCGGCCCAGCGGGCCGAGGTTGGCGGGGCTGGTTTCTCCGCCGTGGCTGTGGGGGGTGGTGTGGTCGAGGTCGGTGTGGCGGGCCCGGCGTGATCCCCAGGGGAAGATTTCGTAGGGGTTGGCGAGGATGACTTGTTCGCGCATGCGTTCGGGGATCTCGTAGGCGTCGACGGGCTCGGAGGTGCGGTGGTCGATCACGCCGGTGACCCGCACGGTCGAGTCGGACAGCAACGCCCGCAGGCTCTGGACGGGGACGGCGCCTTCGCCTTCGAGGCGGGCGACGCCGTCGGGGCCGAGGCGGTCGGCGTTGACGTGGACGTAGAGGCGGACGGGGGCTTTGAGTCGGTCGGCGGTGGTGGTGTCGCCGGCGAGGAGGGCGGCGGCGCGTTCGGGGGTGGCGAGGATGCCCAGGGCGCGGGCGCGGCGCTCGTCCAGGCTCTCGTCCTTCCCGTCGGTGGTGGCGAGGCGGGTGGCGAGGCGGGTGAGGGTCGCGTCGAGTTGGGTCGCGTCGGGGGTCGCGATCCGGGCGAGGACGGTGCGGACGCCGGCGGTGCCGGTTTCGTCGCGGTGGACGTGGGCGTAGCGGCCGGTGCGGGCGCGTTCTTCGGCCTGGGCGGCCCGGGCGGGGTCGGCGGCGACGATCTCGCCCTCGACGAGCTGCTCGAGGCGGGTCCAGGACAGGGCGCCGAGCGCGGGGGCGATGGCTTTGTCGACGCGGAGGGCCTGGGCCCGGTCGAGGCCGGCCCAGCGGACGGCTTGGGCGATCTTGCGGGCCTGCCATACGGGTAGGTGGGCGTTCATCACGGCTTGCCACAGGCGGGGGTGGCGCCAGCGCACGGAGAGGGCGTCGGCGATCTGGCCGCGGGTGGCCTGGTGGGTGGTGTGGAGCAGGGCGGCGATCTCCAGGACGGCGAACTCCGCGACCGGGGGGCAGCCGTCCCCGCCGAGGTCGACCACGCCCTCCCCGCCGGGCAGCAGGGCCTGCTCGGGCGCAGGGGTGGGGGCGAGGGCGGTGAGGTGGGCGGTGATCGCGAACTGGCGGGCTTCCACGGTGGCCTGCAGGGTGCGTAGGGCGTCGATCTCCTCCATCGCCTCGTCGATGGTGGCGGGCAGCAGCCGTTGCGGGCTCAACGCGAGCGGGGTGACCACGTCCAGCATCGTCGGATCGGCCGCGTCGACCGGGCCGGTGTCCAACTCCGGGCCCGTACGCTCCGGGCCCGGATCGGGCCCGTCGAACAGTTCTCCTTGCATGAAACCAACGCTAGGGCACCCCACAGACATCAACCGATCACACGTACGACTGTCGGTGGCCGGGTGTCTGCTGGGTACGGTGGAAGTATCGCGATCCCGAGAGGAGTCGACCATGACCGTGAAGCTCAACAAGCGGGCGTACGACCACGCCAAGGCGTTGATCCGGGACGGGAAGTTCGTCGCGGACCAGCGCGACGACTGGAGCGAGGACGCGCCGTCGACCCAGGAGCTCAGCCGCTTCCTCGAGAAGGAGGGCAAGCTGGAGTACGCGAAGTGGTTCCTCGGTACCGACGACGACGCCCCCTCCGACGAGAGCAAGGAGTACTACAAGTTCCCCTTCAGCGACCTCCGCAAGGTGCACCGCTGCGCGGTGATCTCCGGGGAGAGCCGCGCGGGACAGTACGACCACGACGACATCCGCGACGCGTTCAAGGATCTCCTCCAGCGGATCGACGAGCAGCAGTAGCGCGACCGTCACGAGCCAGGTCTTTTTTCCCGGGGACCACGGGGTTAGCGTGGGCGATGTGACCGGCACCTCATCCTCCGCCCCGTCCCCCCGTACGCTGGGCGAACTCCGCGCCTCCGGGCACCGCCTGCGTGGCGTCCGGGAGGAGATCCGCGACAACCTGCTCGAGATGCTCCGGCGGGGCGAGGACCCGTGGCCGGGACTGCACGGCTTCCGTGACACGGTGATCCCGCAGCTCGAGCGCGCTCTCATCGCCGGCCACGACGTCGTCCTGCTGGGCGAGCGCGGCCAGGGCAAGTCCCGCCTGCTGCGTACGCTCGTCGGCCTGCTCGACGAATGGTCGCCGGCGATCGCCGGATCGGAGCTGGGTGAGCACCCGTACGAACCGATCAGTCCGCTCTGGCGGCGGCGCGCCGCGGAACTCGGCGACGACCTGCCGATCGAGTGGCGGCACCGCAGCGAACGCTATGCGGAGAAGCTGGCCACTCCCGACACCAGCGTGGCCGACCTGATCGGTGACGTCGACCCGATGAAGGTCGCCGAGGGCCGCCATCTGGGCGATCCGGAGACGATCCACTTCGGCCTCGTCCCGCGTAGCCACCGCGGCATCGTCGCGATCAACGAGCTGCCCGACCTGGCCGAACGCATCCAGGTCGCCCTGCTCAACGTGATGGAGGAGCGCGACATCCAGATCCGCGGCTACGTGCTGCGGCTGCCGCTCGACGTGCTGCTGGTCGCCTCGGCCAACCCGGAGGACTACACCAATCGCGGCCGGATCATCACCCCGCTCAAGGACCGCTTCGGCGCCGAGATCCGTACCCACTACCCGACCACCCTCGACGACGAGATCGCCGTCATCCGCCAGGAAGCCCACTTGGTCGCCGAGGTACCCGAGCCGGTGCTGGAGATCGTCGCCCGCTTCACCCGGGCCCTCCGTGAGTCCGCGGCCGTCGACCAACGGTCCGGCGTCAGTGCACGCTTCGCCATCGCGGGCGCGGAGACGGTCGCCGCCTCCGCGCTGCACCGGGCGACAGTCCGCGGCGAGTCCGACCCGGTCGCCCGGGTCGTCGACCTCGACACGGTGGTCGACGTGCTGCGGGGCAAGATCGAGTTCGAGACCGGGGAGGAGGGACGCGAGACCGAGATCCTCACCCACCTGCTGCGGACCGCTGTCGCGGCCTGTGTCCGTGAGCGGCTGCGCGGGGTGGACCTCGGTCTGCTCGTCGCCGCGCTCGAGCAGGGTCGTACGGTCGCCACCGGCGTACGGGTAACCGCGGCGGAGTTCCTGGCCGGGCTGCCTGCGCTGGGGGAGTCCCCGCTGTACGACGAGATCTCCGGCCGGCTCGGCGCGCACTCCCCGGGCGAGGCCGCCAGCGGGATCGAACTCGCCCTTGAGGGCCTCTACCTCGCCCGCCGGATCGGCAAGGAGTCCGGCGGCGGCGAGACCCTCTACGGATGAGCCACGACGGGATGAGCCACGACGGGATGAGCCGATGAGATACACCCGCTATGCCGGCGGCGACCCCCTCGCGCCACCGGTCGACCTGGCCGAGGCCCTCGACTCCATCGGCCACGACGTGATGGCCGGCTGGTCCCCCGAGCGCGCCATGCGGGAGTTCCTCCGGCGTGGTGGCAAGAGGCCCGACGGGCAGGAGCGCAGGGGGCTCGACGACCTGGCCCGCCGGGTCGCCCAGCGCCGCCGCGAACTCCTCGACCGGCATTCCCTCGACGGCACCCTGCAACAGGTCCGCCAGCTCCTCGACAAGGCGGTGCTCGCGGAGCGCAAGCAGCTCGCCCGCGACGCCATGATGGACGAGGGCGACCGGGCGTTCCGTCAGCTGAGGATGGACGACCTGCCCGAGTCGACCCCCGCCGCCGTCGAGGAACTGTCCTCGTACGACTGGCAGAGCAGCGAGGCTCGGGAAGCGTACGACCAGATCAAGGACCTGCTGGGCCGCGAGCTGCTCGACCAGCGCTTCGCCGGGATGAAGCAGGCACTGGAGAACGCCACCGAGCAGGACCGCGAGCAGATCGGTGAGATGCTCCGCGACCTCAACGAGTTGCTCGAGAAGCACCGGCGCGGGGAGGACACCGCGCAGGACTTCGAGGACTTCATGGCCAAGCACGGCCAGTACTTCCCCGAGCAGCCGAAGGACATCGACGAACTGCTGGACTCGCTGGCCCAGCGCAGCGCGGCGGCCCAGCGGATGCTCAACTCGATGAGCTCGGAGCAGCGGGCGGAGCTGATGCAGCTGTCCCAGCAGGCTTTCGGATCCCCGGAGCTGATGGATCAGCTGGCCCGGATGGATGCCAACCTGCGCTCGCTGCGCCCGGGGGAGGACTGGGCCGGTTCCCAGCGGTTCCAGGGCGAGGAGGGCCTGGGGCTGGGGGACGGCACCGGAGTGCTCCAGGACCTCGCGGACCTGGACAATCTCGCCGAGCAGTTGGCCCAGTCGCGGGAGGGCTCCCAGGTCGACGACGTGGACCTGGACGCGCTGGCCCGGCAGTTGGGCGCCGAGGCCGCCGTCGACGCCCGTGCCCTCGCCGAGCTGGAGCGGGCCCTGCGCGACTCCGGCTACCTCAAGCGCGCTCCGGAGGGGACTTGCGGCTCAGCCCCAAGGCGATGCGTCAACTCGGCCGGCATCTGCTGCGCGACGTCGCGACCCGGCTGGCGGCCCGCTCCGGGCAGCGCGATGCACGCCGCGCCGGTCAGCTCGGCGAGTCGACCGGTGCCTCGCGGACCTGGGAGTTCGGCGACACCGAACCCTGGGCGGCGACGCGGACGGTCACCAACGCCGTGCTACGCACGATCGCCGCCGGTGGCTCGGCCGCCGGGGGCGTGCGCGTCATCCTCGACGACGTCGAGGTGACCGAGACCGAAGCGCGCACCCGGGCGGCCGTCGCCCTGCTCGTCGACACCAGCTTCTCGATGGCGCTGGACGGCCGCTGGGTGCCGATGAAGCGGACGGCGCTGGCGCTGCACCACCTGCTGCGCAGCCGCTTCCGGGGGGACGAACTGCAGGTGATCGGCTTCGGCCGGGTGGCGAAGGTGATGGACATCGAGGAGCTCATCGGCCTGGACAGTCAGTGGGAGAAAGGCACCAACCTCCACCACGCCCTGCTGCTGGCGAACCGCTTCTTCCGCAAGCATCCCGACGCCCAGCCGGTCCTGCTCATCGTCACCGACGGCGAGCCCACCTCCCACCTCGAGGCGGACGGGGAGGTCTGGTTCGACTACCCGCCGCATCCGCTGACGATCGCCCGTACGGTCCAGGAGCTCGACGCCTCCCGACGGCTGGGCGCCCAGACGACGTTCTTCCGGCTCGGTGACGATCCCGGGCTGGCCCGCTTCGTCGACTCGATGGCGCGCCGCGCGGACGGGCGCGCCGTGGCGGCCGACGTGGACGACCTCGGTGCCGCCGTGGTGGGAAGTTACCTCGGCTCCCGGGCCCGCACCTCCCGTCGGGACGCCTTCGGCGGCGGGGGCGATCGCGGCCTGTGGGCCCTGTAGGGCCGCAGGGGATGTTTGAAGGTCCGCTCGCTGGGGAAGAGGAGCGGCATGACGACCATCGAGATTCCCCGCCCCGTCGTGGGCGACGTCGTGGAACTGATCATCAACGATCACCGCTTCTTCGAGTCCCTGCTGCGCGCCCTCAGGGACGCCTCGGCAGACCGCGGCGCCGCGCGCGAGGCGCTGTCGCACGCCCTGATCGCGCACGGTGAAGCGGAGGAGTCCGAGGTCTACCCCAAGCTCGCGCGCAAGGACGCCATCAGCGGGCAGGAGGAGCACCACGGGAAGAAGGAACACGCCAAGGGCAACGCGGCGCTCCTGGCCCTGCTGGAGTGCAAGGGGACGAGCACCCAGAAGTTCGACGACGCGGTCGAGGAACTGGCCACCGCCCTCAACCACCACATCGGCGAGGAGGAGCAGACCATCCTCAACGGTGCCCGGAACGACGTGCCCGACGCGACCCGCCGGGACCTGGGACAGTCGTGGGCGGCCCGTCGCAACCAGTTGCTGGACGAGGGCTGCGGAGACATCGAGAAGGTCCGCGAGATCGTCGCGAGTGAGGCGGAGCTGCTCCAGGAGTCCGAGAGTCAGTAGGGCACGGAGTTCATCAGCAGGACGAAGCTGAGGACGGTCAGGCCGGCCAGCGCCAGGCCGACGAACCCGGCCACGCGCGTCCGGGGAAGCCGCAGCGCCGCGATCCCGGTGCCGAGCGCGCCGAAGAGCCCGATCGGCAGGAACGCCAGCCCGGCGATGCGCGACCACTCGGGCGGATCGGCTGTGGTGTACGTCAGGTACCAGCCCCAGCCGACGGCCGCGAAGCCGAGCACGCCGAGGACGATGCTCCAGATGCCGAGGTGCATCTCGGGAGTGCTGCGAGACACGTGAGTGGCGGAGTGGACTGGGGACATCTCGCGACCCTCCGGGGAACGTCGGTCCTTCTTGCTACGAGTATCCGTCCCGGCGGCGGGCGACGTCGGTGGCACTTCGCCCGGCCTCAGTGAGGTGCATCACGGCAAGGGGGCGCGACGTGGTGGCGCGGTGGATCCGCGTACGTGCAGGGTGGTGGCGACCTCGACCACCCGCGCGTCGCGGGACGGATCGTCCAGTCGGGCGATCAGCAGCCGGCCGGCCTGCACGCCGACCGCGTAGTTGCCGTTGTCGACCGAGCTGAGGGAGATGTGGCGGATACGGGCGAGGTACGTGTCGTCGTAGCCCACCAGTGACAGGCCGTCCGGCACGTTGATGCCGGCGTCGGCCGCGGCGGAGAGCGCGCCCACGGCGGAGATGTCATTGAAGGCGAAGATCGCCGTCGGCGCGTCCTCGCGGGTCAGTAATCGGCGGGTGGACGCGTAGCCGCTGTCCTCGCTCATCCCGCCCGCCTCGGCGTAGCGGTCCGGGTCCAGGCCGGCGGCGAGCATCGCTCGACGATAGCCCTGGAGCCGCAGCGCCCCCTCCTCGCCCGGTCCCCGCAGGTGCGCGATCCGGCGATGTCCCAGCCCGATGAGATGCTCGGTGGCCATCCTGGCGCCCGTCAGGTCGTCGTCGACGGCCACGTCTCCGCCGGGCAGCCGTGGCTGGCGGGCACCGGCCAGGACGACCGGGAAGAGTGCGCTGGCCTCCGTGAGGGCGGCCGCATCCGGCGTGGCGCCCACCACGACGAGCCCGTCGACGCCGAGTCCGGTGAGGGACTGTACGGCATCGCCCCCGGCGCGTCGTACGGTCACGCTCTCGGAGAGCACCGGGGTGAGGCCCGCCGCGTGGAGTGTCGTGGTGAGGCCGTCGAGCAGTTCGGCGAACCACGGATTGCGCAGGTCGTTCAGCAGCACCCCGACGATCCCGGAGCGGGAGCTGGACAGCGCCCGGGCCGCGTGGTTGGGCCGATAGCCCAGATCGGCCATCGCCCGGTACACCGCCCGACGGCGCTCGTCGCTGACATGCGGGTCGCCGCGCAGCACCAAGGAGACCAGCGACTTCGAGACGCCGGCCTTCTCGGCCACGTCGCGGATGGTCGCCCCGTCCGTACGCTCCGTCATCGCCCGCCCCTCCTCGCGCGGCCGGGGCTCAGCGCTTGTGGGCCCGTGCCCGCAGCCAGCCGTCCCCGATCATCTGGATACCCTGCACCAGGATGATCAATACCACGACGCAGGCGATCAGGACCTGGTTGTTGAAGCGTTGGTAACCGTAGACGAGCGCGAGGTCACCCAGACCTCCGCCACCGATGACACCGGCCATGGCGGAAGAGCCGACCAGCATCACCAAGGTGAGCGTGGATCCGGCGATGACACCGCTGGCCGCCTCCGGCAGCAGCACCTTGCGGATGATCTGCATGTCCGAGGCACCCATCGCCGCCGCGGCCTCGATCCGGCCGCGGGGGACCTCGGCCAGCGCGTTCTCCACCACCCGGGCGAAGAACGGGATGCCGGCGATGCTCAGCGGCACGATCGCGGCCGTCGGGCCAATCGCGGTGCCGACGATGAGCCGGGTCAGGCCGAGCAGCAGGATCAGCAGCACGATGAACGGCATCGACCGGACGATGTTGACGACGGTGCCGAGCACCTGGTTGACGGTGCCGTTCGGCCGCAGCCCGCGGCGCTCGGTGACGTGCAGCAGGACGCCCAGCACGACGCCGGCCACGAAGGCGATGACGAACGAGACGCTGACCATGTAGACGGTCTCCAACAGCGCCGTCCAGAGCTCCGGCAGGGCCTGGACCCAGGTGACCTTGTCAGTCATGCGAGCTCCTCCTCGAGCGGGGCCGCGGGGGCGGGCAGTCGGTCGAGCCAGGTCAGCTGCACCTGCTCGTGCCGGCGGAGGTAGTCCTCGACGATCGCCCGGTCCACGTCGGGTGCGAACTGCAGCACCACCTTGCCGACGCGCCGGCCGGCGATTCGCTCGACCCCGCCGGCCACGACGGAGATGTCGAGGTCGTGCGTACGGGCGAGCTCGCTGAGCCAGGGCCGGTCCGCGTCGTCGTCCAGGGCGGTGATCAGGGCGGCTCCGGGGCGGCCCGCCACTCCGGACGGGATCGGGGCGACCAGTTGGCCCAGGGCGGACCCGGCGTCCGTGACCAGGTCGACGACCGGGCCGGACTCGGTGATACGGCCATGGTCCAGCAGCGCGGCATGGGTGCAGATCCGCCGGACGACCGCCAGTTCATGCGTGATGAGGACGATGGTCACGCCGAGGGACCGATTGACCCGGACCAGCAGGTCGAGGATCTGGCTGGTGGTGGCCGGGTCGAGGGCGCTGGTCGGTTCGTCGCAGAGCAGGACGTCCGGGCGTGCGGCGAGCGCGCGGGCGATGCCGACGCGCTGCTGCTGCCCTCCGGACAACTGGGAGGGGTACGAGCGTTCCCGGCCCTGCAGGCCGACGAGCTCGACGAGCTCGGCGATCCGGTCCCGGCGCTCCTGGTCGGAGGCCTTGGCCAGCTCCAGCGGCAGGCCGATGTTGTCGGCGACCGTACGGGAGTGCAACAACTCGAAGTGCTGGAAGACCGTCCCGATCCGCCGCCGGGCCGCCCGCAGATCGGCGGACGACAAAGTGGTCAGGTCGTCCCCGTTGAGGACGATCCGACCACCGGTGGGTTGCTCCAGCAGGTTCAGACAGCGGAGCAGTGTTGACTTGCCGGCGCCCGAAGGCCCGACGATGCCTTGGATGGCACCGTCGGGCACATTCAGCGTCACGCCGGTCAGCGCCTTGACGTCACCATGCTGTCGCGTGGTGTACGTCTTGGCGAGCTGGTCGATCTCGATCACTTGGCACTCTCATGGACGGGGACGATGGAGTCACCGTACTTCTGCTTGATCCAGTCCGCCGTCTGCTTGGACTCCAGCGCCGCGGCGAGTTCCTTGATGCCCGCGTCGTCCTTCTTCGCGGCCGTCGTCACGAGGATGTTGGCGTACGGGTTGTTCGTGCTGGACTCCACGGCCAGGCCGTCCTTGGCCGGGTTGAGGCCGGCCTCGATCGCGTAGTTGGAGTTGATCACCGAGGCGGCGACCTGCGGGTCGTCGAGCGTACGCGGCAGCTGCGGGCGGTCCAGCTCGACGAACTTGAGCTGCTTCTGGTTGGCGGCGATGTCGGCTTCAGTGATGGTCGACAGGTTGGCCTTGTCGGCCGGCTGCTTCATCGTCAGCAGACCGGCGCCCTGCAGCTCGTAGAGGGCGCGCGCGTAGTTGGTCGGATCCTTCGGGACCGCGATCGTGGAGCCGGCCGGGATGTCGGCGATCGCCTTGTACTTGCGCGAGTAGACGGCCATCGGCTCGATGTGCGTGGACGCGACGATGACGAGGTTGTCCGTCTTGTGCTGGCGCTGCCAATCGTCCAGGTAGGGCTTGTGCTGGAAGAAGTTCGCGGTGACGTCGCCGGCCTCGAGCAGCTGGTTGGGGTCGATCTCACCGGAGATCGTCTTGACCTCGACCTTGGTGTTCTTGAGCTGGCCGGAGTCCTGCACGTACTTGAGGATCTCGGCGTGCGGCGTGGCGGAGGCCGAGATCGTCAGCGTCTCCTGGCCCTTGGTGCATCCGGAGAGTCCTACCGCCGACAGGGTCAGAGCCGCGATGGTGGCGGCGAGCGCGCGGAATCGAATTGTCATGTGTCGTCCTTGGTGTGGGTACGGTCAGAAGGATGCCAGCTCGGGTCAGAGCCGGATCGGGGTGGTCCGTCGCGCAGTCCTCAGCGCGTGAGCATTCGCCGCCACATCGCACGGCAGCACATGGCGCCGCCGGGGGCGACGGGGTGCTGCGGGTGCGGGGCGAGGAGCATGGTCACGGCCCACAGATTAGCCAAAGTTATCGATCGGCACAAATCGTCTTATGCACGTCAGGGTGGTGAGCGGTGCATGCCCGTTTCTGGCGGTCCTGTGCAGGGCCCCAGATCGGCGCCGTTACGTGGCTCACGTCCTGCGGGTCTTGCGTGAAAGGCAAGGCTGACCTCAGTTGATGCCCGATTGTGTGAGGTAATTGTGTCGATGTTCCATCGGGCGGTCCATTACGGCTAAAGCACAGACGATCGGAGCATCTTGACAAACACAAACGGGCAGTGGAGTCTGGTGCCACGATCAAGGACGATCCTGTTCGCGTTCGCGCGGGCAGCCATACCAACGGAGTTGAGATGTCTTTCGCTCTCCCCGACGCACGCGTCAACAAGAACCTCGAAGGTCACGGGTTCCGAGCCACGGTGCAGAAGTTCGGCGGGTTCCTGGCCGGCATGATCATGCCGAACATCGGCGCGTTCATCGCCTGGGGCCTGCTCACCGCGTTCGTGATCCCGACGGGCTGGACCCCGAACGCCGACCTCGCCAAGATGGTCGACCCGATCATCACCTACCTGCTTCCGCTGCTGATCGGCTACACGGGCGGCCGCACCGTCCATGGCCAGCGCGGCGCCGTCATCGGCGCCATCGCCACGATGGGCGTCATCGTCGGATCCTCGGTCCCGATGTTCCTCGGTGCCATGTTCATGGGTCCGCTGGCCGCCTGGCTGCTGAAGCAGTTCGACAAGGTGGTCCGGGATCGGGTCCCGTCCGGCTTCGAGATGCTGGTCGACACCTTCTCGATCGGCATCCTTGGTGCCGGACTGGCGATCTTCGGCCGGTACCTGATCGAGCCGGTCGTCACCGCCCTGGTGAACTGGATGGCCGGTGGCGTCGACTTCCTGGTCTCCCGGCACCTGTTGCCGCTGGCCTCGATCCTGGTCGAGCCGGCCAAGGTGCTCTTCCTCAACAACGCCGTCAACCACGGCATCCTCACCCCGCTCGGCATCGAGCAGGCCAAGGCGGCCGGCAGCTCGATCCTGTTCATGGTCGAGTCCAACCCCGGTCCCGGCTTCGGCCTCCTGCTGGCCTTCTGGATCGCCGGCCCCGCGTGGTGCGTGGCACCGTCCCCGGCGCCATCATCATTCACCTCTTCGGTGGCATCCACGAGATCTTCTTCCCCTACGTGCTGATGAAGCCGAAGCTGATCGCCGCCACCATCCTCGGCGGCATGTCCGGTGTCTTCACCGGTACGGTGCTCGGCGCCGGCCTGGTCGCCCCCGCCTCGCCCGGTTCGATCCTCGCCTGGATGGCCGTCACCCCGCGCGGCAACTACCTCGCCAACCTGGCCGACTTCGGCGTCGCCACGGTCGTGTCCTTCGTGGTCGCCTTCCTGTTGCTGAAGGCTGAGGGGAAGGAACCCGACGTGCTCACCGAGGAGGAGCTGACCGGTGAGCCTCTCGAGGGTGAGGCCGCCGCGGCCGCCGCGGCTGCCGCCGTCGCCGCCAACCCCACCATCAGCGGCAAGGATGTCCGCCAGGTCGTCATCGCCTGCGACGCCGGCATGGGGTCCAGCGTGATGGTCGCCAGCGCCATGAAGAAGAAGCTCAAGCCGTACGGGGTCGACGTGATCCACACCCCGGTGAACGAGATCCCCCGGACGCCCAACTAGTGCTCACGCAGGAGGGTCTGGCCGACCGGGCACGTCGCCAGGTGCCCAACGCCGCCATCGTCCCTTCAAGGTGTACATGGGTGATCCCGCCTTCGCCCGGGTCGAGGAGGCCATCAAGGCCGGCGAACCGATCGGTCCGGACCTGATGAGCGGCCACGCGGCCGCCGTCGCCCCCGCCCCCGCCGCCGCGGGTGCTGCCGCCGTCACGACGGGCGCCGCGGGAGCCGCCACGGCCACCGCTGCCCGTCCGCGTCGCTCGAAGAAGAAGCTGCCCTCCGACATCCTGCCCAAGGAGGCCATCCGGCTCGGTCTGCCCTCGCGCACCAAGGACGAGGTGATCCGGCTCTGCGGCGACACCCTCGTGGGGATCGGGGCGACGGACCCGGCCTACACCGACGCCATGTTCGGTCGCGAGCAGCAGGTCTCGACCTTCATGGGCAACGGCATCGCCATCCCGCACGGCACCAACGAGGGCCGTACGTACGTGAAGCAGACCCGGCTGGGCTTCCTGCAGTTCCCCGAGGGGGTCGACTGGGACGGCAACACGGTCTACGTGGCCATCCCGATCGCCTCGAACGGTGACGAGCACGTCGGCATCCTCGGCGCCCTGGCCAGCGTTCTCGCTGATCCCGCCAGCGCGGCCCAGCTCCGTTCCGCATCCAGTCCCGAAGAAGTCCTGGAGCTCCTGGCTCCGGAAGAAGGAGAGTGAACCCGAATGAAGGCGTTGCGTTTCTATGCCCCAAGGACGTCCGCGTGGAGGACGTACCGGAGCCCGTCTGTGGACCCAACGAGGTGAAGATCAAGGTCAAGAACTGCTCGACCTGCGGCACCGACGTCAAGATCTTCAACAACGGGCACCCGAACATCACCGGGACCACGACGATGGGCCACGAGGTCGCGGGCGAGGTGGTCGAGGTCGGGGCACAGGCACGCGGCGGTTTCACGGTCGGTGACCGGGTCCAGTCCATCGCGGCCGTCCCGTGCGGCGAGTGCTACGAGTGCAAGAAGGGCTGGATGGAGGTCTGTCAGAACCAGACCTCCGTCGGCTACCAGTACGACGGTGGCTTCGCCGAGTACATGATCGTCCCCGAGCAGGTGCTCAAGGTCGACGGCCTGAACCGGATCCCGGATGGTGTCGGCTACGACGAGGCCTCCGCGGCCGAGCCGTTCGCCTGCGCGATCAACGCCCAGGAGCAGGTCGGCATCGAGGAGGGTGACTTCGTCGTCGTCTTCGGTGCGGGCCCGATCGGCTGCATGCACATCCGGATCGCCCGCGGCGTGCACAAGGCCGGGACCATCGTCCTGGTCGACATCAACGCCGAGCGCCTGAAGATGTCGGCGGAGGCCGTGCACCCGGACGCCACCATCGACGGTTCGACCGAGGATGTCGTCACCAAGGTGCTGGAGATGACCGACGGCCGCGGCGCCGATGTGGTGATCACCGCGACGCCGGCCAACATCACCCAGGAGCAGGCGGTCGCGATGACCGCCCGCAACGGCCGGATCTCGTTCTTCGGTGGTCTGCCGAAGACGAACCCGACGATCACCCTGGACTCGAACCTCGTCCACTACCGCCAGCTGCACATCCACGGTGCCAACGGCTCCTCGCCCGACCACAACAAGCGGGCGCTGCAGTACATCGCCTCGGGACAGGTGCCGGTCAAGGACCTGATCACCGAGCATGTGCCGCTCGAGCGGGTCCTGGACGCCTTCGAGATCGTCCGCAAGGGTGAGGCGATCAAGGTCACCGTCGAGCCCTGATCCCCCGCCACCAGCCGTACGCGCCGTCCCGCATCTCCTGTGGGGCGGCGCGTGCTGTCATCTCTGCGGCGGAGTCATGCCTGGGGCAGGCGGGCGCCGATCTTGACCGTGACCTGGTGGTGGGCGACCTGGCCGTCCACCACGTGCCCGCGCAGCTGGACGACCTCGAACCAGTCGACCCCGCCGTAGCGCGCCTCGGCGTCGCTGACAGCGTTGCTGATGGCGGCCTCGACGCTGTCGGGAGAGGTCCCGACCATCTCGATGATCCGGTAGGTGTGCTGGCTCACGATCGTCCTCCGCGGCTGGGGTGTGGTTCAGATCACTGTAACGGCCGTCCCGTACGACGGTCCCGTTCCTTCATGTCTGAACAAGCTGCACAATATGTAGTAACAAATTGTCGACGCGAGGGACTGTCCGATGCTCCACCTCACCGCGCTGGGCTGGTGTCTCCTGGCGCTCACCGCCTTCGTCGGCGGGTTCTCGAAGACCGCGCTGTCCGGGGCCGCCACCGCCGCGGTGGTGCTCGCGGCCCTCGTCCTGCCCGCGAAGGAATCCACCGCACTGCTGCTGGTGATGCTGCTCGCCGGCGATGCCTGGGCCATCCGGACCTACTGGCGCGACGCCGACTGGCGCCTGCTGGTGCGCCTCATCCTGCCCGTGGTGGTCGGGGTCGCGGCCGGTGGTGTGTTCCTCGGCCGGGTCGACGACCATCTGCTGCGCCGGACGATCGGCGCGATCCTGCTGGTCCTGCTGGTCGTCGGCCTGCTCACCCGCCACCACCGACCGGGCCGGGTGGAGGGACAGTTGTACGGAGGCCTGGCCGGGTTCACCACCATGGTCGCCAACGCCGGCGGACCAGCGATGAGCCTCTACCTGCTCGGCGCCCGGTACGGAAAGCTGGCCTTCCTCGGCACCACCGCCTGGTTCTTCGCCACCGTCAACCTGGTGCTCAAGCTGCCGGTGATGATCAGCCTCGGCATGATGACCCGCCCGGTGGTCCTCACCGGGCTGGCCCTCGTGCCGGTCGTCTGGCTGGGGGCCTGGGTCGGCCGGCTGGTGGTGGCCAGGCTGGACGATATGTGGTTCGCCCGCCTGGTCACCGCCTTCGTCGTCGTCTCGGCGTTCTACCTCGTGCTGGCCTGATCAGGCCAGTGCCGCGAGGGCCTGCAGCGAGGCCTTGGCGGAAGCCACCGGGCCGCCGTCGGCCGGCGGCTCGCCGTCCAGCATGATGTCCTGCTCCAGCACGTAGTAGCCGTCGAAGCCGGCAGCGTCGAGCGTCTTCACGATGCCGGCGAAGTCGATGTCGCCCTCGCCGATGGGGGCGAACATGCCGCCTTGACGCCGTCGGACCACGACAGGGTGCCCGGCAGCAGCTGGTCGGTCATCTCCTTGTGGACGTCCTTGGCGTGGACGATGGCCACCCGGTCGGCGTACTGGCGGGTGAGCTCGGCCACGTCGGCACCACCAGCCGCGAGGTGGCCGGTGTCCAGGCACAGACCCACGGAGGAGTTGTCGAGCACCCGGCGCACCTCGTCGACGTTCTGCACCATCGTGCCCCAGTGGGGGTGGATGCAGGCGGTGACGCCGGCCTCGGCGCACACCTCGCTGATCCGGGTCAGGTTGGCGAACAGCGTCGCCCAGCCCTGCTCGTCGAGCACCGGGCGGTCGTCGTAGCCGTCCCGGCCGGAGTCGGCGGCGAGGATGAGGTACTCGCCACCGGCGACGGCGAAGGCCTCGAGCTCGCGGCGCACCGCGGGGATCGGGTCGTGGTCCGGGTCGTGCATGACGGCGAGGAAGAACGAGCCGACCGGCTTCAGCTCGTAGCCCGCCACCGCCTCGGCACGGGCGGCCGGCTCCTCGGGCAGCCAGCCCTGCGGGCCGAACTCGGTGGCGGTCAGGCCGATGGCCTTCATCTCGGTGAGCACGCGCTCGGGGGTCATCTGGTATCCCCAGCCGGGGACCTCGCATACGCCCCAGGTGATGGGGGCTCCGGCGATCTTCATGTCTGTTCCTTCGCAGTCGAGAGGTACTGGAGTGTTGAGGGGGTGGTGCTCAGAGTCGGACGGTGGCGCCGGTGCGGGCGGACTCGCCGGCGGCCTCGGCGATACGGAGGGCCTCCACGCCGTCGGCGATGGTCGGGGAGACCGGGTGGCCCTGGGTCAGGGCATCGATGAAGGCGGTCAGCTCGTCGCGGTAGGCGTCGGCGTAGCGCTCCAGGAAGAAGTCCAGGTACGGCGCCTTGGCGTCGGAGGCCTCGCGGGTCGACACCTGGAGGGTGGTGGGGCGCTGGTTGTCGGCCAGGATGGCACCCTGCGGGCCGAAGGCCTCGAGGCGCTGGTCGTAGCCGGTGGCGCAGTGCCGGGAGTTGATGATCGTCGCGGCCGCACCGCTCGCCGAGCGGAGCACGATGACCGCACCGTCGTAGTCGCCGCTGTCGGCGAGCTCGGGGTCGAGGTGCTGGCCGGTCGCGCTGACCTCGGCGACGTCACCCAGGAAGAACCGGGCGGTGTCGAAGTCGTGGATCGTCATGTCCTTGAAGATGCCGCCGGACTGGGCGAGGTACGCCTTCGGCGGGGCCGCCGGGTCCCGCGAGATGATGGTGAGCTGCTCCAGCGGTCCGATGGCGCCCTCCTCGACCAGCGCCCGTGCCCTGGCGAACGAGGGGTCGAAGCGGCGGTTGAAGCCGAGCATCACCGGGACGTCGTCGAGCTCGGCGAGGCGACGCTGGAGCTCCTCGGCATCGGCCAGCTGCATCGCCACCGGCTTCTCGCACAGCGCCGGCTTGCCGGCGCTCACCGCGGCGAGGATGTGCTCGACGTGCAGCGGGGTGGGTGAGCCGATCACCACGGCATCGACGTCCTCGGCGGCGAAGACGTCGGCCGCGTCGGTGCAGGCCCGGGCGCCGTAGGTCCCGGCGACGGACTCCGCGGCCGCGACGACAGGGTCACAGACCAGGGTGAGGGTCGCCGCGGGGTGGGCGGCGATCGTGCGGGCGTGGACCTGGCCGATGCGGCCTGCTCCGATCAGTGCGAAACGCAGGTGGGTCATGAATGTTCCTCGTCACCGGCGGACCGGCCTCACTGCCGGCCTCGTGTAGCCAAGAACGATTCAATCGACAGGTCAAGCCAATGTCAATTCTATGTCAGGACAAACACACTATTGGCGCGCGACAAGTGTCAGATCGAACGAGTAGAGCGTCGGCCGGTAGACATGGGTGCCGTACTCCACGACGCGTCCGGCGCTGTCGTACGCCTTGCGGCTCATGGTCAGCAATGGTGCTCCGACCTCCTCCGACAGGAGTTCGCCCTCCTCCGCGGTGGCTGCGCGGGCCCCGATCACCTGCTTGGCGGTGGCGATGTGGATGCCGGCGTCGTTGAAGCACTTGTAGAGGCCGTGCTCGTTGAGGTCGGTCCAGGAGGGGGCCAGTTCGATCGGGATGAGGTTCGTCAGTACCGCCAGCGGTCGATTGTCAGCCGAGCGCAGGCGGACGATCCGGACCACGCCTCGGCCGGCCTCGATGGCGAGCAGGTCGGCCTCGTCCTCGTCGGCCTCGTGCACCTCGTACGAGAGCACCTTGGTGCTCGGCGTGAACCCTTCGCGGGCCAGGTCGTCGTAGAGCGAGGTCAGTTCGATCGGGCGGTGCACCTGCGGTGGGGTGACCGTCGTCCCCACGCCACGGCGGCGGGTGAGCAGGCCGCGGTTCACGAGTTCCTGCATCGCCCGGCGAGCGGTGGGCCGCGACACGTCGAGGCGCTGCGCCATCGAGATCTCGTCCTCGATGCGTGCCCCGGAGGGGAGCTCACCTGACACGATCGCCTGCTCGATCGGCTCGGCGATCTGCTTGTAGAGCGGCTCGTCGGAGTCGCGATCGATGACGATAGTGGGCTCGTAGTAGTCGCTCATGGTCATCCTTGTCCGTACGGCCGTCACGAGTATTGGTAGTGCCCACTGTAGCGACTTATGACAAGAGGTGGGCTTTGTATGGACAAAGTGTTGACCTTGTTCGTCAAGTCGGGCAGACTGGGGGCAGTCCCCAAAGGAGAGGCAGGCAGCAGTGGACACGTCAACGTCATCAGTCCCTGATGTCCTCACCATCGGTCGTAGTGGTGTGGACATCTACCCGATGCAGATCGGCGTCGGACTGGAGGAGGTGGCCACCTTCGGGAAGTTCCTCGGTGGGTCGCCGACCAACGTCGCTGTCGCGGCGGCCCGGATGGGCCACTCCGCGGCGGTGATCACCGGGGTCGGGGATGACCCCTTCGGGCGGTTCGTCCGCCTGGAGATGGCCCGGCTCGGCGTCGATCCGCGCTACGTCGTCACGAACCCGGATTTCAAGACGCCGGTGACGTTCTGCGAGATCTTCCCGCCGGACGACTTCCCGCTGTACTTCTACCGTGAGCCCACGGCCCCCGACCTGCAGTTGCGGCCCGAGGACGTCCCCGACACCGTCCGCGACGCGAAGATCTTCTGGCTCTCGGTGACCGGCCTGTCGATCGAGCCGACCCGCAGCGCCCACCACCGGGCCATCGAGTTGCGCGGGCGCACACCGCTCACCATCCTCGACCTGGACTACCGCCCGATGTTCTGGCAGAGCGAGGAACTCGCCCATGCGGAGGTGGACCGCGTCCTGGCGTACGCCGACATCGCAGTGGGCAACAAGGAGGAGTGCCGGATCGCGGTCGGTGAGACCGAGCCGGACCGGGCGGCCGACGCGCTGCTCGAGCGCGGCGTACAGGTCGCCATCGTCAAGCAGGGCCCGCTCGGCACCCTGGCGAAGACCCGCGACGAGCGCGTCGTCGTGCCGGTCACCCCGGTCGAGGTCTGCAACGGGCTGGGGGCCGGCGATTCCTTCGGCGGCGCACTCTGCCATGCCCTGTTGCAGGGCTGGGACCTCGCCCGTGCCGTCTCCTTCGCCTCCACCGCCGGCGCGATCGTCGCGTCGCGCCTGGAGTGCTCCACCGCCATGGCCACCGAGCAGGAGGTCCTCGACCTGATGGCCGCCAATCCCCAGTCCGCCCCCGAGGTCGAGGTGCTCTCATGACATTGATCGAAAAACTCACCGAGGTCCGCTTCCACGAACCCGCCGCCGTCCGGCGCGCCTTGGCCGAACGTCCCCGCGGCACCCTGCCGCAGGGCGACGCGAAGCTGATGGTCATCGCCTGCGACCACCCGGCCCGCGGCGCCCTGGGCGCCGGCTCGGACCCGATGGCGATGGCCTCCCGCGAGGAGGTGCTGGCCCGCTGCGTGGAAGCCCTGACCCGCCCCGGCGTGAACGGCTTCCTCGGCTCGGCCGACATCATCGAGGACCTCGCCCTGCTCGGGGTGCTGGACCACAAGATGGTCTGGGGCACGATGAACCGGGTCGGCCTGCAGGGCTCGTCGTTCGAGATGGACGACCGGTTCAACTGCTACGACGCCCGCGGCATCGAGGACGCCGGACTCGACGGCGGCAAGATGCTGCTGCGGATCAACTATGACGACGCCGGCACCGCCTCAACCCTGACCTCCTCGGCGCTGGCCGTCGACGACCTGGCCGACCGCGGGCTGACCGCCATGGTGGAGCCCTTCATCTCCGCCCGCACCGACGGGCGCATCGTCAACGACCTCACCCCCGACGCGGTCATCCGGTCGATGGCCATCGCCTCGGCCCTGGGGCGGACCTCCGCCTACACCTGGCTCAAGCTGCCCTGCGTGGACGAGATGGAGCGGGTGATGGAGGCCACCACCCTCCCGTCGCTGATCCTCGGCGGCGAGGTCCCCGACGATCCGGAAGCGGCCCTCTCCGGGTGGGCGACCGCCCTGACCCTGCCGAACGTCCGCGGCCTGGTGATCGGACGATCCCTGTTGTTCCCGCCCGACGGCGACGTCGGCGGCGCGGTCGACCGAGCGGTGGCCCTCCTGTGAACGACATGCCTGTCAGCGACAACGACCGTTACGTGATCCGCGCCGGGCAGACCGGCCACGACGCGTACGAGACCGACCTCACCGTTGAGCGGGCCGGCTGGGAGTGGTGCTCCCTGCGCGTCCTCGCCTTGCCGGCCGGCGGCCGCCAGGAGGTCACCTCCGGCGAGGCAGAGTTGCTGGTGCTGCCTCTGTCCGGCGGCTGCCGTGTCGAGGTGGCCGGCGAGGCGTACGACCTCACCGGCCGCCCCGAGGTGTGGACCGCCGTCACCGACTACCTCTACGTCCCGCGGCACACCACCTTCGTCGTCTCCAGCGCGGACGGCGGGCGCTTCGCCCTGCCGGCCTCGAAGGCCACCGCCGACCTGCCGATGCGCTACTGCCCGGTCGGTGAGGTGGTCACGACCCTGCGCGGCACCGGCGACTGCTCGCGCCAGGTGAACAACTACGCCCTCGGCAACACCGTGCAGACCTCCCACCTGCTCGCCTGCGAGGTGCTCACCCCGGGCGGCAACTGGTCCTCGTACCCGCCGCACAAGCATGACGAGCACACCGAGGTCGAGCGGATCCTCGAGGAGATCTACTACTACGAGGTCCGCCCCGCCGCCAACGGCACCACCGGGATGGCTCTGCAGCGGATCTACCCGTCGCCGGGCAAGCCGATCGACGTCTGTGCCGAGGTGCACAGCCGCGATGTCGTGATCATGCCGTACGGCTACCACGGCCCCTCGGTCGCGGCCCCCGGCTACGACCTCTACTACCTCAACGTGATGGCCGGGCCGGCCGAGGACTCGACCTGGCTGATGACCGACGACCCCCACTACACCTGGCTGCGCCAGGAATGGGAGACCGGGGAGGTCGACCCCCGGCTGCCGATGACCCCACTGAACCCGCAGGAGTGACCAGCATGGACGACATCAACCAGACCGTACGACTCACCGTCGGCCAGGCGATCATCCGGTTCCTGGTGAACCAGTACGCCGAGCGTGACGGCGTCGAGGAGCGGTTCATCACCGGGGCGTTCGGCATCTTCGGCCACGGCAACGTCGCGGGCATCGGCCAGGCGCTGCTGCAGAACGAGGTCGACCCGGAGCCGGACGGCGGCGCCATGCCGTACTACATGCCCCGCAACGAGCAGGGCATGGTGAACGCGGCGGCGGCGTACGCCAAGGCGTCCAACCGGATGAAGGCGATGATGTGCACCGCCTCCATCGGCCCCGGTTCGCTCAACATGGTCACCGGCGCCGCGCTGGCGACGACCAACCGGGTGCCCGTGCTGCTCTTCCCGTCCGACCAGTTCGCCACCCGGCACCCCGACCCGGTGCTGCAGCAACTGGAGGACCCGACCACCCTCGACATCTCGGTCAACGACTGCTTCCGGCCGGTGGCCCGCTTCTACGACCGGATCAACCGTCCCGAGCAGCTCTTGCCGTCGCTGCTGAACGCGATGCGGGTGCTGACCGACCCGGCGGACACGGGCGCCGCGGTGATCGCCCTGCCGCAGGACGTCCAGGCCGAGGCGTACGACTTCCCGGTGAAGATGTTCGATCGCCGGGTGTGGCACGTGCGCCGGCCGGTGCCCGAGCCCGCCGCCCTGGCGCGGGCCGTCGCGCTGATCAAGGCCGCCCGTCGCCCGCTGGTGATCGCCGGCGGCGGGGTGATCTACTCCGAGGCCGCCGAGCAGCTGCGCGCCTTCGCCGCCGCCACCGGGATCCCGGTGGGGGACACCCAGGCCGGCAAGGGAGCGATCAACTTCGACCACCCCAGCGCTGTGGGTGGCGTGGGCTCGACCGGCGGTGACTCCGGCAACCACCTCGCCGATGCCGCCGACCTGGTCATCGGTGTCGGCACCCGCTACTCCGACTTCACCACCGCCTCGCACACGCAGTTCAAGAACCCCGACGTCCGCTTCGTCAACATCAACGTGCTGGCCTTCGACGCCGCGAAGAACTCCGGCGAGATGGTCGTCGCCGACGCCCGTGAGGCGCTGGTGGCGCTCACCGCCGCTCTCGAGGGCCACCACGTCGAGGAGTCGTACGCCGCGGAGATCGCCGCCGAGAAGGAGGCCTGGGCCGCCACCACGCAGGAGTGCTACCACCGCGACCACGGGCCGCTGCCGGCCCAGACCGAGGTCTTCGGTGCCCTGAACGAGCTGATGGGCGACAACGACGTGGTGATCAACGCCGCCGGCTCGATGCCCGGCGACCTGCAGGCGCTCTGGCAGGCCCGTACGCCGGTGCAGTACCACGTGGAGTACGCCTTCTCCTGCATGGGCTATGAGATCCCCGCGGCGATGGGCGTCAAGATGGCGCTGCCGGACTCCGAGGTGGTGGCGATCGTCGGTGACGGCACCTACCAGATGCTGCCGATGGAGCTGGCGACCATCGTCCAGGAGGGCCTCAAGGTCATCTTCGTGCTGCTGCAGAACCACGGCTTCGCCTCGATCGGCGCCCTGTCCGAGTCGCGTGGGTCGCAGCGCTTCGGCACCCGCTACCGCGCCGGGGGTGGGCGTCCGCACAACCAGGACGGCGAGATCCTCCCGGTCGACATCGCGGCCAACGCCGAGTCCTGGGGTCTGAAGGTGCTGCGGGTGCACTCGATCGCGGAGTTCCGTGACGCCTACTGCGAGGCGGTCGCCGGTGACCGCGCCGTGATGATCCACATCGAGACCGACCTCTACGGGCCGAACCCGCCGTCGTCGTCCTGGTGGGACGTCGCCGTCTCCCAGGTGTCGCGGCTGGAGTCCACCCAGCGGGCCTACCAGGACTACCTGCGCGACAAGCAGCCGCAGCGGGCCTACCTGAACTGAACACCCCCCATCCGAAGGAGTAGAGATATGAAGACGATCGAACAGTGGATCGACGGTGGCCCGTACCACGGTGAACCCGTCCGCCGGATCCCGGTCGAGAACCCCGCGACCGGCCAGATCGAGGCCGAACTGCTCGAGGCCTCCGTGGCCGACGTCGACCATGCCGTCCGCGTCGCCCACCGGGCCCAGCTCACCTGGCGTACGGTCTCGCTGGCCAAGCGGATGGACATCATGTTCCGGATGCGCCAGCTGGTCCTCGACCACCAGGACGAGCTGGCCACGGCCATCGTCAACGAACACGGCAAGACGTTCTCGGACGCCATCGGCGAGATCCAGCGCGGCCGGGAGACCCTCGACTTCGCCTGCAACATCGCCGCCGCGCTGAAGGGCGAGATCTCCTTCGACGTCTCGACCGGTGTCGACGTGCACACGCTGCGCCAGCCGGTGGGCGTGGTGGCGGGCATCGGCCCGTTCAACTTCCCGGTGATGGTGCCGATGTGGATGCACCCGATCGCCATCGCGACCGGCAACGCCTTCGTCCTCAAGCCGGCCACCCCGGCCCCGACGGCGTCGATGATCGTCGCCCGGCTCTACCAGGAGGCCGGCCTGCCCGACGGCGTCTTCAACGTCGTCGCGGGGGACAAGGACGTGGTCACCGCCCTGCTGGAGCACCCGCAGGTCGACGCGGTGTCCTTCGTCGGGTCCACCCCGGTCGCGAAGATCGTCCAGGAGACGGCGATGCGCCACGGCAAGCGGGTACAGGCGCTCGGCGGGGCGAACAACCACGCGATCGTGATGCCCGATGCCGACCTCGACCACGCGGCCCAGCACATCGCCGCCGCGGCCTTCGGTGCCGCCGGTGAGCGCTGCATGGCGCTGCCGGCCGTTATCGCCGTCGGTGGGATCGCCGACGACCTGGCCGAGCGGGTCCGTGCCCACGCCGGAACGTACGTGGTGGGTTCCGGCTTCGAGGAGAAGACGGACCTCGGTCCGGTCATCTCCGCGGCCGCCAAGGAGCGGATCACCGGGCTGATCGACGACGCGGAGCGCCGCGGCGCCACGATCGTCCTGGACGGCAGGGGGAGTTGTGTCGACGGCTTCGAGGGCGGCCACTTCCTGGCCCCCACGGTGATCAGCAAGGTGCCGCTCGACGCGCCCGTCTACACCGAGGAGATCTTCGGCCCGGTGCTGACGATCGGCGAGGCGGCGACGTACGAGGAGGCCATCACGCTGGTCAATGCGCAGCCGTTCGGCAACGGTGCGGCGATCTTCACCAATGACGGAGCCACCGCCCGCCGTTTCAAGCTCGAGGTGGAGGCCGGCATGGTCGGCATCAACGTCCCGATCCCGACCCCGGTGGCGTACTACTCATTCGGCGGCTGGAAGAACTCGCTGCTGGGTGACACGCACATCCACGGGCCGGAGGGGGTGCGCTTCTGCACCCGCGCCAAGGCCGTCACCGAGCGCTGGCCCGGCCAGACGACGCACGCCGCGACGACCTCCTTCGAACGGGAGTCGTGAGCACTGCCTCTTTGCTAGGACAAAACACCCGCTCAGCCCTCATGGCTGGGCGGGTGTGACGTTTTGCACACCCACATCGTCCTTGAAATGTCCTGAGAAGACTTAACTTTTGACAGTACATATGACATTCTTTTGACATGAGGTCACACCGCGGTGGCCCTGGCCGCCAAGGAGGGCGCGACGTGTCAGACGTGAACAGCACCGGCAGGACCCGGGTCGGTGTCGGGGTGATCAGCCTCGGCTGGATGGGACGGGTGCATGCCCGGGCCTACCGCGGCATCGCCGAACACTTCTCCGATCTCGAGGTACGACCCCGCCTGGTGTCCGCCTGCGACACGGTACCGGAGACCAGGATGGCCGCCGTCGAGTCCCTGGGGTTCCAGCGGGCGACCCCCGACTACCGCGAGGTGTTGGCCGATCCGGAGGTCGACGTGGTCTCGATCTGCGCGCCCAACTTCCTGCACCACGAGATGGCGCTCGCCGCCGTGGAGGCGGGCAAGTCGTTCTGGATCGAGAAGCCGATGGGTGTCTCCGCCGCCCAGTCACGCGAGATCGCCCTGGCTGCCCAGCAGGCCGGTCTGGTGAGCGCCGTCGGCTTCAACTACCGCCACACCCCCGCGATCGAGCAGGCCCGTGCGCTGATCCGCTCCGGCCGGATCGGGCGGATCACCAACGTCCGCGCCTGGCTGATCGCAGACTACGCCTCCTCCCCACAGGGCCCGCTGACCTGGCGCTACGAGCGCGACCGCGGCGGATCCGGGGTGATCAGCGATCTGATGAGCCACGGCGCCGACCTCGTCCAGTACCTGGTCGGGCGGATCGCCTCGGTCTCGGCGGTCTCGCAGACCTTCATCCCCCAGCGGCCCATCCCGACCAAGGTGGGCGTCGGGCACAGCGGCTGGGAGGTCTCGGACGAGAAGGGGACGGTGGAGAACGAGGACTGGGTCGCCCTGCTCGTCCGCCTGGAGAACGGCGTGGTCGGCACCCTCGAGGCCTCCCGGGTCAGCGTCGGCCCGCGCGCCGAATACATCATCGAGGTGTACGGCACCGAGGGCTCGCTGCGCTGGAACTTCGAGCACCTCAACGACCTCGAGGTCTGCCTCGGCCGTGACCGGGAGTTCCAGGGCTACACCCGGGTGATGGCGGGCCCGGACTTCCCCGAGTTCCACCGCTTCCAGCCCGGCGCCGGCACCTCGATGGGCTTCGACGACATGAAGTGCGTCGAGGCGGCCCAGTTCCTCCGCTCCTACGCCACCGGCCGGCAACTCGCTCCCTCGGCGGCCGACGGCTGGGCCGCCGCCGAGGTCGACGAGGCCGCCGTCGCCTCCGCCGCCGACGGCCGGTGGCACGATGTGCCCCGCGTCGACGGCACCACCACCTACGACCTCTGATCCCGTGCAAGCAGACGAAGTGCAATCCGACAAAGGAGTCCACCGTGCACAGCACATCCACCGATGAGGCGATCAGCCTCGACGTCACCCGCGACGAACTCCGCGGGCTCACCGAGCGGACACCCGCGTCCGGCAAGCATCGCTCGATCGGCGCCATCGCTGCCGTGGCCACCCTCGGGTCGCTGCTCTTCGGCTACGACACCGGCGTGATCTCCGGTGCCCTGCCGTACATGTACATGCCCAACGCCGCCCACGGCCTGCACCTGGGGGCCCTGGAGGAGGGCCTGATCGGCGGCACGCTGCTGATCGGTGCGGCGCTGGGTGCCCTCCTTGGCGGCCGGCTGTCCGACCGCTATGGGCGTCGCCACAACATCCTGATGCTCGCCGTGGTCTTCCTCGTCGGCGCACTCGGCACGGCGTTCGCCCCGACCCTCTGGGTGATGTACCCCTTCCGCTTCATCCTCGGCTTCGCGGTCGGCGGCGCCTCGGCCACCGTCCCGGTCTACCTGTCGGAGACCGCCCCCAAGCGGATCCGTGGCACCATCGTCGCCATCGACCAGTTGATGATCGTCGTCGGTCAGTTGCTCGCGTTCAGCTTCAACGCCGTCATCAACCAGGTCTACGGCGGTCCGCAGCTCACCGTCGCCGCCGATCCCAGTGGCCTGCTGAGGACCGGCACCCAGTCCTGGGACAACGTCGCCGGTCTGCAGAGCGCCCTCGGTGGGCCCCTCGACCCGACCGCGTGGACGGCCCACGTCAACCACCTGACCATCGCCGGCGGCAACGGCAACGCCTGGCGCCTCATGCTCGTCCTCTGCAGCATCCCGGCCGTGGCCCTGTGGCTCGGCATGCGGGCCATGCCGGAGTCCTCCCGCTGGTACATGGTGCAGCGGCGCTACTACGACGCGATCGGCGCCCTCAAGCGGGTGCGGGACCACCGTGACGGTGACGTCGTCGACGAGCTCAACGAGATGGTCGAGAAGGAGCGCCGCGAGGAGTCCCTGCCCAAGGGCACCTTCCGCGACATCTGGCAGACCCCGTGGATCCGTCGCCTCTTCCTGGTCGGCATCCTGCTGGCCGTCTGCAACCAGACCACCGGCGTCAACACCGTGATGTACTACGCGCCCAAGGTCCTTGAGTACGCCGGCCTCGGCACCTCCGCGGCGATCACCGCTCAGGTCGCGAACGGCGTGATGTCGGTGCTCGGCTCCGCGCTCGGCCTGTGGCTCGTCTTCAAGTTCCGCCGGCGCCAGATCCTGATCACCTGCATCGTCCTCGTCGCCGTCAGCATGTTCGCCATCGCCGGTCTGTTCACCGGGCTGATCCAGCCCTACATGGCCGCCGGCACCAAGCCGCCGGTGTACGCCCCGATGCTGGTCCTGGCGGCGATGGGCTTCTTCATGCTGGTCGTCCAGTCGTCCAACGGGCCGGTCGTCTGGACCATGCTCGGGGAAATGTTCCCCGCCCGGGTCCGTGGCATCGCGAACGGTGCCGCCGTGTTCTGCCTGTGGGTCGTCAATGCCATCATCACCTTCACCTTCCCGGCGATGATGAGCCATCTCGGTGGCGGTCTCACCTACTCCTTGTACGGCGTCGTGAACGTCATCGTGGCCATCGCCCTGTGGCGGTTCATGCCCGAGACCTCCGGCCGGTCCCTGGAGGAGCTCGAGGAACACCTCGAGGAGCTCTACACCAAGCCGGGTGACACGGTTCCCGAGCTGGTCTGATCCCCTCTTGTACGCGCCGAGGAGTCCCGCCGAACACGGCGGGGCTCCTCGTGCGTCTCCGGATGCAAGCTCTGTCACAAATGTCCTGATAAGACTTGGCTTTTGACAGGACATATGCGACTCTGGTGGTGCGAGGCCCACATCGAGGTGGCCGGACAGCCGAGGAGGGCTTGAGAGCAATGAACACGAACATCGGTGTGGGTGTGATCGGTCTCGGGATGAGGGGACGTCTGCACGTGCAGGCCTACCAGGAGGCCGCAGCGGGCCTCGCCGACCCGGAACCGCGTCCGCGACTCGTCGCCGCCAGCGACACGCACCTCGCCACCCGCCTGGAGGCGGTCGTCAAACTGGGCTTCCGACGCTCCACGCCCGAGTATCGGGAGGTGCTGGACGACCCGGACGTGGATGCCGTGTCCATCTGCGTCCCCGCGGCGCTGCTCCCGGAGGTGGCCCAGGCTGCCGTGGAGGCCGGCAAGCCGTTCTGGATCGACGGGCCCGAGGAGTCCTCGGCGCCCTGGCAGGAGATCGCCGTCGCCGCCGGGCAGACCGGCCTGGTCACGGCCACCACCGGCGGGCCTGCCACCGTCGAGCAGGCAGCGGACTTCCTGCGCTCGGTCACCGGCGTGCTCGCGGCCGAGCGATCCCCGTACGTCCAATCCTGAGCGCCGAACACCTTCCACGAGCAACCAGCACCACAGGAGGCACCCCATGGTCGACATCGCACTCGACCCGAACATGTACTACCGGACGATGTCCACCGCCGACACCCTGCGCAAGGCCGCCGAGCTCGGGTTCGACTACGTCGAGCTCTCGCCCAACGCCGAGTTCCACTTCTGGCACCGCTACCCCAAGGCCGACGACGACTTCGTCGCCGACCTGCGCAAGGCCTCCCAGGAGACGGGCGTGAAGGTGCGGACGCTCAACCCGGTCTTCGACTGGTCCAGCGTCGACGAGCGGGAGCGTACGGCCCAGGTCCGCAACTGGCGCCGGCTGCTGGTGCTGGCGGATCAGTTGGACGTTCGTGAGATCACCTCCGAGTTCTCGGGCAACCCGAACACCCCCCGCGAGTGCGAGCAGCAGTGGTACCGCTCCATCGAGGAGCTCACCCCCGACTTCGAGCGGTACGGCATCCGGCTCAACATGGAGGCCCACCCGTACGACTTCGTCGAACTCCATGACGACGCGTACGGGGTGGTCCGCGGGACCAACCTGGACTGGATCGGCTACGAGTTCTGCTGCCCGCACGCCTTCCACCTCTCCGACGGGGAGGGTGACGTGGAGCGGATGATCCGCTCGAGTGCCAAGAAGCTGCGCGAGGTGCACGTGGCCGACGCGTTCAACCATCGAGCCAACGACGGCAACCGCTACATCATCAACCCACCGGGTGTCGACGCGCGGGTCCACCAGCACAACGAGATGGGCCTGGGCGAGGTGCCCTTCGACCGCGTGTTCGCCACGCTGAAGGAGGTCGGCTTCGACGGCGTACTGTCGGTGTGCGTCTTCGGCTGGCACGAGCGGGCCGACGACATCAACCGTCGGATGCTCGCCAGCCTGCGCGAGGAATTCGCCGCCTGACACACCAGGAGACCCAAGGTGAACGACCCCACCCAGAGCGACGTGGCGCGCCGGGCCGGAGTCTCCCGTGGCCTCGTCTCGCTGGCGCTCTCCGGGTCCACCCGGGTGGCCCCCCAGACGCGTCGACGGATCGTCGCGGCCGCCGAGGAGCTGGGTTACACCCGCAACCTCGGGGCCGCGTCGCTGGCGTCCGCCCGCTCGCCGATCGTCGGGGTGGTGTTGCCGAACCTGCGCAACCCCTTCTTCGAGGCCGTCGTCGAGGCGATCCAGGAGGCTGCTCGGGGGCACGCACTGCTGCCGCTGGTCGCCACCGCCTCGAACGACGACGCGCTCGAGCGTTCCGTGGTCGGCCGCTTCCAGGAGCTCCGAGCTGCCGGCGCGGTGCTGGTCTCCCCCTTCGCCCCGGCCGCCACCCTCAGCGCATATGCGGAGCTGCTCCCGGTGGTCACTGTCGGCAGTGAGGCGCTGTCGCCGGGCGTCGATGCCGTCCATGTCGACGAGGCCGCCGCCGCGGAGCTCTTGGTCGACCACCTGCTTGCTCGCGGCTACCGCGAGATCATCCATCTGTCACCGCGTGGTCAGGAGGCCGACCCGTCGGTGTCGGTGCGTCGGCGTGAGCAGGTGCGAGCGATGGCTGCCCATGGGCTGAGCACGCGCATCCTGGAGGCCGAGGATGACGCCGGCGAGGTCGTCCGGCGCCTCCTCGCCGAGGATCCCCCCGACGTGCCCTGGGCGATCACCGCCCACAACGACCTGATGGCCATGGATGCGGTGGCCGCGCTGCGCGCCGCGGGCGTGGCGGTCGGCCGCGACGTCGGTGTCTGTGGCTTCGACGACACCTATCTCGCCGGCCGGGCGGAGTTCTCGCTGACCTCGGTGGACCAGCATCCCGCGCTGCTGGGGGAAGCGGCACTCGACCTGTTGGTGGCCCGCCAGGCCGATCCGACGCGTCCCGGGCAGGAATGCGTCATCGCACCCCGGCTGTCGGTGCGGTCCTCAACGTGACCTTCATGACAGGTCAAATCTGGAATTGACAGGTTGTCTGATCCGGGTTGATAGTGGACACATCAGCGTTAACGCGCGTCAACACCACGCGCAGTGTCAATGAAGACCCACTGGAGGACACATGTCTGCTCCCCTCTCCGTCGCCGTCATCGGTGCGGGAATGGCCGGCCGCACCCACGCCAACGCCTGGCGCCAGGCCGGGACCATCTACGCCCCCGACGCCCTCCCGCCCGTCCGGCTCACCGCCATCTGCGACGCGTACGCCCCTTCGCCGAGGACGCCGCGAAGAGCTATGGCTACGAGCGGGCCGAGACCGACTGGCGCCGGATCGCCGAGGCCGACGACATCGACGTCGTGTCGATCGTCGTCGCCAACCGGCTCCACCGGGAGATCGCGGAGGCCCTGACGGCCGCCGCCAAGCACGTGCTCTGCGAGAAGCCGCTCTCCGACACCCTGGAGGACGCCAGGGCGATGGCCGAGCTCGAGGCCGCCGTCGATGTCGTGACCGGCATCGGCTTCGGCTACCGCCGCCAGCCAGGCATCGCCCAGATCGCCCGGATGGTCCAGGAGGGTGATCTCGGCACGCTCACCCAGTTCAACGGCACCTACTGGTGCGACTACGGCGCGGATCCCGCCGTCCCGATCGCCTGGCGCTACAAGGGCCCGATGGGTTCCGGCGCGCTGGGCGACGTCGGCTCACACATCACGGACCTGGCCGAGTTCATCTGCGGCCCGCTGGTGTCGGTGTCCGGAGCCCAGATGGCGACCATCATCACGCATCGACCCCCGGCCATGGAGGGGATCTCGGGCGGCCGTGGGGCCACCACGGCCGCCGAGGCCACCGAGGTGGTCGAGAACGACGACATCGCCCTGTTCAGTCTGCGTTTCGCCAGCGGCGCCGTCGGGACGATCTCGGTCTCCCGGGTCGCCTTCGGCTGCCCCAACAACCTCGCCTTCGACGTGCTCGGCACCGGCGGGAAGGTCCGCTTCGACATGAACCGTGCCGGTGAGATCCAGGTCGACGACACGGCCCCGCGGGCCGGTCTGCGCGGTCCTCGACAGGTCCTGGTGGGCACCGACTTCCCCTACTTCCAGGACGGCTCGTCGATGGCCTTCGGCGGCGTCGGCGTCACCCAGATCGACCAGTTCGTCTACCAGGCGCGTGCCTTCCTCGACCAGGTCGCGGGCGTCGACGAGGGGCTGGCCCCCGTCCCGACCTTCGCGCACGGCTACCGCGCGATCCGCATCCAGGACGCCATCGCCCGCTGTGCCTCCGCGGACGGCGCGACCGTCGCCATCGACTTCTGACCTGACAACCTCAAAGGAACCCATCATGTCGCTCAATCTCGCCGCCTACACCGCCTGCCTCCAGGACCGCGCCCTGCCCGAAGCCCTCGATGTGATCAAAGGGACCGGCCTGACCGGTGCCGAGGTCAACGTCGGCGGCTTCATCCCCTCACCCCACTGCCCGGTCGACACCCTGCTCGTCTCGCAGTCGGCGCGGGACGACTACCTGGGCATCTTCGCCGACAAGGGTCTTCGCCTGGCCGGACTGAACAGCTCGGGCAATGCGCTGTCCCCGCTGCCCGACCAGGGCCCCCGGCATGCGTACGACCTGCGTCGCGCCATCGAACTCGCCCCGCTGCTGGGGGTGAAGGAGATCGTCTGCATGTCCGGGGTTCCGGGCTCCGACCCCGGGGCAGCCTATCCGTCCTGGGTCGTGAATCCCTGGGACGGCGTCTACCTCGAGGTGCTCGAGTACCAGAAGAGCGTCGCCGACCCCTTCTGGAAGGAGATGGACAAGCGGGCCGCCGACGCCGGGGTCACGCTGGCCTGGGAGCTGCACCCGCACAACCTCGTCTTCACCCCGGTCGGCTTCTTGGAGTTCGTCGAGCGCACCGGGACCAGCAACATCGCGGTCAACATGGACCCCTCGCACCTGATGTGGCAGGGGATGGACATCGTTGCGTCGATCAAGCTGCTGGGGGACCACATCGCCCACGTGCACGCCAAGGACACCCGGATCGAGCCCGGGGTCGCGGCTCGTGGCGTCCTCGACCCGAACTTCGGCCCGGTGCCGGAGGAGCCGGCCAAGCGGACGAACACCGGTTCCGACCACTACTGCTCGCAGTGGCCCGCTGACCCGGCCTGGCGCTTCGTGGCCGTCGGGCAGGGCCACGACACCGCGTGGTGGACGGAGTTCCTGCGAGCCGTGGCCGAGATCGACCCGGACATGAACGTCTCGATCGAGCATGAGGACGGGGCCTTCTCCCGCGAGGAGGGCCTGCAGCGGAGCGCCCGCACCCTGCTCGACGCCGCGGCGGCCATCTGACCGCTGAGAGTATGGATCACCCCCGGCAGTCTCTCGTCCCAGACCGCCGGGGGTTGTTCGTTGTCCGTCCGGAGTGCTCAGGCGTAGAACGCCGGCTTCTCGATCATCGCGACCTCGACCTCGCGGCCGCCGTCCTCCAGGGACGCCAGTGCGGCGTCGACGACGCAGGTGGCGGCGTAGCCGTCCCAGGACGTCGAGCCGGTGTGCTCGTCGCGCTCGACGGCGCGGATCCACTGCTGGACCTCCTGGTTGAAGGCGTCGTGGAAGCGGTCGATGTGGCTGCCGCAGACGGCGTGGCGCTCCCCGGCGGCATCGCGGGTGATGGTGTGGTTCTGGTCGCCCAGCCGTACGGTGCCCTGCTCCATCACCAGCTCGCACTCGATCGAGTAGCCGAAGTGGATGTTGACGTTCACCTCGTCGTCGATCAGCACGCCCGACTCGGTTGTGGCCACCAGCACCAGCGGGTCCTGGAGGTGCTCGAACCGGTGCGAGGTCGCCCGCGGGGTGTCGACGCGGACCTTGACGATCTCCTCACCGAGCAGGTAGCGGCAGATGTCGATCTCGTGGATCGCGGTGTCGTCGATCATGTTCCGGGTCGTGTAGCCCTCCGGCACCGTGGGGTTGCGGTGGCGGCAGTGCAGCAGCGTGGCATAGCCGAGGTCGCCGCCCTGCAGGGTGGCGCGCATCTCGTTGTAGCCGGGGTCGAACCGGCGCATGAAGCCGACGGTGACCAGCTTCTTGCCGACCTTCTCCTCGGCCTCCATGATGCGGAGGGCGTCCTCGGGGGTGGTGGTCAGCGGCTTCTCGCACAGGACGTACTTGCCCGCCTCGACGGCTGCGAGGACGTCGGGGGCGTGCACCTTGCCGAAGGTGGCGATGAGCACCGCGTCGACCTGCGGGTCGGCGATCAGCTCGGCACCGGTCGCGTACGCCGTGGCGCCCAGCGGCTCGGCGACGGCCTTGGCGCCGTCGAGGTTGAGGTCGGCCACGGCGACGATGCGCCCGCCGGCCAGTTCCTGCTCGATGCGCTCCACGTGGGCGCGGCCCATGCCGCCGGCGCCGATGAGTCCGATACGTACGGTCATTGTCGTGTTCCTTCTGGTCGTGATGCCGGTGTCACTTCAGGCCCAGGCCGCACTCGGCCAGGTAGTTGCGCATGTTGACGGCGTTCTGCTTCGGGAAGCCCGGCTCGCAGGGGTAGCAGTCCTGCTCACAGATGCAGTAGATGTCCTTGTCCAGCTCGGCCAGGGCGTCGACGAAGGCGTGCATCTCCGGCAGACCGGCGGGCGGGCAGACCGAGGCGCCCTTGGTGACGGCCTCGCCGAACGGCCAGTCCTTCTCGTGGGCCTCGCGGGTGATGTCCTCGTCGAAGGCCTTGATGTGTACGTAGGTGATCCGCTCGGGGAACTTCTTGACCAGCTCGACCGGGTCGCCGCCGCCGTAGACGATGTGACCCGAGTCGAGGCACAGGTTGACGTACGTCGGGTCGGTCGCCTCGAAGATGCGCGCGATCTCGTCGGGGGTCTCGATGTGGGAGTCGCCGTGGGGGTGCAGCACCATCTTCAGGCCGTAGTCGTCGAGGAGCAGCTTGCCGAGCTTGTTGGCGTTCTCGACGTAGAGGTTCCAGGCGCTGGGGGACAGGACGCGGTCGTCGGTCCACTCCCAGGTCTTGTCGTCGCGGTAGAGCGGGGGGAGGTGGACGATGTACTCGGCACCGACGGCGGCGTGGGTCTCGGCGATGGCGCGGAAGGTCTTCTCGGTCTCGGCCCAGGCCTCGGCCTTGTGCAGGATGCCCCAGCCGGTACCGGCGACGACCTTGAGGCCGAACTCGCTGGTCCAGCGGGCAAGCTCCTTGGGGTCGTCGGGGAAGTAGCCGAACGGGCCGGTCTCGATGATCTCGAAACCTGCCTCCGCCATCTCCTGCATGGCGCGGCGGGGATCCATCTGCCGCTCGTCCCGGGGGAACCAGACACCCCACTGATCGGGGCAGACCCCGATCGCCAGCTTGGAGTAGCGGGGGTTGTCAGTGTTGCGCGCCCGAGAGGTCGCCGTCGTCGTGGAGGTCATCGTCCTCACATCTCCTCGTCGTTGAGTGCTCCCATTTGGAGCGTGCCAACAGCGTAATCGCGTTCGCGGAGCTTTGTAAAGTCAAAGTGCTCGACCAGAGGTCAAATGATGGTGTGTGCCCTGTCACGGTAGGCTGATCACCCGACGAAAGGGAAGCGCATGGCGACGGGAACCCGGCCCACCCAGGTGGATGTCGCGCGCCTTGCCGGCGTGTCACGACAAACGGTGTCACTCGTGGTGCTCGGTGATCCCCGGGTCTCCGCTGTCCGCCGTCGCGCCGTGCAGGAGGCGATGGAGCAGCTCGGCTACCGGCCGAACATCGCGGCCCGAGCGTTGGCGACCAGGCGGACGGGCTTCGTCGGCATCTCGCTGTCCGACCTCGGCAACCCCTTCCACGCCGATCTCGTCGAGGAGCTGCGCCGCCATTGTGAGGCGGCCGGACTGATCCCGTTCATCGCGCCGGTGGGGGAGGAGCCCGAGGAGGAGTCAGTCGCCGTGGGGCGGTTCCTCCAGATGGGCGTCGACGGGCTCATCCTGGTCTCACCGCTGGTGCCCGATCGTGAACTGGCGGACATCGGCCGGCAGGTCCCCACGATCCTGGTCACCCGCAATCATGGCCCCGCAACGGTCGACCTGGTGCACACCGACGACCCTGAGGGCGCCCGGCAGGCGGCGAGCCAGCTGATCGATGCCGGTTACGACCCGGTGGTCTACGTGGGGTTCGAGCGCGGTGTGAACGGTGATTCGTCCGAGGCGCGGCGCCGCGGCTATCGGGCAGCGATGGCGGAGGCGGGCCGTGAGCCCGTCGAGGTGCACGTCGACCTGACCCCGAAGCCGATGCTGGCCGAGCTCGTCCGTCAGTACAGCGCCGGCCTGGGGCTGTGCTGCCACAATGACCGGATCGCCCTCGAGGCCCTCGGGGTGCTGGCGGAGTGGGGACTGGAACCCGGCCGGGAGGCGGGGGTCACCGGCTTCGACAACACGACGATCGCCGGCTACCCCGGGGTCTCCTTGACCAGTGTCGACCAGGCCACAGGCGAGATGGCCCGGCGGGTCGTCGAGCTGATCGGGCAACGACTGGACGGGCGGGTCGAGCGTGCCGAGGTCGTGGTGCCTGCTCGCCTGGTCGTACGGCGGTCCAGCGGGCAGCGCCCGGCCATGTGAATCCCTTTTCGCGATATGTCTGGACAAAGAAAGGGTGATGGGCATATGGTCTCCGCATTGGAGCGCTCCAAGTTCCCCAGGCGCTCACGACTCAACGAGGAGTTCTCTCGATGGCGACGACACCGGATCCGGTCATGAGCCCGTACAGGGACGTCGAGCCGGGCGACGTCGCCGAGCTCGTCAGGACGACCCCGCCCTCCGGGAAGAAGCGCTCGATCGCCCTGCTGGCAGCGGTGGCGACGTTCGGATCGCTGTTGTTCGGCTACGACACCGGGGTGATCGCCGGCGCGCTGCCGTACATGTACCTGCCCCGCGTCGCCGGCGGCCTGCAGCTCACCTCCGTGGAGGAGGGGCTGGTCGGTGGCATCCTCGCCCTGGGCGCGGCCTTCGGCGCGATCATCGGGGGGCGGCTGTCCGACCGCTACGGCCGGCGCCACAACATCCTCATGCTCGCGGTGATCTTCATCGTCGGCACGCTCGGGTGCACGCTCGCCCCCAATGTCCTGGTGCTCTACCCGTTCCGCTTCATCCTCGGCTGGGCTGTCGGCGGCGCCTCATCGACGGTGCCGATCTATTTGGCCGAGACCGCTCCGAAGCGGATCCGCGGACCCCTGATCGCCGTGGACCAGTTCATGATCGTCACCGGCCAGCTGCTCGCGTACACCATGAATGCCGCGCTGTCGTCGGCGAACGGCGGCCCCCGGGTGCAGGTGGCCGCCGACCCGACCGGGCAGTTCGCCACGGGCCAGTGGTACGCCTGGGACGCCGTGAGCACCATCCCGCACCTCGTCGTCTCGGCCGGCAACGGCCAGACCTGGCGCTACATGCTGGTGCTCGCCACCATCCCGGCCATCGCGCTGTGGGTCGGCATGCGGATGATGCCGGAGTCCTCCCGCTGGTACGCCGCCAAGGGTCGCTACGTGGAGTCCATCGGTGCGCTCAAGCGCGTCCGCGATGAGCGCCGCGACGACGTCGCCACCGAGATCGGCCAGATGGTCGAGGTCCACCGCCTCGAGGCCCAGCAGGAGAAGTGGACCCTGACCCAGGCCTGGCGGATCCGGTGGACCCGCAGGATCATCATCATCGGCTGCTTCCTCGGCTTCTTCGACCAGCTCACCGGCATCAACACCGCGATGTACTACCTGCCGAAGATCCTGCACGCCGCCGGCTTCTCCTCGGCGAACTCGATCACGCTCAACGTGGTGACCGGTGTGGCCTCCTGCATCGGCTCGGCGGTCGGTTTCGTGCTCGTCGGCAGGCTGATGCGCCGCCATGTGGGCATGTACCAGGAGACCGGTGTGACGCTGTCGCTCTTCGCGTTGGCGCTGGTCTTCGGGCTGGGCATCGGCCCGCACATGAACCCGGACGGCACCATCGCCAACACCGTCCCGGCCGTGCTGCCGTGGGTGGTCGTGGGCCTGGTCTCGATCTTCGTCTTCATCAAGCAGTCCGGCACCGTCAACTGGATCCTGGTCTCGGAGATCTTCCCCAGCCGGATCCGCGGCGTCGCCCAGGGCCTCGCCGTCGGCGCCCTCTGGATCATGAATGCCGTCGTGACCTTCGCCTTCCCGGTGATGATCGCGCGACTCGGTGCCGCCTGGACGTACGCGGTGTTCGGCGCGATCAACGTGGTCGCCCTGGTCTTCTACATCGTGGTGGTCCCCGAGACGAAGACCTCCTCGCTGGAGGAGATCGAGGAGACCCTGCAGGCGCGGTTCTCCTGATGGCCCGCAATCCGACGCAGAGTGACGTGGCGCGAGCGGTCGGCGTCTCGCGCGGCCTGGTCTCCATGGCCCTCTCCGGTTCGCCCGCCGTGGCGGAGGAGACCCGGGAACGGATCCTCCGCGTGGCGCGCGAACTCGGCTACACCCGCGACCTCGGCGCCGCCTCGTTGGCCGCCCGGCGCTCCCGCGTGCTGGGCGTCGTGCTGCCCGACCTGCGCAACCCGTTCCTCGAGGGCATCGTCAGCGCCCTGCAGGACGAGGCCGAGAGCCGGGGGTTGGTGTCCCTGGTGGCGACCGCCTCGGACGACGTCGGCCGGGAGTTGACGATCCTGCGGCGCTTCCATGAGTTGCGGGTCGCTGGCGTGGTGATGGTGTCGCCAGTCCAGCCGCCGGAGGGATTGGAACGGGCGGGGGAGCTGATGCCCCTGGTGCTGATCGGCGCCGATGGTCCGTGGCGTTCGCTGGACTCCGTCCACGTGGACGAGGACGCGGCGGCCCGCCTGATCGTCGACCATGTCCGCGAACGTGGCTGGACTTCGCTCATCTCCCTCTCCGAGCGCAAGGGCCCCGGAGAGGTGTGGATCCAGCGCCGTCAGGTCGCCCTGTCCCGGGCCGCCGCGGCCGTCGGGTTGCCGTTCGACGCGGTGGCCATCGACGGGGATGCGGCCATCTCCGCCGCCCTGCTGGACCACCTGCACCCCGGGGCCAGGCTGGCGGTCGCCGCGCACAACGACCTGGTCGCCATCGACGCCCTGACCGCGGTCCGGGCGATGGGTCTGGTCCCCGGCACGGACGTCGGCGTCGTCGGCTTCGACGACACGCACCTCGCCCGTCGCCCCGAGTTCGACATCACCTCGGTGTCCCAGGATTCCCCCGACTCGCCCGGCTGGCGATGCTGGCGCTGGGGGAGGTCACCGCGAGCGGCGGTGAGTCCGGTCGGCGCGGTCGCGAATGGCTGGTCGACCCCCACCTGTCCGTACGAAGCTCCTCCTAGCAGCCCAACCCCCTTACCGATACTTTGTCCTAACAAAGACTTCACAACGAAAGGTTCTGTCGGTAGTCTGGTAGCGCGAAGACTCCAACGAAGGGTTCTAAAATGTCTGCACAAATCCCGTCCACCATGAGGGCCGCGGTCCTCCGTGACCCGGCGGAGGGACTCCGGATCGAGGAGATCCGGACCCCCCACCCGAAGGCCGGAGAGGTGCTGATCAAGGTCGCGGCCTGCGGTCTGTGCCACTCCGACCTCCACGTGCTGGGCGGGGCGATCGCCTTCCCGCTGCCCGCGGTCGTCGGGCACGAGGTGTCGGGGCAGATCGTCGAGGTCGGCCCGGGCAACGAGCACACCGGGCTGGCTGTCGGGCAGCAGGTCGCAGGGGCGTTCCTGATGCCGTGTGGTCAGTGCGATGCGTGCGCCGCGGGGCGCGACGACCTGTGCGGACCGTTCTTCGAGCTCAACCGCCTCCAGGGCCGGCTCTACGACGGCACCACCCGGCTGGCGACCCTCGATGGTGATCCCATCGCGATGTACTCGATGGGTGGCCTCGCCGAGTACGCGGTCATCCCGTCGACATCGGTCACCCCGGTGCCGGACGACTTCGACGTGGTGTCCGGGGCGATCCTCGGCTGCGCCGCGATGACGGCGTACGGGGCGGTCCGTCGCGGCGCCGACCTGCGCAGCGGCGAGACCGTGGCCGTGGTGGCCACCGGTGGTGTCGGCTCGACGATCATCCCGATCGCGAAGTCCTTCGGGGCGCGCCAGATCGTCGCGATCGACGTGTCCGACGAGAAGTTGGCGGACGCCCGGGCCCTGGGTGCCACCCATACGGTGAACTCGGCCACCTCGGCCGACGTCCGCGCCGAGGTCTTCGCCGTCACCGGCGGGCGTGGGGTCGATGTCGCCTTCGAGGCGCTGGGCCGTCCGCAGACCTGGACCACTGCCCTCGACGTGCTCGCCGACGGCGGCCGGATGGTGCCGATCGGTCTGGGCGCCGGGGTGCAGACCGCGCCGGTGGAGATCAACCGGACCGTTCGCCGGTCCCAGTCGATTCTCGGCTCGTACGGCGCGCGGACCCGCCAGGACCTGCCCGAGGTTGTCCGGCTGGCGGCGGCGGGAGTCGTCGACTACCGCGGTCTGGTCAGCCGCCGCTACCCCCTGGAGCAGGTCGCCGACGGGTATGCGGCGCTGCGCCGCGGAGAGATCCGTGGGCGGGCCGTCGTCGACATGTCGCTGTGACCGTCGCTGGGCCCGCCCACGGGCGGGCTCAGCGGGTCAGCAGGGAGAAGGCGTGCGCGGTGGTCACGGCGCAGGCGATCAGGCCGGCCGCGATGGCCACCAGCGGGGTGGTGAGGGCGACACCGCCGACGACGAGGGCGGCACAGACCAGCAGCAGGGCGATCAGGCCGACGGGCAGCCCGGTGGTGGCGAGCTGGTTCAGCTCGGCGCTGCGGCGGGCGGTGAGGTGAGTGGTGACGGTCGACATGACATTTCTCCTGTCATTTGAGGTGACCGTCCTGAACCAGCGACCGTGGTGGTTCAGCACGGTCGCTGTGCTCTTCGTTTACCTGCGATCAATATGTTAGTACAAAGTGTGGGTCGAGGGTGAGTCGGTCTTTTCGTACGGTGGCACGAGATCGGTCCGTCCGTCCCGGCACAGGCGCATCAGGTCCGCCCACGCGCTGATCTTCACCCGGGCGCGGCCGAGCGCTTCCCCGCGAGCCAGTTCCGCGGCGTCGATGGCCAGCCAGTCGTCGTACGTTGTCGGGTGCACGCCCTGCAGGCGGAGGTCCGGTAGTGGGTCGCCCGGATGGCGCGGTGCCGGCCCAGGTCCTCCAGCAGGTGCCCCACCGTCTCGGCCGCATCGGACTTGTTCGTGCCGATGACACCGATCGGTCCACGCTTGATCCAGCCGGTGACGTACTCCCCGGGCATCACCTCGCCGGAGGCGGCCAGGACCCGGCCCTCGCGGTTGGGCACCACACCGCGCTTCTCGTCGAAGGGCACCCCGGGCAGTCGGATGCTCCGGTAGCCGATGGAGCGCAGCACCAGGTCCGCGGGTATCGTCGCGACCTCGCCGGTGGCCACCACCTCACCGTTCGGGTCGAGCCTCGTCCGGGCCAGTTCGAGGGTCTCCACGTGGTCGGTGCCATGCAGGGCGATCGGACGGTGCCAGAACAGGAAGTGCAGCCGACGGCGGACCTCGGCCGGGTCGGGCCTCTCGGCGGCCTCGCGCAGGGCAGCGATGTTGGCCGCCGTCCGGCGGTCCAGGGAGTCCTCCTCGATCCCGTCGAACGCGCCTTCCCCGACACGCACCGCCAGCCCCGGCGTGGCGAGCAGTTCGCGCAACTCCTTGGTGGTGTAGCTGGCGAATTGCGGGCCGCGACGGCCGATGATCCAGATGTCGGTCACCTGCGAGCGGGCCAACTCGGCCAGGACGGCCTCCGGCATGTCAGTGCCGGCGAGGGTGGCGGGGTCCTTGGCGAGGATCCGGGCCACGTCGACCGCCACGTTGCCCACCCCGACGCAGGCGACGGAGCGTACGCCCCGCAGCGACTGCGGTTGGGCGTCGGGATGTCCGCCGTACCAGGCGACGAACTGCCGGGCCGAGCCGCTGCCGGGCAGGTCCTCTCCGGGCACGCCCATCATCAGATCACCCGAGGCGCCCACCGCATAGATGACGGCGTCGTACGCCTCGACGAGTTCGCGCCGGCTGATGTCGCGCCCCAGGTCGACGGTGCCGAGGAACCGGACCCGGGCGGAGTCGAAGGTGTGCGCCAGGGCCTGGGCGACGGAGCGGATGCTGGTGTGGTCCGGCGCCACCCCGTACCGGAGCAGCCCGAACGGGGTGGGCAACCGGTCGAACAGGTCGACCAGCACGGGCGCTTGCTGCTGGGTGACGAGGTGCTGGGCGGCGAAGAGACCGGCCGGTCCCGCCCCGACGATGGCGACGCGGTACGGCAGTGCCTCCACCATGCCAGCTCCTTTGTCAGGGTGGCGCCGAGCCTAGTCCGTCAGGCCGCCACTGGCCACCACTCCCCGGCGGTCAGGTGGGCCAGGTCCAGCGGTTGGGGCACCACCCCGTAGGGCGCGTCGAAGGTGTACGTGAGCGTGACGCGTTCCCGGCTCGCCGGCAACAGTCGATGGGGCGCCGCGCGCAGGTATCCGTCGGTGAGGTCCTCCAGCACGTCGCCGACGGTGACGAGGAAGGCGCCCGGCACTCGGTCGGCCGGGATCCACCGGTGGTCCACGAGTGTCTGGTCGGCGGCCTCGCTCCAGGAGTCGATCCACCGCAGGGTGAGGACCCCGGCGTCGGTGTGCGAGGAGATCGGGTGGGTGGCGACGCCGTCCCCGCCGAGCTCGCGGGCCACCGAGGTCCAGGTCGCAGGGTCTCCGGCGAAGTTCCGGTCGAAGGTCTCGGGATCCAGTTCGAGAGCGACGGCGAGTTGGCGCAGGACCGCCCGGGCGACCTCCGTCGCGCGGTCCTGGAACCACAGGGCCCGATCCCGCAGGGCGGGCAGGCGGGCGGGCCACTGGTTGGGGCCGACGAGGGAGTCGCCGGGCCCGGAGCGCCGCTCGGCCGGTATCGCCGGCAGTTCGGCGCCGAGGTCGAATTGTTCGCGCCAGCCCTCGGCTTCGCCGATGCCGAAACTGGTCCAACCACGGAACTGCTCGGAGCGCACGGTGTCCACCTCCGCCTTGTCCTCGGTCGGCAGGGCGAAGAAGAGCCGGGAGAGGTCGAGCAGCTGACCGGGGATGTCGGGACGGATGCCGTGGCCGGTGAGGTAGAAGGCGCCGGTGTCGCGGACGACCGAACGCAGGTCGGTGGGATGCAGCCGGCCGAGGTCGAGGAGCGGCAGCTGCCGGGTGCCGGAGGGCGTGAGGGTGGACAGAGACATGACAGGAACTCCTGGGGACAAGCAGAGCGGAAAGGGGATCGTCCGGGGACGCGCCGAGGCGTCGGGCGCTGGGGCCGACAGGCTCAGCGCGACAGCATTCGCCCACACCGGCACGCGCGACACGACATCGCCGCGATGGCGGCGACGGGGTGCGGGGCTGGGGCGATGTGCTGCATGGGACTCCTCAAGAGGATGCTTGCAGGGACGACATTAGAGGAACTTTCATCAGCATTCAAGATTGTTGATGGCTGGGGTGGGTGCGGCCGTCGTCCTCCGGGCCTACTGTGGGACCATCCGCGCGAGAGGAAGGCCGGCCATGTCCCCCGATCAGGTTCCCGCCGCCCTGGTGATCACCATGTGGGAGCAGTACGGCTCCGGAATGACCGACGTGGCCGACCGGGTCGGCCGGCAACTGTCGCTGCCCGTGACCGGGCAGGCGTTCTCCTCGGAGGACCTCGAGGCCCAGGAGGAGGCCGAGGAGCGCAACGGCGGTTTCCTGGACCGTCTCGCCGCGGTCCTCGGTGCCGTCCCCTCCGGCCTGAGCGCCGCCAAGGCGGCCGACGTCAACGAGCGGGAGGGCTTCGAGCAACTGGTTGCGGACAACCGGGCGCTGGTGCTGTCCATGGCGGCTCAGGGGGGCATCATCCTCGGCCACGACGCGACGAAGATCCTCGCCGGCCGGCCGAACACCCTGCACGTCAAGTTCGTCGGACCGGTGGAGGAACGGGTCGCCCGTGCGGCGGCCGACCGTGGGATCGGTACGGAGCGGGCCCGCCGTCGTCAGGAGCGCGAGGACCGGGTCCGCGTGGAGATGGCCGATCGGTTCAACCGCTGGGACCCGCGGGGCACCGACTACTGGGACCTCATCGTCAACACCACCACGCTGGGGACCGACGGGGCCGCCGACTTGGTCGTCCGGGCCGCAGGGCGCATCCGCGGCTGAGCGCGAACGCCTGCCGGAACCGGGCCGGAGTCCTACCGTGGGTACATGAGCCCGGGCTACCCAGCACTTCGCCAGGTCGACGTCCATACCCACGCCATGCCGAGGCCACTCCTGGGCTGGTTGGCGGAGCGGGGGCTGGCTGACCTCGCCGGTCTGGCCGACGGCGTCGTCGACCTCGACCCGGTCCTGACCGGTGGGTCGACGCGCACCACGCTGAGCTGTCCGGCGCCGGCGTACGACGTCGGGCCGCGCTTGGCGGCGATGGACGAGGCGGGCGTGGAGGTGCAGGCCGTCGCGGTCTCGCCCCATCTGCGCGCCGCGGCGTCCGGCGACACCGCCTTGGTCCTGGAACTGACACGTCGCAGCAACGAGGCGCTGGCCGCCTTCGTGGCCGAGGCTCCCGACCACCTCGTCGCGCTCGCGACGGTGCCGGTCGGCCTGCCGGAGGCCGCCGAGGAGGTGCGCTACTGCCTCGACGAACTCGGGATGGCGGGCGTCTCCCTCGGCACGCACGGTGCCGGGCGCGACCTCACCGATCCCGTGCACACCCCGCTGTGGCAGGTGCTGGCCGAGCGCAGGGTCTTCGCCCTGCTGCATCCGGTGGGCGGGCCGGGCGACCTGGGGGACAGCGGCGAGCCGTGGGCCGGGTCGGTGACGGCGGCGGTGGACATCGCGCTCGCCGTCGCCGGGCTGCTGCGCGCCGGCACCCTGGAGACGTACGACTTCCCCCTCTGCCTGACGTACGGGGGCGGCGCCCTGCCCGCGGTGCGCGGCATGATGCAGCGGGGGTGGGAGCGGCTCGGCGAGGGGCCGGCCCTGCGCCACTCGCCCTCGACCAGCTGCGCCGGCTCTACTACGACACCGCGACCTTCGACACCCTCGCACTCCAGCAGTTGGTCGAGTTCGCCGGACCGGCCCGGGTGCTGATGGGCAGCGACTACCCCGCGCCGATGGGTGACGAGGATCCGATCGGTGTCGTGGAGGCCTGCCAGTTCGGCCCGGTGCAGGAGATGATCATCGGGGTGACGGCCACCGCGCTGCTGCGGATCAATCCCTAGCGGCCGGTGCCCCGCAAGGAGCCGGTGATCGGCGTCGGCGCGACCGCCACACACACCGTCGGTGGGCTGCCAGCCCGGTCCCAGGCGTCCGCGGAGGCGGTGAGCACCCGGATCTGGTTGGTGCTGTGGTCCGAACCGGCCCCCACGTACGCCTGGTAGGCGGCGGGGCAGCCGGCGTTGTCGAGGACCGCGAACACCTCGCCCGTGTGGTCGAGGTCGCAGGCGAGCACCTCGAGGTAGGCCACCTTGCCGTCGCGGGGGAGCCGGTCGCCGTCGACACACATGCCGGTGCGCAGATCGGCCAGGTGCACCATCGTCGCCGGGGGTGGCGTCTGCGGCTTGGGGGTGGCCATCATGCTCTGTGACCCGGTGGCGCAACCGGCCAGCGGCAGGGTGAGGGCCACCAGCAGCATGGCGGGGGAGAGGCGTCGCATCCGGGGCTCAGAGCAGACGGCCCTCGGCCGTCAGGAGTCGGGTCCGCGCACCGGCAGGCAGGCCGTCGAGCAGCGCGTCGGTCACGGCCAGCACGGCCCCGCCCCGGCGGGCCCGGGCGGTGACCCGTTCGCGGACCTCGACGGTGGTGTGGTTGGTCAGGTCCACCAGGACGATCGGGGCCGGGTGGAGCAGCGTCGCCGCGATCGCCAGCACGCTGCGGTCCGACCCGCGCGTGTCGCCGGCCTTGAGATCGACCGCGTGGCCATGCCCGAGGGCGGCCAGTTCGGCGGCCGCGGCGTCGACCGTGCAGTGCGCGATCTCGGCCACGGCGTGGGCACAGGAGAGCGCGGGGTGGGCGGCCCGCAGCAGAATGCTGCAGACGATCCGGCGACGCCGGACCGCGACCACGTCACGGGCGCAGGCCACCGCGAGGTCGGTCTCGCCCTCGGGGCCCCGGTACACCAGGTGCCCCGACGTCAGGCTGCAGCTACTGGCGATCAGGCGCAGCAGGTTGCGCCGCGTCCGTTCCTCGGCCGCGGTGACGACGGTGACCAGACCCGAGGTGAGCTCGAGGTCGATGTCGCGCACGGTGGCGGCCCCCGGCAGGTCACCGTTCAGTGCGGTGGCCACCAGACTGACCGGCCCCTCCATCAGGGGCTCGGCAGGGCGAGGGGGGCGAACACGGGGGTGACGCTACCGCATGCGGGCGAGCGTTCACACCCCGAGGGGTGCGCGGCCGGCAACGAAGGCCGCCAGCGCGTCCCGCATCGCCGTCACCTCTTCCAGTGCGGTCGAGCTCACCGGGTGGACGTCCGCCAGCGCCGCGTCGAGATCATCGGCGCCCAGCGGGGCCACCCCCGCGAGGGCCTCCAGCGCTCCGGGCATCGCGAAGCCACCAGCCGCCTCCCCGCTCCATCGCCGGTAGTCCCAGCGTCCGCGGATGCACCAGTCGAGGTCCAGCACCTCACCGTCAGCCTGCCGGATCTCGTCGGCCGGGACCCACCCCGGCAGCGGTGGCAGCGGCTGCGCCTCGACCGACGGGGCTGCCGGCTCGTTCGCCGGCCGGCGTCCGAAGAGCCGCCCGAACAGTCCGGGCTCGGTCTCCACCGGCGGGCGGCGATGGACCGAGAGGACCAGATGGGCTGGGTCGAGCGCGATGAGCCGGACGACGCGGCCGTCGGGGGCGTGCGCCACCAGGCCGTGGGAGTCGAGGTCGAGGCGGCGGCTACCCTTCGGGCTGCCGGCCGCGGCCTCGCGGACCGCGGCGACGCCCCAGCCGAGCGTCCGGTGGACCGCCTGGGCGAACTCCTGGTCGGCCGGGTCCGGCCGGGCCGGAGGGGCGACGTGCTCGGCGCCCTCCACCGGCAGGACGTCGGCCCGCTCCATCGTCCGGCGGGCGGCGTCGTACGCGGCGGGTGGCCTGGTGAGGGACACCACGCCGAGCGGCGCCTCCCCGGCGAGGTGCCCCCACAGCTGGTAGGCCAGCCGGGCCGTCCGTTCAGCGGTGACCCGAGGCACCGCGGCGCGGCGCAGGTGGCCCGACAGCACGACCAGGTGGTCGGCCAGCGCGCCCGGATCGAGGGCGACGTCGGGGTCGACCATGGCGTTCCAGGCGATCCGGGCCAGCGGCAGCAGCTCGCCCGCCCAGGTGCGGCCGGGATCGTACGACCACGGGTCGGCCGACCACCACAGCAACATGGCCAGTGCCTCGATCGTCGCCTCGTCGGAGGTGAGTGGTTCCAGGGTCGCGGCCACGGCCGGGTGGGACCACGGCCGGCGGGCGTCGACGCCCACCTCTCTGCGCGGCGTGGCCTCCCAGCGGCCGTCCTCGGCCCAGGCGATCAGCGAGTAGCGCTGCGACGGGTCCGCCTCGACCCAGGCGGGAGCGCCGTCGAGATGCCACGCAGCGCTCTGCGATCCGGGCTCGGTGACCCCGGGAGCGTACGCGGACAACACGTGGCGCCGCACGCCGTCAGCGGTGACGTCGACGAGCGTCGCCCAGCCGCCCTCCTCGGACGCCGCGGACAGTCCGTTGCCGAGCAGCGTCCAGGGGGAGGTCCGCGGGGATCCGTCGGCCAGCAGCTCGGCATGCAGGGCGAGCACGCCCCAGCGGACGAGCACCGGGTTCATCCGGGCGAGCAAGCGGCTCGTGGAAGGGAGGTAATCGGCCATGTGCCCATCCTGCCGTGTCCGGCGACCTCGGTACGCTGACCCCATGCGTTGGCGAGGATGGAGGGCCGCGGCTGCCGGCTTGGCGGTCTGCGGACTGGTGGCCGGATGCGGCACCGCCCAGGGTGCGGCGGCGACCGGGACCGGGCGTCTCGCCGACATCGCCACCCGCAACTTCGTCTACCGGGGTGGGTGCGGCTGGGACAAGCCCGCCCTCGACACGCCGATGGCCTGGGGCCGTCAGACCGGCCTCGCCACCCGAGTGGGTGCGCTGCCCTCTCGCGCCGAAGTGGTCGACTATCTGCGGGTCCGGCTGGGCGCCCCGGCCAAGGACTACCTGGCGGTGCGGGTGCAGTGCTCCATCGGCGACCGGACGGCCACCGGCTGGCACCTGCTCGGCTTCGACGGGACGCAGGCGGTCGATCTCGGCATCGTCGCGGCGGCCTACGGGCCGGTCGATGTCCGGGTGAGCGACGGCCAGCTCGTCGTCCGGCACGAGTACCGGCGCACCAGCGACCACGGGCTGTCCGACACGGGTGTCGTCGACTACCGGGTCGCCGTCGTCGGCGCCACCCCGGTGCGCCTCTACGGCGATCAGCAGACCTCGGACGCCCCGTCGGCGGTGGCCGGCTGGGCGCCGAACGCCTGGCGCGCCGGTGTCGTCACGCTGGTCCGTTCGACCGGGCAGGCGGGGGCGACCAGCCCGCATCTGGGCGTGCAGACCGACCCGCTGACCGCGCTGACCACCGATGACCTCACCGTCGGGGACGCCGGCTGCACCCCCGTCGCCACCTGGACCCACGCCGGTCAACGGATCGATCCCGCCCGCACCGCCGGATGGGTGCGTCCCGACGGGGCGGGCCAGCGCGGCACGAAGGTGACGCTGTCCCTGCCCACGGATGCCCCCGACATGGCCCGGGTGGCGCGCCCCTCGGTTCCGCTCGGCACCGCGATCCGTGGTCTGCTGGTCACCGGTTCCGGGCTCGTGCCGGCCCTGGCCGACGCGGGGACAGGGACCGGCACCGCGGACACTGTCCCGGTGACCTCACTGGCGCCGTCCGACGACCAGCTGGAGGACCAGCCGTTCGGGGGGCCGACGGCCCTGTTCCGCGACGCCGACGGCACGGTGCTGCTCGCCGGCCGCTGGACCGCGCCCGGCCCCGCCGAGGGCGCCGGCATGCGTCCGATGCCCGATCCGGCAGTGCTGCCGCTCACCGGTTGCTGACCCACCGACCCACCGGCATGCAGTGAGCCCCGGCCACCCATCAGGGCGGCCGGGGCTCACTGCGTACGGTGCGTGACCTGTCGTCAGGCGTCGAGGTCCTGCTCGACGAGGGCGGCGATCTTCTTCATCGCCTCCTCGTTCTCCGACTCCACGACGACCTCGCGACCCTTGGAGGCCCCGAGGGCCATGATCAGCAGGGACGAGCTGGCGTCAGCGGGCTCCTCGTCCGGATCATCGGCGAGCGAGATCAGGATCTCGTCGTCGTAGGCCGAGGCGGCCTCGGCGATGATCGAGGCGGGGCGGGCGTGCAGGCCCACAGCGGAGCCGACGATGACCTTGGTGGACGGCATGGGATCCTCCTTCGTGATCGGTGCGCTTCAGCCTACTGGGCGCTCAGGCGGCGACGGGGGCGGGGGTGGTCGCCTCGTCGGCGATCTTCGCCCGGGTGGCCGTCTTCAGCACGATCACCAGGAAGGCGCCGAGCGCCGTACCCGCGGCCAGGGCCACCAGGAAGCCCAGGATCGGGTTGATCGCGAAGAAGACGAAGATGCCGCCGTGGGGCGCCCGCAGGGTGACGTGGAAGGCCATCGACAGGGCACCGGTGAGGGCACCGCCGGCCATCATCGAGGGGATGACCCGGAACGGGTCGGCCGCGGCGAACGGGATGGCGCCCTCGGAGATGAAGGACGCGCCCAGCAGCCAGGCCGCCCGGCCGTTCTCCAACTCGGCCTCGGTGAACAGCTTCTTGCGCACGGTGGTCGCCAGCGCCATCGCCAGCGGGGGCACCATGCCGGAGGCCATCACGGCCGCCATGATCATGAACGCCGCGTCGGTGTTGGCGGACAGACCCGCGGTGGCGAAGAGGTAGGCCGCCTTGTTGACCGGGCCGCCGAGGTCGAAGCACATCATCAGGCCGAGGACGATGCCGAGGACGATGGTGCCGCCCGCGGACATCCCGGTCAGCCAGGCCTCGAGGGCCTTGGTCAGCATGGCCAGCGGCTTGCCGAGCAGCAGGTACATCAGCGCGCCAGTGATGAGGGTTGTCAGCAGCGGGATGATGACCACCGGCATGAGGCCGGCGAGCCAGCGGGGCGCCTTGAACGAGCCGATCCACATCGCGATCAGACCGGCGATCAGGCCGGTGATCAGGCCGCCGATGAAGCCGGCGCCGACGGCCACCGCGACCGTGCCGCCGACGAAGCCGGGGGCGATGCCGGGCCGGCCGGCCAGGGCGTACGCGATGTAGCCGGACAGGGCCGGGACGAGGAAGCCGAAGGCTGCCCCGCCGATCGTGAACAGCACCACGCCGATGTACTGCATCGCGCCGCCTGGCGGCAGGTTCGCCAGGGTGTTGTTGGCCATGATGTCCTTGGCGGTCGTGCCGAGGGCGATCTGGTACCCGCCGAACAGGAAGCCGAGGGCGATCAGCAGACCGCCGGCGGCGACGAACGGGATCATGTACGACACGCCGGTCATCAGCGCCTGCTGGATGCGCTTGCCCCAGTTGAGGTTGCCGGTGTCCGACCCGGCCGTCTCGGCGGCACCGCCACCGGCGATCCGGTGGCCGCTCGGGCTGTCGGCCGCCGCGATCGCCTTGGAGATCAGCCCCTTCGGGTCGGAGATGCCGGCCTTCACGCCGGACTCGACGCCGGGCTTGCCGGCGAACCGGTCGCGGTCACGTACGCCGACGTCGGTGGCGAAGATGACCGCATCGGCCTGCTCGATCACCTCGCGGGGGAGCGCGGTGAAGCTCGAGGAGCCCTGGGTCTCGACCTCCATCTCGTAGCCGAGTTCCTTCGCCGCCTGGGCGAGCGAGTCGGCGGCCATGTAGGTGTGGGCGATGCCCGTCGGGCAGGCGGTCACGGCGACCAGGCGACGGGGAGCGGCGGCCGGAGCAGCGGCGGCGGCGGCCGGAGCAGCGGCTGCGGTGGCACCCTGCGGGTTGACCACGCCGTTGACCAGGTCGACGACTTCCTGCGGCGAGGACGCGGCCCGCAGGGAGGCCACGAAGTCCTTGCGGACCAGGGCCCGGGCGAGCTTGGAGAGCAGCTTGAGGTGCTCCTGGCCCTCGCCCTCGGCGGCGGCGATCAGGAAGACGAGGTCGGCGTCACTGTCCTTGTCGCCGAAACTCACGGCGGGTCGCAGCCGGGCGAAGGCGAGCGAACCGGTGGTGACGTGGGCGGAGCGGCAGTGTGGGATGGCGATGCCGCCGGGCAGACCGGTGGCGGCCTTGGCCTCGCGGTCCAGAGCGTCGGTGGCCAGACCGGCCGCGGACGTGGCGCGACCGGCTGCCTCCACCTTGGCGGCGAGAGAGCGGATGACGTCTTCCTTGGTGGCGCCGAGATCGGCGTCGAGGGTCACCAACTCCGGGGTGATGAGCTCAGACATGACAGGGGGTCCTTACAGGGTGTAGGCGGCGACGGTGGCGCCGTTGGGGTCGGTCTGGTCGGGTCGGGGAACAGTGGTGCCAGGGAGCGCGGTGGCTCCCGATCCGTACGCCACCGCATGGCGCAGGCAGTCGGCCGGGGAGTCTCCCCGGACATGGGAGCGGAGGAAGCCGGCGAGTGATGAGTCACCGGCGCCCACCGTGCTGATCGGGACGATCGAGGGCGAGGTGGCCGTCCAGGCCCCCTCGGCCGAGGCGAGGACGGCGCCCGCGGCGCCGAGGGTGGCCAGGACGTACGTGACGCCCTTGTCCACGAGGGCCCGCGCGGCCTGCACCGTGGGACCGAAGTCGCCCTGCTCCGCCGCCTTCTCCAGCAGGTCGCCGTCGGCGCCGGTCAACTGGGCCAGTTCGAACGCGTTGGGCTTGAGCAGGTCCGGGGCGGAGGCGGGCAGGCGGGCGGCGAGGGCCTCCAGCGGTGCGTCGGACGTGTCGACGGCGATCTTGACCCCGGTGGGCCGGAGCGCGTCGACGAGGTCGGCGTACCAGTCGGCGGTGGGGCCGGGCGGCAGCGAGCCGCACAGGGCGATCCAGTCCGCGTCGCGGGCCATCGACACCAGGGTGTCGGTGAGAACGGCCAGCCCGTCGGGACCGATGGGGCTGCCCGGCTCGTTGATCTTGGTGGTGGTGCCGTCGTCCTCGGAGAGGGTGATGTTGGTCCGGACCCGGCTGGTGACCGGGATCGGGCGGTGCTCCACCCCGGCCTCACGGAGCGCCTCGGTGAGAGGGTGCACACTCGGGGAGGGCAGCACGGCGACGGACGGTACGTGGGCCAGGTGCAACGCCCGTGCGACGTTCACACCCTTGCCGCCGGGTCCGTCATGGAGGGCGCGGATCCGGTTCACCCCGCCGCGCAGCAGGGGTTCGTCGAGCTCGGCCGTACGGTCGATGCTCGGGTTGGCGGTGAAGGTGACGATCATACGATGACGACCTCGGTCTCGTGGGCGGACAGGGCGGAGGCGAGGGCCGCGGGCGGCCTCCCGTCGGTGATCAGGACATCGATCTCGCCGAGCGTGGCGAAGCTGATGAAGAAGTCGTGTCCGAACTTCGAGCGATCGGCCAGGGCGACGGTGCGCCGGGAGGCGGCGATCATGGCGCGCTTGACGGCGGCTTCGGCGGCGTCGGGGGTGGTGAGGCCGAAGGTGCCGGAGATCCCGTTGGTGCCGACGAACGCGACGTCCACCCGCAGGCGGCGGAGGGTCTCCAGGGCGGTGGCGCCGACCGTCGACTGGGTGACGCCGCGGACGGTTCCACCGAGGATGTGCACGGTGTGGTGCGGCACGGCGGAGAGGGTCATGGCGGCGGGCACGGAGTCGGTGACCACGGACAGGTTGGTGAAGGTGATCCCCGGGGCGACCAGCAGGCCGGCCAGCGCCCCGGTGGAGGAGCCGGCGTCGAGGATGATCGTGCCGTCCTGGTGCGGGACGTACGCCAGGGCGGCCTCGGCCATCGCCCGTTTGGAGCCGGCGTTGGCGATCTCGCGTTCCGGCAGCGTGGTCTCGCGCCCGTCGAACCCGATCACCGGGATCGCCCCGCCGTGTACCCGCTTGAGTACTCCGTCGGTCTCCAGGACGTCGAGGTCCCGACGGATCGTCTCCGGAGCGACCTCGAACTGCGAGGCGAGGTCGACGACGCGTACGCGTCCCTCGTTGCGTGCTTCGTCCGCGATCGCGGCGCGACGCTCTTCGGCGTACATCAGTCCTCCTTCGGAGCCTCGGGTGCCCCCACCGGATGCCCGAACGGGCCTCGGCGTAGGGTGTCGTGGTACGGAACACGAACCTGTGTTCATGCCCGTTTGGGTGCCCGACTGTCCACAAGTATGCCCGAACGTGTTGGAATGTCAACCGTCGTCGGCTATCGTTATGCCACAGCAACCCCGGGCCCGCAGTGCCCGCGGTTTCGAGGAAGTAGGAGAGATGACCGCTGCGCAGTTTCCGGCCAAGATCCCCGGTGAGCCCGACCTGCTGGCCGGACTAGGTGTCGTCGGGGGCGTCGGTTACGCCCCGGCGCAGTGGGTCCGGCCTCGCCCCGCCCTGCCCACGCAGGGTGCCGTGGTGCCCGAGGAGGGCCGCCAGACCGAGAAGGACCGCTTCGCCGCCGCTGCCGCCGTGGTCGGCAGCCGCCTGTCCAGCCGCGCCGGCATGGTGACCGGCCATGCCTCCGAAGTGCTCGCCGCCACCGCGGCGCTCGCCACGGACAAGGGCTGGCAGCGTACGGTGAACAAGTTGATCGACCAGGGCGCTCCGGCGGACTGGGCCGCCGTGCAGGCCACCGACACCTTCGTCGCCAAGTTCGAGAAGATCGGCGGCCTGATGGCCGAGCGGACGACCGACCTGAAGGACGTACGTGACCGCGTCATCGCCGAGCTGCGCGGAGAGCCTGAGCCCGGTGTTCCGGATCCCGATTCCCCGGTGGTCCTGCTGGCCGACGACCTGGCGCCGGCCGACACCGCCGGGCTGCGGCCCGAGGTGATCGCCGGCCTGGTCACCCAGCTGGGTGGCAAGACCAGCCACACCGCCATCATCGCCCGCCAGCTCGGCATCCCCTGCATCGTGGCGGTCGGCGCCCGGCTCGTCGAGATCGCCGACGGCACGCCGCTGCTGGTCGACGGCGACACCGGTGACATCGAACCCAACCCGGACGAGCGTGAGGCCCACCGCCGCGTCGACGAGGCCGCCGTCAAGGCCGAGCGCATCCGCGCCTGGCGCGGGCCGGCGCAGACCGCTGACGGGCACCGGGTGCAGTTGCTCGCCAATGTCCAGGACGGCGCAGCCGCCCGCAAGGCCGCCGCCCCGGGGATCGCCGAGGGGGTCGGCCTCTTCCGCACCGAGCTCGCCTTCCTCACCGCTCAGGTCGAGCCGAGCCTGGAGGAGCAGGTCCAGGTCTACTCGGAGGTCTTCGAGGCGTTCCGCGGCAAGAAGGTCGTCGTGCGCACCCTCGACGCCGGGTCGGACAAGCCGCTGGCCTTCGCGAACATGCCGCACGAGGAGAACCCCTCCCTCGGTGTCCGCGGCATGCGGATCGCGCTGGACAAGCCGGAGATCCTCACCCGTCAGCTCGACGCCATCGCGGCCGCCGCGGGCGAGGCCGACGTGGAGGCATGGGTGATGGCGCCGATGGTGTCCACGGTCTCGGAGGCCGAGTGGTTCGCCGGGCTCTGCCGCGAGCGTGGCCTGTATCCGGGCATCATGGTCGAGGTCCCGGCCATCGCGCTGGTCGCCGACCAGGTGCTCGAGTACGTCGAGTTCTTCTCGATCGGCACCAACGACCTGTCCCAGTACACGATGGCCGCGGACCGGATGTCGCCGTACCTGGCCAACCTGACCGACCCCTGGCAGCCGGGCGTGCTGAAGCTCGTCCAGCTCACCGCCGAGGCGGGCAAGCGTCACGGCAAGGCGGTTGGCGTATGCGGCGAGGCAGCCGCCGATCCGCAGCTCGCCTGTGTGCTGATCGGCTTGGGGATCACGTCGCTGTCGGCCGCCGCGCCGGCTCTGCCGGGCGTGGGGGCGCAGCTGGCCGCGGTGACGATGGACCAGTGCCGTCGCGCCGCCGAGGCGGCGGTGTCGGCCAAGGGTTCGGTCCAGGGTCGGGACGCGGTCGCGGCCATCCTCGCGGAGTGAGGGCCGTCCGCCGGGACGTCAGGAGGTGACGTCCCGGCGGACGAACACCGTCCTGGCGGCGACCAGGAAGACCACCGTGTAGCCGAGGGCGAGCCACAGCCCCCGGACCATCCCCTGCCCGAAGATCGGGTCGCGGAACAGGTCGCCGAAGGCCAGCCAGTGATGTACGAGCAGCCACGGATGCAACCAGCCGAGCTGGGGGATTGCGTCGAGGATCCACAGCAACGCCGCCACCGCGGTCGTCGCCACCATCGCGACGATCGGCTGTTCGGTGAGGGTGGAGATGAACAACCCGATGGCGGCCAGGGCCGCGAGGCCGGCGGCGATGTAGAGGACGGCGAGGATGAGCCGTCCGGTCGCCGCCGGCATCCCGATCGTGCTGCCGGACAGGGTGGTCATGGCCGGGAGCCCGAACGCCAGCCCGCCGGCCACCACCCCGGCCAGCGCCACGATGCCGGCGGCCTCGAGCGCCCCGATCACCAGCGCCACGTACTTGGTGAGCAGCAGCCGGGTCCGCGGCACCGGCACGGCCAGAAGGTAGCGCAGCGTGCCCAGTCCCGCCTCCCCGGCGATGGCGTCACCGGCCAGCACGGCGATGGCGAGGGGGAGGAACAGGGTGAGCTCCACCGACAACGCCGCCAGGGCCACGAAGATGCCGTTCGAAGTGATGGCGCTGAAGAAGTCGGGGCCGTGGCCGCCGTGGGAGCCGGAGACCTTGATGGTGACGGCGATCATCACCGGCAGCGCCGCCAGCACGAGCAGCCCGAACTGATTGCGCCGGCGCCCCAGTGTGAGCCCCAGCTCCGACCGCAGCAACCGTCCCCAGGCGCCCACCTCAGCCACTGACATCGAAGCCCTCCCCGGTGAGACCGATGAAGACGTCCTCCAGTGAGGCTGTGCGGACGCCGAACTCCCGTACGCCCACGCCACCGCCGACCAGGGCGGCGACGACGGTCTCGGGCACCAGCCCATCGGCGCGAGCGGTCACCGTCTCCCCATCACGATGGACGTCGGTGGCACCCAATCCGACCAGCACCTCGACGGCCCGCTCCGGATCGGCGGTGACGACCCGATGGGTGGTCCGGCCGCGAGCCCGCAGCTCGTCGAGCGGTCCCTGGGCGACGAGCCGACCCTCGCGCATCACCCCGAGGTGGGTGCAGACCTGCTCGATCTCGGAGAGCAGGTGGCTGGAGACGAGCACGGTGATCCCCTCCGCGGCCAGGGAAGCGATCAGATGGCGTACCTCCCGGGTGCCCTGCGGGTCGAGCCCGTTCGTCGGCTCGTCGAGGACGAGCAGGTCGCGGGGGACGAGGAGCCCGGCGGCGATCCCGAGCCGCTGCTTCATCCCCAGCGAATACACCCGGTAGCGCTTGTCCCGGGCCTGCGAGAGACCCACCCGGTGCAGGGCGGCGTCGATGCGGGCCCTGGAGGTCCGTGGGTCGCTCCGCGCGTCGGCGGCATCCAGCCGGGCCAGGTTCGCCCGGCCGCTGAGCTGGGGGTGGAAGGCGGGCCCCTCCACCAGGGCCCCGACGCGGCCGAGGACCTGGGCGGCCTTCCGGGGCACCGGCGTGCCGAGGACGGTGATGTCACCGCGGGTGGGCCGGGCCAGGGCGAGCAGCATCCGGATGGTCGTCGTCTTGCCCGATCCGTTGGGGCCGAGGAAGCCATATACGGCACCGGTCGGCACGGTCAGGTCGATACCGTCGACCACCCGGCGGTGGCCGAATTCCTTGGTCAGGCCGCGGGTGTGGATCGCGGCCCCGGAGTCGGACGGCACCGCTCAGCCGAGGGCGCTGAAGAGCTGGTCCGCGGGGACGGCGCCGACGGCCAACCGGCCGTCATCGGTCAGCACCGCCGAGAACAGGGTGCCCTGCAGCAGGCGGCCGCTGCCCCAGGAACCACTCACCCTGGGCAGCGACTCGAGCAGCTGCTTCGCCTGCTGGCCCTGTGCCGAGGTGTCGGCCGGCAGCGTCCCGACCTTTTCGACCAGCACCGTGTCCCAGCCGTCACCGACGACCTTCGGCTTCTCCGCCGACGTCCCACCCTGGCCCTGCTTCGACGCCTCCGGGGCCGGCTGTTCCTTGACGGTGGTGCCGCTGGGTGCGCTGAACGTGAAGAGCTTGGCGTCCGGGGTCGCGTAGGTGAGCGAGGTGAAGCCGATCTGGACGGCATGGTCCTTCGCGTCGACTGCGTCGACCGTCACCTGGAGCACCAGGTGCGTCTCCGCGTCGATCGCCACCTGGGCCGAGCGGACCAGCGTCTTCTCGCCGGCCGCCGGCGTGAACACCAGGTCGTACGCCGGGCGCCCGGCGACCCGGGAGGCTCCGCGGGTGGTCACGCTGGTCGAGGGTCCGACCGCCGCGAGCACCTGCTGGGCGGCCTGCTCCGGGGTGGTCGCGGCACCGCTGGGTTGCGGGTGCTGGGGCGTCGTCGGTGTGGTGAGTCTGGTGTGCGTGGCACTGCGGTCGGCGCTGGCGTACGTCCAGACATCGGCGCCACTGCGGATCACCGACGTCTCCGCGTTGTTCCCGATCACCGAGACCCGGCTGCGGGTGTCCCCGTCGTTCCAGACCCGCAGGGTGTGGGTGCCGGTGAGGAGCCCGGTCAGGCCTGAGGTGTCGCCCGTCTGGGTGGTGGGCAGCGTCGGGAGGCCCAGATCGGTCGTGGTCTGCACCGTGCCGCTGAACGTACGGGTGGTCGGCGACTGGATGTCGACGAGGAGCTGCTCGGCCGATCGGGCGGGCAGGTCGGGAGAAGCCTGGGCACTGGTGGCAGCGACCACGCCGCCTCCCAGCAGGGCCACGCCGACCGCCGCAGCGGTCCAGCGCCTCACCTTCGCAGTCATGCTCCCAGTTTAGGTTCGAGGTGCCCCGATCACGATGATCGAGGCACCGATAGCCTCCGGATATGCCCGTTGAACCTCCCACACCGCACCTCGAGGCGTGGCGCAGCTATCTGCACGCCAGAGCCGGCGTCAGCGATGCCGACGCCGATGCCCTGACCGGCCAACTGGTCGACGTCGTCGGGCAGCTGGGCCAGGCCGGCCTGTCTGCTGACGAGGCCTTCCTGGTGGCGGTGAAGCGACTGGGTGGGCGCGATGCCAGGATCCGGGGCTTCGGGAGGGAACTCCCCGGCCTGCTGTGGGAGGGGACCGGGCCGGGGTCGCGCCGCTCGGGGGCCGCGGTCGCCGTCGGTTTCGCCGTTCTCGCGGGATTGGCGGTGCGGGTGCCCTTCCTGGTCGCCTCGGCGCCGCCGGGATCCGCGCCGGGGGCCGCCACGGCGGCCGTCCTCGGCGTGGCCGTGGTGCTCGGGGCCTACCTCGCCGTGGTCCGGCGGAGGTTCGTGCCGGGCGTGGTCGCCACAGGCCTGGGCATCGTCGTCCTCCTCGGCCTGGTGCAGGCTCTCTACCCGTTCGCACCCCGGGGCCAGACCCAGACGCTCTTCCTGCTGCACCTGCCGATCGTGCTGTGGCTCGTCCTGGGGGCGGTCTACCTGGGGCCCGGCTGGCGGGCACCGGAGCGGTGGATCGAGGTCGTCCGGTTCACCGGGGAATCGATCATCCACTTCGTCCTCATCGCGCTCGGTGGTGGCGTCCTGCTGGGCCTGGCGAACGGCATGTTCCGGGTGGCGGGGATCGAGGCGATGACGGTCCTCGACTCCTGGGTGTTGCCGCTCGGTGTCGGGGGCGCTGTCGTCATCGCGGCATGGCTGGTCGAGGCGGGCAAGAGCGTCACCGGTAGCCTGGCGGCGGTGCTCACCCGGATCTTCACGCCCCTGTTCACGGTGTTCCTGCTCGCCTTCCTGGTGGCGGTCCTCTGGACCGGGCAGTCGTTGCGGGCCGACCGCGACCTCCTCATCCTGATGGACGTGCTCCTCGCGGTCGTGCTGGGTCTCGTGGTGTTCTCCCTCTCGTCGCGCCCATCCGCGGCGGCCCCGGACTGGACCGATCGCTGGCGGCTGGTGCTGCTGGTCAGCGCCCTCGCCGTCGACGTCCTGGTCCTCCTGGCGATCGGCGCACGGATCGCCGAATGGGGTGCCAGCCCGAACCGGCTGGCGGCCGCGGGGGAGAACGTCGTGCTGGCGATCAATCTGTCCGGAGCCGCCTGGCTCCAACTGGGATTCCTGCGGGGGAAGCGGTCGTTCACGTCCCTGGTCGGCTGGCAGTGCCGGTACCTCCCGGTCCTGGGGGTGTGGGCCGCCGTGGTCGCCGTGGGGTTCGGGCCCCTTTTCGGCTACCTCTGACCGGCTACCTCGAACCGAGGGTGGCCATCTGGCGCTCGAGCGTACGGTCGAAGAGTTCTTCGGCCGGGGGTTCGCTGCCGACGAAGTGGCCGGCGAGCTCCAGGCCGATGAAGCCCACGAGTTGGGCCAGCTCCGGGACGGCGTCGGCGACGTCGGCCAGCGCGAGAAACGGGGCGATCGCCGTGGCGGCCGCCGGGATGGTCTCCTCGGGCGCGCGGTAGTCGGGGATCGGGGTGCCGTAGATGAGCTGGAACTCGAAGGGGTGCTTCCGGGCCCAGTCACGGAAGCCGGCGGCCCGCTCCCGCCAGCGCGGGGGGAGGGCGGCGAGGTGGGCCCCCAGGCGCTCGTACGACTCGATGATCAGGGCGGTGAGCAGGGCGTCGCGGGTCGGGAAGTAGCGGTAGACCGCCGACGACACCAGGCCGACCTCCCGGGCGACCGCGCGCATGGACAGGCCCGCCCCACCGACCGTGGCGATCTGCTCGCGCGCGGCCGCCATGATCCGCGCCATCGTCTCCGCCCGTGCTTCATCGCGTACGCCCATGCCCACATTCTTTCAGAGAGCACTGCTCTTGCTTCCTTGGGGGTGTTGCGGCAAACTGAGAGCAGTGCTCTCTCAACTCCTCCGGAAGGAACGTCCAATGCGTCTCTCCGCTCTTGTCGCCGGGATCCTGATGGCCGCCTACCTGCTGATGCGGCCCTATCCCGATGACCTCACCTCACCGTGGTGGATCGCCGCCCACGTCTGCGGCATCGGGGCCTTCATCGCCCTCGCCGCGCTGGCTGACAGGATCGGCGGCCCCGGTCGTCCGGTCACCGCGCTCGGTGCCGCGCTGGTCCTGCCGTACTACGGCGCCGAGACCTTCGGGCTGGCCGCCGGCGCCGATCCGGTCGCGACCCGGATGCAGCCGGTCGCCCTCGCCATGTTCGGCCTGGGGCTGCTGCTGGTGGCCGTCGGAGGGATCCTGCTCGCCCGCCGCCGTCCGGCGGCGTGGCCCCTCGGCGTCCTGATGGCCCTGGTGCTGCCGCAGTTCTACCTGCCGGCGTACGGACGGATGGCCTTCGGGGTGGCGTTCCTCGCCGCGGCGATCTGGCTGGTCGCCCGTCAGAGTGCCCGGATGCGCCGGGAGATCTCGGCCGCGGCGGTGTCCTCGGCCCGGTGGAGCACCGGCGGCTGACCGATCAGGGAGCGGATCCGCACCACCTGGTCGCCGGTGTACTCCTCGCCGGTCCACACCAGCACCCAGCGACCGGGAGGCAGGGTCACCTCGCGGGAGGTGGCGCCGGGCTCCATCACCGGCGCCACCAGGAAGCTCGGCCCGAAGAAGTACTGGTCGTCGCGACGGGCTGCCGTCGTCCCCGGCACCTCGAGACAGCAATGCCGCATCGACGGCAGTTCGTCGGCCACCACCTGGGCGCGATAGGCCGCCAGTTCCGCGAAGACCTTGGTCTGCTGGACGAAGGCGGGCGTGACGTCCGGGTCCCAGACCTGGGCGTTCTCGGCCGGCCGGTTGCCCTCGTGCGTCCGCAGCACCGGTGACCAGACGTACCACTCGCTCCAGCGGAGCAGCAGTTCGGCGTTCCTGGTGGTGCGGATGACGGGCTGCGGCAGGGCGGTGTAGCCGCCCACGTCTCCGTGTATCACCGGTAGTCCGCTCAGGCCGCCGGCCAGGATACCGAGCAGCGCGGAGGCCATCCCGTCGTGCGCATCCCACGAGGTCAGCTGGTCGCCGGCCCAGTGGGGCGCTCGCGTTCCGCGCCACGCCGAGCGGTGGAAGACGAACTCGTCGCTGCCCCGCACGCTCGCACACAGCTCCTCCCAGAGCACCGGCCAGCGGTTGTGCAGGGTGCGCGGATCCCCGTCGTGGAGCACCGCGTCGAAGGGCAGCGACTCGCCGAAGTCGGCCATCCAGCCCCCGGTCCTCGGCATCGCCTCGATCACCTGGCCGAACCAGTCGGACGCGTCGGGGTTGGTGAGGTCGACCATCACGGCGGAGAAGCCGTCCTGGTCGAGCACGTACGGGCCGCCGTCCGGATGACCGACGAGGAAGCCCTGCTGCAGGGCCTCGTGGTAGAGGTCCCGGCGCACCCCGCCGGGCTTCTCGCCGGCCTCGACCAGGAACGGGTTGATGTAGGTGAGCACCTGGATGCCGCGTGCCGCGAGCTCACCCACCAGCTGCTCCCAGTCGGGGTAGCGACGCCGGTCCAGCTCCCAGGTCCACCACAACCGGTCACCGAACGACGTCGTCCGCTCACCGACCCAGTCCTGGATCCACACTCCGCTGATCGCCGCACCCTCCAGCGCGGCGAGCTTGCGGCGGACCTCCGCCGTGCCGCCCTGCATCGCGATGATGGCCCCGCTCGTCGTCCACTGCGGCAGGGGGTCGTGGGGCGTGCGGACCAGGTCGTGGGGCGCGGCGGCGGTCCGCCACCGCGCGGTGACCCGATCGGTCCAGACCGCGACGTCCACCCGGTCGTTGCGCAGGTCGACCTCGGCGACCTGGTCCTCGTCCCAGTCCAGGGCCCGCAGCCGGTCGGTGACAAGCGCGGGCATCGGAGCGTACGTCGTGGTGGGGGAGCCGCCGGCCCCTTTGGTGGCTTCGACGATCGCGGTGAGGGGCTCCTTGCCCCGGCCGACGCCCTGCTCCCGGGCCGCGAGAACGACGTAACGGCCGCGCAGATCGGTCGGACAGAACTGGGCCCCCAGGCCGCGGACCGGCTCGTCGGCGGCCAGGTCGCCGCGGAGCATCACCACGTCGGCCCCGGGCACGGTGAGGTCGATCTCGAGGACGTCGTCGTGAGAGACCAGGGTCAGCGCCCAGGACTTCTCCTCACCCTGGACGGCAGCGAAGCGGCCGCTCATCCGCAGCGTGCCGGCCGCCACCACCTCGGCCGCCTCACAGCGGACGTCGGACCACCACCTGTCGAGCCGGCGATGGTCGCTGAAGTGGCCGTGCACGTCGGTCCAGTCGAGGGCGCCGCGCCCGGCGGCGAGGACGCCCGTCCGGGCCCACCACACCGGCACCCCGGCCCGCAGCACCCGGAACCGGCTCCCCAGCTCCACCTGGTGCCCACCAAGGTCGTACGTCCCGGCGGCCGACCCGGCGTGCCATGTCCCCGACGGCAGCACCGACGGTGCCGCGTACGGACTGCGCAGCGAGATGCCGGCGGCCGTGAGGGCACCCACGGCCACCACGCCGCCGCCCAGCGCCAATGCCGACCGCCGATCCACCCGCATGGATGCATCGTGGCACGGCGGGTGCCATGTACGGTGGTGGCATGCCCGGTCACCTCCAGCGGTATCGAGAGATCGCCCAGGTGCTCTCCCGCAACGGTCTGTACGCCACGGCCTACCAGGCCGGGCTCGGCCGCTGGCTGCCGGCGCTCGGCCACGGCTACGTCAATCCGCGCGATGCCGACGACATCCGCCCCGAGATCCTCGTCCAGACGTTCCGGGATCTCGGCACCACGTACGTGAAGTTCGGCCAGGCGCTGTCGATGCGCCGCGACCTGCTGCCCGACGCCTACTGCGACGCCCTCAGCACGCTGACCGACTCCGAGCCACCCATCCCCGTCGAGGACATCCGCGCGGTGATCCGGGCCGATCTCGGCGCCGATGTCGGTGAACTCTTCGCCTCCTTCGACGACATCGCGATCGCGACCGCCTCGATCGGGCAGGTGCACGCGGCCGTCCTCCACGACGGGCGCGACGTCGTGGTGAAGGTGCGCAAGCCCGGGGTGGTCGACAAGGTCGCGGAGGATCTCGAGATCCTCGGCAACATCGCCCGCCATCTCGAACGCAACCGGGGGTTCTTCGGCGACATCGGCGTCGGGGGTCTGGTCGAGGAGTTCAGCCGGGCGCTGCGGGCGGAGATGGACTACACCATCGAGGCGCACGCGTGCGAGGAGTTCGGCGCCTTCTTCGCCGACGACAAGCGCATCCACATCCCCTGGATCCACTGGGACACCAGTTCCAGCCGGGTGCTGACGATGGAGCGGCTGACCGGCATCCGGGTCGACAACGTCGCAGCCCTCGACGCCCAAGGCATCGACCGGCACTCACTCGCCCTGCGCAGCTGCGAGATGCTGCTGCGGATGGTCTTCGAGCTGGGGAGGTTCCACGCCGACCCGCACTCCGGCAACCTGCTGATCGAGCCCGACGGCACCATCGGGGTGATCGACTTCGGCATGATCGGGCGGATGACCCCGGTGATGACCCGGCAGTTCGCGGCCATCATCGTCGGAATGTTCCGTAACGACCCCAATGTGGTAGCCGAAGCGCTCGTCGCCCTGGCCCCACCGCGCGGCCGGTTGGACCGGCCGGCCCTCCGCAAGGAGGTCACCGGCCTGCTCGCCGCCCTGCAAGGCCGGCTGGCGGACGTCAAGATGGTCGATGTCGGCAAGTACCTCTTCCGTATCGTCCGCAACCAGCGGCTGGCGCTGCCGGCCGACATCGTCCTGCTGGTCCGGATGCTCACCATCGTCGACGGCCTCGGCCGCCGCCTCGACCCCACCTTCGCCCTCGAGGACGCCCTGAGCCCGTTCGCCGAACGACTCCTGCTGCAGCGGCTCGATCCGCGTTACTGGGCCGGGCGGGCCCGGGAGGCGACCCTCGACGCGGTGATGCTGAGCACCGAGTTGCCGTCGTACGCGCGGCGGCTGGTCGAGCGCTTCGACAAGGACGGGATGGACGTCAACCTGCGCGCCGACGAGCTCGAGCCCCTGATGGCCCGGGCGGAGGGGATGACCGATCGGCTGGTGCTCGGCCTCATCGTCGCCGCCATGATCGGCGGCGGCTCGAACATCCTCGTCGCCAACACCGAGAAACTCGGCCGGTTCGCCGGCCCGGTGCTCGCCGGGATGTGGGGCATCCTCGGCGCCACCGGCGGCTACCTGGCGTGGACCGGCCGGCCCTGGGGCGGGTCAAGGGTCGCAAGCGCTGATCGGCGTGCGCCGCGAGGCGGATCGGTGTGTTCGGTGCCCCGTACCCGCGGTAGCCGTCCACCCGTTGCAGGATCTCCAGGTAGAAGCCGTTCCCGAGCACCGGGGTGTAGCAGTGCATCAGCTCCCCGTGGGGCGCTCGGTCGTACAGCACGCCGTGTTCCCGTAGCCGGGCCAGCCGCTCCGCGGGGAGGTCGAACCGTGCGGCCAGGTCGACGTAGTAGTTGTCCGGCACCGGCATCAGTTCCAGCCCGGCGGCCCGGACGCGCTGGACCACGGCGAAGATGTCCGGTACGCCGAAGGCGATCTGGTTGAGGCCGCGGCGCGCCTCGTCGGGGCGGGTGCCGTCGTCGACCGACATGATCACCCGCAGGTCGCCGTCGCGGGGAGTGAGCGGACGGCTGCGCATCCGGCCGTTGGGCTGGATGTACTCGGTCACGTCACCGGCGGCCATACCGAGCACGGTCCGGAAGAAGGACTGTTCGGCGGGCAGCAGGTTGGGGTCGACGGAGGCACCGACATGGTCGATGCCCAGCCAGTCGCCCTCGCCGTGCCCCGTCGCCGCGGTCGGCTCCAGATAGACCGACAGTCCGCTGGGGGAGTGCATGCCGGTCCGCGGCCCGCGGACCCGCGGCCACAGCATCGCCTCGGCGCGAGTGGTGACGTCGGTCGGCTCGGCCACCGCCACGCCCAGCGCGGTCACGGCGGCCGGAGCACCGGTCGGGCTCTCGTCGAGGTGCACGGTGGCGGCTCCGTTGCGCCACCCGCCCCGGTCGTCGGTGGTGAAGCCGAGCGCCGTCAGCAGGTCCTCCAGCGGACGGGCGGCGAGCGGCCCCCCGGTGGAGATCTCCACCCAGGCGGGGTCCACCCGGGCGGGCGGCGCCGGCGGATCGAAGAGGTCGATCCGCGGCCGTTCCTCGGCGTTCTCCGGGCGGTCCCACCAGCCCCGCAGTTCCTCCTCCAGGTACAGCAGCGATCGCATGGCGTCGAGGGCGGTGGCCCGCGGCTCGGCCTCGCGGACCACGTCACTGAAGACCTCCAGCGAGAGCGGGCCGCGGTAGCCGCGGCGGAGCACCTCGGCCACCAGCGGGGCGATGTCGAGGTTGCCCTGGCCGGGGAAGCAGCGGAAGTGCCGCGACCAGTCGAGGATGCGCATGCCCAACCGGGGCGCGTCGGCGATCTGCAGAAAGGCGATCCGGTCGCCCGGCACGTCGCCGAGGGCCTCCGGGCCGTCCTCGCGGGACAGCATGTGGAAGGTGTCCACCACCACGCCCAGGTGCGGATGGTCGGCCCGGCGCACCACATCCCAAGCCTCCGCGAAGCGGCTCGTCGTCCGTCCCCAGGCGAGGGCCTCGTAGCCGACGTGGATCCCGGCCTCCGCAGCCAGCTCCGCTACCGCGGCGAGTTGCTCGGCCATCAGGTCCCGGTCGTCGAGGGCATCGGAGCGTACGGACGAGCAGACCAGTGCCCGGTCGACCCCGAGCTCACCCATCACGGCGAACTTCGCCCGGACCCGGTGCAGCACGGCTCCGAACTCGGCCGGAGGGGTGCCCTCGACGTCGCGGATCGGCTGGAAAAGGTCGATGGTGAGCCCGAGGTCCGCGCAACGGTGCGCCAACTCGGCCGGCGAAAGGGGGGACGAGACGAGGTCGGGGTCGAAGATCTCGATCCCGTCGAAGCGGGCGGCGGAGATAGCCTCCAGCTTGCGGTCCAGGGTGCCGCCGACCGAGACGGTGGCGATGCCCTTACGCACCACGACCCCCGGTCAGCGTCAGGACGCGCTCCACCGCGAAGCAGTAGCCCTCGATCCCGCAGCCGACGATGACCCCGGCCGCGATGTCGGACAGGTACGAGTGGTGCCGGAACGCCTCGCGGGCGTGCACGTTGGAGATGTGCACCTCGATCAGGGGACCGGTGATCGTCACCAGGGCGTCGCGCAGGGCCACCGAGGTGTGGGTGAGGGCCCCGGCGTTGACCACGAAGCCGGCCGCCTCGGTGCGCATCTCGTGGACGGCGTCGAGGAGCGCACCCTCGTGGTTGCTCTGCACGCACCGGACCTCGAACCCGGCCGCCCCGGCGGTCGCCGCGCAGAGGTCCTCGACGTCGGCGAGGGTGTCGCGGCCGTACACCTCCGGCTGGCGCTGGCCCAGCAGGTTGAGGTTGGGACCGTTGAGGACGGCGACATAGGGGGTCATGATTCGGCTCCGATCGGGTGGGATGTCAGACTGTGGGGATGGGGAACGGTCGGCGGGACGAAGAACTCTCGAGGGATGCGGCGCGCACGAGGGCCGAGATCCTGCAGGTGGCCACGGCGGAGTTCTCCCGCTCGGGCCTGTCGGGGGCGAGGGTCGACGAGATCGCGGCGCTCACCCGGACGACCAAGCGGATGATCTACTACTACTTCGGTGGCAAGGACGGCCTCTACGCCGCTGTGCTGGAGGAGGCGTACACCGGCATCCGTCGGGCCGAGCAGAAGCTCGACCTGGCCCCGCTCACCCCGGTGGAGGCGATGCGGACGATCATCGAGTTCGACTTCGACTACCACGTCACGCACCCGGAGTTCGGGCGTCTGGTCGCGATCGAGAACATCCACCACGCCGAGCACCTGCGCACCTCCGAGCGGCAGATCCCGATCAACACCCCGGTGATCGACCTGCTCGACGGCGTGCTGGCCCGTGGCCACGACGACGGTTCGTTCTGCCGGCAGGGGGTGACGGCGATCGACGTCCACCTGATGGTGATGTCCTGGGCGATCTTCCAGGTCACCAACCGGCCGACGGTCGAGGCCAGCTTCGGCTACGACATGGGCTCGCCCGAGCATCGCGCGAAGAACCGTCGGATGGCCGTCGACGTCATTCTCTCCTGGTTGCGCACCGCCGACTGACGGCCTTTTCCGACGCATCTGATCTCCTCCTCGACATCAGGTCTTGCCAACAATGTACCAGATAGTACATGGTGTATGTACTAGTTAGTACACACGTTGGTAACCCGGCATCCACCGGACCCGACGACGAGAACCATCCAACGATGAATGGAGACCTCGATGTCCCAGACCACGACGACGGCGCGCAAGAGCGCCGCCCACCACGAGCCGCGGGGCCACCACGCACCTCGGCGAGCCGCCGCCAGTGGGTGGATCGGCAGCGCGCTGGAGTATTATGACTTCTTCATCTACGCCCAGGCCGCGGCGCTGATCTTCCCGCAGCTCTTCTTCCCGAAGGGTGACGCCAGGGTCGCCCTGATCGCCTCCCTCGCCACGTACGGCGTGGGATACGTCGCCCGGCCCATCGGCGCCTTCGTCCTGGGCCGCTGGGGCGACCGGCACGGACGCAAGAACGTGCTCGTCCTCTGCATGATCCTGATGGGCGCCTCGACTCTCGCGGTCGCCGCCCTGCCCACCTACCAACAGGTCGGCGTCCTCGCGCCGGCGCTCCTCGTGGCGCTGCGCCTGGTGCAGGGCTTCGCGGTCGCCGGTGAGCTCTCCGGCGCCAGCTCGATGATCGTCGAGCACGCCCCGTTCGGCCGGCGTGGCTACTTCGCCAGCTTCACCCTGCAGGGCACGCAATTCGGCCAGATCCTGGCCGCCGCGATCTTCATCCCGATGGCCCGGATGCTTCCCGACCAGGCGTTCACCAGCTGGGGCTGGCGGGTGCCGTTCGTCCTGAGCGTCCTCGTGGTGGTGGCCGGCTGGCTGATCCGCCGCCGGGTGCCGGAGACCCCTGCCTTCAAGGAGGAGACGAAGGCTGCCGCCGTCCCGGGCAGCCCGGTCGCCATCGCGTTCCGCGAGAGCGGCGGCAACATGGTCCGCGTCATGCTGATGGCCCTGATGAACGTCATCCCCACCGTCACCACCGTCTTCGGCGCCGCGTACGCCACCCAGAAGTCGTACGGGATCGGCTTCCACGCCGACGTCTACCTGTGGATCCCGGTGCTCGGCAACATCGTCGCCGTCATCGTCATCCCGTGGGTCGGTAGCGTGAGCGACCGCATCGGCCGGCGCATCCCGATCATGGTCGGCGCGATCGGCTCCGGTCTGATGTCCTTCGGCTACCTCTGGGCGATCAGCCAGCACAACGTGGTCCTCGCCATCGTCTTCTCGCTGGTGATGTGGGGCCTCGTCTACCAGGGCTACAACGCGACGTTCCCCTCCTTCTACGCCGAGATGTTCCCGACCCGCACCCGGGTCACCGCGATGGCCATCGCCCAGAACATCGGCACCATGCTGACCGCCTTCCTGCCGGCGATCTTCACCGCCATCGCGCCGCCCGGCAGCACCGGCGTCCCGTTCCGGATCGGCGCGATCACCCTGGTCATCACCGTGATCTGTGCCCTCGCCGCCTGGTCCTCCCGGGAGACCTACCGCCTGCACGTCCACGACCTCGGTGAGCCCGGTGGCACGCCGATCCCGCGTCCCGAGTACCTGCGTCTGCGCCGCGAGGCCGGCGGAAGCCAGCTGGGCTGAGGTGATCGGACGATGACGACATCGCTCTCGGGCAGGACCGGCGTCCTGCTGCACATCGGGTATCCCACCCACTCGTTCAAGGCCCCGCTGATCTACAACCCGTGGTTCGAGGCGCACGACATCGACGCGGCCGTGGTCCCACTCGGCCTGCCCGAGCCCGCCTTCTCCGCCACCTTCCGGTCGCTGATGACAGCGAGCAACGTACGGGGCGCGTTGGTCACCATGCCGCACAAGGTGACCGTCCTCGACCTGGTCGACGAGGTCCGCCCGGCGGCCCGGATCGCCGGTGCCGCGAACGCCGTCCTTGTCCGCGAGGACGGGATGCTGGTCGCCGACATGTTCGACGGCGAGGGCTTCGTCCGGGGGATGGAGCGGCACGGCCGCTCCGCCACCGGGGCCCGGGCTCTGGTGACCGGCTGCGGCGGGGTCGGGTCGGCGATCGCCGCCTCCCTCGCCGCCGCCGGAGTCGCCGAGCTGGGGTTGTACGACGTCCGGACCGGGTCGGCGGACGCCCTGGCCGGTCGGCTCACCGCGCACCACCCGCAGTTGCGCGTCGTGGTCGGCGACAACGACCCCGACGGCTACGACGTCGTGGTCAACGCCACGCCGATGGGCATGGAGCCCGGCGACCCGCTGCCGTTCGACGTCTCCCGGATCGCACCGACCGCGTTCGTGGGGGAGGTGGTGATGAAGCAGCAGATCACGCCCTTCCTCGCCGCGGCACGGCAGCGGGGGTGCGCCACCCAGGTCGGGACGGACATGCTCTTCGAGCAGATCCCGGCCTACCTGGAGTTCTTCGGCTACGGCTCGGCCACCCCGGCCGAACTGCGGGAGGTCGCCCGGCTCGCCGCCTGACGTGATGCCCCCGCGCCCCTAGCCTGGTCGCATGACCACCAGCCCCCCGCCCGCCTGGGTCTCCGCCTATCAGCCGGGCGTGCCGGCGGAGATCGACCTCCCCACCGAGTCGCTGTTCGCGATGTTCGAACGGTCCGTCGCCGAGGGGGGCGACGCCGTGGCGATGACCTTCTTCGGTCGCACCACGACGTACGCCGCCCTCGGCGACGCCGTCTTCCGGGCCGCCGAGGGGCTGCGCCTGCTGGGCGTACGCCCCGGTGATCGGGTCGCGCTCATGCTGCCGAACTGCCCCCAGCACGTCGTCGCCTTCTACGCGGCGCTCCGGCTGGGGGCCGTCGTCGTGGAGCACAACCCGCTCTACACCGGCCGCGAGCTGGAGGAACTCTTCGCCGACCACGGGGCGCGGGTGGCGATCGCCTGGGACGTGGCCGCGCCCAAGCTTCAGGGGTTCGCGGCCGAGCACCGGCCGGACACCCTCGTCTCGGTCAACATGGTCGAGGAGTTCCCGGCGGCGATGCGCGCCGCCCTGAGGTTGCCGGTCAAGAAGCTGCGCGACACCCGCGGATCGCTCACCGCGCCCACGACGGGCACGATGCGCTGGAAGGCGCTGTTGGCCCACCCGCCGGTGGATCCGGAGGTGCCCCGGCCGACGGTCGACGACCTGGCGGTGATCCAGTACACCTCGGGCACCACCGGCCACCCCAAGGGCGCCATGCTCAGTCACTTCAACCTGTACAGCAATGCGCTACAGGGCAAGGCGTGGATGAAGGACGCCGAGTACCGCAAGGAGAACTTCTACGCGGTGCTGCCGATGTTCCACGCCTTCGGCATGACGCTCTACCTGACGTACGGGGTGCTGCGGCAGGCCAACCTGGTGCTCTTCCCGAAGTTCGACGTCGACCTCGTGCTCAAGGCGGCCACGCGGTTCCCGCCGACGGTCTACTGCGCCGTCCCGCCGATCTACGAGCGTACGGCCAGGGCGGCGATCGAGCGTGGCGTGTCGCTGCGCTCGGCGAAGTTCTGCATCAGTGGCGCGATGGCGCTCACCGACCCGGTCGTCGAGCTGTGGGAGTCGGTCTCCGGCGGGCTGCTGGTCGAAGGATATGGGATGACCGAGTCCTCCCCGGTGGCCCTCGGCAACCCCTTCTGGCCGACCCGGCGGACTGGCACCATCGGGGTGCCGTTCCCCTCCACGCTGATGAAGGTCGTCGACCCCGAGGATCCGACCCGTGAGGTGGCCCGGGGGGAGCGCGGCGAACTGCTGATCAAGGGCCCGCAGGTCTTCCAGGGCTACTGGCACAACCCCGAGGAGACGGCGAAGACCCTGCTGGCGGACGGCTGGCTGCGCACGGGCGACCTCGTCGTGGTGGACGAGGACGGCTACACCACGATCGTCGACCGGGCCAAGGAACTCATCATCACCGGCGGTTTCAACGTCGCCCCGAGCGAGGTCGAGCAGGCGATCCGTACGTTCCCGGGGGTCAAGGACGTGGCGGTGGTCGGCAAGCGCCAGAACGACGGCGCGGAAATGATCGTCGCCGTCATCGAGGCCGAGCCGGGTGCCCGGATCGACGAGGCGGAGGTCCGCGCGCACTGCCGCGGCATGCTGGCCGCCTACAAGGTGCCGCGCCGGGTGATCACCGCCGAGGGTGAGCTACCGCGCTCGATGCTCGGCAAGGTGCTGCGCAAGCAGGTAAGGGAGACACTGGTGCTGTGACGCAGCTCATCGCGTATGCCGACCGGCTCGGCGGCTCCCTGGCGGGCCTCCACCGGCTGCTGACCGGGCCGCTGGCCGGGCTCTTCGACGGGGTCCACATCCTCCCGTACTTCACGCCGTACGACGGGGCGGACGCCGGCTTCGACCCGGTCGACCACACCAGCGTGGATCCCCGGCTGGGCAGCTGGGACGACGTCCGCGCGCTGGCGGGCGACATCGGGGTGATGACCGACGTCATCGTCAACCACGTCTCCGCCGACAGCGCCGAGTTCCGCGACGTCCTGGAACGCGGCCAGGCCTCACCGGCCGCCCGGATGTTCCTCACCTACGCCGACGTCTTCCCGCAGGGCGCGACCGAGGAGCAGCTGGCGACCATCTTCCGGCCCCGCCCCGGGCTCCCGTTCACCCCGTACGACTGGGGCGGGACGCGCCGGCTGGTCTGGACCACCTTCACCCCGCAGCAGGTCGACCTCGACCTGCGCGACGCCGCCGGCCGGGCCTACCTCGAGCGGGTCCTCACCACGCTGGCCGATGCCGGAGTGTCGATGATCCGGTTGGACGCCGCGGGCTATGCGATGAAGACCGCGGGCACCTCGTGCTTCCTGACCGAGGACACGTACGCCTTCCTCGACGAGCTGGTGGCCCGGGCCCACGAGCTGGGCATGACGGCGCTGGTCGAGGTCCACGCGGGCCACGAGGTGCAGCAGCGGATCGCCGCCGCCGTCGACCTCGTCTACGACTTCGCCCTGCCGCCGCTGCTGCTGCACGGGCTGAGCACCGGCGACGCCGAACCACTGCGGCGCTGGCTGGACATCCGCCCGACGAACTGCGTGACCGTGCTCGACACCCACGACGGCATCGGCGTGATGGACGTCCGCGGGCTGATCACCGACGACCAGCTGCACGATCTGGTCGAGTCGATCCACCGCAACACGCACGGGGAGTCCCGTCAGGCGACCGGCTGGGCCGCCTCGAACGTGGACCTCTACCAGGTCAACGCCACCTACCCGGCCGCTCTGGCCGATGACGAGGCCTACCTGGTGGCCCGAGCGATCCAGCTCTTCGTCCCCGGCATCCCGCAGGTCTACTACGTCGGTCTGCTCGCCGGCGGCGACGACATGGAGCGTCTCGCCGCGACCGGGGTCGGCCGCGAGATCAACCGCCACGCCTACACCGACGAGGAGATCACCGCCGCGCTGGAGCGTCCGGTGGTCCGCCGCCTCCTCGACCTGCTCCGGCTGCGGGCCGAACATCCGGCCTTCAACGGCGAGTTCAGCCTCGGCGGGGAGGGCTCGCGGCTGGAGTTGACGTGGCGCTCCGAGGAGGGCTGGGTGCGCCTCGAGGCGGACCTCGCCGACCGGACGTACGTGGTCAGCGCTGACTCTGACCGGTGAGCCCCCGGGCGACCGCGTCCGCGATCGCCACCCCGTTGAGGGCGTCCTCCATGCTCTGCGGCACCCGGTCGAGGCGTTCGGCGACCACGGTGAGGCCCTGCAGCGTGACGCTCCAGGGGATCTGGTTCACCGTCAGCAGCGTACGGACCGCCGGGCCGGTCGCCATCCGGCCGAGCAACTCGTCATCGGTGAGGATCGCGAACCGGGCGTCGAAGGCCTCGTCGCCGGTGCGATGGACCATCCCCCGACGAACTGGTGGCGTTCCTCGAGTAGTTCCAGGGGCACGATCCGGACGTCGTTGAGGGGGAAGGGGAGACGGAGCCAGCACAGCGTCGCGTGTCTCCGCCGGCCCTGGCGCGCCGGGTCCGTCGACTCGTACGTGACGTGGGCGACCCAGAACTCCTGACCGCGATAGGTGCCGCTGAACCCCTCGCGGAACATCACCGGGCGTTGCCACTCCCGCAGCTGTGGTGGGGGCGGCCGGAGCCGCGAGGCGTCCTCGGTGTAGGTCCAGCCGCGGGCGTGGGCCCCCTCGGCCAGTTCGGCGACGCGCCGACGCTCCCGGCGCGGGGTGGCCACCACCACGGCCGTCAACCAGCCGACCAGCGGGATGGTGATCAGCAGGACGATCCAGGTGCCCATCACGGCCGTCCCGGCATCACGGGCTCAGCGGGTCGTACGCGGGGGTCGGCCATGCGAACAGGGTAGTCAACGGGCGGTTCGGCGGTGGTGGGAATGGTGCCCGAGGTTGATGTCAGACACCTTCTCTACCGTGGAGACATGGGTGAGGAGCGGGTGCCGGGGAGGGGTCCGGAGCAGGGTCCGGACAGTGACGGGGGCGGTCAGCCGCTCCCGGTGTTCGAGCTGCCCCACGGAGGTCCGGCCGGCCAGGCGACAGCGATCGCCGACGAGTTGCTGGCCAACCGCAGCCTTCAGATGTCCCTCGAGGGGCACGAGCTGGTCCTGGTGGCCGAGCTGGTCGACGCGGCGCCCCGTCCCACCAGGGCGCACCAGGCACTGCCCGGTGGGGAGGGGATGGCGCAACTCGGCGGTGACGGCACGCCACGGGTGCCAGAGTTCCTGGCGATGGAGCTTGGTGCGCTCTTCGGCTGCACCCACGCCTCGGCCGCCCTGCTGATCTCCGACGCGCTCAACCTTCGGCACCGGCATCCGCGGCTGTGGCAGCTGCTGGCGGCCGGACAGGTCCGGGCCTGGCAGGCCCGCCGGATCGCCGCCATGGCGCACCCGTTGACCCTCGAGCAGGCCGACGAGCTGGACTCCGTCCTCGCGCCGGTCATGCCGGGCCTCGGCTGGACACGGATGCAGCGCCTGGCGGAGGGCGAGATCGCCCAGATCGCTCCCGACCTGATCGAGGCCCGGGCGCGGGCGGCTCGCGAACACCGGTTCGTACGGCTGGGGAGGGAGAAGCCCGGCCCCGGGGTGACCGCGGTGGTGGCTCATCTCGACACCGCTGACGCCGTCCACGTGGACGCGGCGGTCGACCAACTCGCCCGGGCACTCGAGCGTCACGGCGACGGGTCCCCACTCGACACCCGCCGCGCACGCGCCATGGGGATGCTGGCCACGCCGGCCCTGGCGGCGGCGCTGCTGGCCGACCTCGCTGATCCTGTCGACCCCCTCGATCCTGTCGTTCCGGACGATCCCGACGGTGAGATGCCCGACTGGCAGCAGGCCCTCCCGATCTCCGCCCTCGCCGAACCCGATGACCTCGAGTCCCTACCCCCCGACCCTGGCCCCGGGGATCCTCCCGGCGAGCCCGACGTGGTCCCCTCGCGGTCCTGGTGGCGTGCCCGGACCGCCGACCTCGCGGCCGCTTTCCGCACCGTCGACCCGGCCCGGTTGCGTCCTGTGGTCCGCCTGCACGTGCATGTCAGCGCTGCCGATCTCGAGGCGGGCTGTGGCGTGGCGCGGGTCGAGGGACACGAGCCCGTGCCGCTGTCGCAGCTTGCCGAGTTCCTGGGCGGCTGCCCGGTCCGGGTGACCCAGGTGATCGACACGCGTGACTCACAGACCGTCGACTCGTATGAGATCCCCGACCGCCTCCGGGAGCAGGTGATCCAGATCCAGCCGTACGAGGTGGCCCCGTGGGGCAGGTGCCCGCACGGGCCTGCGACCTTGACCACACCGTGCCCTGGCGGGCCGGCGGGGTGACGGCCATCGACAACCTGGGCCCGCTCGGCCGCAGGGCTCACCGGGCCCGGACCCATGGTGGTTTCCGCCTCGACCGGACGGACCCGGGCACCTGGGTGTGGCGTTCACCGCTGGGCTACGTCTACTCCGTCAGTAACCGGTCGACGCGCGCCTGGGGACGCGACTTCAGCACCATCGAGGCCGGTTGGGCGCACCGCCACCGATCGCGGCCAGGCCCATGGCCACCATCAGCGTCCCGAGCTGCACCCGACGGCCCAGACTGACCGCTCGGGCGACGTCCGCGGGCTTGGCCACCCGGCCGTCACCCAGCACGCCGCGGTCCTCGACGCGTCCGCCGTACGCGTTGGCCCCGCCGAGACGGATCCCCAGCGCGCCGGCAAAGGCGGCCTCGATCTGGCCGCCGTTCGGGCTGGGATGCGCCGCCGTGTCCTCGCGGATCGCCCGCCAGGCCGACCATGAGGTTCCCGCGGCGATCGCGGCACCGAGCCGCGCGGGGAGCCAGTTGACGACGTCATCGAGCCGGGCGGCGACCTTCCCGTACCGCTCGTACCGGTCGTTGCGGTAGCCGATCATGGCGTCGAGTGTGTTGATCGCCCGGTGGGCCACCATTCCCGGGGCGCCGGCGATCGCCCCCCAGACCAGAGGGGCCACCACGGCGTCGGAGGTGTTCTCGGCCAGGGACTCGATCGCCGCTCGGGTCACGCCCGCGGCGTCCAGCACCCAGGGGTCGCGGCTGACCAGGTGACCCACCTGCTCACGGGCCGCGGGCAGGTCGCCGCGCTCAAGATGATCGGCCACAGCCGAGGCCTCCCGTTCCAGCGAGCGACCCCCGAGCACCGACCAGGTGACCAGCGCCGTCCAGGCGACGTCGGTGAGCACCGAGCGCCGGGCCAGCCTCGTCACCAGCGTTGCGGCCAGGGTGGTGGAGCCGACGAGCAGCGCCACCTGTCCTGCGCCGGCGGCGACCGAGTCGGCGTACGTCCGCCGTTCCAGCGCGATGGCCGCCCGGCCGAACGCGGCGACCGGATGCCCGCGACGAGGGTCGCCGACCAGCCGGTCGAGGCCGAAACCGAGGGCCAGGCCGAGGGCCCGGGTCCAGCCGTTCACCACGCCATCACCGCCACCACGGCCAGCCCGGCCGCCGCGGCCTCGACCAGTGCGCCGAGGACGTCACCGGTGATACCCCCCAGCCGGCGGACGCACCACCACAGCAGGACCCCGCCGGCGAGCGGCCCCCCGGCCGCGGCGATCGCACCGGCCCACCAGTTCGCGCCCGACAGCAGGGCGACGCCGGACAGGACGCCTGCCCACACCAGCCAGACGACGGCCGCGCCGTACCACGGCACCGACCCGGCCACGGCTTGGCCGAGGCCCTCGGGCCGGGCGGCCGGGACGCTGCGCAGGCAACCGAGCACCAGCGCCGCCCGCGAGGCGCAGACCAGAGCCGCGACCACCAGCCACCCGTACGGCCGCGCCAGCAGCGCACCGTACGATGCCGCCTGCAGCCCCAGCACGACGACCAGGGTGCCGGCGCCCATCGGGCCGACGTCGCCGGTGCGCATGATGTCCAGGGCTCGGTCGCGGTCCCAGGAGGAGCCGAGCCCGTCGGCGGTGTCGGCCAGCCCGTCCCAGTGGATCGACCGGCTCAGCTGGGCGACGATCCCGACCACCAGCAGCCCGCCGACCAGTCCGGGGGCGCCCAGCCGTACGGCCGTCCAGCCGACGAGGCCGGCGGCGAGCGCCACCGGCGCCATGACCACCGACCCGATCACCATCGCCGTCCGGGCGATCGGCGCCGTCACCTGTCCGATGGCGCCTGCGGGGATCCGGGTGAGGGTCCCCGTGGCGAGTCTCCAGCCGTCAGCTGACATCGGACTCAGCTGACATCGGCAAGGGTCGCCATCTCCCGCATCAGGGCGATGCCCGTGCGGACCAGCGGGACGGCCGCGGCGGCGCCGGTGCCCTCGCCGAGCCGCAGGCCCAGGTCGAGGATGGGCGACAGGCCGAGCTTCTCGATGGCGAACGACAGGCCCGGCTCGGGCGAACGGTGACCGGCTCGCATCCAGGCCTTGGCGCCCGGCGCGATGGACTCGGCCATCGTCGCCTCGGCACCGGCGATCACACCGTCGACGAGGACCGGCACCCCGGCGCGGGCCGCGGCGATCATGTAGCCGGTGGCCGCCGCGATGTCGGCGGAACCCAGGCAGGCGAGGCGTTCGATCGGGTCGGCGAGCCGGTCACCGCAACGGGCGATCGCCTCGTCGATCACCGCGGCCTTGCGCAGCCGGCCGGCCTCGTCGAGGCCGGTGCCGATGCCCGTCACCTCGGCGGCCCGGACCCCGTAGGTGGCGGCGATCAGGGCCGCAGACGGCGTGGTGTTACCGATGCCCAGGTCGCCGGCGATGAGCAGCTGGGCGCCCGCGGCGATCTCCTCGGCCGCAATGGCCTCCCCCTCGGCCAGCGCCTGCTCGGCCTCCGCACGGGTCAGCGCGTCCTCGACGCGGATGTTCCCCGAGCCGCGGCGGACCTTGTGGGCGCTCACCTCGGCCGGCACGTCCAGGTCCGCGTCCACGCCGATGTCGAGGAGCCGTACGTGGATGCCGTGCTGGCGCGCGATCACGCTGATGCCCGCCTTGTCGGCGAGGATGCCGTGCACCATGCCCACGGTGATGGCGGTCGGATAGACCGAGACACCATCAGCGGCGACGCCGTGGTCACCGGCGAAGACGACGGTGCGGACGTTGTCCAGCTGTGCCGGCGGCACCTGGCCCTGGGCGGCGGCGATCCAGCAGCCGAGTTCGACGAGACCGTGCAGCGCGCCGGTCGGCATCGCCAGCGAGTCGCAATGCGCGAGCGCCGCGGCGTACACACCGGCGTTGGGTGGGGTGATGGTCATGAGTCCTCCAAGGGTGGAGGCGCGCCCGGACCGCAGAGGGTCCTGTGGATACGAGTGAGTGGAATCGGACCGAGTGGATGGTCCGGGCGCGTCCCCACGTTCAATACGGGGCGCGCTAGGCGGTGCAGACGTGAGCGGTGCAGAAGGACCGAACGCTCATGATGTCCTCTCCGGGATGGCGCGTCCCAGTCGTGGTGTACGCGGGCCGAGTTCCTGACTTGGACTCACAGTGGCGCGACCGTGCCGGAATCTCACCGGCTTCCTCGGTTACCGCGTGGTGCGAGGCACAGCCTACACGCCCGGCATGTCCTCGTGATCGCGGTGCCCCGGTGGCTCGAGCTGGAACGTCGAATGCTCCACCGACACGGGGAAATGCCCGGCGACGCAGGACTGCAGGGCATCCAGCAGCAGGGGCGCGTGGCCGGTGCGGAAGCACTCCTCCTCCACGACGACATGCGCGCTGAGCACCGGCAGCCCGGTGGCGATCACACTCGCGTGCAGGTCGTGCACCTCCAGGACGTGGTCGATCTCCAGCAGGTGCCGGCGCACCTCGGCGAGATCCAGACCCTTCGGCGACCACTCCAGCAGCACCACCGTCGAATAGCGGAGCAGTGCGAGGGTCCGGGGGATGATCAGCACCGCGATGACCATCGCGGCGACCGCGTCGGCCCGCAGCCACCCGAGGGCCCCGATGAGGATGGCCGAGACGATCACGGCGACGGAGCCGAGGGCGTCGTTGGCGACCTCGAGGAAGGCGGCGCGCAGATTGAGGTTGACGTCGCGGTGGGCCAGCAGGACGGCGAGCGAGGCGAGGTTGCCGGCGAGACCGATGACGCCGAAGACCAACAGCGCGCCGGACGGTACGTGCGGGGGTTCGAGGAGTCGCTGCACGCCGTCGATCAGGGCGTACACCCCGACCGCGAGGAGGATCGCCGCCTGCCACTGGGCCGAGATCACCTCCGCCCGGCGGAAGCCCCAGGTCCGCCGTTCATCGGCCGGCCGGGTGGCCAGGCGTGTCGCCATCACGGCCAGCGCCAGGCCGGCGGTGTCGGTGAGCATGTGGGCGGCGTCGGTGAGCAGCGCGAGGCTGCGGGTCAGGGCCGCGCCGGCGACCTCGGCGACCAGCACCGTGGCGGTGATCCCCAGGGCGACGACCAGCCGACGCTCCGGCGCCGTGCCATGGCTGTGGGAGCCGTGGCTGTGGTCGTGTCCCATGGGGCGATTCTAGGTGTCAGTCCTCGCGTCGGGGCCACGCACAGGTGGTGCATTCCTTACCGCGTCGGGCCTGGACCAGGTTCCATCCCAGCAGCGCCAGGCCCACCGCGATGCCCGCCGCGGGATGCACGGTGACCCCGAGGATGATGCCGAGCATCAGCGGGATCGAGATGGCGCAGGGGGAGAGACTCATGGCTCGCATCGTATACCCGTGGGGGTATCAGTGCGCGCCAGGGAACCCGAATTGCCGCCAGGCCTCGTAGACGGCGATCGCGGTGGCGTTGGAGAGGTTGAGCGAGCGATTGCCGGGCCGCATCGGGATCCTGACCCGCTCGGTGACCCGACCGTCCGCGAGGACCTCAGGAGCGAGGCCGGTCGGCTCCGGCCCGAAGAGCAGGACGTCGCCCTCCCGGTAGGTGACGTCGGTGTGGCGTACGGTCGCGTGCGCCGTGAACGCGATGATCCGGGCCGGCAGCAGGGCGTCGTACGCCGCCTCGAGATCGTCGTGGACGGTGACGTTGGCCATGTCGTGGTAGTCGAGGCCGGCCCGCTTGAGATGGGTGTCGTCCATCGAGAAGCCGAGCGGTCCGGCCAGGTGCAGCGGCGCGCCGGTGATGGCGGCCAGTCGGATCGTCGCGCCCGTGTTGTGCGGGATGCGGGGGGAGTGGAAGAGGATACGGACCGGGCAGGACATGGGCGTCAGTCTCGCACGGGCTCCCACCGATGGCCGATCTTGCTGTGGAACGTCCGCTCCTCGCCGGTGACGGGGTCGGTGAAGGACAACGTACGGGCGACGAGTTCCAGCGGGGCGGAGAAATCGTCGATGTCGACGTCGAGCACCTCGGGATAGAGCGGGTCGCCGACGATCGGGATCCCCAGTCCGTTGAGATGGAGGCGCAGTTGGTGGGTCTTGCCCGTGGTCGGGGTCAGCCGGTACAGCCCGTACGTTCCCCGGGTCTCGAGGAGTTCGATCGTGGTGTGACTGTTGGCTGCCCGGTCGGCGAGGACCTCGCCCTGCAGGATGCCGCGACGCTTGTGGAGGTGGTTGCTGACCTCGAGCGGGAAGACCAGGTCGGATCGTACGGGGGCCACCGCGGTGTAGGTCTTGCGCGCGAGCCGGTGTTCGAACACCTGCTGGTAGGGCGCCCGCCACCGACGTTCGGTGGTCAGCAGCAGCACTCCGGCGGTGAGCCGGTCCAGCCGGTGAGCCGGGGAGAGCTCCGGCAGGCCGAGCGCCGACCGCATCCGCACCACGACGGACTGGGTGATGTGGCGGCCCCGGGGGATGGAGGAGAGGAAGTGGGGCTTGTCCACCACCACGATCCGCTCGTCGCGATGGAGCACGGTCACCTCGAACGGCACCACCGGCTCCTCCCGCAGGTCGCGGTGGAACCAGACGAAGGTGTGCGGGGCGTACGGCTCCTTCCCGGAGAACGGCGCACCCGTACCGTCGACGAACCGGCCCGCGCCGAGCATGGCGTCGACCGGCGCCTGCGCGGCCAGCCGATCGCGGAGGAAGTCGCGCATCGTCGGCCAGGGCGCCGGCTTGTCGGCGTCGGGGGTCCGGACCCACGCCGCCTCCAGGCCGTGGCGGCGGGGCAGGGGGAGCGGGGTGGCACCCGGCCAGCGTACGGCACATATCCCCCTAGGGGTATGTGCGGCCCTGGCAGAATGGGCGGTCGTGAAGCGCCCGATCCTGTTGCTGATGCTGACCAATGTCCTCGGTGGAGTGGGTGTCGCCTCCGGCATCGCCGTCGGCGCCCTGCTGATCCAGGCGATCGCCGGGACGGCGTGGTCGGGCTTCGGCCAGGCGCTGTCCGTGCTCGGCGCGGCCATCGCGGCGGTGCCGCTGGCGCAGCTCGCCGCCCGTCGGGGCCGGCGCAGCGCGCTGGGGCTCGGCTACCGGATCGCGGCGCTCGGCGCTGCCGGCGTCGTCCTCGGCGCGGTGCTGCACTCGGTGGTCGTGCTCTTCGTGGCGTTGCTCTTCTTCGGCGCCGCCCAGGCCACCAACCTGCAGACCCGTTACGCCGGGGCGGACGCCGCCGCGGGGCCGCGCCGGGCCACCTGGATGTCGATGGTCTTCTGGGCGACCACGATCGGCTCCGTCCTCGGCCCGAACCTCGCGACCGCCGGCGATGTCGTCGGACGCTCGCTGCGACTGCCGGGGTTGTCCGGCTCCTACCTGTTCGGCATCGCCGCGTTCCTGCTGGCCTCGGTGGTGGTGATGTTCCTGCCGGGCGGCGTCCTTCCCGGCGCCGGAGTGGTGCCGGGGGCGCGGTCGGTGAGTGCCGGGCAGGCGCTGGCGTGGGCGATGCGGCACCCGATGGCGCGCTTCGCCGTGCTGCTCACCGCGGTCGCCCACGGGGTGATGGTCGGCGTGATGTCGATGACGCCGATCCACCTGCACGGCCACGGCCATGACCTCGAGGTGATCGGCCTGGTGATCAGCCTCCACATCCTCGGCATGTACGCGTTGAGCCCGGTCTTCGGCTGGCTCGCCGACCGGGTCGGCGCGATCCGGGTGGCCGGTCTCGGCCTGGCGGTGCTCCTCGCCGCCGTGGTCACCGGCCTCGTGGCCGCCAACGGGCGCGTCGAGCTGACCACCTCGGCCCTGGTGCTGCTGGGCCTCGGCTGGTCGGCGTCCATCATCTCCGCCTCCGCGCTGCTGGCCGGCGTCGACTCCGGTGACGTCCGTGTCCCGCTGCAGGGCGCCAACGACGCCCTGATGAACTACGTGGGTGCCGGGGCCGCCGTCCTCGGCGGGCCGGTGATGGCCGGGATCGGCTACGGCGGGCTCAACATCGGCGCCGGCCTCCTGCTCATCCCGGCGGCCGTGGCCGGGATCGCCGCGCTGCGGGCGGTACGGGCCGGCGAGCAGGTAGTGTCTGCCGGGTGATCCCGGGCGTACGGCAGTTGGTCGCCGACACCCGCCCGCTGCACAACGACCATTTCCGCCGGTTGTGGGTCGCCAACATCATCACCGTCATCGGCGCCCAGCTCACCGTCGTCGCCGTGCCGGCCCAGATCTACGCGCTGACCGGGAGTTCGGCGTACGTGGGGCTGACCGGGCTCTTCGGGCTGGTGCCCCTGGTGGTGTTCGGGCTGTGGGGCGGGGCGCTGGCCGACGCGATGGACCGTCGCCGACTGATGATGATCTCCACCCTGGGCCTGATCGCGACCTCCGCGCTGTTCTGGGGCCAGTCGGTCGTCGGAGTCGGCAACGTCTGGGTCATCCTGGGGATCTTCGCGGTGCAGCAGGCGTTCTTCGCCGTCAACCAGCCGACCCGGACCTCGATCCTGCCGCGACTGCTCCCCGCCGGCCAACTGCCGGCGGCGAACTCCCTCAACATGACGGTGCTCCAGTTCGGGGCGATCGCCGGTCCGCTGGTCGGGGGCGCGTTGATCCCGGTGCTCGGCTTCTCCTTGCTCTACCTGATCGACACCGTCCTCCTCTTCGCCACGCTGTGGGCGGCCCTGCGGCTCCCGGCGCTCCCACCGGCCCATGCCGCACGACAGGTGCCGGGGCTGCGTTCCGTGGTCGAGGGGCTGGGCCACCTGCGCGGCCGCCCGGTGCTGATGATGTCGTTCCTGGTCGACCTGATCGCGATGGTCTTCGGGATGCCCCGGGCCCTCTTCCCCCAGCTCGCGCACGAGTCGTTCGGCGGCCCCACCGAGGGCGGCACGGCCTTCGCGCTGCTCTTCGCGGCGATCCCCGCCGGTGCCCTGCTCGGCGGCATCTTCTCCGGGTGGATCTCCCGGGTCGAGCGCCAGGGGCTGGCCGTCGTCGTCTGCATCGTGGTCTGGGGCGGGTCGATGCTCGGCTTCGGGCTGTTCGCGGGGGCGGGGCTGCTCGGGCCGGCGCTCGGCATGCTGGCGCTGGGGGGCGCGGCGGACATGGCCTCGGCCGCCTTCCGGCAGACGATCCTGCAGGAGGCCGCCAGTGACGAGGTGCGCGGCCGGCTGCAGGGCATCTTCATCGTCGTCGTGGCGGGTGGCCCCCGGCTCGCGGACACCCTGCACGGCGCGGTCGCCGCGGCGGTGGGAACGGTCGCCGCGGCGGCGGGAGGCGGTGTGGCGGTCGTGCTGGGCGTCACCCTCGCCGCCGTGCTGGTGCCGACCTTCGTCCGCTATCGGGTGACGCGCTGAGGGCAGGCGGGAGAAAATGGTCCCGTGTCCATCCCCGAATCAGCGGCGCCGCCGCGTTTCGACGAGGCCTTCACCTCGTTCCGCATCCCGGCGACCGACCGCGACGAGCGCGTCGCGTACGGCAAGTCGCTGCGGGAGGCGACGCCGCACGAATGTCTCGGGGACTGGGTGCCCACGCCCGATCGCCCGGGTGTCGTGGAGGTGGTCGAACGCGCCCAGGAGGGGCGGCTGCCCTGGCTGCTCGGGGTCCGGACGGCGCGGATGGCGGCGTCGCCCTTCGGTTTCCTCCGGGGCACCGCCGACCTGATGGCCTGGGATGTCGCGCACCTGCCCGCCACCGGCGTCCACACCACTGCCTGCGGTGACGCGCACATCGGCAACATCGGCTTCTACCGGTCCCCCGAGGGGAGGCTGGTGATCGATCTCAACGACTTCGACGAGGCCCACACCGGCTCCTGGGAGTGGGACCTGCGCCGGCTCACCGCCTCCATCTGGGTGCTCGGCCGGGTCAATGGCACCGGTGAGGACCAGTGCGAGGAGGCGGTGCACCAGTGCGTCATCGCCTACCGCGACGAGGTGAGCGCCCTGAGCAAGGAACCGTTGCTGCGGCGCGCGTACGACCAGCTCGACGTGGACCGACTGCACGACACCGTCTCGGACAAGACGCTGCGCAAGGAGGTCAAGCGCGCGGCGGAGGCGGCCCGGCGGCGGACCTCGGACCGCAAACTGCCCAAACTCGCCGGCGGCGCGACCCACGCCACGAGGATCCTCGATGACCCGCCGCTGATCACGCACCCGAGCGACGAGACGACCGACGCGATCGCCGCCGGGTTGGACGCGTACCTGCCGACCCTGACCCCGCAGTGGCGCCGGATCGTCGGTGGCTACACGCTGGTCGACATCGCGCACAAGGTCGTCGGCGTCGGCTCGGTGGGGATGCGCGCCTGGCTGGCGCTGCTGGTGGGATCCCGCGACGACGACGTGCTGTTCCTGCAGCTCAAGCAGGCCAGGCGCTCAGTGATCGCGCCGTACGTCCACGGCGACGTCGCCTGGCACAGTCACCAGGGCCAGCGGGTCGTCGAGTACCAGCAGCAGCTGCAGACGGTCTCCGACCCGCTGCTGGGCTGGACCACGGTGGGGGAGCACCAGTACTACGTACGCCAGTACCGCAACATGAAGGGGGGCGTCCCGCTGGACGCGATGTCTCCCGAGGGGCTGGTCGACTACTCCGGCATCGTCGGGCACCTGTTGGCCAAGGGACACGCCCGCACCTCCGGCGCCTCGATCATCTCGGGCTACTTGGGCAAGAAGGACGCGCCGGTGGAAGCCGTCGCCCGGTGGGCACGTAGCTACGCCGACCAGACCGAGCGTGACCACGAGGAGCTGGTCAAGGCCGTCCGGGACGGCCGGCTGCCGGCTGAGGGGGACGTCTGAGAGGTCCGCTAGCGTCTGCGCCATGCCCTCCTACCGTGCCGAGCTCCAGATCAGCGATGTCCGCCCCGGGCACCGCCCCGGCGAGGTGCTGCCGCTGGCCGCGGCGGCGACCCGCCGGCTCGCCCACCTCGACAAGCCGGATCTCGTCATGGTGGACCGGCTGCCATGGGTGGTCGTACGGTTCAGCATCGACCCGACCGGTCGGTCGGAGGAGGACGACCGGGCCCGCGCGATCGCCGGCCAGGTCGAGCGAGAGGTGGCCGCTGTCGCTGAGATCCAACGCACCCGCGTGAGTCGCCGGGTGAAGGGAGAGTGGCTCATCGTCCCGGGCTGATTGTGTTTCACTGGTACATGGCCGCAAAACTTCTGAACGACCCGAGCGACGTCGTACAGGAGGCCCTCGAGGGGCTCGTCCTGCTCCAGCCGGGACTCAACCTGCTCGAGGACCGTACGACGGTCATCCGCGCCGACCGGCGGGCGGCCGGCCCCGACGACCCGGCGGTCCCCGTCGCGATCATCACCGGGGGCGGCGCCGGGCATGATCCGGCCGACGCCGGGTTCGTGGCGGGCGGCATGCTCACCGCGGCCGTGGTCGGGGGCATCTTCTCCTCACCGGGTGCCGATGCGGTCTACCAGGCCATCCGCGCCGTCACCGGGGCAGCAGGCTGCCTGCTGGTCGTGAAGAACTACACCGGCGACCGGCTCAACTTCCAGCTCGGCGCCGAGCTCGCCGTGGCCGACGGCTACCGGGTCGAGCTCCTCCTCGTCGCCGATGACGTGGCGCTGACCCAGAGCGACGACAACGCCGGGCGCCGCGGCCTGGCGGGCACCGTCCTGGTGGAGAAGATCGCCGGTGCCCTGGCCGAGGAGGGCCGGTCGCTCGACGAGGTGGCGGCGCTCGCCCGCCTCGTCGCGGGCCGGGTCGGCACGGTCAACACCGGCTTGTCGGCACCCACCGTCCCCGGGGTCCCCACGGCGAGCTTCGAGCTGCGCGACGACGAGGTCGAGTTGGGCCTCGGCATCCACGGCGAGCCGGGCGTCCGGAAGATCCGGGCGACCGACGCGGACAAGCTGATCCACATCATGGTGTCGCGGATCGCCACCGAGCGCGGCATCCGGGCGGGTGCCAGGGTGGTCGCCCTGGTCGGCGGCGCCGGGGCCACCCCACCGATCGAACTGGCGATCGCCACTCGGGCCGTGGTCCGCGAACTGGAGCTGCGCCGCATCGAGGTGGTCCGCCTCTACTGCGGCGAGGTGATGACCAGCCTGGACATGGCCGGCGTCTCGGTCACCCTGCTGGCCCTCGACCCCGAGGAGCCGGCTGTGCTGGCCGCCCTCGATGCGCCGACCGGCGCCCTCGCCTGGCCCGGCCACGGAGTCGATGCCGCACCCTCCCTCGCCAGGGTGGCCGCGCCCCTCCCCGACGCCGGTGTCCCGGAGGACCTGGGGCATCCCGACGCCCGGGTCCGCGCCGCCATCGACGTCGCCTGCCAGGCGGTCCTCGACAGCGAGACCGAACTCACCCACCTCGACCAGCAGGTCGGCGACGGGGACCTCGGCCAGGCCTTGGCCCGGGGGGCGTACGGCTGGTTCGACGACCCCATCGAGGGGGACGCGAGCCACCTGCTGCGCCACCTCTCCTGGATCGCCCGCCGCGACGTCGGCGGGACCTCGGGTGCGCTGTACGCCATGGGGCTGCTGCGGGCGGCCGAATCCCTCGAGCGGGGTGGCGACTGGGGTGAGGCCCTGGCCGCCGCGGTCGACGGCGTCGCCGGCCTCGGGGCGGCGGCCCCGGGGGACGGCACCATGCTCGACGCGCTCGCCCCGGCGGCCACGGCCTGGGCCGACGGACCCGCGGCGGTGGTCGACGCCGCTCGCCGTGGGGCGGAGGCGACCGTCGGTGCGGTGGCCCGGCGGGGCCGGGCCAGCTACCTCGGCGAGCGCGCGGTGGGCTACCCGGACCCCGGTGCGATCGCCGTCGTACGGTGGCTCGAGGCGGTCGTCACCGCCCAGCCAACTGCCGTCTGACAAGGGCGTACGCCGTCCCGGGTGTACGGATCCGTACGGATCGGCCGCGGGGGCTGGCGCTGGCGGGAGCGAGCGGCGAAGATCGGAACGTAATCGCTTCTGGGGGGATGCGATTCGCTCGGGGGACCCGACGCACAGGGGCCCCGGACACCGCCGAAGCGGGCCGGGGCCCCTGTGGGTCGATCAGGCGACCAGCGAGGTCAGCGCTGGTCCATCGGGACGACGTCGCGCTTGTCGTGGCCCATGTAGATCTGGCGCGGACGCGAGATCCGGGCCTTGGGGTCGGCGTTGTGCTCGCGCCACTGGGCGATCCAGCCGGGGAGACGACCGACGGCGAAGAGCACGGTGAACATCTCCACCGGGAAGCCCATCGCCTCGTAGATCAGGCCGGAGTAGAAGTCGACGTTCGGGTAGAGCTTGCGCGACACGAAGTACTCGTCCGCGAGCGCGGTCTCCTCGAGCTCCTTGGCGATCGCCAGCAGCTCGCGGTCGCCGTTCGGCGAGGTGGCGAGGATCTCGTCGGCGTACTTCTTGATGATCGCGGCGCGCGGGTCGAAGTTCTTGTAGACCCGGTGGCCGAAGCCCATCAGCTTGATGCCGGCCTTCTTGGCCTTGACCTGCTCGAGGTAGTCCTTGGGGGCGATGCCCTGGTCGCGGATGGCGGCCAGCATCTCCAGCACGGCCTGGTTCGCGCCACCGTGCAGCGGGCCGGACAGGGCGTTCACACCCGAGGCCACGGAGACGTAGAGGTTCGCCTGGGACGAGCCGACCAGACGTACGGTCGAGGTGGAGCAGTTCTGCTCGTGATCGGCGTGCAGCACCAGCAGGGCGTTCAGGCCCTTGGTGACGATGTCCTGGAACTGGTAGTCCTCGGCCGGAGTGCCGAAGGCCATCCGGATGAAGTTCTCGACGTAGGACTGGTCGTACCTCGGGTAGAGGAAGGGTTCGCCCTTGGCGTTCTTGTACGCGTACGCGGCCAGGGTGGGGACCTGGGCGAGGAGCTTGCGGGTGGCGATCTCGACGTCGGCCTTGTCGAGGCCGACGTGGTTGCGGTTGAAGGTCGACAGCGCGCAGATGCCGGCCGACAGCACGGGCATCGGGTGGGACTGGCGCGGGAAGCAGCGGAACAGGTCGCGCATCCGCTCGTCCAGGAACATGTTGTGGACGAGCTCGTTCTCGAACGTCTCCACCTGGTCCCTGGTGGGCAGCTCGCCGTAGAGCACCAGCCACATCACCTCGACGAAGCTGCACTGCTCGGCGAGCTGTTCGATCGGGTACCCACGGTAACGGAGGATGCCTTCTTCGCCGTTGATGAAGGTGATCTCCGACTTGCACGACGCGGTGTTCCCGAAGGCTTCGTCGAGCGTGACGTTCCCGGTCTGGGCGCGCAGCTTGCTGATGTCGTAACCGTTGTCGCCGTTCACGGCCTGGACGAACGGAAGCTCGATAAGCTGGCCGTCACCCGTGGTGAGAACTGGTGTGGTCATCCATTACTCCCTTGTAGTCATTGCTGCCCCATCGTGGACCCTAGCAAAGCGGTCCCGACCGTGGAGGCCGATCGATCGACGGGCGGCATTTCGTGCCGGCGCGGTTTCTGGGCGACGCCGGCGATGGAGGACGCGCACCGATGCGCCCCCACATCACTCCAGGCCACCGGTGTCGATTGCGGTCATTCTGCCGCCGCGGCGTCCACGATGCGTCCGGCCGTTCCATATTGTGAGGACCGCCACGTGACTAGGCTGTGAGCATGACCGTGAGCCAGCCAGCCTGGGTCGACTACTCCGTGTGGTGGCACTGCTACCCGCTCGGATTCACCGATGCGGAACGGCGCCGGGTCGCCGGTGACCCCGTCACCCATCGCTTGGAGCACCTGGTGGGCTGGCTCGACTACCTGGTGTCCCTCGGGTGCAACGGTCTGCTGCTGGGGCCGGTGTTCGCCTCGGTCTCCCATGGGTACGACACCCTCGACCACTACCGCGTGGACGCCCGGCTCGGTGACGAGGCGGACCTGCGCCGGCTCGTCGACGAGGCCCATCGGCGCGGCATCCGGGTGGTCCTCGACGGCGTCTTCAACCACGTCGCCCGCGAGCACCCGGCCGTGGCCCGCGCCGAAGCCGCCGGACCCGGGACGCCGGACGGATCCTGGGTGCAGTGGGTCGACGGTTACGTACGCTGCTTCGAGGGCCACCTCGACATGCCCGAGCTCGACCTGAGCACCCCGGCGGTCCGCGACCACATCGTCGGGGTGATGGAGCACTGGCTGGCGTTCGGGATCGACGGCTGGCGCCTCGACGCCGCCTACGCCCCGGGCCCGGACGCCTGGGCGCCGATCACGGCCCGGGTCCGGGCCGACTTCCCGGAGGCCTGGTTGCTCGGTGAGGTGATCCACGGTGACGTCGCGGACTTCGTCCGCCGCTCCGGAGTGCACAGCCTCACCCAGTACGAGCTGTGGAAGGCGATCTGGTCCTCCCTGAACGACACGAACTTCTGGGAACTGGCCCACGCCCTCGAGCGGCACCGGGCGTTCCTGGCGACGTTCGTGCCCCAGACGTTCATCGGCAACCATGACGTCACCAGGATCCGCAGCATGCTGAACGACGACCGCCACCTCGGTCATGCCGTGGTGCTGCTGATGGTGCTGCCCGGCATCCCGTCCATCTACTACGGCGACGAGCAGGGGTTCGTCGGGACCAAGGAGGACCGCCCCGGCGGCGACGACCAGATCCGGCCCGCGATGCCTCCGCGGCCGGAGAACCTCTCCCTCCTCGGGCGGCCGATCCTGGCGCAGCACCAGGCGCTGATCGCCCTGCGGCGGCGCCACCCGTGGCTGGTCCGCGCCGACATCGCGGTGGTGGCCGTGACGAACGAGACGATCGTCATCGAGTGCTCCAGCGAATCGGGCGGTGCCCACCACGAGATCGCCATCGCCCTCAACGTGGACGACGCGCCCCGGCCGATGCCGAGCGGCACGGTCATCGCCCACAGCGCTGAGGACCTGATGGAGATCGAGGCGCACGGCTGGGCCGTGCTGGAGCGCTGAGCGCGGCGGGTGCTAGCCGATCGCGCGGCGCTGCACCAACTCACCCCGGGCGAAGGTGCCGATCTGGCGGGTGGCGACCCCGTCGAAGACAGCGCCGATCCCGCCCCCGATGATGGGGATGCGCTTGGTCGCCAGCACCCCGACGGACTTGCCGCCATGGATGGTGAGCAACGACGCGACGACCTTCTCGGAGACGTCCTCGTAGAGACTGGCATTCGCGATCGGTGCGGTGGCGATCAGCAGCGGGGTGCCGGGCAGCTTGCCCTTGCCCACCAGCCGGGTGACTTCCTCCCCACCCATCAGGCACATCAACACGGCGGTGCGCACCCGGGTGTCCTCGATGTCGTAGCCGCGCAGATGGGCGATCGCCGCCACCATCCGGGCCTGCAGCACGGCCAGCCCGACGATGTTCATGGGCAGGCTGATCGCGGTGACGACGAGGCCGCCGACATTGCTGAGGAACCCCGACGCCGAGGCCAGGGCGATGTGGGAGCTGATCACCGCGTCGACGGCCTCGTCGGTGCGCGGGTGCTTCTGCAACTGCTTCGCCGCCACCGCCTTCGCCCCCGGCATCGAGGGGACGCCGTCGATCGCCAGATCGAGGATCCGGCGCAGCGTCGTGCCGGCCGTCGACCGGGCGGAATTGCGGGACACCTCGTCTGCCATGGGCCCAGCGTACGTCCCCGTCCCGGCGTGGCCGGTCCGGGATTCCACCCATAATGGCCTCATGGCCCGCCCCTATCTCGACCCCGCCCCGCTGCCAGGCCCGGGGCAGTGGGCGGACCAGGACCTGGTGGCGCTGACCATCGGCATGGACGCGCCGCTCGTCATGCGGGCGTACGTGAACGGGATGTTCCCCATGCCGATCTCCGAGGACGTCTCCGACGAACTGCCGCCCGCCGACTGGATCGGCTGGTTCTCCCCCGTGGCGCGCGGGATCCTGCCGCTGGAGGAGCTCCGCGTGCCCCGCTCGTTGCGCAAGAGCGCCAAGCACTTCGAGGTGAGCGTCGATCGGGACTTCGCGGCCGTGCTGGCCGCCTGCGGCGGACAGGACCGGGAAGGCGGCTGGATCGACGAGAGCGTGGTGGCGGTGTACTCCGAGTTGCACCGGGCCGGTCGCGCCCACTCCGTGGAGGCCTGGACGCCGGACGGGCGGCTCGCCGGCGGGCTGTACGGGGTCGGCTACGGCGGGTTGTTCGCCGGGGAGTCGATGTTCCACGACCCGGTGATCGGCCGGGACGCCTCCAAGGTCGCGCTGATGGGTCTGGTCGCGATGCTGGCGGCGAGCGGCGACGCGGATCGCCGGTTGCTCGACGTGCAGTGGCGGACCGAGCACCTGGCCAGTCTCGGGGTGGTGGAGGTCTCCCGGGAGGACTACCTGCGACGGCTCCGCCGGGCCCTGGCGCTGCCCCTGCCCCGGTGGCGGATCCCGGACGACTGGCGGACGGTTAGCCTAGGCCAGTGATGCGTACGTCCTGGTTGCCGCCGGCCGGCCTGACCTGGCGGAACAGCCCGCGGGTCGGCCTCGGGCTGATCCTGCTCGCCACCCTGCTCACGGTGGCGGTCGGCGTGCTGGGCCCGTCCGCGGTCACCCTCACGCTCGGCCCCCGGGCGTCACTGCTGCCGCCCTACTACCTGCCGTCCGGGACCGTCCCGACGCCGGGGGAGTGGGTGGTCTCCGGCGTGCTGTACGGCGCCGTGATCATCGGTGGCGTCGGCCTGTCCATCGCGGTCCGGGCGGTCCGGGACGGCTGGACCCCCACGGTCTGGCGGGTGTTCACCTTCGGCGTCGTGCTCAACGTCGCCACGCTGATGGTGCCGCCGCTGACCTCCGCCGACGTGCTGATGTACGCGGCGTACGGCCGGCTGCAGGCCCTCGGGATGAACCCGTACGACATCACGCCGGCCGCCGTCTTCCGCAGCCAGTTCGACCCGGTGCTGCGGTGGACCGAACGCCCCTGGCAGGACACCCCGAGCGTGTACGGGCCGATCATGTCCTGGGTGCAGCTGCTCGCCAACCGGTTCGGCGGCCTCAACATGCACGACATCGTCTTCTGGCTGCAGCTGTCGGCGTTCATCCCGTTCCTGGTCACCAGCGCCGTGGTGGTCTGGCTCGCCCACGGCGACGAACAGCTCAAGGGCCGCGCCGCCCTGCTCACCATCGCCAACCCGCTGCTGATCTGGGCGATCACCGCCGGGGCCCACAACGAGGGCTGGTCGGTGATGTTCGCCATGCTCGGCATCATGCTGATGCGCAAGACGTCCATCGGCGCGGGGGTGATGATGGGCCTGGCCGGCGCCTGCAAGCTGAGCATCGGGCTCTACGGACTGGCGATGGTGTGGGGCTACCGGCGCCAGCCACGCAAACTCGTCGGACTGCTGGTGGGGACGGCCCTGTCGATGGGGCTGCTGTACGGGCTGTTCGCGCCGGGGGCGCTCTTCGCGGCGCTGCGCAACACCTCCTACGTCTCCGTCGGGTCCTGGGCGCAGCCGTTCTACACCGTGCTGACCTATTTCCTGCCGGTCCCGGCGGCGACCGGGGTGCTCGGCGTGGTCTCCTACGCAGGCACGCTCACCATCGCGTGGATGCTGTCCCGGGTGCTGCCCTGGCACGCCGTCGCCGGTACCCCCGACGGTGTCGCACCCGATCGGGACCCCATCACCATCGCCGTCCGCACCGCCCTGCTGCTGTCGGTCGGCTGGCTCACCACCTCGCTCTACACCCTGTCCTGGTACGACCTGATCGCCTGGGGGCCCTGGTGCTGGTCGGCGCGACACGGCTCGACGGGCTGTTCATCTGGCGCGGGATGTTGCTGTCCCTGTCCTACATCCCGGGCCGCGGCCTGGACTACGGCCAGAGCCTGAGCGCGGCCGCTGCCCGCATCCGCGACACCTTCTCCCCGGCCGTGCAGTGGGCGGTGCTCGCCGTCATCGCCTGGTGGTGGCACCAGGACGCGCTGCGGCGCCGGGCGGAACGCAACGGACCCGCCCCGACCCTGCGGGACCGTTGGCACCAGGGGGTGGCCACGGTCAACTCCTATCGGGACGCCATAGGGCATCGGCGGCAGCGGCCGCCCGGGCAAGAGCCCGCTTGACCGGCAGGCCGGCCGCCGCGGCGTACGCCTCGACGTCGCGGAACTCCGGCTGGACGTTGACCACCTGACCGTCCCGCCGGGCGACCTTGACCGCGATCGGGCGGCCGTCGACCTCGACGCTCACCAGCTCCCGCTCGACGGTGTGCTTGACCACCGCCGTCTCCCGCAGGCCGATGGCGGTCGTCGCGGCCGCCACGATGCCGATCACCGTGGCGCGGTCGGCCGGGTCACAGAGCACGGCGAGGGTATGGGCGGGGCGGCCCTTCTTCATCACGATCGGGGTGAGCCAGGCGTCGGCCGCGCCGGCGTCGAGCAGGTCCGCCAGGACGCCGGGCCACAGCCGGGGGTCGAGGTCATCGACGTTGGTTTCCAGAAGGATCTGGGTCGGGGCCTGGCCCTGCGGCGTACGCCCCAGAACGACGCGCACCACGTTGGCGATCCCCTCGGGGTCACGGGTGCCGGCGCCCAGCCCGGTGGTGGTGATCGTCATCGTCGGCATCGGGCCGAACTCGTCGGCCCATGCCGCCGCGAGCGCCATCCCCGTGGGGGTGGCCATCTCCAGGGCGACCGGTCCGGCGGAGACCGGCACGGCGTGGGTGATGGCGATGTTCGTCACCGCGGGGCCCGGGACAGGGATCCGGCCGTGGGCGCCGAGCACCTGGTCGCCGTGCCCGACGGTGACCGCCGAGCAGACCACCCGCCGGGGCGCCAGGTCGACCAGCGCCGCGCAGCAGCCGACGACGTCGCCGATCGCGTCCAGGGAGCCGACCTCGTGGAACTCGACGTCCTCGGGGGCGACGCCGTGGACCTGCGCCTCGGCCCGGGCCAACACCTCGAACGTCCGCTGGGCGCGCTCGCGTACCGTCTCGGGGAGGTCGGCGGCCGCGAGCAGGTCGCGGACCTCGCGCCACGGCCGGTGCGGGTGATGGTGTTCGTGCGGATGATGCGCGTCGGCGGCGCGGCCGGTCGAGCGGTCGACCACGGTGGCCTTCGTCGCCGCGAGGTGGTGGCGGGTGGTGGGGGCCACCTGCACGTCGACGTCGGGATGGACGGCGCCGACGCAGCGGCGGACGAGGTCGAGGTCCGCGCCGGCGTCGAGCAGGGCGCCGAGCAGCATGTCACCGGCGATCCCCGCGGCGGCGTCGATCCAGAGCAGGTCGGCGGTCATCGGCCCGCCTGCGCACCCACGGCCCGGGCGATCCGGGCGGCGTGCACCCCGGCGCCGAAGCCGTTGTCGATGTTGACCACGACGACGCCGGGAGCGCAGGAGTTGAGCATGCCGAGCAGTGCGGAGAGTCCGCCGAAGTTCGCGCCGTAGCCGACGGAGGTGGGCACCGCCACCAGGGGGATGCCGACGAGCCCGCCGACGACCGACGGCAACGCGCCCTCCATCCCCGCGATGACGATCAGCGCGTCCGCGTCGGCGAACCGCGGCCGGGCCTCGAGGATCCGGTGGATGCCGGCGACACCGACGTCGGTGATCCGTTCGGCCCGCGCACCGAACGCGCGGACGGTGACGGCCGCCTCCGCGGCGACCGGCCCGTCGGAGGTCCCCGCGGCGATCACCGCGACCGTCCCGTGCGGCTCCGGCAGGGGACCGTACGTCACCGTCCGGGCGACGGCGTCGAGTGTGGCCTCGGGCAGGGCCGCGGCGATGACGTCGTGCGCCTCGGGGGTGAGCCGGGTGGCGAGCACCGCCCGGTCCGGGTGGGCCTCGTGCAGGTCGTGCAGCAGGGTGAGGACCTGCTCGGGGGTCTTGCCCGCCCCGTACACCACCTCGGGATCGCCGGTGCGGGCCGCCCGGTGCAGGTCCAGGGTCGCCCAGTCGTGTTCCATCGCCACACAGCGACTGTAGGTCACCGTTACGCTGGCGGGGTGTCTCCCCTGACGTACGGATACTTCGGCCCGGCCGGGACCTTCACCCACCAGGCCCTGCTACTGATCGCCGGCGACGAGGACGTGCTGACGCCGTTCCGCTCGGTGGTCGCCGCGCTCGACGCGGTCCGCGCCGGTGAGATCGACGCCGCGTTCGTCCCGATCGAGAACTCCCTCGAGGGCGGGGTGAGCGCAACCCTGGACCAGTTGGCCGCCGACGAGACGCACCCGCTGATGATCCGGCGCGAGGTGCTGCTGCCGGTGCAGTTCGCGCTGTGTGTGCGCCCCGGCACCGGGCTGGCCGATGTCCGGGCGGTGCTCACCCATCCGCATGCGGCCGCCCAGACGCGGATGTGGGTGGCCCATCACCTGCCCCGGGCGGTCGTCACCGAGGGGCCCTCGACCGCGGCGGCCGCGGTTGAGGTCTCCGATCCGGACTCCCCGCACGACGCGGCCATCTGTGCCCGGATCGCCGGCGAGATGAACGGTCTGGAGATCCTCGCCGACGGCATCGCGGACAACGAGGACGCCGTCACCCGGTTCGTCGTCGTCACCCGGCCGAGCACACCGCCGCCGGCCACCGGCGCCGACAAGACCACGCTGGTGGCGTACATGAAGGTCGACCGTTCCGGTTCGCTGCTGGGCATCCTCGAACAGATCGCCGGGCACGGGGTGAACATGACCCGGATCGAGTCGCGACCGACGAAGCAGGCGCTCGGCAGCTACTGCTTCTCCATCGACGCCGAGGGCCACCTGGACGACCCCCGGATGCAGGAGACCCTCACCGGCCTGCACCGGGTGTGCGCCAAGGTGACCTTCCTCGGTTCCTACCCGCGGGCGGACCGGCAGGCGCCGATCCTCGACGAGGGCCAGACCACCGAGGCGTACGCCGCCGCCCAGCGCTGGCTGGACGGCCTGCGCCACCCGGCCCAGTAGGCTGCGGGCCATGACCAGGACCCTGCGCGCCGCGGCCGTGGCGGCCGTCGCCGTCGCCACCCTGCTGGTCGGCGGCTGTGCCTCCGGGACCGCGCCGGTCACCCCGGTGACGCCCACCCCGACGACGGGGGTCGCGCCCGGCGGGACGCTGCAGCGCCCCCTCTACTCGGTCGTGGTCCCGCAGGGCTGGACCGATCTCGGGTCCTCGGACACCTCCGGCCAGATCGACGCCTACCTCGCCAAGGACGGGCTGAGCTCCGGGATCTCCTTCAGCGTCTTCGTCGACACCTCCGGCCGCAGCCGCGACACCCTCGTGCAGCAGGCGAAGGCGGCGATGCCGGGTGCCACCGACGCGCCCGCCGTGACGGCCGGCGGTCGCCGGTTGACCGGCCTGCAGGCCGAGGCCGAGGGCCTGGTGCTGCACCAGTACTACCTGGAGACCGGCGGCAAGCTCGTCGCGCTCAACTGGTCCTGGCCGAAGGACAAGGACGCCTCCGCCGACATCAAGCAGATCCTCGACAGCCTGACCTGGAAGTGATCACGGGGCCGGCACCCGCAGGACCAGGGCGGCCGGAACCACTTCGGCGGTCAGCCGGGTGCAGGTCCCCTGGGGGTCGCCGTCCAACTCGTAGCTGTCCGGCTGGTCGACGACGATCTCCACGCTGCCACCGGACAGCCGGGTCAGCCGCTCGTCCGTTCGGTTCCCCCGGGTCAGCACCCGGGTGAAGACGCTGACCCAGTCGCGCAGGCTGCGCGGGGAGGCCACCAACAGGTCGAGTTTGCCGTCGTCGGGCCGGGCCTCCGGCATCAGCTGGATGCCACCCTGGAGCAGCCCGACGTTGCCGATCAGGGCGACATGAGCGCGGGTGCGCAGGACGGGGACCCCGTCGACCCAGACGCGGGTGTCCAGCGCCGCATGGTCGGCGTGCTGAGCCGCCGAGACCAGGTACGCGGTGTTGCCGAGGGCACGTTTGAGGTCCTTGTCCGCCTCCCCGACGATGGCGGCGTCGATGCCGATCCCGGCCATCACGCAGAAGTGGTCCGGCTCACCGCCGTCGGCGCTGACCTTGATCAGGTCGATCGTGCGGTCCACCCCCTCGAACGCGGTCTCCAGCGCCCGGACCTCGTCCAGCGGGATCCCCATGTTGCGGGCCAGCAGGTTGCCGGTGCCGGCGGGGACGATCGCCAGCGGGATGCCGGACCCGGCCAGACCGGCCGCGATCACCCGCACGGTGCCGTCGCCCCCGGCGCCGATCACCAGGTCCACCTCTTTGCGGACGGCGATCGCCGTCATCTCCACACCGGGGTCGTCCTCGGTGGTCGGCAGCCAGATCGCCCGGCGCCAGCCCCGGCCGGTGAGCTCGAAGTCCACGTGGCGGACGAAGGTCGGCACGTCGAGCACCTTCGTCGGGTTGTAGATCACCGCGGCGCGGGGCGGCTCCTCGACCGAGTCCGGGGCGGGATCGATGGGGCCGGGGGCGGGTTGGCCGTGGACGTGCACCTTGGCGAGCAGGAGTGCCCAGCCGGACGCGACCGCCCCCACAGGGCGCCGCCGACGATGTCGGAGAACCAGTGCGCCCCCAGGCCCCAGCGGTCGATCGCGTAGAGGAGCACCAGCGCCACGCCGCCGACCCGCCAACCACGGGTGGTGGCGTGCGACTGGCGGGTCGTCATCATCGTCGCGGTGACCATCACGGCGACCGTCACGATCGCGGACAGGTGGCCGGACGGGTAGCCCCAGCCGCTCACCGCGAGGATGTCGGGGGAGTACGGCGGTCGGGGCATCCGCAGGACGATCTTCGCCAGGGTGATGCCGGCCCAGGACAGCGCGCCGGCGAGCACGATCGCCAGCGCCAGCTCCCGCAACCGGCGGCGGTAGGCCCAGTACGCCAGCAGCACGAGTCCCGTGTAGAGCACGACGGGGGCGCCGACGATGCCCACCGCGGCGAGCAGCTGGAACGCGCCGTGGGCCCGGTCGAGCGGTGGGTCGAGCAGCAGGAGCCGATCGAACGGCCCCAACAGCCCGGAGACGGCGAGCAGGGTCCAGACGACGTACACCAGCAGTGCGGTCGGCGGCAGCCAGAGCCGGACACGGTGGGGAAGAGGCTCGGACATGGAACGATCCTAGGCGTCCGGCGGCCACAGTGGGCCGCTAGGCTGGCCCCGTGATTGATCCCAAGCTGCTGCGCCAGGACCCCGACCGCCTTCGAGCCTCGCAGAGGGCACGCGGCGGGTCCGAGTCTGTCGTCGACGAGCTCCTCGTGCTGGACGAGAAGCGCCGCAGTGCGATCACCGCCTTCGAGACGCTGCGCGCCGAGCAGAAGGACCTCGGCAAGCTCGTCGGCCGCGCCAAGGGCGCCGAGAAGCAGGAGCTGTTGGAGCACACCAAGGCCCTCGCCGCGGAGGTCAAGGAGCACGAGGCCGCCAGCAAGGAGGCCGACGCGGCCTTCACCGAGCGGCTGCGGGGACTGGGCAACATCATCGCGCCGGAGGTGCCGGTCGGTGGGGAGGAGGACTTCGTCCTGCTCGAGGCCATCGGTACGCCGCGCGACTTCGAGGCCGAGGGATTCACCCCGCGGGACCACCTGGAGCTCGGCGAGATCCTCGGCGCCATCGACATGGAGCGTGGCGCGAAGGTGTCCGGCTCCCGCTTCTACTACCTCACCGGGCAGGGTGCCGAGCTGGAACTGGCGCTGATCAACCTGGCGATGCGCAAGGCGCTGGAGTGGGGCTTCACCCCGATCATCCCGCCGGCGCTGGTGAAGCCGGCCGCGATGGAGGGCACCGGCTTCCTCGGTCAGGCGGCCGAGGACGTCTACCGGCTCGAGCGCGACGACATGTACCTGGTCGGCACCGCCGAGGTGCCGCTGGCTGGCTACCACATGGACGAGATCGTCGAGTCGCTGCCGAAGCACTACGTCGGCTACAGCCCGTCCTACCGGCGCGAGGCGGGATCGTACGGCAAGGACACCCGCGGCATCTTCCGGGTGCACTGGTTCGACAAGGTCGAGATGTTCGTCTACTGCGACCCGGCCGACGCGGAGCGGGAGCACCACCGGCTGCTCGGCTTCGAGAAGGAGTTCCTCGAGGCGCTGGAGATCCCCTTCCGGGTGATCGACGTGGCCTCCGGGGACCTCGGCCTGTCCGCGGCGCGCAAGTTCGACTGCGAGGCGTGGCTGCCTACCCAGCAGACGTACCGCGAGGTCACCTCGACGTCGAACTGCACCGACTTCCAGGCCCGCCGGCTCAACATCCGCGGGCGCTTCGAGCAGGGCACGGCCCCGCTGGCGACGCTCAACGGCACGTTGTGTGCGGTGACCCGGATCATCGTCATGCTGCTCGAGAACCACCAGCAGGCCGACGGATCGGTCCGGGTGCCGGCGGCCCTGCGGCCCTACCTCGGCCGCGACGCCCTGCTGCCGCAGCAGGGCTGAGCCGCAGGGGTGCGCCGGACCTGGCGGCCACGCCTGGTGGCCCTCGACATCGACGGGACGATCGTCGATCACGACTCGGTGCTGCCCGACGCGCTGCGCGATGCGATCCGGCGGATCGCCGAGGAGGGAACCCAGGTCGTCCTGTCGACCGGACGCTCCTGGCACGACACCCGCGACGTGGTCGACCGGCTGGGGCTTCCCGAGGGGCCGTACGTGTGCTCGAACGGTGCCGTGGTCGTCCGTTATCCGCCGCTGGAGGTGGTCCGGATGGTCACCTTCGACCCCGCCGACGTGATCGAGCGGGTGCAGCGGATGGCCCCGCACGCCCTGATCGCCGTCGAGGAGGTCGGCCGCGGCTACCGGCTCAACGCCCCGTTCCCGCCGGGTGACCTCAGCGGCACGATGGAGGTGGTCGGCGTCGACGACCTCGCCTCGCGGCCGGTCACCCGCGTCATCGTCCGCGATCCCGGCAGTTCCCCCGAGGACTTCATCGAACTGGCCGAGCGGCTCGGTCTGCACGGGGTCTCGTACTTCATCGGCTGGAGCGCTTGGCTCGACATCGCCCCGGAGGGCGTGCACAAGGCGATGGCGCTGGCCGATGTCTGCGCCCGTCGCGGGATCGACCCGGCCGACGTCCTGGCGATGGGTGACGGGCGCAACGACATCGAGATGCTGCGCTGGGCCGGCCGCGGGGTCGCCCTGGGCGACGCCCCGCTGGAGGTCCGGCTGGCCGCCGACGCGGTCACCGGGTTGTTCGACGAGGGCGGCACCCTCGCCGAACTCTCCCGGTGGTTCGACCTGGACTGAGACTGATCGACTAGGCGGCCAGCACCGACTCGACCACCTGCGCGCGGGCCGACAGCACCTCGTCGGGGCTCGGCGGCTCCGGGGAGGTGTCGTCGCGGGGTCGTTCGGGGACACCGGCCGCCTCGGCGCGGGCCCGGCGCAGGTGCCGCTTCACCGTCGAGAGCGAGCAACCGAGGCGCTGGGCGATGGTGTCCAGCGACATGTGCGGATTCTGCGCGCGCAGCCGGACGATCTCGGCATGGTTGACCTGGTGCGGCGAGGCGGACACGCCGGTGAGTGAATCAAGGTCGTCCGGTCCGACGGTCAGCTCGAGGAGCGTACGCATCCGTCGCCGCTGGTGCTCGGTGGTGCCGGCGACGAAGCCGGAGACGTCGTACTCGACCACCGCGCGGTAGAGGCACTCCGGCATCTCCCCGCACCCCCCGCAGATCGCGCTGGCGCGACGGGTCATCGCCGTCCGCTGCCGGCGCTGCTCGGCGGTGGCCGATCGGCCCGGATCGTCCTCCAGCAGCGGGTGCTGGTACAGCTCCGGGTGCTCGGCGCACCCGGCCTCGGTGACAGAAACGCTCACGGTCATCCCCTACTCGTGTGACGTATCAGTGTGTGGTTGTCCGTGCGTTGGACTCCGTACACCGGGGGATGGTTCCCTGACCAGATGAAAGGTCGGGGGACGGAAGGTGAACGCTAGAGGTACATGCCTCCCTGACCCGGGTTCTGACCGGGCATCGGGTGTTGCGGGGCGGGACCCTGCTGGTTGGGCAGCTCCCGGCGGCCACGCTCGAGTTGCGCCCGGGCGGCCATCTGCTGGGCGACCAGGGCGGTCTGGATGCCCTGGAAGAGCCCCTCGAGCCAGCCGACCAGCTGGGCCTGGGCGATCCGCAGTTCGTCGTCCGAGGGTGTGTGAGCGGGGGTGAACGGTCGCGACAGGCGCTCCAGTTCCGCCGCGAGGTCGGGACTCAGCCCGTCCTTGAGCTCGGCGACGGAGCTGGCGTGGAGCTCGGCCAGCCGTTGCCGACTGGCGTCGTCGAGGGGTGCGGTGCGCTCCTCGTCGAGGAGGCGCTGGATCATTGTCGCGATCCGCATCACCTTCGCCGGCTGTTCGACCTGGTCGGTGACCGACCCGTTCTGCGACTCCTCGGCCCCGTCCGGGCCCGTCACCGCCATCTGCTCCGGGCCGACCACGTACACCCGCCCGTCGTCCGTACGACCGGCCAGTACCTGCGCTTCCCCGTTGGCGTCCTCGGCGGCGCTGCCCTGCGGCTCCTCGCTCATGCGTCGAGTCTAGGAGCAACGGCGTCCGCGTCGACGACGAGGACGATCTTGCCGCGATGACCGGGCGCCTCCATCATCTCGTGGGCCCGGCGTGCCTCGGTGAACGGCACCCGCTCGGTCTTCAGGGGGCGGATGATCCCCTCGGCGAGCATCGGCCAGACCACCTTGGCCACCCGGCCGCAGATCTCCGCCTTCTCCGCGACCGGACGGAAGCGCAGTGACGTGGCATGGATCGAGGCGCGCTTGTTGAGCAGGACTCCCATGTCGAGCTCGCCCCTGCGGCCACCCTGCAGACCGATTGTCACCTGGCGCCCGCCGATCGCCAGGGCACGGACGTTCAGGGGCAGGTACTTGGCGCCCATGATGTCGAGGATGACGTCCGCACCGTGTCGCCCGGTGACCTCCTTCACCGCCGCCACCCAGTCGTCGTGGTAGTCGATGGCGTGGTCCGCCCCGAGGGATCGGCAGTAGTCCAGGTTCTCCGCCGACCCCGCGGTGGTCAGCACGGTGCAGCCGAGGCCCTTGGCGTACTGGATGGCGAACGACCCGATGCCACCCGCGCCACCGTGCACCAGCAGCGTCTCGCCGGCAGTGAGATGGACCAGGTCCATGTTGGAGACGACGGTCGCGGCGACCTCGAGGATGCCGGCCGCCTCGATGGGATCGAGGCCCGGGGGCGGCGGGACCAGCTGCCCGGCGGGGGCCACGACGTACTCGGCGTAGCCGCCGGCCGCGAGCAGTACGAGGCACTCCTGACCTGGCTGCCAGCCGCGGACGTCGGGACCGAGTTCGGCGACGATGCCGGCGACCTCCAGGCCGATGATGTCCGGGTGGCCCGGCGGCGGGGGTAGTGGCCCTGGCGCTGGAGGATGTCCGCGCGGTTCACCCCGGCGGCGACGACGCGCACCAGGACCTCGCCCGGGCCCGGCGCAGGGCGCTCGATCTGCGCCAACTGGAGTGCTTCGGGGCCGCCTGGTTCGGGGGCGAGAATCGCGCGCATGAGCATGGTCCCAGCCTTGCACACGGGCTTCGCTAGGATCGACCCTGATCCTCATTGGCGAGATCGCATAGTGGACTAGTGCAGCCGCCTTGAAAGCGGCCGAGCGGGTGACCGTTCCGTGGGTTCGAATCCCACTCTCGCCGCGTGAACACCTACCGCCTCGATGCAGCGCTGCCCGCCCGCGCCTTCGGCATCGCCGCAGGCCTGTTGATCGTGGGCGGGCTGCTGCTGGTGGTGGCGACGGCAGCACACTGGCACGTCGTCGTGGTCGTGATCGCGGTGGTGCTGGTGGTGCTCGGTGCCCTCCAGGGGGCCCTCGCGTTCCTCGTCGCCTCGCGGGGACGCGTACGCATCTCCCTCACCGACTCCGGCTACCAGCTCGCCGCACTCGGGCGTACGTCGGCCCGTGACTGGACCGACATCACCCGGGCCACGGTGACCGACGACGAACTGCGCCTCTACCCGCGCGACGACGAGGAGCGCCCGGACCGGGTGCCGGTGCTCGACCCCGGCCGGCGTGGGGACTTCGAGCGCCTCGCCGAGGAGGTCACCGAGCGGATGCGCGCGGCGTACGGCCGACTCGACTGACGTTCACTTCACCCAGTACGGCGGGTTCGCGACCGCTTCCTGTGCGGCCACCGGATCGTACGCACAGACGGCGCGGACATTGACGCTGGCCTCGGTCGCCTCGGACGTCGGCGTGGGCGTCGGGGTCGTCGCCTTGCTGGTGGCCTTGCGGGTGCTCGTCGGGGTCGGGGTGGGGCGGGAGTCGCCTCGGTGCTGGCAGCGGGAGCCGAGGACGCGGCCGGGGAGGGGGTGGCCTTGCGTGCCGACTCCTTGATCGCCTCCTGCACCTGCGTCTTCATCAGGGCGAAGTCCGGGTGCGCCGAGTGGAAGCCGGCGGTGCCGTTGGTGAACACGATCGAGCGGGTGTTGCCGGACCGCATCAGCAGGGCGAGGTTGAGCACCGACGCCAGGTCTCCCTGGGGGACGTCCGTGGTCACCACGCCCTGGAACTCCCGGGCGATGGCCTCGTAGCGGCTGAGCAGGTTCGGCACGTTGGCCTGGTCGGCGAGCGCGCTCAGGACGCAGCGCTGCCGGGCCATCCGCTGGAAGTCGTCCGAGCCGAACCGGCCGCGGGCGTACCAGAGGGCCTGGTTGCCGTCGAGGTGCTGGTTCGCGCCGGGGGAGAGCCACTGCTTGGGCGGCGTGTGCGTGTCGGTGCTGCCGCCCATCGGGATGTAGGAGTTGATGTTGACGGTCACCCCGCCCATCGCGTCGATCAGCCGCTCGAACCCGGCGAGGTCGACGACGGCGTAGTAGTCGATCGGCAGACCGAGGGCCTCGCCCACCGACGCCTTCATCACGTTGCCACCGGCGTGGGTCTTGTCGGGGAAGAGTTCCGGGTGCTGCTCCGGCACGAACTCGTACATCGCGTTGAGCATGAACATCGGGTCGTCGGCGTTGTGGCCGTCGTACCAGCCGTTCGGGTAGGCCTTGCGCAGCGGGCCGTCGGGGAACGGCATCCGGGCGGTGTTGCGCGGCAGGCCGAAGAAGACGGTGTCGCCGGTGGTGGTGTCGATCGAGGCGACCATCACGGTGTCGGTCCGCATGCCGGTGCGGTCCGGACCGGAGTCGCCACCGAGCAGCAGGACGTTGAGGCGGCCCTTGCTCTTCCAGGCCTGCGGGACGCCGCCGGTCGTCGGCGCCGTGTTGCCGCCGAAAACGCTGGTCACCAGGTCCGCCTGGGACCAGGCGTAGCGGGCTCCCACGGCGGATGGCGCACCCACGGCGAAGGTGAGCACGGTCACCATCGCGAATCCGGCCCAGCGCTGCCAGGTCTGGATCGGCAGCGGCCGGATCCGTAGGTGGACGGCGACGATGGCGAGGATCCACAGCAGCGCCATGGCGCCGAGCACGACACCGGTCACCCGGAGGAACGTGGGGTTGACCAGCATCGCCAGGGCCCACTCGCGGCGGACGGCGATCAGCACGCCCAGGGCCGCGAGAGCGCCGATGGCGAGCCCGATGACCAGGTTCCCGAGGGCGCGGTGACCGGCGCGGATCAGTCCGATCCCGGGGAACACGGCCGTGAGGACCGTCCACCCGGAGGCGACCGAGAAGGAGTCGGCGCGCAGCCGGTCGTGCTGAGGGTCCATCGGTTCTCCGGGAGTCAAGGATCAGTTCCCCCCAATGTAACGCGACATGCGGAGCCGCAGACACCGGACGGGGTCCCGGTTGGACCGGTCGGGGCGGAATCGGTAGCATGATCCCTCGGTACTTGGAGGCGTCGCCTAGTCCGGTCTATGGCGCCCGCCTGCTAAGCGGGTTTGGGACTTAAATCCCATCGCGGGTTCAAATCCCGCCGCCTCCGCCACCTGCAGCCCCCCGGATCATCGGTCCGGGGGGTTGTTCGTCTCCGCGTGCCGTCCTGAGGGCTATTGGTCTGTCCAACTGCCCCCCGCGCCGCTAGAGTCCCTCACACTTGGGCGCACAACGCTGTGCGATCCGCCGTTCGGCACGCGGGCGCCCCCCTGGAGAGAAGGAAGGGAGAACCCATGGGCCTCCGCGAGAGCGACGCCATCCAACCCCCAGCAGCATCCTCGAGGACGAGACCGTACCGCCTCACGCACGACTGGCCGAGGAGGCGGGTCGTGACCCGCTCGGCTTCTGGGCCGAGCAGGCCGCCGAACTCGAGTGGTTCGAGCCCTATCAGGACGTGCTGGACGACTCGAACGCTCCGTTCTTCAAGTGGTTCACGGGCGGCCGGACCAACATCGTCCTGAACGCCATCGACCGCCACCTGCACGGGCCGCGGAAGAACAAGCTGGCCCTGATCTGGGTGCCCGAGACCGGCAACGAGCCTCGGACGTTCTCCTTCCACGCGCTCAACCGCGAGGTCAACCGGATGGCCAACGTCCTCAAGGCGATGGGCGTGGTCAAGGGTGACATCGTCACGATCTATCTGCCCCGGATCCCCGAGATCTGGTTCGCCATGCTGGCCTGCGCCAAGATCGGCGCCGTCCACTCGGTGGTGTTCGGTGGCTACTCGTCCGACGCCCTGCGCGACCGGATCGACAACTCCGAGTCCAAGCTGCTGATCACCGCGGACGGGTCGTGGGTGAACGGGTCGGTCTTCCCGATGAAGTCGATCGTCGACGAAGCGATCCGCTTCTCCCCGACTGTCGAGAACGTCATCGTCGTCCGGCGCACCGGCACCGAAGTCACCATGGACCCGCTGCGCGACCACTGGTACCACGACCTGACGTCGTTGCCGATCGCCAACGGCAAGTGCGAGACCGTCCCGATGGACGCCGAGGACCCGCTCTTCCTGCTCTACACCTCGGGCTCGACCGGCAATCCCAAGGCCATCGTGCACACCCACGGCGGCTACCAGGTGGGGACGTACGCCACCACGAAGTACGTCTTCGACCTGCGAGACGAGGACCGCTACTGGTGCACCGCCGACCCGGGCTGGGTCACCGGGCACTCGTACGGTCTCTACGGGCCGCTGCTCAACGGGGCCACCTCGTTCATGTTCGAGGGGGCCCGACCTTCCCGTACCCGAACCGCTGGTGGCAGTTGATCGAGTACTTCGGCATCTCGATCTTCTACACGGCCCCGACCGCCATCCGTTCCCTGATGCGCTTCGGTGACGCCTGGCCCAACCGTCACGACCTGTCCTCGCTGCGCCTGCTCGGGTCGGTCGGCGAGCCGATCAACCCCGAGGCCTGGCACTGGTTCCACTCGGTGGTGGGCAAGGGCCAGAGCCCGATCATGGACACCTGGTGGCAGACCGAGACCGGCATGTTCCAGATCACCCCCACGCCGTCGCTGCCGCTCAAGCCGGGATCGGCCGGCAAGCCGTTCTTCGGCCAGGAGGTCGCCGTCCTCGACGACGACGGCAACGAGGTGCCCACCGGCACCGAGGGCATGCTGGTGCTCAAGCGGCCGTGGCCGGCCATGCTGCGGACGCTCTACAAGGACGAGAAGCGCTACATCGACACGTACTGGTCGAAATACCCCGGCGCGTACCTCACCGGTGACTCGGCCCGGATCGACGAGGACGGCTACATCTGGATCGTCGGGCGCACCGACGACGTGATCAAGGTGTCCGGCCACCGGATCGGTACCGCTGAGGTCGAGGCGGCGATGAACTCGCACCCCGACGTGATCGAGTCGGCGGCCATCGGCCTGCCCCACGAGGTGAAGGGCCAGGGGATCCACGCCTTCGCGATCCTGCGGGCCGGTCTCAAGGGCTCCCCGGAGCTCGCCGAGGACATCCGCAGGCACGTCGCCCAGCACCTCAGCCCGATCGCCAAGCCGGACGTGATCGACTTCGTCGACTCGCTGCCGAAGACCCGCTCGGGCAAGATCATGCGCCGGGTGCTCAAGGCCCAGGCGCTCGGTGAGGACGTCGGCGACCTGTCGACGATGGACACCGGCGCCTGACCGTCAGGCTGGAGCCGGGTGGTGGCGGCGAGGTCGACCGTCACCACCCGGCAGGCCGAGTGGAGGGAGTCGCGATGGCGGCCCGGACGGCACTCGAGCGACTGCGTCAACTCGTGGAGGTGGAGACCCCTTCGTTCGACCCCGCCGCCAGCGCGGCGGTCACCGATCTCCTCGCCGGATGGTTCGCAGACGTCGGGGCGACGGTCGAGTTCGTCCGGAGCATCGCCGGCACGCACCTGCGCCTCGAGGTGGCCGGCGACGGCCGCGCGCCGCTGCTGCTGGTCGGCCACTGCGACACGGTCTGGCCGGTCGGCACCCTGGCCGACCGGATGCCATGGTCGGTCGAGGGTGACGTCGTACGGGGGCCCGGTGTCTACGACATGAAGGGCGGGCTCATCGTCATGCTGACCGCCCTGGAAGCGCTGCGCGCACGGGCGCACCGCCCGGTGCGCATCGTCATCGTGTGCGACGAGGAGGCCGGGTCACCGACCTCGCAGGACCTCGTCCGGGACTGCCTCGACGGGGTCGCCGGCGTGATCGGGTTCGAGTCGCCGCACGAGGACGGTGCGCTCAAGGTCGGCCGGCGGGGGAGCACCCGGGTCCGGCTCGTCGTACGGGGCAGGGCCGCGCACGCCGCGGTCGATCCGACGGCGGGGGTCTCCGCGATCGACGAACTGGTCGACCAGCTCGTCGGGATCCGGCGCCTGGTGGCGACGGCGAGTGCACGCAGCGAGGTTCTCTGCAACGTCGGCACCATCTCCGGTGGCGGGCGGGCCAACGTCGTGCCCGAGGCGGCGGAGTGTGAACTGGGGCTGCGGTTCCTCGATACGGCCACCGAGCACGACGTGCTCGCGGCCTTAGGGGCATTGCGTCCGATCCGTGCGGGTGCCCGACTCGAGGTGGACGTGCTCAGTCATCGACCCCCGTGGGCGCCGGGATCGGCGGATCGCGCCCTGGCGGCATCGATCGGTGCGATCGCGGCGGCCCTCGGCCTGCCGACGCCGGGGTACCGGAAGGCGGCAGGGGCGGGCGACACGAATCTCACCGGTGCGCTCGGCGTGCCGACCGTCGACGGCTTCGGCCCCCGCGGAGGCGGAGCCCATGCTCTCGACGAGCACATCCTCTTCTCCAGCCTGGTGCAGCGCAGCGCGCTACTGGTGGCCCTGTTGACGCGGTGACCCCCCGAGCCGGGGCCGTCGGCTCGAGGGGTCACGTCCAGGGAGGGGTCAGGCCTCCAGAGCGGCCTTCAGCTGGTCGAGGTCACTCCACAGCTGCTGCGGCAGGCGCTCGCCGAGCTTGGTGAACCACTCCTTGATCAGCGGGAGCTCACGCTGCCACTCCTCGGTGTCCACCTTGAGCACCTCGGCCATGGTGGCGTCGTCGACCTCGTCCTCGATCCCGGTGCGGTCGATCGCGTCGAGGGTCGGGACGTAGCCGATCGGCGTCCGGGCGGCGTCGGCGGTGCCCTCGAGGCGGCCGACGATCCAGGCCAGTACGCGGCTGTTGTCGCCGAAGCCCGGCCAGAGGAACTTGCCGTCCGCGGACTTGCGGAACCAGTTCACGTAGAACACCTTCGGCATGTGCGCGTTCTCGTGCAGCGACGGCATGTCCAGCCAGTGCTGGATGTAGTCACCGGCGTTGTAGCCGATGAAGGGCAGCATCGCCATCGGGTCGCGGCGGACGACGCCGACCGCACCGGTGGCGGCGGCGGTGGTCTCCGAGGAGCAGGTCGCCCCCATGAAGACGCCGTGCGCCCAGTCGGAGGTCTCGGTCACCAGCGGGACGGTGGTAGCGCGGCGGCCACCGAAGAGGATCGCGTCGATGCGGACGCCCTTGCCGTCGTTCCACTCGGCACCCAGCGTCGGAGCCTGCTCCATCGGGGTGGTGAAGCGGCTGTTCGGGTGGGCGGCCTTGGTCCCGGAGGCCGGGGTCCAGGGGTTGCCCTTCCAGTCGATCAGCTCGGCCGGCTTCTCGTCGGTCATGCCCTCCCACCACACGTCGCCGTCGAGCGTACGGGCGACATTGGTGAAGATCGAGTTGCCGATGTTGATCGTCTTCATGGCGTTCGGGTTGGACGACTCGCCGGTGCCGGGGGCCACGCCGAAGAAGCCGTTCTCCGGGTTGACGGCGCGCAGGTAGCCCTCCTCGTCGAAGCGCATCCAGGCGATGTCGTCACCGAGGGTCTCGGCCTTCCAGCCGGGCAGGGTCGGCTCGATCATGGCCAGGTTGGTCTTGCCGCAGGCGGACGGGAAGGCGCCGGCGATGTGGTAGACCTTGCCCGCCGGCGAGGTCAGCTTGAGGATCAGCATGTGCTCGGCGAGCCAGCCCTCGTCGCGGGCCATCACCGAGGCGATGCGCAGCGAGTAGCACTTCTTGCCCAGCAGGGCGTTGCCGCCGTAGCCGGAGCCGTACGACCAGATCGCGCGGTCCTCGGGGAAGTGGACGATGTACTTCTCGGTGTTGCACGGCCAGGCGACGTCGGCCTGGCCGGGCTCGAGCGGGTAGCCGACCGAGTGCAGGCAGGGGACGAACGCGCGGTCGCCGCCCTTGGTCATCGCCTCGAGCGGAGCCTTGCCCATCCGGGTCATGATCCGCATCGACATCGCGACGTAGGCCGAGTCGGAGATCTCCACGCCGAACGTCGGGTCCTCGGCGTCGATGGGGCCCATGCAGAACGGGATGACGTACATCGTCCGACCGTGCATGCAACCGCGGTAGAGCTCGGTGAGCGTGGCCTTCATCTCGGCCGGGTCGCGCCAGTTGTTGGTGGGGCCGGCGTCGGCCTCATTCTGCGAGCAGATGAACGTACGGTCCTCGACCCGGGCGACGTCGTCGGGGTCGGAGGCGAAGTAGTACGAGTTCTTCTTCTTGTCCTCGTTCAGGCGGATGGCAGTGCCGGCGGCGACGAGCTCGGCACCGAGGCGGTCGTACTCCTCCTGGGAGCCGTCACACCAGTAGATCGAGTCGGGTTCGGTCAGTGCCGCAACCTCGGAGACCCACTCCAGTAGGGCCTTATGGGTGGTGGGTGCCTGAGTGGTGTCAACGGACACGGTGCGCTCCTCATTGAGATGGATGAACCGGCTGGGACTAGGACAGATGCCTGTGGATGTTGGAGAGAGTCTAGGCCACTGCACCGACTGGTATTACAAGAGCTTATGCCAAAAGGTATACGTGAAACAGATCACAAGTGGCGTCGATCCCCGTCACCATGCGGGGTCCATCGGACGCAGGCGTGCCATTCCTCGGTGCAGGGGGCGGGTCCGGGCCTTGCCAGTGGACCACTGGTCCTGTTGACGTGGCGTGCCTGAGGTGCCGATTTGGCTTCGCTGCGGCGAAGGTCTATTGTTCTAACTCGTTGCAGGGAGCACCTGGAACGAGTAAGCGCCCGTAGCTTAACGGATAGAGCATCTGACTACGGATCAGAAGGTTGGGGGTTCGAATCCCTCCGGGCGCGCCAGATTGAAGCCCCTGTCGGAAAGCCTCGTGCCTGCCGGCGGGGGCTTTCTCGTCTCCCGGAGCGCCTGCTCCTTCTCAGCCTCTGCTTCGCCGACAAGGCCGATCCTGACAACACGGGGGTGTGACCCAGGTCACAGGTTCGAGGGAGTCGACACATGTCCGAATCGGCAGCGGTGGGGCTGACGATCAGCCCCGAATTCAAGGGACAACTCATCGGTCCGGGAGATCCGGACTACGACCGGGCCCGCGCGGTCTACAACGCATCGATCGACCGACGCCCCGCGCTGATCGTACGGCCCACGGGTGCGGCCGACGTCGCCGACGCCGTCGCGTACGCCCGCAGTTCCGGTCTGCCACTGGTCGTCAAATGTGGCGGACACGCCGTGGCCGGGACCTCGGCCAGCGATGGCGGTGTGCTGATCGACCTGTCCAGCCTCAAGGGCGTCCACGTCGACCCGCAGCGAGGCGTCGCCGTGGCCCAGGCCGGGGTGTTGTGGGGCGAATACGATCGCGAGACCACACTGCGTGGCCTGGCGACGCCCGGTGGGCGGGTGACGACGACGGGTCTCGGTGGTTTCACGCTCGGGGGTGGCTATGGCTGGCTGTCGCGCCGGCACGGTCTCGCCTGTGACAACCTGGTCGGCGCGGACGTCGTGACGGCTGACGGCCGGCTGGTCCACGCCTCGGAGACGGAGAACGCCGACCTGCTCTGGGGCTCCGGGGTGCCGGCGCCAACTTCGGAGTCGTCATGTCGTACGAACTGCGGGTGCACCCGATCGCTCCGCTGGTCCTCGCCGGCATGCTCGTGGTCCCCAACATGGACGACGGGTCCGCCGTCCAACTCCTGCAGGCCTACCGTGAATTCGCTGCCGCCGCCCCGGAGGACGTCTCCACCGCGACGGCCACGATCCTCGCCCCGCCGGCCGAGTTCGTGCCGCCGCCACTGATCGGGGCGCCCGTGCTGGCCTTCCTGGTCGGGCACTTCGGTGACCAGACGGAGGCCGCGGAGGCGCTGGCGCCGCTGCGGTCGGTCGTCGCCCAGGCCGGCGGGATGGACCTGGTCCAGCCGATGCCCTACACCACGTTCCAGGCCATCGTCGACGCCTTCAACCAGAAGGGTGGCCGCAACTACCACCGCGGCCTGCACCTGACCGGCTTCAGCGATGAGGTGATGGGGCCCTACCTCGCCGCCGGCCGCGACATCCACTCGCCGCTGACCCAGGGCCTCGTCTTCCAGAACGGTGGCGCCATCAGCCGCGTCGCCGAGGACGACACCGCGGCGGGGAACCGTGCGGCGCCATTCATGGCGCACCCGATCGCGTGCTGGCTGACGACGGCCGAGGACGCCTACGAATTGGACTGGGTGGCGAAGTTCTCGGCGGCGTTCGCACCGGCGACCACCGGCGGCACGTACCTCAACTTCGAGCCCGGAACCAGCCACCACGACCTGCTGGCCGGCTTCGGGCAGGACAAGTACTCCCGGCTCGTCGAGCTCAAGGGTCGCTGGGACCCGACCAACCTGTTCCGCTCCAACCACAACATCAACCCGGAGTTGGCACCGGCCGTCTGAGTACTACACCGTGTCGTTATAGTCGGGGGGTGGCCCCGACACCTGCCCTCCACCCCCCGTACGACTATCTGCGTGACGGCGCGGACATCTACCGGGAATCGTTCGCGATCATCCGCAGCGAGACGCGCCTGGAGCACCTGCCCGCGGACGTCGCCCATGTGGCCGTCCGGATGGTGCATGCCTCGGCCCAGCCGGACATCGTCGACGACCTGCGGTACTCGCCCGGGGTGGTCGCCGCGTGCCGTGAGGCCCTGGCCGCAGGGGCGCCGATCCTGTGCGACTCGACCATGGTGGCCCACGGGATCATCCGCTCCACGCTGCCGGCCGACAACGAGGTGATCTGCCGCCTCGCCGACCCCCAGCTGCCGGAGCTGGCCCGCCGCCTCGGCACCACGAAGGCCGCCGCGGCCATCGACCTGTGGGCCGAGCGCCTGGAGGGGGCGATCGTGGCGATCGGTAACGCCCCGACCGCTCTCTTCCACCTGCTCGAGACCATCGGCGCCGGTGGCCCCCGCCCGGCGGCGATCGTGGGGATCCCGGTCGGTTTCGTCGGGGCGGACCGCTCCAAGGAGGCCTTGGCCGCCAACCCCTGGGGCCTGGAATACCTCACGCTGCTCGGCCGACGGGGCGGGAGCGCGGTCGCGGCAGCAGCGGTCAACGCCATGTCGATCCGGTGAACCCTGTCGCTCCGATGACAGGGGGCCGGCGCGGGCAGCTGGAGACGTCCGGGCTGCGGCCCGGCTGGACCACCGGCGCCTGCGCCACCGCGGCCGCCACGGCGGCCTACGTCGCGCTGGTCGGCGCGGAGTTCCCCGACCCGGTGGTGGTCCGGCTCCCGCAGGGCCGTACGCCTGCCTTCGCGCTCACCCGCCACCACCTGGACCGTGACGACAACGGCCGGGTCGTCGCCGCGACCGCGGCCGTCACGAAGGACGCCGGGGACGACCCGGACGTCACCCACGGCGCGGTCGTCGAGGTGACCGTACGATCCCTGCCGACGGGGGAGGGGGTCGTCTTCCGCGCCGGCCCGGGGGTCGGCACGATCACCCGGGCGGGGCTGCAGCTGACGGTGGGGGAGCCCGCCATCAATCCGGCACCCCGGGCGATGATCCGGGACAACCTGGCGGTGGTGGCCGGGGGGCGTACGCCCGACCTCGAGGTGAGCGTCGGCATCGTCGACGGTGAGGAACTGGCCTCGCACACCCTCAACGGGCGCCTCGGCATCGTCGGCGGCCTGTCGGTGCTGGGGACGACCGGCGTGGTGATCCCGTACTCCTGTTCGGCCTGGATCGACAGCATCCGGCTGGGCATCGACGTCGCCCGGGCCCGTGGGCTCACCCACGTCGCCGCGACCACCGGGTCGACGTCGGAGCGGACCGTCCGTGACCTCTATCGCCTGCCCGAGGTGGGCCTGCTCGACATGGGCGACTTCGCCGGGGCCGTGCTCAAGCACCTGCGCCGCCACCCGGTGGAGCGCCTGACGTTGTGCGGGGGCTTCGCCAAGTTCGCCAAGCTGGCCGACGGCCATCTCGACCTGCACTCCGGCCGGTCCCGGCTGGACCTCTCCTTCCTGGGGCGGCTCGCCGCCGTCGCCGGAGCGGATCCCGGCGTCGCTGAGGCCGTCGCCGCCAGCGGGACCGGGCTGCAGGCCCTGCATGTCGCCACGGCCGCCGGCGTACCGCTCGGTGACGCCGTCGCGCTCGCCGCGCGGGACCAGGCCAAGCGGATCCTGGACGAGGCGCCGGTGCGGGTGGACGTGGTGTGCGTCGACCGGGCGGGAGCGGTGGTCGGCCGCTGCGCCCCCGCCTAGTCCAACGGATCCGGGACCGGCAGCGTACGGACCGTCTCGACCAGCGCGTCGCGGACCGCCGCCGTCCGTCGGGGTTCGCGCCGGCCCACCACACCGACGAGCAGTCCGGCACTGCGCCCCGTCGCCGGTGTCCAGGCACTGCCACCGCCCGCGTGGTCCCCGCGGACACAGAAGGCGTGCGCCGTCTCGGCCTCCGTCGCCACCCGGGTGTTCACCCCCGGGTCGTCGCTGAGCGCGAGCACGTACCAGGCTTCGCCGACGTCACCGGCCCGGTATGCCCGGGCCGACCAGGTGATCCGCCCGGCCAGTTCCAGCGCGGAGAGCACCGCGGTCAGCGTCGGGGACACCACCCGGACCCGGGCACCGGCATCGAGCAGCGCCATGACCCGGCGTTCCGCGACCCGGCCGCCGCCGACGATGAGGACGTCCCGACCGCGCAGCACCAGCCCACTGAGATAGACAGGTGTCGAACCGGCGTCGTCCAGCCGTCTGGCCTCCGCCCGGTAGCGCTCGGCCACGACGGCGGCCAGTTCGGCGCAGGGGCCGATCACCTCGGCGACGCGGACCTCGGGCCCGTTAGGGTGGTGACTTCTCCATCCGGCGGTCTGTTCGCGGGTCCAGGTGCGCATCGCTCCGGGAAAGAGGAAGTTCGGAACGACGACGATCTGCTTCGCGCCGAGCAGCGCGGCCTGGTCCAGTGCGGCGGGTAGATCCGGGCCGGTCACCTGGATGAACGCGGGCAGCACCCGGTCGAAGCCACCCTCCTCCTCCACCAGGCGCGCCAGGGCGACGTGCTGGGCGTTGGTCTCGGCAATGCTGCACCCGCGCCCGACCAGCACGATGGTGGTCGACGCCGCGGACCAGTCGCCGAGCACGGCGCGGATTCGGTCCAGCGTGAGGGTCCGCAGGAGGGGGTCCGGGCCGAGGTGGGGGGCGTACGCCACCGTGCTGCCGGGCACGCGGGTGCGGCCGACCTCGATCGCCTCGGGGATGTCGCGGCGGACATGGCCGCCGCTGCCCAGCATCAGCGGGACCACCACCACCCTGCCCGCACCGCTGCTCGCCGCGGCGGCCACCGCGTCCGCGATACCGGGTGCGGTGAGTTCCACGAACCCGAGGCCGACGTCGATGCCGGGCAGCGCCTCGCGGACCCGGTCGGCCAGCGCGCGAGCCGCGGCGGCTCCCTCCGGATCGCGGGTGCCGTGGGCGGCGATGACCAGTGGTGGACGGGCGGTGCGGGCCGCCTCGCGGGCCCTCTCGACGATGGTCATGGCCTCATCCAGGTGTAGTCGCGGGGAGTGACCATGACTTTCTCACCGGCGCCGCTGGTGGTGTAGCGGGTCGTCGAGGAGCCGACGACGACGAGTGAGTTCATGTCCACCCAGGTCGGGTCGAACGTCTCCATCGTCGCCAGGTACGTCCGCTGGTCCGGCCGGCAGGCCTCGTGCACCGCGGCGACGGGGGTGTCGGCGGGTCGGTGCGCACCGAGGATCTCCAGGGCACGGGGCAGTTGGGTGGTCCGGGTGCGGCTGCGTGGGTTGTACAGCACCACGACGAAGTCGCCCTCCGCGGCGGCCTGCAGCCGCCGTTCGATGGTCGGCCAGTCGGTGTGCAGATCGGACAGCGACAGCGTGACGTGGTCGTGGCCGAGCGGCGCGCCGAGGATCGCCGACACGGCGAGGCTCGCGGTCACCCCCGGGACGATCTCCACGTCGACACCCTCGGTGCCCTGCTCCAGGACGGGGCTGGCCATCGCGTAGAGGGCCGGGTCACCGGAGCAGACGAGCGCGACCCGGCGCCCCTCCCGGGCCGCGGCGATGGCGTAGGCGCTCCGGGCCTCCTCGGTGCCCATCCCCGATGCGTACACCGTGGTGCCGGGGCTCAGCAGGTCGCGGACCTGGTCGACATAGGGTGCGTAGCCGACGACGACGCTTGCCGAGGTGACGGCGTGCCGGGCCCGGGGCGTGATCAGGTCACGGGCGCCGGGCCCGAGGCCGACGACACTCAGCTGCCCGCGCGGCGCGACCCGGCCGATCGCGCAGGTGGCGTCGGCGGTGCGGCGCTTGCTGATGACCAGGTCCGCGCCATGGGCCAGGACCGACGCCTCGGCGACGCTCGGGGTGCCGACGTGTCCGTCGACCACGGGGCTGGGGTGCGGGACGGACTGGGCGGCCAGCATGTCGGCGGTGTACGTCACCAGGGGGACGCCCAGGCGCGCGGCCAGTGCCACCAGTCCGGGCTCGGAGGCCTTGACGTCGACGCTGGCCAGGGCGCCGATGCTGTCCTGGGCCAGGCCCGCCTCCTCGAGGGTGGTGGCGAGCAGGCCGGCCAACTGCTCCTCGGTGGTGCCGCGGTTGCAGCCCATTCCGGCCACCAGCGACCGGGGGTGCACCACCACCTCGGGCAGCCCCGCGCCGGCAGAGGGCCCCTTGGCGAGGTCGGTGACGACCACATGGGCACGTGGGGACTCGCAGTCCTCGGAGACGTTGTCCGGCAGCGGTGGCAGTGGCCAGGGGCTGGTCCGGTCGAGCCGTACGGGCCTGCCGTCGAGGATCGCCCGGGTCACCCGGGCCAGATCACCGGACCAGGGCCAGCCCAGCATGTCGAGCGCCGGCAGCCCGAGGGCGTCGGTGGCGGTGGTCAGGACGGGGACGGCACCCATCCCGTCGGCGAGGACCCGGGCCAGGGCGTTCGCCGCGCCGGAGTGACCGCCGACCACGGGGATCGCGAACCTGCCTGCCTCGTCGAGCACCACCACGCCCGGATCGTGGGTCTTGTCGACCAGCAGCGGAGCGATGATCCTTGTCGTCGCCCCCAGCGCCAGATGGCTGACGATCAGATCGCAGGAATGCCAGGCCGCGGGCAGCCCGGTCGAGGCCGGTCCGTCGAACCGCAGCGTCTCCCGCTCGAGGATCTGGTCGATCCGGTCGGCGTGGCGCCGCGTGGCGGGGCTGTTGGTCACCTGGCCGATGCGGGCGGCTGCGACTTCCCGGCTCATACGCGGGTCTCCTTCGGGGTCAGGGTGGCGGCGGCCGATGGGTCCGCGGCCCGGTAGGCGTGGCGGAACCCTGGGTGGTAGAGGTGGCTGCGGGTGCCGCTCGGCCCCTCGCGGAGGGCGGGGCCGACGAGGACGACCGTGTGCTTCCACAGCTTGTGCTCGCGCATCGTCGCGGACAGTTCGCTCAGCGCGCAGCGCAGCATGAGCTCGTCCGGCCAGGTGACCCGGTAGCCGATGATGCACGGGGTGTCCGCCGGGTAGCCGCCGGCCAGCAGTTCCTCCTGGAGCACCTTGTTGCGGGCCGCCGAGAGGTAGAGCGCCATCGTGGTGCCGTGCTCGGCGAAGGACCGTACGGTCTCTCGGTCCGGCATCGGCGTCCGGCCACCCTCGAGGCGGGTGAGGACCAGGGACTGCGAGACCTGGGGGACGGTGATCTCCACGTCGGCGCGCGCCGCGGCGGCCGAGAACGCCGACACGCCGGGGACGGTCTCGTAGCCGATCCCGATCTCGTCGCAGAGCTCGCGTTGCTCGCCCATCGCGCCGTAGATCGACGGGTCGCCGGTGTGCACCCGGGCCACGAGCAGGCCTTCGTCGCGGGCGCGCTCGAGGGTGGGACGCAGCGCCTCCAGGGGAGGGCCGCCGAGTCGATGATCTCGGCGTCGGGCCGTGCGGCGGCGACGATGTCGGGGTGGACGAGGCTGGAGGCCCAGATGACGATGTCGGCCTCGGCCACGACCCGTGCGCCGCGGACGGTGATCAGGTCCGCCGCGCCGGGACCGGCGCCGACGAACACCACGAGCCCGGTCACAACCGGCCCCCCGTCGTGGGGCGGGCGGGGGTGACGAGGACCGTACTGAAGTAGGGCGCGGCCTCGCGGGCCGCCGGGTCCTTGCCGTCCCTCAGCACTTCCCCGGCCAGCCCGACATCGGTGCCGATCGTCACGTCGTGCTCGGGGCGGGTCGCCGCGATGGCGTCCAGGACCTCGGGCAGGTGCCGGCCGGCCTTGTAGGCGACCACGGTGTCGGCCGTCTCCAGTGCGGCGGTCAGCACGTCGACCCCGCCGGTGACCGGGACCAGGGCCAGCACTTCGCGGCCTTCCACCAGCGGCGTACGCCCCGCCGCCGCCAGCGCCTGCATGGCGGTGATGCCGGGAACGACCTCGATCCGCAGGTCCTCGATCTCGCCGGCGACCTCCGCGGCGAGATAGCTGAAGGTGGAATACACGCTGGGGTCGCCGACCGTGGCGAAGCACACCGTCCGGGCACCCTCGCGGAAGGCCCGCACCGCAGCGTCGCGGGACTCCGCCCAGGCGGCCCGGCGCTCCGGCCCGACACCGCTGCGCTCCCGCATGCTGAAGGGTGTGGCGACGATCCGTCCGGCGGCGGACGGGACGGCGGTCGTGACGATCGTGTCGGCGCGTCCGGCGGTGTTCGCCGACCGCTCGGTCCGGGGCACGAGGATGATGTCGGCCTCCTCGAGGGCCCGGACCGCTTTCACCGTGATGAGTTCGGGATCGCCCGGGCCCACTCCCACGCCGACCAGCCGCGGCTCGTGCAGTGCCTCCACATCGTCTCCTCACGTCGCCCTCGATGTCGGGCCCATCCTACGTGAGGAGTACTACAGGTTACGGAGTCTGGTCGTCGTACCCTCAGCTGGTGCCATACGCTCCCGTCCTCACCACCCTTGCCTACGTCGTCCGTGACGGCCGGGTGCTCATGTGCCACCGGATCGCGCGGGAGTCCGACGAGCAGTACGGCAAGTGGAACGGCCTGGGCGGCAAGGTCGAGCAGGGCGAGGACGCGGGTGCCTGCATCATCAGGGAGTTGCGGGAGGAGGCGGGGATCGTCCCGACCGCGATGACCCTGCGGGGCACGCTGAACTGGCCCGGATTCTCCGGCCCCGAGGGGCACGTGTTCGGTCTCGTCTTCCTGGTCACCGACTTCGACGGCGAGCCGCCGGAGCGCAACGCCGAGGGCGAGTTGGCCTGGGTCCCGCTGGAGGACCTGATGGGGCTGGACATGTGGGAGGGTGACCGCCACTTCCTGCCGCTGCTCTTCGACGACGATCCGCGGCCGTTCCACGCGGTCATCCCGTACGACGGGGGACGACCCACCGGCGCGACCGTCACTCGGATCTGAGCGTCCCCTCCAGGGCGGGTGACACCCAGGTGACCAGGGGGCGTAGTTCCTCCCAGTCGTCGCGCACCCGGTCGACCAGGTCGGCCGAGAAGACCACCTCGTCCTCGACCTGACGGGCCGCCGAGAGGGTCTTGTGACGCAGCAGGTCGATCCGGGGGTGGTCGACGCTCCAGCCCTTCGGTGCGGTCTTCAGTGTGTCCCCGCCGATCTGCCAACCGTCCTCGCGCAACGCCGCCACGATCGCCTCGAGTTCCTCGCCGTCCTCGTCGATCCGCTCCCGCAATGCGGCGAGACCCTCGGACGAGGCGTGGTAGAAGCCGGCGCCGGTGTGCATCCCGAGGGCGGAGAGCTCCAGGTACCAGCCGGTCGCGGGCGCCGTCCCCACGTACGCGCCCAGGTGGGTCTTGTACGGGGACTTGTCGTTGCTGAACCGGACATCCCGGTTGGGGCGGAAGACCTTCGCGTCGCCGAAGGCATCGGTCAGCTCGGCGAGGAGGGCCTCCATCGGCGCGCGGACCGCCTGCTCGTACGTCTCCCGATGGGCCTGCCAGTACGCCCGGGAGTTGTCGGCCTCCAGCCCGCGATAGAACTCGAGGGCGACCGGGGCGAAGCCGCGGAACGGTGTCATGGGACCACTGTTGCACCAGGATTAGGTCCATGACCCCTACGGTTGTAGGATGAATCACAGTTGTGCGGTTCGCAGTATCTGGACAAGCAGGACACCCAGCCAGGGTGGACAGTCTTTCTGGGAAGGCGTCTGACCAGCATCACCCCACTGGGTGGTACGATCTGCCCAGTAAAACCTCCCATCTGAAGGACATAGATTTACATGAACACCGGTACCGTCAAGTGGTTCAACGCCGAGAAGGGCTTCGGCTTCATCGCACCCGAGGACGGCTCCCCCGACGTTTTCGCTCACTTCTCCGCCATCAACTCCAACGGCTACCGCTCGCTCAACGAGGGCGATCGGGTCGAGTTCGAGACCGTCGAGGGCCCCAAGGGCATGCAGGCGGCCAACATCTCCGTGATTCGCTGACCTCCGCGTCACGTATCCCTGAAGGCCCCCGGTCAATGACCGGGGGCCTTCGGCGTCCTCCCGCGGGGATCGTGTCGCTCCCGGCGGCGCGGCGGATCGCCCTGGCTGCGCAGGGCTTCGGCGCGGCCCGTCCGTTGGCCGGGCCGGTGACGATGCGCCACCTCCAGCGCATCCTCGACCGGGTCGCGCAATTCCAGATCGACTCCGTCAACGTCGTGCAGCGGGCCCACTACCTGCCTCTCTTCAGCCGCCTCGGACCGTACGACACCGGCCTGCTCGATCGGGCGGGAGGGGCCGCGCCGCGCCGCCTCTTCGAGTACTGGGGCCACGCGGCGAGCCTGGTCGACGTACGGCTCGAGCCGTCGTTGCGCTTCCGGATGGCCCGGGCCGAGGACGAGGCCTGGGGCGGCATGCAGCGGGTCCGCCACGAGCATCCCGAGCTCGTGGCCGCCGTGCTCGCCGAGGTCGGCAGGGGGCCCGGCACCGCCCGGCAGCTCGAGGTCCGACTGGCCGACGAGGTCCCCGTGCCGGGAGGGCGCCCGCCGCGCTGGGGCTGGAACTGGTCGGAGGTCAAGGCCGCCACCGAGTGGCTGTTGTGGTCGGGGCAGATCTCGGTCGCCCGTCGTACGCCACAGTTCGAGCGGGTCTTCGACCTGCCAGCAAGGGTGTTGCCGGGCGACGTGGCGAGCGCCCTCACGCCGACGGATCCCGAAGCGGTCGTCACACTGGTCCGTCGGGCGGCGGCAGCCCTGGGCATCGGCTCGCTGGGCTGCCTGACCGACTACTTCCGGCTCGACCGCGCGGAGACCGCGGCGGCGGTCGCCGCGCTCGAGCAGTCCGGGGAGCTGATCCCGGTTGAGGTGCCCGGGTGGACCCGGCAGGCGTGGCTGTGGCACGAGGCCCGGCGCCCGCGGCGGATCGAGGCCTCGGCCGTGGTGAGCCCGTTCGACTCCCTGGTCTTCGAGCGTCGCCGGCTGCGGGGGCTGTTCGATTTCGACTACGGCCTGGAGATCTATGTCCCCGGGCCGCGCCGCCGGTACGGCTACTACGTCTACCCGTTCCTGCTCGGTGAGCGGCTGGTCGCCCGGGTCGACATCAAGGCCGACCGGCAAACCGGCGAGCTGGTCGTCCGGTCCGCCTGGCTGGAGGAGGGCACTGACCCGGCGGTGGTCAGTCCCGCGCTGCTCGGAGAGCTGGAGCTGATGGCCGCGTGGCTCGGCCTTGGTGCCGTCCGGACGGTTCCTCCGGCGGAGTGGAGGCTTCCGGGCAACGGGCGTCCGCTGCCTTTACTTCGCATGTGACCAGGATCACCATGGGGGTGTGGTGAAGCACTGGGTCGTTGCGCTCCGGGACGGGGCGCCGGCCTTCGAGTTCGTCGAGGTCGAGGTGCCAGTTCCCGGACCCGGCGAACTGACCGTCGAGATCAGGGCGGCGGGCATGAACCCCGCCGACCTGCTCACCCTCCGCGCCGACCCCGCCAGGCTCCCGTTGCCGGTGGGGGCCGAGGCGGCGGGCGTGGTGACCGCCGTGGGGCCCGATACCCGCATCGCTTCCGGTCCGGTCGCCGTCGGTGATGCGGTGCTGGTGCACCCTGCCCGCGGTGCGTGGAGTGAGGCGATCACCGTGCCCGGCGACGACGTCCTGGCCAAGCCGGGCGATCTCTCCTTCCCGGCTGCGGCGAATCTCCTGCTGGCCGGGACGACGGCGTACGAGGCGCTCCACGCCGTGACCGTCGGTCCCGGGGGCACGCTCCTGGTGCACGGAGCCTCGGGTGCGGTCGGCACCATGCTGGTCCAGTTGGCGGTCGCCGGTGGGGTCCATGTCCTCGGCACGACGTCGGCCCAGCACGCGCACCTCGTCAGTTCCAGCGGTGGTGAGCCGGTGACGTACGGGCCAGGACTGGCGGATCGGGTCCGGGCGATGGCGCCCGAGGGCATCGCGGCAGCTGTCGACTGCGTGGGCACCGACGAGGCGGTCGACGTCTCCCTCGAGCTCTTGGGCGACCCGGATCGGCTCGTCACCGTCAAGGCCTTCGCGCGGGCGGAGCAGGACGGCTTTCGGGCGCTGAGGGGTTTCCTGCCCCAGAGTGCTGCCTATCGACGGCGCATCCGCCAGGAACTCGTCGACCTCGCGGCGGCCGGCACCGTCGTGGTTCACGTGGCCGCGACCTATCCACTGGCCGAGGCCGAGGAGGCGATCGCGCGTCTCGCCTCGGGCCATGCGGGTGGGAAGTTGGCCCTCGTCCCGTGAAGTGCTCGGTGAGCTGGGGTCCGGCTGTGGCGCGTGTCACGATGGAAGGGTCTCAACGTTCGAAGTGAGGAGAGACCCATGCGCAGCTGGAACATCGCTCACGCCGTGGAGGGACTGCGCGACATCGCGCTGGACGGCACCCTGGCCTTCACGTCCGCGGGGCGGATGGCCGCCCGCGCCGGAGGCCGTGCCCGCCACCCCGAGGCGGCGATCGCCACCGTGGTGCGCCGACACGCCAACGGGGTGGCGGTCGGCGGCTTCCTGACCGGTCTGGGGGGATTCCTCACGCTGCTCGTCGCGCTGCCGGTGAACGTCGTGGAGTTCCACCTGCAGGCGATCCGAATGGTGGGGGCGATCGCGCGGCTGCGCGGCTACGACCTGACCGATGAGCGGGTGCGCACAGCCGTGCTGCTCAGCGTGGCCGGCGACGACTCCCACGCCATCCTCCGACAGGCGGGTCTGGGTCTGGGCGGTATCTCCGGGCGGCTCACCGACCAATTGACCGGCCGGATGCCCCCGGGGCCCTGATGCTGGTCAACAAGGCGGTGGGCTTCCGACTGCTGCGGCGGTTCGTGGAGGGTGGACTGGTGCACTTCGGGCGAGTGATCCCGGCCTTCGGCGGCATCGTCGGGGCAGCCTACGACGTGCGTCAGGTGCGTCGGATCGCCGCAGCGGCACGCCGCAACTTCCCGCCGCTCGTCGATCCGGCCTGAAGTCGAGGGGTGCACTCGCCGATGTCTGGGCTGCTGGCTAGAGTCAGGCTACCGATCCACGGAAGGATTCCTCGTGAGCGAGCTCGTCACCCCGCGCCAACTGGAGCCGCTGGGCTTCGCCGTACCGTCGACCGTCCCGACCCACTGGTACAACCTGGCGGCTGACCTCCCCGAGCCGGTGCCGCCGCACCTCCACCCGGGCACGCGCGAGCCGCTCACGCCGGACGACCTCGCCCCGCTGTTCCCGATGAGCCTGATCGCCCAGGAGGTCTCCACCGAGCGCTGGATCGAGATCCCGCAGACGATCCGGGAGATCTACGCCGGCTGGCGTCCCTCGCCCCTGGTGCGAGCCCATCGCCTGGAGCGCGCCCTCGGCACCAAGGCCCACGTCTACTACAAGTACGAAGGCGTCTCGCCGGCCGGCTCCCACAAGCCCAACTCCGCGGTCGCCCAGGCCTACTTCAACGCCGCCGAGGGCATCACCCGCCTCACCACCGAGACCGGAGCCGGGCAGTGGGGCGCCTCGCTGTCGATGGCCTGCGCCCTGCTCGGGCTGGAGTGCGAGGTCTGGCAGGTACGGGCGTCGTACGACAGCAAGCCGTACCGCCGGATGCAGATGGAGACGTACGGCGGGACCTGCCACTCCTCGCCCTCGGACCTGACCAAGGCCGGCCGGGAGCTGCTGGAGAAGTACCCGGAGACGACCGGCTCGCTCGGCATGGCGATCTCCGAGGCGGTGGAGTCGGCCGTCGAGGACCCGAACGCCCACTACGCCCTCGGCTCGGTGCTCAACCACGTGATGCTGCACCAGACGGTGATCGGCCAGGAGGCGCTGGTTCAGTTGGAGGAGGCGAACGAGCGCCAGGCCGACATCGTCTTCGGCTGCGCCGGTGGCGGCTCCAACCTCGCCGGGCTCTCCTTCCCCTTCATCGGGCGCAACCTCCGCGAGGGGTCCACCACCCAGGTCGTCGCCTGCGAGCCGGCGGCGTGCCCCAGCCTCACCCAGGGGGAGTACCGCTACGACTTCGGTGACGTGGCCGGCATGACACCGCTGCTGAAGATGTACACGCTGGGGCGTGACTTCGTCCCACCGGCCATCCATGCGGGCGGTCTGCGCTACCACGGCATGTCGCCGATGGTCTCCCACGCGGTCAACCTCGGCCACATCTCGGCGATCGCCGTCGACCAGGACACGGCGTTCACGGCGGGCATCGAGTTCGCCCGGGCCGAGGGCATCATCCCGGCGCCGGAGTCCTGCCACGCCGTCGCCGGCGCGATGGATTACCTGCGCACCTCCGCTGAAGACGGTGAGGTCGTCGTGATCGGCCTGTCCGGCAACGGGGTGCTGGACCTGGCGGCGTACGAGCAGTACGTCTGAGCTTGTCGCCGAAGCCAGTCGGGAAAGGAACCGGCCGATGTCCGAGCATGCTGACGTCATCGTCATCGGGATGGGACCCGGAGGGGAGTCCGTCGCGTCGCAACTGGCCGGCGCCGGGCTCTCCGTGGTCGGCATCGAGAGGCGGCTCGTGGGTGGGGAGTGTCCCTACTACGGGTGTATCCCGACCAAGATGATGGTGAGGGCCGCTGATGTCCTCGCCGAGGGCCGCCGGATCCCCGACCTGGCCGGCACGTCCTCGGTCCGGGCGGACTTCGGTCCTGTCGCCGCCCGGATCCGCGCCGAGGCCACCGACGACTGGGACGACCGGGTGGCGGTGGAACGCTTCGAGAAGGCCGGCGGGACCTTCGTCCGCGGCACGGGGCGGCTCACCGGTCCGTCGACGGTCGTCGTCGGGGACCGGGAGTACGTCGCCGCTCGGGCGATCGTCCTCAACACCGGCACTGAGCCGTCCATTCCGCCGATCCCCGGACTGGCCGGCACACCGTACTGGACCAACCGGGAGGCCGTCGCGGTCGAGACGGCACCCGAGTCGCTGATCGTCCTCGGTGGCGGGGCGATCGGACTCGAGCTGGCGCAGGCCTTCGCCCGCTTCGGCACCCGGGTCGACGTCGTGGAGTCCGCCGAGCGCCTGCTCCCGCCCGAGGAGCCCGAATCCAGCCGGCTGGTCGAGGACGTCCTGGTCGGCGAGGGCATCGGCGTGCACACCGGCACCGCTGCCGAGTCGGTGCGACACGACGGACACTCGTTCACCGTGACGGCCGGTGGCGCCGAGTTCATCGCTCGGCACCTGCTGGTCGCCACCGGACGACGGGTGGACCTCGCCGGTCTCGGCCTCGCGGCGATCGGCGTCGACACCAACGCGCGCTCGGTGGAGACCGACGCCCACCTGAGGGTGGTCGATGGGGTCTACGCCATCGGCGACATCACCGGGCACGGCGCCTTCACCCACATGTCCATGTACCAGGCCGGCATCGTGGCCCGCCACATCCTCGGTTCCGGTGACGGTGCCGCGTCGGCGGAGTACCACGCCGTCCCGCGGGTGACGTTCACCGACCCCGAGGTGGGGTCGGTCGGGCTCACCGAGAAGCAGGCCCGGGACCAAGGGCTGCCGGTGGCCACTGCGCTGTCGAGGATCCCCGATTCCACCCGCGGCTGGATCCACAAGGTCGGCAACCAGGGGCTGATCAAGCTGGTCGCCGACACCGATCGTGGGATCCTCGTCGGCGCCACCGCCGCGGGGCCGTCCGGCGGCGAGGTACTGTCGATGCTCACCCTGGCGGTGCACGAACGCACCCCGGTGAGCCGGTTGCGCGAGATGATCTACGCCTATCCGAGCTTCCACCGGGCTGTCGAGGACGCCGTCCGGCAGTTGCCCTGACCGGCCCACCAGCCGCAGCGAAAGGCGCCTCATGATCGACAGCACTCCCCAGCCCCCGCCTCGGGACGAGGGGGACTCCGGCGTGGACGAAGCCACCCGCGCCGACGAGGCCGCCCGGATCGGCCCCGAGGCCGAGGCGCGGGCCGTCGAGGAATCGGACGCGGTCGTCCAGTCGGCCACCGCCGCGCACCCCAGCGGTGCTCCGGAGCCGCATACGTCCGAGGTAGCCGGCAAGCTGAACTGGCTCCGGGCGGGGGTGCTCGGCGCGAACGACGGCATCGTCTCGATCGCCGGCCTGATCATCGGTGTGGCCGCGGTGAACCCGGGCGCGACGAGTGCGATCCTCGTCGCCGGCGTCGCGGGACTGATTTCCGGCGCGGTGTCGATGGCCCTGGGTGAGTACGTGTCCGTGTCCACCCAGCGCGACACGGAGAAAGCGCTGATCGAGAAGGAGACGTACGAGCTCGAGAACTACCCCGACCAGGAGTTCGCCGAACTTGTCGGGCTGTACCGCCACCAGGGCCTGTCGAAGGAGACCGCGACCCGGGTGGCCCACGAACTGACCGCCCACGACGCCCTGGGCAGCCACCTGCACATCGAACTGGGCATCGACGAGGACCAGTTGACGAACCCCTGGCAGGCGGCGATGGCCTCCGCCATCGCGTTCACCGCCGGTGCGGTCCTGCCCATCCTGGCGATGTTGGTGACCCCGCTGCCCATGGAGCGGATCCCGGTGACCTTCGGCGTCGTGCTGCTGGCGCTGGCCCTCACGGGGGTCCTCAGCGCCCGGCTCGGCGGTGCTCGCAAGGGTCCGGCGGTCGTGCGGCTGCTCGTGGGTGGTGGCCTGGGGATGGCGATCACCTACGGCATCGGCACCCTGCTGGGGGTCAGCGCGCCCTGATCGAGCGCAGGTAGAGGGCGTGCAGGGCCCCCGCGACGGCGGCCGGGGCCTCGACATGGGCGAAGTGACCGGCTTCGGGGACCTCCACCAGATCGACATGGGCGAGGTGGCCGGCCAGGTGGCGCGCTTCGACGGCCCCGGTCATGCCATCGTGTTGGCCGCGGAGCACCAGGGCCGGGGCGCTGATCATCTCCAGCGTGCGGAGCCGATCCGGGCGGGCGGCCATCGCCCGCTGGGCCCAGGCGATCCCCTCCCGGGGAGCGTTCTCCAGCGCCTGGCGGACCGCTTCGACGACCTGGGGCCGGTGGGCGAGCGTGACCGGGCTCAGCCCCGCCTGGACGAGTCCCAGCACGACGGCGCTGCCCTCCTCACCTTCGGCCTGGCTCGCCATCGCCAACCGGTTCGCCATCGCCTGCTCGCTGTCCGCCTCGGCCTTGGTGTCCAACAGGCCCAGTCCGGCGATCACCGCGGGGCGCGCGGCGGCGATCGCCAACGCCGCATAGCCGCCCATCGACAATCCGGCGATGACGGCGCGGTCCACGCCGAGCTCGGCGAGGTCGGAGACGACCGCCTCGGCGTACGCGTCCAGTGACGGTTCCCCGGGCAGGAGCGGGGAGGCGCCGAAACCGGGCGCGTCGACGGTGAGGACCGGCAGGTCGTCGAGTTCCGCCACCACGTCGTGCCACATCGAGGAGTCGAAGGGGAAGGCGTGCAGGAGTACCAGCGGGAGAGCGTCGATCGACCCCTCGGCGGCAGTTGTGCCATGGCGTTGCCAGGCGAGTTTCGTCATGGGCTCCATCGTGCCAGTCCGCACAATCGAGGGATATGCCTTTCGAAGGGTGGTGTGATGACCCTCGTGCGCCTACCGTGGCCCCATGATCGCTGTGACCGGAGCCACGGGGCAGCTCGGCGGCAGGATCGCCCGCCGTCTCGCAGATGCCGGAGTCAGGCAGCGTCTCCTCGTCCGTGACGTCCGCCGCGCACCGGTCCTGCCGGGCGCAACCGCGGTCACCGCGTCCTACTCCGACGCCGAGGCGGTCCGCCACGCACTGCGGGGCATCGACACCGTGTTGATGATCTCCGCCTCGGAGTCCGAGGACCGGCTGCAGCACCATCTCGCCTTCGTCCGCGCCGCGCGTGCCGCAGGGGTGGGTCACATCGTCTACACCTCGTTCTTCGGTGCCGCTCCCGAGGCGACCTTCCGGCTGGCCCGTACGCATTGGCACACCGAGCAGGCGCTGAAGGCCGCAGGGCCGGCCTGGACCTTCCTGCGTGACTGTCTCTACGCCGATTTCCTGCCGGGCATGGTCGAGGACGACGCCGACGGGGGCGTGATCCGGGGTCCGGCCGGCAGCGGCCGGGTCGCCGCGGTCGCCCAGGACGACATCGCCGACGTGGCCGCAGCGATCCTGCTGCGCCCCTCGGTTCACGCCGGGCGTACGTACGATCTCACCGGGCCGGAGGAGCTCGGCCTGGCCGACATCGCCCGGGTCCTCTCCGAAGCCCAGGGCCGGCCGATCCGGTATGAGGAGGAGAGCCGCGAGGAGGCGTACGCGTCCCGGTCGCACTACGGGGCGCCCGACTGGCAGATCGAGGCCTGGGTGTCGACGTACGAAGCGATTGCGAAGGGAGAAATGGGGCCCGCTACGAACGACGTGGCCACTGTGCTGGGACGGCCGGCGACCGCCGTGAAGGACCTCTTCCCCCGACAGCGGGGCTGATGTCGGCGGGCTGTGCTTGACTAGGCGCCACTCCATGACAGGAGGACCATGATCCGGTTCGACCACGTCCACAAGCGTTTTCCCGACGGCACGGTCGCTGTGGCGGACTTCTCGCTCGAGGTGCCCTCACACCAGGTCGGGGTGCTCCTCGGGTCGTCGGGGTGCGGCAAGACGACACTGCTGCGGATGGTCAATCGGATGGTCGATCCCACCAGCGGGGCCGTCTGGATCGACGACGTCAAGGCGACCGACCTCGACCCGGTCGCGCTGCGCCGCAGGATCGGGTACGTCATGCAGAGCGCCGGACTGCTGCCGCATCGGACCGTGGCCGACAACGTGGCGACGGTTCCGCTGCTCGAGGGCGCCGATCGCAGGACGGCGCACCGGCGTGCCCATGAACTCCTCGAACTCGTCGGACTCGACGCCGGGTCGCTGGCCCGTCGTTATCCCTCGCAGCTCTCGGGTGGGCAGCGCCAGCGGGTCGGTGTGGCCCGCGCGCTGGCCTCCGACCCCAACATCCTGCTGATGGACGAGCCCTTCGGCGCCGTCGACCCCGTCGTGCGCCGCGACCTGCAGCACGAGTTGTTGCGGATCCAGTCGGAGCTCGGCAAGACCATCGTCTTCGTCACCCACGACGTCGACGAGGCCTTCCTGCTCGGCGATGAGATCCTCGTGCTCCGCACCGGCGCCGAGATCGCGCAGTCCGGCACGGCCGAGCAGATCATGGCGCATCCGGCCGACGACTTCGTCGCCGAGTTCATCGGCGGGGCCCGGCGCCGGCTCCACACCGAGGACCGCGACGGGGTGCTGGCGGTTGTCGATGCCGACGGGCGCCTCACCGGCTACGCCGAGGACTGGGCGGGCTGATCGTGCGGTGGGCACTCGAGAACGCCGGCCAGATCTGGTCGCTGACGCTGAACCACCTCGTGATCGCCGCGCCGCCGATCGTGTTGTCCCTCGTGCTGGCCATCCCGTTGGGCTGGTGGGCGCATCGGCACGGGACGGTGCGCCAGGTGCTGCTCACCGGCAGCGGCTTCCTGTACGCGCTGCCGTCGCTGCCGCTGTTCGTCATCCTGCCGGTGCTGATCGGCACGCGGATCCTCGACCCGCTCAACGTGGTGGTGGCGCTGACCCTGTACGGCCTGGCGTTGATGGTGCGGACGGCGACGGAGGCCTTCGACGCGGTCGACGGGACCGTCCGGGAGAATGCCGTCGCGGTCGGCCACAGCCCCGCCCAGCGCTTCTGGCGGGTCGACCTGCCGCTCGCGGGACCACCACTGCTCGCCGGGCTGCGGGTGGTCAGCGCCTCCACCCTGTCCCTGGTCTCCGTCGGCGCCCTGATCGGCGTGCGCTCACTGGGCTACTTCTTCACCGACGGGTACACCCGCAGCTTCGTCACCGAGATCGCCGTCGGCATCCTCGGCACGGTCGTGCTGGCGCTGGCCTTCGATGCGCTCCTGGTGCTCGGTGGTCGGATCCTGCTGCCGTGGGTCAGAGCCACCGACACCCGGACGGGGGCCGCATGAGCTTCGTCCTCGCCGCCTTCGCCTGGATGGTTGACCCGGCTCACTGGGGCGGTCCCGGCGGTATCGCCGACCGGCTCATCCAGCACCTGCTCTACTCGGTGCTGGCTCTGGTGGTCGCCGCCGTGATCGCGCTGCCGCTGGGGTTGTGGATCGGTCACACCGGTCGCGGCCGGACGGTGGCGATCGGGCTGTCGGGTGCGCTGCGGGCACTGCCCTCCCTGGGGCTGCTGACCTTCCTCACCGTGGCGATGGGCGTCGGCATCAACCAGGTCCTGCTGCCGTCCACGATCGTGCTGGCCGTGCTCGCCGCGCCGCCGATGCTGGCCGGGGCGTACGCGGGGGTCGAGGCGATCGACCACGACGTGATCGACGGGGCCCGCGCCGTCGGGATGAGTGAACGACAGATCGTCACCGGGGTGGAGATGCCCCTAGCCGCGCCGATGATCCTCGGAGGCATCCGGTCGGCCACCCTGCAGGTGATCGCCACGGCGACGATCGCCGCCTACCTCGGCCTCGGCGGGCTGGGTCGGTTGATCCTGGACGGCCTGCCGGTGCGGGACTACCCCAGGATGCTGGCGGGTGCCCTGCTCGTCACCCTGCTCGCCCTGGTGATCGACGCAGTGCTCACCCTCCTGCAACGACTGCTGACCACCGCCGGCGTCCGCGCCGCGATCGGCTCCGGTTGATCCGGAGCAGCACCTCCCCACCCCGCACGACAACAGGAAGGAAACCCATGAACCGCCCCGTACGCGCCCTGGCGTTGGTCGCCGCGCTCACGCTCGCCCTGGCCGGCTGCGCCACCTCCAACCCGACCTCCAGTGGTTCTCCCTCGTCCTCCGCCGCCGCCGGCACCGTCCGGGTCGGCTCGGCGAACTTCCCCGAATCCGAGATCGTTGCCGAGGTCTACGCCCAGGCGCTCGAGGCCAAGGGGGTCAAGGTCGAGCGGCACATGCAGATCGGTGCCCGTGACATCTACATCGGCGCCCTGAAGGACGGCTCGATCGACCTGGTGCCCGAGTACACCGGCAACCTGCTGCAGTACTTCGACGCCAAGACGACCGCGAAGACCCCCGACGAGGTCAACAAGGCGCTGTCCACCGCTACCCCCTCCGGCTTCTCCGTCCTCACCCCGGCACCCGCCGAGGACAAGGACTCCTACAACGTCACCAAGGACTTCTCGCAGAAGAACAACATCACCTCGCTGGCCGACCTGGCGGCCTACTCCGGCAAGCTCAAGGTCGGTGGCAACCCGGAGATGGCCGAGCGTCCGTACGGGCCGAAGGGGCTCACCGCGACCTACGGGGTGGCGTCCGACCGGATCAGCTTCACCGCGATCTCCGACGGCGGTGGCCCGCTGACCGTGAAGGCGCTCAAGGACGGTCAGGTGGACCTGGCCGACATCTACTCGACCACCCCGGCGATCAAGGACAACGGGTTCGTCACCTTGGCCGACCCGAAGAACATGATCATGCCGCAGAACGTCGTCCCGCTGATCAGCGCCAAGGCGAACTCGGCGACCGTCTCCGACACCCTGAACAAGGTGTCGGCGGCCCTCACCACCGATGACCTGCTGGCGATGAACGGCCGCAACCAGGGCTCGGACAAGGCCTCCCCGGCCCAGGTGGCCAAGGATTGGCTGAAGCAGAAGAACCTCGTCTGACCAGAGGAGAGACAACGACCCCCGGCGGCCTGGTGGGCCGCCGGGGGTCGTCGGTCGCCGGGGAGGGGCAGAGTGGATACGTCCCCGGCGGGTCCTGGTGGGTGGTCAGTACCGGTCAGTACTGGCCCTTGCCGTGGTAGGGCCGCAGGCCGTCCACCGGCACCTGGCCGAGGCGGCCGTGCTGGAAGTCCTCGAAGGCCTGCATGATCTCGGCGCGGGTGTTCATCACGAACGGGCCGTACTGCACCACCGGGTCACCGATCGGCTGGCCGCCGAGCAGCAGTACCTCCAGGGTCGGCTCCTTACCGGACTGGACGGCGTCCGCAGCGATGGTCAGCCGATCCCCCTCGCCCATCACGGCCAGCTGGCCGACGTGGACCGGCCTGGCGTCGCCGCCGACGGTGCCTCGCCCGGCGAGGACGTAGACGAGGCTGTTGAAGTCCTTGCGCCACGGCAGCGACAGACGCTCACCCGGATTGATCGTCGCGTGAGCCATCGTGATCGGCGTGTGCGTCGAGCCGGGGCCGACATGGCCGTCGAGGTCACCGGCGATCAGCCGGACGAGGGAGCCGGCGTCGGAGGAGGCGAGCAGGCCGACCTGGCCACCCTCGAGGTTCTGGTAGCGCGGCGCGATCATCTTGTCCTTGGCGGGCAGGTTGACCCACAGCTGGATGCCGTGGAACAGGCCGCCGGAGTCGACCAGTTCGGCGGGCGGGGTCTCGATGTGCAGCACGCCCTGGCCCGCGGTCATCCACTGGGTGGCGCCGTCGGTGATCATCCCGCCACCGCCGTGGGAGTCCTGGTGCTGGAAGCGCCCGTCGAGGATGTAGGTGACGGTCTCGAAGCCGCGGTGCGGGTGCCAGTCGGTGCCCCGGGCCTCGCCCGGCGCGTACTCGACCTCGCCCATCTGGTCCATGTGGACGAAGGGGTCGAGCAGCTCGTGGGGGACGCCGGCGAACGCCCGGCGGACGGGGAATCCCTCGCCCTCGAACGAGCTGGGCGCGGTCGTCACGGCCAGGGCGTGACGTTCCGTCTCGTCCGGACGTGCGGGGGTGATGCGTGGCAGCGACAGGGTCTCGGCGGTCACGGCAGGCATGGCTACTCCTCGGATGGATCCCGCCCGGGACGGGCGGTGACTCCATAACAGTTGACCGCTCAATCATATTCCCTGCTCCGGGGGCGGGGAAAGGGCGTGCCATCCGGGTAGCGTGAGTGCATGGCAACGATCCTGATCATCGGTGGGCACGGCAAGGTGGCGCTGCGGCTCGCTCCGTTGCTCACCGCGCATGGGCACCGGGTGCTCTCATGGGTGCGGAACGAAGAGCATGTCGCCGAGGTCCGCGCCACCGGCGCGGAGCCCGTCCTCGCTGACGCCGAGCTCCTGGACACCGAGGCGATGGCTCAGCGGATGGCGGGCGTGGACGCCGTCGTCTGGTCCGCCGGTGCCGGTGGCGGAGACCCGACCCGGACGTACGCGGTGGACCGCGATGCGGCCATCCGATCGATCCGGGCCGCCGAGCAGGCCGGCGTACGGCGCTACCTGATGGTCTCCTGGGCGGGATCGGTGCCGGACCTCGGGATCCCCGCCGACAGCTCGTTCTTCCCGTACGCCGATGCCAAGCTGGCTGCGGACGACGCGCTGCGCGACAGCGACCTGGACTGGACGATCCTCGGGCCCGGCACTCTCACCCTCGACGAGCCCACCGGACGGATCGAGACCGGGGTCGGCTCCGGGCGACCGACGTCGCGGGCGAACGTCGCACTCGCCATCCGGGAGGCGCTCGACGAGCCGGCCACCTTCGGTAGGTTCATCCCGTTCGCCGACGGTGAGGTGCCGATCGCGGAGGCTTTCGCCGCGCTGTGAGGGGCTAGGTTGGGCCCATGACGCAATCGTGGGATCCCGCACTGTGGGAGCCGGTGGCCGGCTTCGATGACTTCACCGACATCACCTATCACCGGGCCAAGGACGTGCCCGCGGTGCGGATCGCCTTCGACCGGCCGGAGGTGCGCAACGCCTTCCGGCCCCAGACCGTGGATGAGCTCTACCGGGCCCTTGACCATGCCCGGATGAGCTCCGACATCGGCTGTGTCCTGCTCACCGGCAACGGCCCCTCACCCAAGGACGGCGGCTGGGCCTTCTGCTCCGGTGGTGACCAGCGGATCCGCGGCAAGGCCGGCTACCAGTACGCCGAGGGGGAGACCGCCGAAACCGTCGATCCGGCAAAACTCGGCCGCCTGCACATCCTTGAGGTCCAGCGACTGATCCGCTTCATGCCCAAGGTCGTCATCGCGCTGGTCAACGGCTGGGCCGCCGGGGGAGGCCACTCCCTGCACGTCGTCTGCGACCTGACGCTGGCCAGCCGGGAGCACGCGCGGTTCAAGCAGACCGATGCCGACGTCGGCTCCTTCGACGGTGGCTTCGGGTCGGCCTACCTCGCCCGCCAGGTCGGGCAGAAGGTGGCTCGGGAGATCTTCTTCCTCGGCGACACGTACGACGCCCAACGCGCGTACGAGATGGGCACCGTCAACAAGGTCGTCGACCATGACCAGCTCGAGGTCGAGGCCCTGGACTGGGCAAGGAAGATCTGTGCCAAGTCGCCGACGGCTCAGCGGATGCTGAAGTTCGCCTTCAATGCGATCGACGACGGGATGGTCGGCCAGCAGATCTTCGCCGGCGAGACGACCCGGTTGGCGTACATGACCGACGAAGCGGTGGAGGGCCGGGACTCGTTCCTGCAGAAGCGGGATCCGGACTGGTCTGCCTTCCCGTACTACTACTGACACAAGATGCCGACACGCTGACGCCATCCTGCGGCACGGAACACCCCGTCGAGTTGCCGCGGGGAGATGGCTGACTAGGGTCGAGCCATGGCTGAGAACACCGTCCCCACGTCCCTGCACCGCCTCCGCATCAGCGCGAGCGTGACCGCCGTCCTCGTCCTCGTCCAGTTGGCACTGGGCGTGACCCTGGCGACCCGTATCGGCGGCCACGCGATCAGTGAGATCCATGGCGGTGTCGGCTATCTCAGCCTGCTCGCGAGCGCGGTCACCGCCGTCTTCGCCTGGCAGGCGGCGAAGCTGGTCGGCTCGAAGGGCATCTTCTTCCACGCCGTGTCGCTGCCGGTGTTGATGATCGTTCAGATCGGCCTGGCCGAGATGCGCGCGGTCGTCGTGCACATCATCCTCGGCGTCCTGATCGTCGCCGGCGTCGCCGCCCTGGTGCCGATGGTCAACAAGCAGGTCACGAAGGTCGCCGCCTGAGCCGGCGCAGGATGAGGGCGTCGAGGCTCCAGCGTCCGGCGCCCACCGCGACGGCCAGCGCGCCGGCGGCCAGCCCGAGGACCGTCTCGTAGCCGCCGTTGCTGGCGAACAGCCCGTACGGCAGGTGGACGAGGACGAGCAGGGCCAGCATGTCGGCCACCAGCAGCGCGCCGGCGACCGTGGTGAAGAGCCCGAGCAGGAGCGCCACGCCCGCGACCAGTTCGACCACCGTGCTCACCGGCGCGGCAACGCTGGTGAGCGGCACGCCCTGCTCGTGCAGGACGTGGGCGGTGCCGGGAAGGGTCCAGGTCAGGAGCTTCTGCAGACCGTGGGCGATGAAGATCGCCGCCAGGGCCAGCCGGGTGACCAGGAGGCCGAGGTCACGTACGACGTCCGGCGGTCGCAGCAGCGAACTGAGGAAGGACAACGGGCGCTCCTTGCGGTGGGGGCCGGCACGAGTCGTTCGACCATAGGCACCCGGCTGCGGACGCGTCCAATCCGTTGTCGTTGCGTCGGCCTGTTTCCACAGGAACGCGAAGGGGGTCGAGGGTGCGAGCCCTCGACCCCAATGCCCTGGGTAGGGCGGCTTCAGCCGACGGGCTGGGCGTGGCGCTGATGACGGGCCACGTGCGGTTCGGCCGCCTCGGCCCTCGCCGCCGCGCGAGCGGTGAGTTCAGCCATCGCCACCAGGACGAAGGCGTTGATGCCGTGCAGGAGGCCGAGGTAAGGCGTCACGGACAGACCGCCGATCCCCAACAGCACCTGCAGTACGGCGGAGGCCAGGGTGAGACCGGCCCACAGCCGTCCGGTCCGGGCGATCAGGGCCAGCACGAGCAGGATCAGGGCGGCCGCCGGGATGACGAACATCCCGACCATGCCGTGCATGATCGCCCCGAGCGGTGGCGTCGCCGTCGCTCCCGGATTGGCACTCTGGGCCGTGATCTCCTCGGCGACGCTCCAGACCGCGACGGCGGCTTGGAACACGACGAGGAGGGCGATGAGGTGGGACAGGTACTTGAGGGTGTTCTTCATGTCATCCCCTAGACATGTGACGAGGGCACAGGTCTCTGTGACCCAGTTCACATTTTCTCCCCTCAGCCCCCTGGGGAAGGTGACGATTCGGTCTCGATTCAGTCCGTCAGCCCGTACAGCCGATCGCCGGCATCGCCCAGGCCCGGCACGATGTAGCCGTGCTCGTTGAGCCGCTCGTCGACCGCGGCCACCACCAGGTGACACGGCACGCCGAGGCTGTCACACACCTCCCGGACATGCTGGATGCCCTCGGGAGCGGCGAGCAGGCAGATCGCGGTGACGTGGTCCGCGCCCCGATTGACCAGGAACTTGATGGTCCCGGCCAGTGATCCGCCGGTGGCCAGCATCGGGTCCAGGACGTAGCACTGGCGCCCGGAGAGGTCCGCGGGGAGCCGTTCGGCGTACGTCACCGGCTGGAGCGTCTGCTCGTTGCGCGCCATCCCGACGAAGCCGACCTCGGACGTGGGGAGCAACCGGGTCATGCCGCCGAGCATCCCCAGGCCCGCGCGCAGGATGGGCACCACCAGGGGTTCGGGGGTGGACAGCCGGACGCCGGGGCCTCCTGGATGGGGGTCCGGACGGTGCAGTGCTCGACCCGTACGTTACGGGTGGCTTCGTACGCGAGCAGGGTGACGAGTTCGTCGGTGAGCTGGCGGAAGACCGGCGACGCCGTCGAGGAGTCGCGCAGCAGGGTCAGCTTGTGTGCCACCAGGGGATGATCGACCACATGAAGTTCCACGCCCCTCAGGGTGTCACATCCGCGCCGCCGGTGAGGTCGCGGCCCCAGGGTTCCCCCCGCTGGGGTTCGGCTGTCGCCGCTCGTGGATCTCTGAGAGCATAGGGTGGCTATGGGCGATCAGGAGGTTGGCGTGTCTGACTACGACGACGAGGAACTCGACGACCTCGACCTCGATTCCGAGGACGAGCTTGACGACGATGACGATCAGTTCGAGGACGACGACATCGACGAGGACGATGACGACGACTACGAGGAACTCGACGACGCCACCGATGAGGACGTCGATTTCGTGGTCGCCGCCTACCGCGAGGACGGGCATCCGGTCGTCGTCGCCCTCGACCTGGTGAAGGCCAACGACCTCGACGAGATGATCAACCACCTGCGCAGGTTGCCGGGCGAGGCCGGGGCAATGGGCATGTTGTCCCTCGTCGAGGAGGTCTTCGTCATCGTCCGTGTCCGCGGGGCGGTCGTGCAGGTCTTCCTGTCCGATGGTGCGGCGGCCGACGAGTGGCCGATCGCCCGCGACATCCTCGACTACCTCGGCCTGGACGAGGCCCCCGGTGCCGACGACGACGAGATCGTGCCGGTCGGCGACTCCGAGATCCTGCGGGACCTCGGTGTGGGCGACTTCGACCTCGAACAGCTCGCCGAGGACATCGACACCTCCAGCGATGAGGCGCTCCTCCAGCTCGCCGACCGGATCGGGATGGGCCCGCAGGTGCGGTCCACCGTCCAGGAGGAGTTCGAGGACTGACCGCCACGATCCCCGACGGCGGCTGGCGCGGCCCGATGCTGCGGGCCCTCGAGGAGGCGTCGCGCGCGCCCGGTCACGGCGACGTCCCGATCGGCGCGGTCCTGCTGGGCCCCGATGGTGAGCTGCTCGCTGTCGGACACAACGAGCGGGAACTGCACGGCGACCCGACCGCCCATGCCGAGATCGTCGCCATCCGGCGCGCCGCGCAGACGGTGGGGAGTGGCGGCTCGAAGGGTGCACTCTCGTCGTCACCCTGGAGCCTTGCACGATGTGCGCGGGAGCGATCGTCGGCGCCCGGATCGCCCGTCTCGTCTTCGGGGCGTACGACCCCAAGGCCGGCGCCGTCGCGTCGCTCTGGGACGTGGTCCGCGACCCCCGGCTCAACCACCGACCCGAGGTGACCGGGGGCTTCATGGCGGAGGAGTGCGCCGCGCCGTTGCTGGCGTTCTTCGAGGGGCAGCGGGGCTGATGTCTCGCCCTTCGCCCGATTGGCACCCGGAGGCCACCTCGTTGTAATGTTCTCGACGGTGACGTGTCTGAGCGGCCGAAGGAGCTCGCCTCGAAAGCGAGTGTAGGGAGACCTACCGTGGGTTCAAATCCCACCGTCACCGCCATCGGAACAGCCCGGGTCCTCCTCGTGAGGGTCCGGGCTTTCTGGCGCTCGGGCTCAGTGCAGGTGCTCTGCGCCTGAGTAGACGTTCATCCGGCCCTCCCGGACGAACCCGGTCAGCGTCATCCCGGCGTCCTCGGCGAGCTCGACCGCCAGCGACGACGGTGCGGAGATGGCTACCACGGTCGGGATACCGGCCACCATCGCCTTCTGGATCAGCTCGAACGACGTACGCCCCGACAGCACGAGCACCGCGTCGTGCAGCGGCAGCCGATCACGCAGCATCGCCCAGCCGATGGCCTTGTCCGCGGCGTTGTGACGGCCGACGTCCTCCCGGGCCACGAGCAGCTCGCCGTCGGTGCTGAAGATTCCCGAGGCGTGCAGGCCGCCGGTGGCCGCGAATTGCCGCTGGGCCTGGCGGAGCCGCTCCGGCAGCACCGCCAGTAGGGCCGGATCGACGGGCGTACGATCCGCCGGCAAGGGCCAGGGCGACCGGGTGCGGATCGTGTCGATGGACGCCTGGCCGCAGACCCCGCACGAGGAGGTCGCCACCGTCGAGCGCCGGGGCTCGGGCATGGCGACCCCCGGGGCCAGGGCGAGGCTGAGCACGTTGTAGGTGTTGACGTCGGTGCCGGTCTCGTCGGACATCACCGAGCCCTCGCAGTAGCGGGCGGTTCGGATGTCCTCCGCCGAGGTGATGATCCCCTCGGACAGCAGGAAGCCGTGCACCAGTTCGATGTCGTGCCCGGGAGTACGCATCGTGACGGCCCATGGTTCACCGTTGAGGCGGATCTCCAAGGGCTCCTCGACCACCAGGGAGTCGATCCGGGTCCTGGTCGTCCCGCCAGGCTCGATGGTGGTGATGCGGCGGCGCTGCGTCACTCGTCCCATGGTCGGAGTCTAGGTACTCCTCAGGGGTGAGCGGTAGGTTTCGCCCCGGTCAACGGGCGTGGTAGAGCAGCCCCGTGACGGCGTCGACCGCCTTGGTCGGCAGGTACTTCCCGGCGATCATGATGGCCGCCGCACGCCGACCGACGGGGTAGCGGGCCGACGGCTTCTCATTCAGGGCCGCCGTGACGATGACCTCCGCGACGCGAGAAGCCGGCACCGCGAGGATGCTGGAGTTCATCGCCTTCAGCGCCCGGCGGGTCGCCTTCGCCTGCTTGGCGTACGGGGTGCCCTTCGACGACGCGACCAGCGAGTTGGCGGCGATGGCGTTCCACTCGGTGCGGACCGGGCCCGGCTCGACCAGGATGATGTCGACGCCGAAGGGCTTCATCTCCATCCGCAGGCAGTCCGACAGCCCCTCCACCGCATGCTTGGAGGCGTGGTACCAGCCGCCGTACGGTTCGGCGACGTAACCGGCGATCGACGACACGTTGATGACGCGGCCGCGGCGGGCGGCGCGCATGTGGGGGAGGACGAGTTGGGTCATCCTCGCCAGCCCGAAGACGTTCACCTCGAACTGGGCCTTCGCGTCGGCCATCGCCACGGTCTCCACCGCACCGAAGGCACCGAACCCGGCGTTGTTGATCAGTAGATCGACCCGGCCCTGCTCGGCGACGACGCCCTCGACGAGGTCCTGCATCGACCGGTCGACGGTGAGGTCCAGTGCCCGGGTACGGATGCCGCTGCGCTCCAGTCCCTTCATCCGGTCCGTCCGCCGCGCCGCGGCGTAGACGGTGAAGCCGCGCTCGTTCAGCTGGTGGGCGGTGAGCTCACCGATTCCGGACGAGCCGCCGGTGACGATGGCGACAGGAGCGGTCATGAAAGATCCTTTCAGCGGGAGGGTGACGCCGACGGTGACGGCAACGCCGGGAGGCACACCGATCCGACGTCCACCGCGATGGCCGCGGCGGCCTTGTCCTTCATACCGCCGAACTGATCGCCCACGACGACCCGGACCAGGTGGTCGGTCATCTTCGTGTCGGCCCGCACCTCGGCCTTGGGGAACTGGGCGGCCACGAGCTTCACCTCGGGCGCGTCGACGGCATACCCGAGCACCACGATGTCCTGGGTGGAGACGGTGGTCGAGTTGCCGATGCTCGAGACGACGAACTTCTGGCTCGTCAGCGAGCGTGCGACCTGGCTGGCCAGTCCCCGCTTCGTGCCGGAGTTGTCCACCGCGACGGTCACCTGCTGGGAGAGCAGCTTGCCGTCACGCACCTGCTGGGGAACACAGGGCGCCGGTTGCGCGGCGGGCGGTGGCTTGAGGATCTCTTGCCAGGCCCAGAGGGTGCCGAGGGCGACGACCGCGATGAGGGCGAGCAACACCAAGGGCGTGCGGGCGGCCCGCCACAACTTCTGGGCGTCCATCGCGGGCTCCTCGCGGGGTGGTGATCGGGGTGAACGGGATCTTAGGTGAGTTCGAGCACCCGCGCATGCATTGTCTGACGTTGCTGGAGCGCCGCCCGCAGGGCCCGGTGCAGACCGTCCTCCAGGTAGAGCTCGCCGTGCCACGAGACGACATGGGCGAACAGATCGCCGTAGAAGGTGGAGTCCTCCTCCAGCAGCGCCTCCAGGTCCAGCGTCCGCTTGGTCGTCACCAGTTGGTCGAGCCGCACCTGGTGCGGAGGGATGGCGGCCCACTGCTTCTGGACGTACCCGTGGTCCGGGTAGGGACGGCCATCACCCACGCGCTTGAAAATCACATGCCCTACGTTACGTGCCGCGCCGGGTCGATCGGGAAGGCCACCGCGGCGAAGGCCACCCTGTTAGGAAGATGTGACACTGGGCCGCCGGGTCGCCACTCCCGGAGCCCCGGGGGATTGGCCAGTCGGGGAGGGGGAGAGGATGATCGTCCGTGGCGCCGGAACGGGTGCCGCAAGCCCAGCGAGGGAGGCAGCAGACATGGAATCTCCACGCCGACAATCCGTCGCACGTCGCGAAGTCTCCGGGCTGCTGGTCTCTGTGGCCGGGTTGGTCGGCCGCCCGGTCCGCGGGGTGGACGGGGCCCCGGTCGGGCGTCTGGACGACGTCGTCGTGCTCGCCGGTGATCCCCACCCGCCGGTCGTCGGTTTCACCGTACAGATCGGACCGCGCCGGGTCTGGCTGCACGGCCGGGACGTGGCCGGCGTCGAGCAGGGCCAGCTGCGGCTGCAGGCGGCGAAGTTCGACCTGCAGGACGTGCGCCGTCGCCCGCTGGAGATCCAGCTCTACCACGACGTCGTCGACCACCAACTGGTCGACCTGCACGGGGTCCAGGTGGTCCGGGCCTCCGACCTCTATCTCAGCGACGTCGGCGACGGCTGGCGGCTGGTGGCCGTGGACACCTCCTGGACCACCTTCCTGCGCCGGGCCCTGCCGGGGAGCCGGGGCCGGCACCCGTCGCCGTCGGTCGTGCTGGACTGGGCCGGCATCCACTCGATGGCCGTCTCGGAGGAGAAGGGCGTCCAGATCGACGTCCCGAACACCCAGCTCCGGCTCCTCACGCCGGCCGACCTCGCCGACCTGCTGGGCGATCTGGGCCGCAGCGAGCGGCAGGAGCTGATGGACGACCTCGACACCGAGGACGCCGCCGACGCCCTGGAGCTGATGTCCGCCGAGGACTCCGCGAGCGTGCTCGGCGACGTCGACGTCGAACGGGCCGCCGAACTGCTCGCCACGATGGAGCCGGACGAGGCCGTCGAGGCCCTGCGTGAACTCTCCAGTGACGAGCGGGAGACCCTGCTCGAGGCGCTGGCCGAGGAGGACGAGGGGGAGCTGCGTTCCCTGCTGGGGTTCGACGAGGACACCGCCGGCGGCATGATGACGTCGGCGATGCTGGTCGTCCCAGCCGACTCGACAGTGGCGGACGCGGTGCGGGCCCTGCGCGAGGCGCGCGGCGACTCGGGCCAGTCGGACGTGGTGCTCCTCGTCGACGACGCGGGTTCCCTGGTCGATGACGTCAGCGCCCTCGACCTCCTGGGCGAGGACCCCGCTCGTCCGCTGGCCGAGCTCATCGGGGCCCCTGGCCCACCACCGTGCCCGCCGACGCGCCGCTGGACGACGTCGTGGAGGCCGTCCAGAGCAACACCGGGGCCTCAGTCGTCGTGGTGGACGAGGACAACCGGCCGCTCGGCCGGATCCTGGCCGACGACCTCATCGACGCCCTAGGCCAGATCGAACGCCGCTGGCCGTGGCAGCGCTTCAAGGGAGGGAACGCATGAACACCCTGACGCAACAGGTCGAGACGACCGAGGAGGCCGGGACCACCAGGGTCGGACGCCTGCGCCGGATGGCCATGAGTGCTACCGCCCTGGGGGCCGTGGTCGGCCCAGGCCTCATCGCCGGCCTCTCGGACGACGATCCCGCCGGCATCACCACGTACTCCTCGCTGGGCGCCTCGTACGGCTACGAGTTGCTCTGGGTCCTGGTCGTCTCGACCATCGCCCTCATCCTCTTCCAGGACCTCGGCGCGCGGATCGGTGTGGTGACCGGGCAGGGCCTGGCGGGCCTGATCCGGCAGCGCTACGGTGCCAGGGCGGGGGTGCTGAGCATTGCCGCCCTCGTCGTCGCGAACATCGGCACCACCACCGCCGAGTTCGCGGGCATCGCCGCCGGCACCGAGATCTTCGGGGTCTCCCGCTACATCTCCGTGCCGATCGCGGCTATCGCGGTGTCGATGCTGGTGCTGCGCGGTGGCTTCCGGGGCGTGGAGCGGGTGCTGATCGTCCTCTCAGCGGTCTTCCTGGCGTACGTCGGCGCGGGTTTCCTCTCCGGTCCCGACTGGGGGGCCGCCGTGCAGGGCATGGTTGTCCCGCGGATGCCGCTCACCCGCGACGCCGTCCTGATCATCACCGCGACCTTCGGCACCACCCTGGCACCGTGGGGCCTGGCGTTCATCCAGTCGTACGCGGTCGACAAGAAGCTCGGCACCAAGGAACTCGGCCTGCTGCGGATCGACGTTGTCACCGGGGCCATCCTCACCGGCGTCATCGGCTTCTTCGTCGTCGTCGCCACCGCCGCCACGATGCACGCGCACGGGATCGAGATCACCGACGCCGCCAGCGCCGCCGTGGCCCTCCAGCCGCTCGCCGGTCCACTCGCCGAGATGCTCTTCGCCGTGGGGCTGCTCGGTGCCGCACTACTGGCCGCCTCGATCCTGCCCTTGTCGACGGCCTACTCCGTCTGCGACGTCGCCGGTCGGCCGGCCGCGTTGGACGACAGTCCGCGCGAGGCGCCGCTGTTCTACGGGACCTTCGCCGCAGTGACCGTGGTCGGGGTCGTGCTGGTCCTGCTGCCGGGGGTCTCCCTGGTTCCCATCCTCGTGCTCACCCAGGTGCTCAATGCGGTCCTGCTACTGCCGCTGCTTGCCTACATGGCCGGCATCGCGCGCGACTCACGGCTGATGGGGACCTACGTCGCCGGGCGGGCGGTGACGTCGGTCTACTACATCGTCATCGCCCTGGTCGTGGTGTGCATCGCGGCGATGCTGTGGCTGACCTTCTTCGGCCAGTGAGGTCACACTGGGGGCATGGCCACTCGCGTACAGGACCTGCTCGCCGGAGCCCGGGAGCAGCTGCGCTTCGAACCGACGCCGAAACGGATCAGGGCTCTGTCCGGGGACCGAACCGTGGTGGACAGCCGGGCCGCCGTCCTCGTCTGGGAGCCCCGGCGGGTGGTGCCGTCCTACGCCGTGCCTGAGGCCGACCTCGTCGGGGATCTCGTCCCCGACGAGCGGCCGGCCCCGGAGGGCAGGCCGGGTATCCTCACCCCGCGGGACCCCTTCACCCTGCACAGCACTCCGGGTGGGTCGCTGACCGTACGACTACCGGAGCGCGACCTGGTCGGCGCCGCCTTCCGACCGGCGGACCCCGACCTGGCCGGGATGGTCGTCCTCGACTGGACCGCCTTCGACCAGTGGCTCGAGGAGGACCAGCAGGCGATAGGAAGTCCGCGCGACCCGTTCTCGAGGATCGACTGTCTGCCCACCGACCGGCACGTGGTGGTCAGCCATCGCGGGCTGGTCCTGGCGGACACCAGGCGGGCGATCGTGCTCTTCGAGACCGGACTCAGCCCTCGGTACTACATACCCCGCGAGGACGTCGCCACCGACCTGCTGGTGCCCACCGATTCCCACACCGTGTGCGCCTACAAGGGCCGGGCCTCGTACTGGTCGGCGAGCGTGGGTGACGAGACCCTGCCCGACGTCGTCTGGTCGTACGAGGAGCCGCTGCACGACGGGCTCCCGGTCAAGGGCCTCCTGGCGTTCTACACCGAGCGGCTCGAGCTGACGGTCGACGGCGTGGGACTGTGACGCCTCGAGGTGGCACGGGTCATTGATTTAGTTTTGTAGGAGTCATAAACTGAGGCTGTCGAAGGGGAAGGTTCCGGGACACCGGGCCGACCCCTTCTGTCATGTCGCCGATCTGCCGACCGACGACAAACCCGTAAGAAGGAGACAGTCATGCAGGATCGTCAGGAGACCTCGAAGAAGTCCTTCACCGAACTCTGGATGGACGGGTTCCGCGAGATCGCTGAGGCCCAGTCCAAGGCCCTGGAACACGGCGTGCGGTTCTGAGCCGCCGCCCCCGAGACGAAGGGCTACCCCCCGGCGGGACCGATCTGCGGAGGGCGTAGTATTTACCACGTCAAAGGGGCACGAACCGGTTCACCGGGGAGGCCCCTTTTGCATGTCCCGGTGATGTCGGATCCGGGAGCGTACGAGAAGGAGAACCCCATGCAGGACCGCAACGAGACCCCCAAGAAGTCCCTCGTCGACATCTGGCTGAACGGCTTCCGTCAGCTGGGCGCGGAGCAGGCCAAGTCCACCGACTACGGCGTGCGTTTCTGAGATTTCCTGGTGGCGGACAGCGCGGTCCGTCAACCGACATCCACAGGGCTGGAGACCGACAGGTCTTCGGCCCTTTTCGTGTCCCTGGCCCGTAGGCCGCCAGGGCGTGCTGGATCCCGCTGGTGGCCTCGTACAGCTGGCGGTAGAGCCCGTACAACTCCTCGTACGCGGGCTCGGGGCAGGGCTCGATGATGCGGACGACGGGGTTCCACTCCGCCACCGCGGGGACATCGGTGACCAGCCGGGCGGCCAGGTGGGCGTCGCCGTACGAGGCGCCGATGGTGACGCGGGTGATCTGCTGCGGCAGGCCGGTGATGTCGCTGACGAGCTGGGCCGACAGGGAGGAGCGCACCCCGCCGCCCACCGCCACGGCCCGGTCCGGTCCGACTCCCGCCTCCCGGAACGCCTCCAGATGGTGGCGGACGGCGTAGCCGACCGACTCGAGGGTGGCCCGGAACAGGTCCCCGCGGGTGTGGCGCACGGTGAGCCCGCAGATCGTCCCCCGCGCCCCAGGGTCGAGGATCGGCGTCCGTTCCCCGTCGAAGTACGGCAGCATCAGTAGCCCCCGTGCCCCCGGCCCGGAGGCCGACGCGTCGCAGGTGAGGCTGTCGTACGTCGAGGAGCCGAGCAGGTCCCGCATCCAGGCGGTGATGGCGCCGGACGTCCCCATCCCGCCGGACAGGCTCCAGCGCCCCGGCTCCAGGCCGGGACTGCCCCAGATCATCGGGTGGCGGACCCGATGATCCTGCGTGGCGACGAGACACATCGTCGTCCCGTACATCACCATCAGGTCCCCGACATCGGTCGCGCCGACGGAGTACGCCTCGGCCCAGGCGTCGATGCTGCCGACGGTGACCGGGGCCCCGGCCCGCAGGCCCGGCACGCCTGCGGCGACGGCGGAGGTGACCTCGCCGGCGCGGTCACCGGCCCAGGCGAGCCGCGGGAAGGTGATGCCCGGGGCGACCAGCTCGCACCGGTCGGGATACCAGTCCAGCCGACCGGAGTCGTAGAGCGGGGTGCACTGGCCTGCCGACTGGTGGTCGAGGACGTACTCGCCCGTCAGTCGCTGCACCAGCAGGCTTGCCGGCATGTGGAAGGTCCGCGCCGACGCGTACGCCTCGGGTCGGTGCTGGCGGAACCAGGCGAACTTCGGGCCGACGGACTGTGTGGAGAGGTAGGAATCCCCGGTGCGGTAGATCTCGTCGGCACCGAAGAGGTCCTCCAGTTGCCGGATCTGCTCCACCGATCGGGAGTCCACGCCGTACAGGGCGGCGGAGGCGACGCCGTGTCCCTCGTCGTCACACAGCATCAGTGTCGGTCCCATGCCGGAGACGCCGACGGCGGCGAAGCCCTCGGGGGCGTGCAGGCTCAGCTCCGTGCAGAGGTCGACGAACTCGGCCCACCACATCTCGCCGTCCATCGACACCTGTCCGGGCTGGTCACGCTCGACCCCGTGCAGGCGGGTGGCGGTGCCCAGGATCCGTCCGTCGAGGCCCAGGGCGACCGCTTTCGTGCTGGACGTCCCGATGTCCACTCCGAGCACGACACCGTTGCACATGGCCCCAGTCTGCCAGCCGGTCAAGACGGCCGATACCGGGCCGGAGGCGTTCCGCAGCATGGCCCGGCGACGGTGTGGGAATCCGACAAAGGTTCTCGGGTCGATTTTGGATCGGCCGCGGCGGAAGGGGGTTCTGCGGCCGGAAGGCCCCGTCCGGGCTGGCGGATCACCGCGCCGGAGTGTCAGTCTCCTCAACGTCAGCGTCCGCCGCCCGAGCAGAGGAGAACCCCGTGTTCCAGCGCATCGCGATCGTCAACCGTGGTGAGGCCGCCATGCGGCTCATCCACGCCGTCCGCGACCTGAATGCCGAGCGGCCCGACGAGCCACCGATCACCACCATCGCGTTGTACACCGACGCGGAACGTACGGCGATGTTCGCCCGTGAGGCGGATGAGGCGTACTCGATCGGCCCCGCCAGCGGGCGCCCGTACCTCAACCACGCACTGCTGGCGAAGACCCTGCAGGACGTACGTGCCGACGCGGTCTGGGTCGGCTGGGGATTCGTCGCCGAGGACGCCGGCTTCGCCGACCTCGTCGAGAGCCTCGGCATCACCTTCATCGGCCCCAGCGGTGACGCGATGCGCAAGCTGGGCGACAAGATCGGCAGCAAGCTCATCGCCGAGGAGGTCGGCGTCCCCGTCGCGCCGTGGTCCCGCGGTGGTGTCGACACCCTGGACGAGGCCCTCGCAACAGCCGACCGGGTCGGCTACCCGCTGATGCTCAAGGCGACCGCCGGTGGTGGCGGTCGCGGTATCCGCAAGGTCGAGTCGGCGGCGGATCTCGCCGACGCCTACCAGCGGACCCGTGACGAGGCGGAGCGTGCCTTCGGCTCCGGTGTGGTGTTCCTGGAGAAGCTGGTCACCGGCGCCCGCCACGTCGAGGTGCAGATCATCGCCGACGGCCAGGGCACCGCCTGGGCGATCGGTGTGCGCGACTGCACCGTCCAGCGGCGCAACCAGAAGGTGGTCGAGGAGTCGGCCTCCCCGCTGCTCACCCCCGAACAGACCGACGACCTGAAGGCCTCCGCCGAGCGGCTCGCCCTGGCCGTCGGCTACCGGGGTGCCGGCACCGTCGAGTTCCTCTACCAGCCGGTGGAGCGGCAGTTCGCGTTCCTCGAGGTCAACACCCGCCTGCAGGTCGAGCACCCGATCACCGAGATCACCAACGAGTTCGACCTCGTCAAGGCGCAGATCCACGTCGCCGGCGGTGGCCGTCTCGTCGAACGGCCGACCGAGTCCGGTCACGCCGTGGAGGCCCGGCTGAACGCGGAGGACCCGGATCGGGACTTCGCCCCCGCTCCCGGACGCATCACCCGGCTCGACCTGCCGGCCGGCCCCGGCATCCGCGTCGACACCGGCGTCGCCGAGGGCGACACCATCCCCGCCGACTTCGACTCGATGATCGCCAAGATCATCGCCTTCGGCCGCACCCGCGCCGAGGCGTTGGGCCGGTTGCGCCGCGCCCTCGCCGAGACGACCGTCGTGATCGACGGCGGTGCCACCAACAAGAGCTTCATCCTCGAACTGCTCGACCGCCCCGAGGTCACCGGCCACCCGCTGGCCGACGGCAGCACGCCCGACTGGGCGGACACCGGCTGGATCGACCGGACCCGGGCCGCGGGCGGCCTGGTCGCCGACCAGCATTCCGGCATCGCCCTGGTCGCCGCGGCCATCCAGGCCTACGACGAGGACGAGGCGGTCGACATCGCCCGCCTGCTCGAGACCGCGTACGGCGGCCGTCCCCAGTGGCAGTCTTCGCCGGGCCGGTCGGTCGACCTCAAGCTGCGCGGCGTCGTCCACATCGTGACCGCCTGGAAGACCGGCCCGGACCGCTACCGTGTCAGCGTCGGCGATCAGGTCGTCGACGCCCGGGTGGGCCGGCTCGACGACGTCCACGGGCGGATCACCGTCAACGGGCACACGTACCGGCTGGCGACCGCCACCCACGGTCCGGTGCAGCTCGTCGAGGTCAACGGCGTCACCCACCGGGTCAGCCGCGACGAGGGCGGCGTCGTCCGTTCCCCCGCGCCGGCACTCGTCGTCGCCACCCCCGTCGCCGTCGGTGACGTCGTGGAGGCCGGGGCCCCGGTGATCGTGCTCGAGTCGATGAAGATGGAGACGGTCCTGCCGGCACCGTTCACCGCCCGGGTCAAGGAACTGCAGGTGATGACCGGCAGCCAGGTCGAGACCCTGGCCCCGCTGATCCGGCTGGAGCCGATCGGGGACACCGACGAGGTCGCCGCGGCGGCCGAGACCGGCGTCGTCGAACTGCCGGCGCCCCTCAGCGAAGCCGATCCGGCCGCGCTCGCGGACGCCCTGCGGGCGGATCTGTCCGCCTCGTTGCTGGGTTACGACGTCGACCCCGCCGCGCAGACGCTGCGGCGTTACCTGCAGGCCCGTGATGCGGCCCGCGACGCCGGTGCGGATGTGCTGGCGGGGGAGATCGAGCTCGTCGGGCTGTTCGCCGACCTCGCCGCGCTGAGCCGTAACCGCCCGTTCGGTGAGCAGGCGGGTACCGAGCTGCGCATCCACTCCGACCGCGAGTACTTCCACCAGTACCTGAGGAGTCTGGACTCCTCCCGCGCCGGCCTGCCCGCCCAGTTCACCGCGCGGCTGACCCGCGTCCTCGCCCACTACGGCGTCGACTCCCTCGACCGGACGCCCGCTCTTGAGGCGGCCGTCGCCCGGATCTTCGCCGAGCTGCAGCGGCTGCCGCGCGATGTCCAGAAGGTGCTGGCGGTGCTCGATCGCTGGATCGGGGAGCCGGCCCCCGAGGCCTCGGTCGGCGCCACCGCCCGCGCCGAACTGGAGCGGCTCGTCCGCGCCACCCAGCGTCGTTTCCCCGCCGTGGGTGACCTGGCGCGCTCGGTGCGGTTCCGGTGGTTCGATCAGCCGCAGGTGGACGCGGAGCGCGACGACGTCCTGGCCCGCGCCCGGGCCGAGGTCGCCGCGCTGGCCGCCGATCCCCAGGCCGAGGACTACGCCGAGCGCATCGAGGAGCTGGCGGCAGTGCCCGAGCGGGTCGTCCCGTTCCTGGCCGAGCGGCTCGCCCGCGGGGTGCCCGCGCACGAGCCGATGCTCGAAGTGCTGCTGCGGCGTCGCTACAGTGACCACGAACTCTCTGACCTGGTCCCCGCCACTGTCGACGGCCGCGCGGTCGTCACCGCCCGGTGTGTTCTGGACGGCCAGCCGACCATGCTGCTGTCCTCGCTGGGGCGCGCCGACGAATTGAGCGCCGGTGGCCCGGTCGCGACGATGGTCGCCGACCTGCTGACGCGCCGTGGGCCCGATGAGGATGCCGCCGTCGGTCTCTACGTGTTGTGGCCCCGGGCCATCGACCTGGACGAGGCGGCCGCCGAACTGTGTCCGGTGCTGTCCGGCTGGGGATGGCCCGACCGGCTGCGCCGCGTCGTCGTCGGTCTGTGCACCGCCGAGGGTGACGTCGACTACCTCACCTTCCGCCCGGCACCCGAGGGTGGCGCCGGCCTCGTCGAGGATGCCAGGCTGCGCGGCCTGCACCCGATGGTGTTCCGCCGCCTGGACCTGTGGCGGCTGCAGAACTTCGACTACACCCGGCTGCCCGCGCCGCGGGGGGTGCTGCTGTTCGACTGCGTCGCCCGGTCCAACCCGGCCGACCGGCGCCTCGTGGCGCTGGCACAGGTCCGCCAACTCGCGGCGGTCCGCGACGAGGAGGGGCGCCTGATCGGCATCCCGCACGCCGAGCGCGCGGTGGAGAACTGCCTGGAGGCGATCCGCCGCACGCGCAGCTCGATGGGGTCTGCCGGTGGCCGGCTGGACATGAACCACGTCTGGGTGCGGGTCTGGCCCGAGGTCGAACTCGACCTGCGTGACGTGATGGCGCTGCGGCACAAGATCACCCCGCTCAGCGACGGAACCGGCATCGAGGAGGTCGTCACCCACGGCTCGTTCGTCCAGCCGGGCGACGGCGTCGTGCCGCTGGCGATCCGCTTCCACACCCGGCCCGGTGGCGGGGTGACCGCGTCGGTCGAGGCGCCGCCCTCGGAGCCGCTCAAGCCGCTCGACGACTACACCGCCAAGGTGCTGCGGGCCAAGCGGCGCGGCCTGGTCTACCCGTACGAGCTGGCCGGTGCGATGGCCGACGGCGGCTCCGTGGTCGAACTCGACCTCGACCCCGGCGTCGGAGCCGGTGAGCCCGACCGGCTGGTGCCGGTCGAGCGCCCGTACGGTCAGAACACGGCCGGCATCATCGCGGCCCGCGTCACCACACCGACCGCCGTCCACCCCGAGGGCGTCACCCGGATCCTGCTCTGCGGCGACCCGACCAAGGGACTGGGTGCGCTCGCCGAGCCCGAGTGCCGCCGCGTCATCGCGGCGCTCGACCTGGCCGAGGCGGAGGGTGTCCCGATCGAGTGGTACACGCTCAGCTCGGGCGCGCGGATCTCGATGGATTCCGGCAGCGAGAACCTGGACTGGGTCGCCGCGGCACTGCGCCGCGTCGTCGAGTACACCCAGGCCGGTGGCGTGGTGAACGTCGTCGTGGCCGGCATCAACGTGGGCGCCCAGCCGTACTGGAACGCCGAGGCCACGATGCTCATGCACACCAAGGGCATCCTGGTCATGACGCCGGACTCGGCGATGGTGCTGACCGGCAAGCAGTCGCTGGACTTCTCCGGGGGCGTGTCCGCCGAGGACAACTTCGGCATCGGTGGCTACGACCGGGTGATGGGGCCCAACGGGCAGGCGCAGTACTGGGCGCCGGACCTCGGCTCGGCCTTCGGCATCCTGCTGGGGCACTACGACCGTACGTACGTGGCGCCGGGCGAGGCCGGGCCGCGGAAGGCGCCGACGTCCGACCCGAGCGATCGGGACGTGTCCGGCTTCCCGCACCCGTTCGGCACCGACTTCTCCACGGTCGGCGAGATCTTCAGCGCTGAGCACAACCGTGACCGCAAGAAGCCGTTCGACATCCGTACGGTCATCGCGGCGGTCTGCGACCAGGACCATCCGCGGGTCGAGCGCTGGGCCGGGATGGCGGACGCGGAGACCGCCGTCGTCATCGACGCCCGGGTAGGTGGCCACTCCGTCTCGGTGCTCGGGATCGAGTCCACGCCGGTCAAGCGGGCCGGCTTCCCGCCCACGGACGGCCCGGACACCTACACCGCGGGCACCCTGTTCCCGCAGTCGAGCAAGAAGGTGGCCCGTGCGCTCAACGCCGCCTCCGGTAACCGGCCGGTGGTCGTGCTGGCGAACCTGTCAGGCTTCGACGGGTCGCCGGAGTCGATGCGCAACCTGCAGTTGGAGTATGGCGCCGAGATCGGGCGGGCGATCGTCAACTTCGACGGGCCGATCGTCTTCGTCGTCATCTCCCGCTACCACGGCGGCGCGTTCGTCGTGTTCAGCAAGCGGCTGAACGAGAACATGACCGTGCTGGCGCTCGAGGGCTCGTACGCCTCCGTGATCGGCGGCGCCCCCGCCGCGGCGGTGGTCTTCGGCCGGGACGTGGACAAGCGCACCGCGGCCGACCCGCGGATCGCCGACCTGGAGACCCGGCTGCGCTCGGCCGCCCCGGCCGAGCGGGCCGAGCTCCAGCTCGAACTGGACGATCTGCGCCCGGCCGTCCGCGCGGAGAAGATCAGCGAGGTCGCGGCGGAGTTCGACGGCGTCCACGACATCTACCGTGCCGTGCGGGTCGGCTCCGTCGACCGGGTGATCAGCACCGCCGAGTTGCGCCCGGCCATCGTGGCGACGATCGAGGACTACCTGGCCACCCACGGCTGAGAGCTGAGTAGGCGTGCGGGCATCTGCTCAGATCCTGGGCAGGTGCCTGACACGCTGCGGGTGACTCGGGTTGAGTCGGAGGTGTTCCTGTTCCTCCACAGTCAGGTGGCACCCCGATGACCTCAGCTCGCCTCGGACGACTCTTCGACCGCTCCTCGGGGCGATCCTTCATGGTGGCGATGGACCGCACCCTCTCCGGGGGAGCGGAGCCCTTCGCCGTGGACTCCGAGGCCCTGGTGCGGTCCGGGGTGGCCTGCGGGGCCGACGCCCTGCTGCTGAGCCCGGGGCTGATCCGCCGCCACGGCCACCTCGCCGGCTATCGGGGTGGGCCGGCCCTCGTCGCGCGCATCGACTTCCCCTTCATGGGCGGTGACCTGCAGGGGCCGGGGGAGGAGTTCCGGCTCATCTGCAGCGTCGAAGACGCCGTCGGCTACGGTGCCGACGCGGTGGTGCTCCTTCTGGTCGGCGGCAACGACGGCCGGGCCGTCTTCGCCGACAACATCCGTGGCGTGGCCGACGTGGTGGCCGCCGCTCGCCCCCTCGGCGTCCCGGTCATCGTCGAGGCCGTCGCGTGGGGTCCGCACGTCGCGAACACCGATCCGGAGGCTGTCACCCGGCTGTCCCGGATCGCCGTGGAGCTGGGTGCCGACATCATCAAGACCGAGTACCCCGGATCGGTCGAGGCGATGGCCCATGTCGTCGACTCGTGCGCGGTGCCGGTGATGGTGCTCGGCGGCCCGCGCGTGGGTGTCCCCCAACTGCTCGACTTCACCCGCGACGCCCTCGACGCGGGAGTGCGTGGAGTAATCTACGGCCGCAACATCTGGCAGCGGGAGGACTCGGGAGAGGTCGCGAGCCGGATCCGCGCGCTCGTCCACGGGGACGGCTCCGGTGAAGGCTGACCTGGTCCTGGCCGTCGACGCCGGCGGATCGTACGTCAAGGCCACCCTCTTCGACCTCGGGCAGGGCTCGTCGACCACCGTCGCCAGGGACGTACGCCCCCGGCATCCCGAGCCCGGTTGGTCGGAGCGCGACGCCGAGGAGCTCTGGGCCGCGGCGTCCTCGGCGCTACGCAGTGCGCTGGGGGACGCCGACCCGGTGCGGGTGGCGGCGATCGGACTCACCGGCCACGGCAACGGCGCCTACATCGTCGACGAGGTGGGCCGTCCCACCCGTCCCGCGGTGATGGCCGCGGACACCCGGGCCCGGTTCGAGCTGCGCCGCTGGCAGGCCCAGGGGGTCGGGGACCTGGTGCGGGAGCGCTCGTGGAGCGCCTTCTGGGCCGGTCAGCCCGGACCGATCGTGGCCTGGCTCTCCCGCCACGACCCCGGCTCGCTGGCCCGCGCCCAGGCCGTCGTGTCCTGCAAGGACTACCTGCGCGGGCGGCTCACCGGGCGGGTGGAGAGCGAGCTGACCGACGCCTCCTGCAATGGGCTCTACGACAACGCGGCGTACGTGGCGACCGGGGAGCCCCTGCGCGTCTCGGAGGACCTGCTGGGCGCCCTCGGGATCGAGGGGTCTCGACGGCTCTTCCTGCCGCCCACCGTCTCCCCGCTCGAGTCGCGGACGCTGTCGCCGTCGGCCGCGGCGGCGACCGGCCTGCTGGCGGGCACCCCCGTGGTCGCCGGAGTGGTGGACAACCTGGCCCTGCAGTACGGCTCCGGAGTGACCGGGCCGGAGGCCATCTGTGTCGGCGCCGGCACCTGGAGTGTCAACCAGTTGCTCGTCGACGAGCAGGCGATGACCCCCGACGGCGCCCTGGGGGCCACCCGGCCGCTGGCCGCGTGTGTGGCGCTGGACCATCACGCGCTGCTGTCGGAGGCCTCACCCACCTCGGCGTCCAATCTCGACTGGGCCCTCCACGAGGCGTTGGGTGGGCTGCGTCGCGAGGCCGAGGCCGCCGGGCGCAACGTCCATGCACTCGCCCTGGAGCGGGAAGGGGAACGGGTGCCCCGACTCGACGACCCGGTGTTCCTCCCCTACATCGACGGCAGCCGGCTCGACTCGGGAGCCAGGGGAGCGTGGCTGGGTCTGTCGTCGGCGACGACCGACGTCGAGTTGGTCGGCGCGGTGATCGAGGGCATCTGCTTCGAGCACCGACGCCACGTCGAGCGGCTCGGCCGGGCCGGCGGTGCGGAGGCGCTGCCCGTACGCCTGTCCGGGGGCGCCACCCGGTCGCCGGTGTGGGTCCAGCGGTTCGCCGATGCCCTCGGCCGGGAGGTGCTCTCCTCGCCTGTCGCCGAGCTGGGGTCGGTGGGCGCGGCAGGGCTGGCCGCCGTGACCGTCTCAGTGGCGGACGAACTGGCCTCGGTCGTCCACCGTCTGGGCGGGGAATGGAGCGTCTCCCGTCCCGACCCCCGCCGCCGCGACGCGGTCGAGCAGCGGTTCGGCCGTTACCTCACCTGCGCACGGCTCCTCGAGGAACTCGCTTGGTCCTCCGAATAGGAGGCAGTGGGCAAATGCTCAGCCGGTGAGCAAAATGCTGCAGGCGTCCTCGCGGCGCGTTAGAAATCAGTCAGGCCCACTCGCCGATCGATGGAGAAGCCGGATGGACACACCGCAACGGAGCGACTCGAGCACAGGCATTCCTCGCCTGGAGATCCGATCCGTCTCGAAGCGATTCGACGCCGTGCAGGCGTTGTCGTCGGTGACCATGACGGTGGAACCGGGAGAGATCCACGCGCTGGTGGGCGAGAACGGCGCGGGGAAGTCCACCCTGGTGGGGGTCATCACCGGGCTGCACCAGCCCGACTCGGGCACCGTCCTGCTCGACGGCGAGGAACTGCGGGTCCGCTCCACGCAGGACGCGAGGCGGGCCGGCATCGCGGCCGTGTTCCAGGATCCCAACATGTTCCCGCACCTGTCGGTGGCCGAGAACATCTTCACCGGTCAGTACCCGATGGCCGGCCCGGTGGTGAACCGTCCGTTGATGTCGCGCCGGGCCAAGGAGAAGCTGTCGGCGCTCGGCTTCGACCTGGATCCCGACCAGATGGTCGCCGGCCTCACGGTCGCGGAGGCCCAGTTCGTCGAGATCGCCCGCGCCGTCGACACCGGTCTGAAGCTGCTCATCCTCGACGAGCCGACCAGCGCCCTCACGCCCGACGAGGCCGCCAAGCTCTACACCTTGGTCCGCCGGCTCAAGGCGGCCGGGACCAGCATCATCTGGATCTCCCACCGGATGGAGGAGATCCACCTGCTCGCCGACCGGATCACCGTGATGCGGGACGGGCAGCACGTCCGCACCGCCCCGGCGGCCGACCTCGACGACGACGAGATGATCCGCCTGATGGTGGGACGCTCGGTCGTGCTGCAGGCGGTCCCCAACGACGTGCCGCTGGGGCCGACGCGGCTGTCCGTCCGCGGGCTCACCCGGCCCGGGGTCTTCCAGGACGTGTCGTTCGACGTGGCTGAGGGAGAGATCGTCGGAGTCGCCGGCCTGGTCGGCGCCGGACGTACGGAGATCGCCCAGGCGATCTTCGGCCTGGCGCCGGGGCTCGAGGGGGAGGTGAAGGTGGACGGGGTGACCGTACGCCCCACCAGTCCGCGCCGGATGGCCGCCAAGGGCGTCAGCTACTTGCCGGAGGACCGGGACGCGGAGGGCGTCATCGCCGCAATGCCGATCGAGGCCAACATCGCCCTGCCCAGCCTGGTCCGGCTCGGCCGGTGGGGATTCATGAGCCGGCACAAGGAGCGCGAACTCGCCGAGCAGGAGAAGTCGGCGCTCAGCATCAAGGGCCGCCTCGAGGACCTGGTCTCCTCCTTGTCCGGAGGCAACCGCCAGAAGGTCGCGCTGGCCAGGTGGCTGGCGACCAGGCCCCGCGTCCTGCTGCTCGACGAACCCACCCATGGCATCGACGTCGGGACGAAGGCCCAGGTCCACGACATCATGCGCAACCTGGCCCGCAAGGAAAGGATGGCGATCGTGATGGTGTCCTCGGACCTGCCCGAGGTGCTGGCGGTGAGTGATCGGGTCCTGGTCATCCGACAGGGCCGGATCGCCGCCGATGTCCCGGTCGCGGAGGCGACCCAGGAGAGCATCCTCGCGGCGGCCACCGGACGGATCCCGGAGCAGGGGGACGCGGCATGAGCGAGACGTACGCCCCCGCGCCGGGGCTGTTCGAGCGACTGGGGTTCACCGGCGGTGCCGCCGCACTACGGATCCGCTACCTCGGCGTGATCGGCTTCCAGCTCATCCTGATGGTGGCCTTCACGTCCCTGGTCCCCCGGTTCATCGGCTGGCCGAACCTGCAGAGCGTGCTCTTCACCGCGGCGATCATGGCGATCGCCGTCTGCGGGCAGACGATCGTGGTGCTCACCGGCAACCTCGACCTCTCGGTGGGGTCGGTGATGGGGCTGACCGCCTACGTCGTCTTCGACATCGCCGGGCACCATCGCGGACTCGGACCGTACGTGGTGCTGATGGCCTTGGTGATCGGCGCGCTGCTGGGCCTGCTCAACGGGACCCTGGTGGCCGTCCTGGAGATCCCGTCGATCGTCGCCACCCTCGGCACCCTGTCGATCTACCGGGGTTTCGTCTCGTTCTACGCCCATGCCACCGAGGTGACCGTCGGCCAGTTGCCACCCTGGACCCGCGCGGTCGCGAGCAGCCGCCTGCTCGGGGTGTCGTCCTACGTCTGGATCGCCCTGGTGGTGGTGATCCTCATCGGGCTGGCGTTGCGCTGGCTGCCCGGCGGACGGACGGTGTACGCGTACGGCTCGAACCCCAAGGCCGCCAGGTCGTACGGCCTGCGGTCCACCCGGATCGTCATCGGCGCCTACATCGCCTCCGGCACCATCGCCTCGCTGGCGGGGCTGATGCTCGGTGCCCAGGTCGGCAACATCAACTCGCTGGTCGGTGACGGCTTCGAGCTCCAGGTCCTGGCGGCCGCGGTCATCGGCGGGGTGAGCATCTGGGGCGGGTCGGGCTCGGTCTACGGCGCCGCCATGGGCTGCATCGTGCTGGCCACGATCAACAACGGTCTGGTCCTGCTGGGGGTCCAGGAGTTCTACCGGCAGCTGATCCAGGGTGCTGCCATCGTGACGGCTGTCGCCATCGACGCGTTGGTCCAGCAGCAGGTCGCGGCACGCCTGTCGCGGCGCAGCGTCGAAAGGGCTGCGGCATGAGGTCGATCCTGAAGTCCTACTCGTGGGAGCTGCTGCTCGTCGTCCTGATCGGTGCTGCCTTCGTCTGGTCGAGCATGTTGTCCCCGTACTTCCTCGACCCGATCAACCTGGCCAACTCCGCGGCCTTCTTCGTCATCTTCGCCTTCATGGCCCTGGGGCAGTTCCCGATCGTCGTCCAGGGCGAGATCGACCTGTCGCTCCCGTCCATCCTGGCGGTCAGTTCCGTCACGTACGCCACCCTCGCCGTCCGGGGCGTGCCGCTGCCGGCCGCCGTCGGGGCGATCCTCGCCGTCACGGTCGCGATGGGGGTGCTGAACGGGGTGCTGGTCGCCCGGTTCGGGTTGCCGTCCCTCGCGGTGACCCTCGGCACCGCCGGGGCGTTCCGCGGCATCGCCTACATCATCGCCGGGGCCGCCGGCGTGACGGGGCTGCCGAAGCAGTACACCATCCTCGGCCGGATGTGGGTGTGGATCCTGCCGGTCTGGGTGGTGCTCACGGTGGTCGCGGCCGTGGCCTTCGCCGTCCTGATGGGCGCCACCCGCTTCGGCCGGGAGTGCTACGCCATCGGCAACAACCGGGCCGCGACCAGGATGGCGGCCGTCCGCGTCGTCCGCGCCCAGATCGGCGCCTACGGCCTGGCCGGCGCCATGGCAGGCGTGGCCGGCATCGTCTGGGTGTCCCAGTACCAGTCGGCCCGCGGCGACAACGCCGACGGCGCGATCCTGTTCGTCCTCACGGCCGTCGTCCTCGGCGGCGTCTCCATCAAGGGCGGCAGTGGCCGCGCCCTCGGGGTGGGGCTCTCCCTCACCCTGCTCGGCACCCTGCAGACCGGCATGCAGTTGGCCAACGTGCCCGGGACCAGCCAGACGTTGGTGATCGGAGCGCTGCTCGTCATCGCCGTGGCGGTGCCCACCCTGCTGCAACTCATCACGTCGTGGCGGCGCAAGCTCGTCGGCTCGACGCACGCGGATCAGCTTCATCATGACGGACCACCCAGCCTGCGCAGTGCAGGCGAGTCCCCACTGAAAGGTAGGTAGTTCGATGTCCGGTACGATCAGTCGACGAACGTTCGGGATGGCCTTGGCCGGAGTCACCATGGGCCTGGCCGCCTGCTCCACCACGGCACCGACGAGCAACGCGCCTGGCGGTGGGTCGAGCTCGGCGGCCGTCACCAAATCCAAGATCTTCATGGCGCCGAAGTTCACCGGCCTCGCCTACTTCGAGGTGGCGCGCAAGGGCGGCGAGCAGGCGGCCGCGGACTACGGGATCGACTTCCAGTACATCGGTTCCGACAAGGCCGAGGCGACGGCGCAGATCGCGACGCTGACCAATGCGGTGCCGCAGAAGCCCAATGCCCTGGTGGTCAGCGCCATCGACGGTGACGCCGTCGCCCCGGCGCTGCGCAACGCCCGTCAGCAGGGCATCAAGGTGGTCACGTACGACGCCGACGCCGCCGTGGATGCCCGTGACCTCTTCGTCAACCAGCTCTCGTACGAACTCGCGGCGAAGACCATGCTCGATGCGGCGCTGCTGAACTCCCCCCAGGGCGGTCTGGTGGCGTTCATCTCCGCCTCACCCACCGCGCCGAACCACACGGCGCACGTGAAGTTCATGAAGCAGTTGATCGACAACGACGCCAAGTACAAGGTCTTCAAGTACGTGGACACCGTGCAGTTCGCCGGTGACGACGCGACGAAGAGCCAGGAACTCGCCCGTAACCTGATGCAGGCCCACCCCGACCTGAAGGTGATCATCAGTTCCTCCGCCGTGTCGGCCCCGGCGGCGGAGCAGGCCATCATCGACGCGGGCAAGGGCGGCCAGGTGTTCGCCACCGGCGTCGCGCTGCCGAGCTCGGTGCGTGACTTCATCAAGAAGGGCCACTCCAAGGCCTTCATGATGTGGGATCCGGCAGAACTGGGCTACGTCGCCACCGTCGTCGCCGACCAACTGGTCAAGGGGAAGATCGCCGGTAAGGAGGGCGAGTCCGTCGATGCCGGCAAGGCCGGCAAGTACACGATCCTCAAGGACGGTGAGATCGACTACAACAAGCCGTTGATCTTCACCGCCGACAACATCGACAAGTACAGCTTCTGAGTGGTGGGGGCGGGGTGGGGTGGTGCGCCCCGCCCGGCCACGATGTTGACACCCGTCCCCCCGTCGATAGGAGGCCCCATGACGTCCGGGTCAGGGGACGTGGACCTGATGGTGAGAGCGGCCTGGCTGTACTACCGGGACGGACTCACCCAGGCCCAGGTCGCCAAGCGCCTGTTCGTCTCCCGGCAGACGGTTGGCCGCCTGCTGGAGGCGGCGCTCGAACAGGGCATCGTACGGATCGAGATCGAACCCGGGCACATGGCCGCCATGCACCTGGCGTCCGAGGCACGCTCGGCCCTCCGGCTCGAGGATGCCGTGGTCGTGCCGGCCGACGCCGCCGATGTCCCCTTCGCGCGCCGCAACGAGCGGGTCGCCGCCGCCGCGGCCGCCTATCTGCGCCGCTTCCTGCACCCGGGGGTCGTGGTCGGGGTCGGCTGGGGTGACACCGTCGCCCGCGTCCTCGGCATGCTGACCGAGGAATCCCTGGACGGGGTGACGATCGCCTCGGCATCGGGGTGGATCCAGCAGTTCACCGAGTCCTTGGCGGCGAGCAGCGTGCTGGCGAAGCATCTGAAGCTCGTGCCCGCGCCGATGGTCGCCTCGAGCCCCGAGGCGGCGCAGATGTTCATGAAGGAGGACGCCGTTCGGGACGCGTTGTCCTGCGCCGAGCAGGCCGGTGTCACCCTGAGCAGTGTGGGAAGTGCCACGCCGGCCGCTTCGGCGGTCCGCTCAGGGCTGGTGTCCGACGACGATGTCGCGCGGTTCGCCGCCATGGGGGCGGTCGGCGACATGATGGGGGAGTGGTTCGACTCCCGTGGCCGCCCACTGCGGGGAGCGACCTCGGACCGCCGGATCGGTATTGCGCTGGAGCGGCTCCGATCGCTGCCCAATGTCATCGTCGTCGCCGCCGGACTGGACAAGGCGGAGGCGCTGCTCGCGGCGATCCGTGCCGGCTACGTCAAGGTGCTGGTCACCGACGAACCGACCGTCCTGGAACTGCTGCGGCGATAGCGGCCGCCGCGGCGTCCACCTCCGCCTCCGTCGACCACCGGCCGAGGGAGAGGCGTACGGCGGTCATCGCCTCATCGGCAGGGATGCCCATCGCGGTGAGCACCGGCGACGGAGCGTCCTCGCCGGCGTGGCAGGCCGAGCCTGCGGAGGCAGCCAGCACTGCCACGTCGTCGAGCAGGGTCAGCGCCCGCATCCCGTCGATGCGTACGTTCAGCGTGTTGGGCAGCCGCCGGGTGCGGTGACCGTTGAGGTGGACCCAGCCCGGGAGCCGGGCCTTGAGCCCCGCTTCCAGCCGGTCCCGCAGCGCGGTCAGGCGCCGGGTCTCGCCGGCCTCCAGGGCGGCCGCGGCCACTTCGGCGGCCCTGCCCAGGCCGACGGCGTACGGCACGTTCTCGGTGCCGGCCCGCAGGCCACCTTCCTGGCCGCCGCCACCGACCAGCGGGCGCAGCGCCACGCCGTCGCGGACGTAGAGCGCCGAGATCCCCTTGGGGGCGTACATCTTGTGACCGACCACGGTGAGCAGGTCGACCCCGAGCTCCGCCACGTCGACGATGATCTTGCCGGTCGACTGGGCGGCGTCGCAGTGCACCAGCACGCCCCGCTCGTGGGCCGCGGCAGCGATCTCGGCGATCGGCTGGATCGTGCCGGTCTCGTTGTTGGCGTGCATCACCGTCACGAGCAGAGTGTCGTCGGTGATCGCGTCGGCGACGGCCAGCGGGTCGACCAGGCCGTCGGGGCCGACCGGGAGCACCGCGATCTCGGCGCCGTGGAGCTCCTCGAGATCGCGGCAGGCGGCCAGCACGGCGGGATGCTCGGTCGCCTGGGTGATCACGTGGGGTCGTCGGCCGGGCCGGCGGTTCGCCAGGACCGCCCCGCGGATGGCGAGGGCGTCGGCCTCCGAGCCGCTGCCGGTGAAGACGATCCGCCCGGCGCCGGCGTGCAGCAGGCCGGCCACCCGGTCGCGGGCGGCCTCGAGGGCCGCCCTGGCGGGACGGCCGTACGCGTGGGTGCTGGACGGATTGCCGAACTCCCGCTCCAGGGAGGGCACCATCGCCGCGACGACCTCCGGGTCGACCGGCGTGGTGGCGTTGTAGTCGAGGTAGATCGGGCGGCCGGCCAGGCCGGGGTGCGTCGCTGCGGTCACCGACTCAGCGTACGGCTGTGACGTCGCGGGTCCCGGGTTAAGGTGCCTGCATGCCGAGTGGAGCCGCCGAGGCGCTTGCCGCTGTGCTGCTGGCCGGTGTGCTGGTCTTCGCGCTGACGCGGCCCGCGGGGCTCCCGGAGGCTGTCGCCGCCGTGCCTGCCGCCGTGGTGCTGTGCCTGACCGGAGTGATCCCGTGGGGCGAGGCGTGGCAGCAGCTGGACGGTATGTGGCCCACGATCCTGTTCCTCGCCGGCGTCCTGATGCTGTCCCACCTGTGCCAGGCCGAGGGCATGTTCGCGGCGGCCGGCGACTTCATCGCCCGGCGCTCCCGGGGGAGGCCGCATCGACTGCTCGTCCTGGTCTTCGGGGTGGCCTCCCTCACCACGGCCGTACTCAGCCTTGACGCCACCGTCGTCCTGCTCACGCCCGTTGTCTTCGCGACGGCTTCCCGGCTCGGAGCCAAGCCGAAACCTCACGTCTACGCCACCACCCACCTGGCCAACTCGGCCTCACTCCTGCTGCCCGTGTCGAACCTGACCAACCTGCTGGCGATGGGGGCCGCCGGACTCGGCTTCGTGGGCTTCGCCGGCCTGATGGCGGGCCCGTGGCTGGTGGCGATCCTGGTGGAGTACCTGGTGTTCCGCCGCTACTTCGCCGCTGAGCTGTCCGTGGTCGCGACGGCGCGTACGTGGGAGGAACGGAAGGCGTGGCCCGTCTTCGCCGCGGCGGTGCTGGCGTTGACGCTGCTCGGTTTCGTGCTGTCCTCGTCGCTGCACGTCGAGCCGTTCTGGGCCGCGCTGGCCGGGGCGGCCGTCCTCGGCCTCAAACGGCTGCTGACCCGCCCCGAGGGGCGCCGGGCCGAGCTGCTGGACCTCGTCCGAGCGGCCAATGCGTGGTTCCTGCTCTTCGTTCTCGGGCTCGGCGTCGTGGTGAAGGCGGTGGTCGACCACGGACTGGCCGACGCCATGCGCAGCGTCCTGCCTGCCGGTCACGACCTGCCCAGCCTGCTGCTGGTGACCGCGATCGCCGCAGTCCTCGCCAACCTCGTCAACAACCTGCCCGCCGTGCTCGTCCTGCTGCCCCTGGTGGCGCCGGTGGGGCCGACGGCGGTGCTCGCCGTCCTGATCGGGGTGAACGTGGGCCCGAACCTGACCTACGTCGGCTCGCTGGCCACCCTGTTGTGGCGGCGAATTTTGCACGATCATGACCACGATGCCGAGATCAACGAGTTCACCAGGCTCGGGCTGTTGGCTGTTCCTCCGATCCTGGTGCTGTCCACCGTCGCGCTCTGGCTGAGCGCCCGCCTGATGGGGGTCTGACATGCGTGTGCTTCTCTGGATCGCTCCGGGCACCTGGCCCGCCGTCGTCGACGCCGCCCGTGAACGTCCCGAGTCGGACGTCATCACGCTGATCGTGGCGGACGATCCGTCCGATTCCGTACCCACCGGAGCCCTGGGCGGACTGATCGGTCGCCATCGGCGCGAACCCGAGCCCGAGGTCGCCGACCTGACCGCCGACGAGGGGCGGGCACTGCTGGAGCAGGCGGCGTCAGCGCTCGGTCGTACGTGTGCGACGAGGCTCGTCTCCGGCCCCACCGAGCGGGTCATCACCGCGGCGGCGGCCGACGCGGACTGGCTGATCGTCGCCCGTGACGGCGACCGGGCCCATCTGGGGCCGCACAGCCTCGGCCGGCACGCCCGCTTCATCATCGACCACGCGCCGTGCACCGTGCAGTTGATCTGGCCCGACTCGATCCCTGACCTCGGCACCATCCCGCCGCCGCCCCGGTGAGTCCGGAGGGTCAGGCCCCCATCAGCGCGCGGAGGGTCTCGACAGGTAGCTTGGGGACGCGGCCGGCATCCACCAGCCCGTTGGCCTCCTGCAGCGTGTCGGTGAGCTGGGTCCAGCAGTAGCCGGCGAGGACGGGCGCGGACCTCACCGCCTCCATGATCGCCCGGATGCGGCCTTCGAGGTCCTCGGGACTCGTGGCGCCCGCGTACCCCCAGGTCGCCTCGTCCGGCGGGGTGGAGACGTACATGATGCCGCCGAACTCGGTGAGCAGGACGGGGCGGGAACGCAGGTGCGCGGCCCACTCGCCCACGGCGAGGGGACGATCGGAGGGGCCGGTGGTGGCGAGCATGCGCTCCACGCCCTCGGCGGTGTAGCGGGAGGTCAGGACGTCGGCGCGTTGCTCGTAGTCGTGGATGGTGAACAGGTCGGAGCCGGTGTGCTCCCAGCCGTCGTTGGTGACCACGGGGCGGGTGGGATCAAGGGCACGCGTCAGGTCGCCGAGAGCCTGGACATAGGCCTGCTGGTCGTGGGCCCGCTCGATCTGGAACACTCCCCAGGACTCGTTGAACGGGACCCAGGCGATGATCGAGGGGTGCGACTCGTAGCCGCGCACCACGTCGATCCACTCGCGGGTGAGGCGCCCGACGGCGAGGGAGTCGAAGACGTACGCCGTACCTGTCTCGCCCCAGAGGGTGAGACCGAGCCGATCCGCCCAGAAGTGGAAGCGCGGGTCCTCGACCTTCTGGTGGATCCGGGCCGAGTTGAACCCGAGGCTCAGGATCAGCTGCACCTCGTCCCGGAGGGCTTCGACGCTGGGCGGGGTCAGGTGGGAGGCCGGCCAGTAGCCCTGTTCCAGCACCGACCGAAGGATGAAGCGCCGGCCGTTGAGACGCAGGGTGTCGGGACCGACGGTGACCTCGCGGATCCCCAGGTAGCTGGAGACCACGTCCTCGCCGACGGCCACGCCGGCGTCCAGCAGCACGGGGCGCTCCGGGCTCCACAGCAGCTCCTCGTGGTGGACCCCGGAGTTGGCGGCGAGGAGGTCGAGGGTGACGGTGGCGACCCGGTCTTCCACGGGGACCACGGCGCTCGCCAGGACCCGACCCGCCAGGGCGATCACGACGTCGAGCTCGACCGCAGGATCGGGACGACGGTTCAGTTCGACCGTGAGAGCGACCCGGCTGGTGGTGACGTCGCATCGCCAGGCGAGTCGTTCCACATGCAGCGGTGGGACCGACTCGAGCCACGCGGTGCGCCAGATGCCGGTGGTGCGGTGGTACCAGATGAGGTGGGGCTGCGGCAGCCAGTCCTGTTTGCCGCGGGGCATGCGGCCGTCGAGCGGGTCCTCGAACGCGCGGACGACCACGGCATGCTCCTCTTCGGCAGGGTCGAGGGCGGCGGTGACGTCGAACGTGAAGGGAGTCTGGCCTCCTTCGTGGGTGCCGACCATCGTCGCGTCCACCCAGACCATCGCCGCGTAGTCCACGGCGCCGAAGTGCAGCAGCAGCCTGCGGCCCTCGGCATGGCCGGCCGCCGCCAGGTCGGCCGCGGTGAGGGGGATGCGGTACCAGACACAGGGGTGGTAGTCGGTCAGTCCGATGCCAGACGCCTCGGACTCAGGGGGGAACGGCAGTTGGATCTCGCGGTCGAAGCGGGCGGCGTCCTCCTGCCACCGGCCGTCGAGTCCTTCGTCAGCGTCGTCGTACGCGAAGGGGACGCGCCGGTCCAGGGCCACGAACTGTGACCGTACGAGCATCGGGCGCGGGTACGTGCCGTCGCCGCTGGAGGCGCGGCGTCCCACGGCGGCCGCGCGTGCTTCGTTCGACATCGGTGGGTCCCTTCCCGGTGCTCATTGAGATTCGGTTGCTGCGGGTCGGCGGGCGGTGGCCTCGTCGAGGAGCTCTCCGCGTTGACGCAGTTCGGCGACGATCTGGGCGTGGAACTTCTCGTCGAGGCGGAAGAAGAGTCGGTTGAACAGGAAGCTGAGGATCATCAGGGCCAAGGGGAAGCCCATCATCATCGCGCGCATGCCGAGGAGGCCTTCGGCGGTGACGTCCTGGGGGGTGGGTGCGTCGTTGATCCCGGTGAGGATGACGGTGACGCCGACGACGGCCGTGGCGACCGCACCGCCGACCTTGTTGATCAGGGGCTGGACCGCGAAGGTGATGGCCGCATTGCGCCGGCCCATCTTCCATTGGCCGTATTCGATGCACTGGCTGAGGAAGACGATCATCAGGACGGCGATGAAGGAGTTCCCGATGAACACCAGCATGCCGGCGACGCCGATCGGGATGATGTTCATCGGGGAGAAGAAGAAGGTGAGATAGCCGGCGGTGACCAGGCCCATGGCGATGGCGAAGAGTTGGCGTTGGGTGAGCCACTTGCTGAGCAGGGGGAACGCCACGAATCCGAGGAGTTGACCGACGCCGAGGATGGCGGCGAAGGGCGCGTACATCCCTTCGTTGCGGTAGGCGTACTTGAAGAAGTAGACGCCGAAGCCCGTCGTCGTGTTGTAGCCGATGAGGAACAACACCATCGACGCCGCGGTCCACAACAGTTGGTCGTTGCGCCCCATGATCGCGGCGATCTCACGCAAGGGAGTGTGCTCGGGCTCGGTGACGATCTTCGGTTCGCGGACCCCGGTGAGGGTGACGACCAGGCCCAGCAGCATGATCGCCACCGCGCCGCAGGCGAACAGCGTCCACGCCCGGGCGTCCCCGCCGAGGGCCTCGGTGAGGGGAACGATGCCGACCACGGTGACGAAGAGCCCGACGGTGGCGAAGACCTTGGTGAGGGCGCCGATGCGTTCGCGTTCGTGGGGGTCGAGACTGAGGGCCGGCAGCAGTGACCAGTAGCCGAGGTCGTTCACACTGAATGCGAGGCCCCACAGCAGGTACACGACCGCGAAGAGGGCGACATATCCACCCCCGCGTACGCCGAAGTCGGTGAACAGGAGGATGGTCAGCACTCCTGTCAGGACACCTCCCACGGCGATCCACGGCTTGTACTGGCCCCACCGGGTGTGGGTGTTGTCGATGAAGTAGCCGGTGATCGGGTCGTCGAAAGCGTCCATCAGCCGCATCCCCAGCAGGATGCCGTTGATCCACCACATGATCGTGTCATCGAGGTTGAGGACCTCGGTCAGGAAGACGATGAGGAACACGGCCATCATCGAGTAGACCATGTCTCTTCCCACGGTCCCCACAGCGAAAGCCCACCGATTGCGCGGTGGCACGACCGCGTCCATGGCAGCAATTAGAGTCCATCACCGGCGCCTCGGCTGGTCGTTCGCGTAACGAAAAGAGCGGGCCCGCATCTCGTCGATGCGGGCCCGCTGTGGCGGAGGATACGAGATTCGAACTCGTGAGGGCGTGAACCCAACCCGCTTTCCAAGCGAGCGCCATAGGCCTCTAGGCGAATCCTCCGTCGGAGGACTCTACAGGAACCTGGCTCGTTCACCAATTCGGCCTCACGGAGGCGCCTGTCCCGCCCCCGTACCGCGGGACAGGCGCGCCGGAACCAGTCTGGCGAGGGGAGATTGCCCGCGCGTTACGGTGGAAGCCCCCGGACCGGTCGAGTTGGGTCGTAGGCGACCTTCCCCTACACTTGGCGGAAGGTCCCCCGTGTGGCGTTACCTCGCCCAACTCCCCCAGGGTCGGAAGGCAGCAAGGGTAAGTGAGCTCTGTCGGGTACGCGGGGGGCCCCTTTTTTGTTTCCCGCACCACCCGGCCCGGTCAGCTGCGATGGTCCGGCGAACAGTGTCAGTGGCACCGCATAGGGTGTGGGCGTGGACGAAGACGACGAGATCGAGCCCTGGGAGGCTGACGACGACCTCGACGACGCCGGATCGTACGGTGACGAGGACGTCGAGCTGGATGTCGCCCCCAGGCGGGGGAGGGACTGTTCGATCCGCCGGCTGACGATGCGCCCGCTGACGATGCATCGGTGACCTCGGAGCCGACCGAGGCCCTCGCGCTCTATCGCCGCTACCGCCCCGACACGTTCGCGCAGGTCGTCGGCCAGGAGCACGTCACCCAGCCGCTCCAGCGCGCCCTCGCCAACAACAGGGTCAACCACGCCTATCTGTTCTCGGGGCCCCGCGGTTGTGGCAAGACGACGTCGGCCCGCATCCTCGCCCGCGCCCTGAACTGCGAGAACGGGCCGGCGGCCGAGCCGTGCGGTCACTGCCGCTCCTGCCTGGACCTCGCCACCGGCGGTCCGGGGTCGATCGATGTCATCGAGATCGACGCCGCCTCGCACGGCGGCGTGGACGATGCCCGCGATCTGCGCGAGCGCGCGTTCTTCGCCCCGGTGCAGAGCCGCTACAAGGTCTACATCATCGACGAGGCGCACATGGTGACGACGCAGGGCTTCAACGCCCTGCTGAAGCTCGTCGAGGAGCCGCCGCCCCACGTCAAGTTCATCTTCGCGACGACCGAGCCGGACAAGGTGATCGGCACCATCCGGTCGCGTACGCACCACTACCCGTTCCGCCTGGTGCCGCCCAAGGTCCTCACCCACTACCTGGCGGAGATCTGCGAGCAGGAGGGCATCACCGTCGAGCCGGGTGTGCTGCCGCTGGTCGTCCGGGCCGGTGGCGGCTCGGTGCGAGACTCGCTGTCGGTCCTCGACCAGCTGCTCGGGGGCGCCTCGGATCGGGGCGTGACGTACGACCACGCGACCGGTCTGCTGGGATACACCCCCGACAAGCTCCTCGACGAGATGGTCGGCGCCTTCGCCACCGGAGAGGGCTCCGGAGTCTTCTCCGTGATCGACAAGGTGATCGAGGCCGGGCAGGACCCGCGTCGGTTCGCCGAGGACCTGCTGGGTCACCTCCGTGACCTGGTCATCGTCGGGGCCGTGCCGGATGCCTTGTCCACCGGACTCGTCGATGTCTCTCCCGAACAGGCGGCCACGTACGTCACTCAGGCGAAGGCCATGGGCCTGGGGGAGCTGACCCGGGCGGCCGACGTGATCGCCGAGGGATTGACCCAGATGCGGGGTACGACCGCACCTCGCCTGCACCTGGAACTGATGTGTGCCCGCGTGCTGCTGCCCGGTGCCGACGTGGCCGAACGCGGGATCAACGCCCGGCTCGACCGGATCGAGCGCCGGCTCAATCTGGGAGGTCTCGATACCGGTGGGCCGGTGGCCCCGGTGACCGAGGTTGCGGGGCCTCCCGCCGCCTCGGCCCCCGCTCCCGCCCCCGCGGCGCCGGCATCAGCACCGTCGCCGTCCGTCGGCCAACGGCCGCGCCCCCGTCATCGCGAGCCGGAGCCTGCCGCCGCCGCGACCCCCGCGACCCCGGCGGCCCCGGCGACCCCGGCACCCGCCTCCACCGGTCGCCCCGTGCGGCCTGAGCGACCGGCTCGCCCCGATCGGCCCGTCAGTGTGCCGAGGGAGTCGGCGGTCACATCGGTGCCGGCCCCGGCAGCCGACGCGGCAGGCGTGCACGGCCTGACCACCCAGGACGCCCAGGCGCGGTGGTCGGACCTGCTGGAGGAGGTGGGCCGTCGCCGTCACTTCACCAAGGTCGTGCTCGAGGGCAATGCCGCGGTCGTCTCACTCGTCGGCGGCGTCCTCACGGTGGCCCTCAACTCCCCTGGCGCGCGGACGACCTTCGAGCGGCCCCGTGAGCGCGAAGTGTTCACGGAAGCGGTCACCCAGGTGTTCGGGACAGCACTGCGGGTGGAGACGATCATCGACCCGGATGCCGGTCGTCAGGCGCGCGGTGGCCGCAGTAGCGGCCGACCCGAACGGCCCGAGGGCCGCCAGCGGCCTGCGCCCGTGCCGGCCCCCTCCGCCGCTCCTGCCCCGGCGACCGCTCCTGTGCCTGCGTCCGCCGATCCTCAGCGACCGCGGGGGACCCGTCGTGGCCGCCCGTCCGCCGGCCCGACCTCGGCTCCCCCGCCCACGGAACCGCCGGACGACCCCTGGGACGAGCCGCCGCCGGAGGACGACCTGTACGCCTCGCAGTTCGCCGCTCCGGCCGCCGTGGAGCGGCCTTCCGCGCCCGTAGAGCCGACGCCCACGGCGCCGCCCCCCGCCAAGGACGAGCCGGCGCAGCGGCCGAGTCGGTACTCGCAGGTGGCCGCGGTCCCGCCGCCGCCCAAGGAACTCACGCCCGAGGAGGAGGCCGCCGCGTACACCGATGAGGACGTGACGGTCGGTGAAGGGTACGAGAGCGCCGCGGATCTGCTCACCAACGTGTTGGGCGCGGAGTTGCTGCTCGAGGAACAGCAGGACTCCGGCCTCGCCGGCTGAGCGGTTCCCGGGCGGCGTACGATGACCGTCGTAGTTGATTCCTCAACAGGAGGTGACGATGGCTCACCGGCCGGACCCGAAGTGCCCGGTGCGCCCCGGCGACACCTGCAGCCTGTGTTATCCGGGGGCGAGTGGTCCGGAGGACTGTGGCTTGGTGTGGCTGGTCCGGGAGGATCCTGAGCTCAGCGCCGAGCTGGCGCGGCTCCGGGCCGAGGCGGCCGCCGACCGGTCACACTGAGCGAGGTCGCCCGGTCCCGGGATCAGTCACTCGTGCCGCCCGGCCACAGCTCCGCCAGCACCTCGGCGGCCGGTGCCTCGATCACCTTGCGCCAGGCCGTCCCCGCCCAGAGATGCGTGTGCTGCGGGTCGCCCGAGGCCGCAGCCATCCGCCGGATCGGCCCGGCGATCTGGTTGACGGCCGGGTAGGCCGCTGGGGCGAGGGCGTCGTACGCCTCGACGTAGGCATTGGCCAGGCCGCGGGCCCACCGCCCGGAGAAGGCCCGCGTCAGGATCGTCCGGGTGAAGCCGGGATCGGTCAGGGCCGCGCGGTGGGTGGCGTTGGTGCCGGCCTCCGGGGTCAGCAGGAAAGCGGTGCCCAGCTGCACCGCCACCGCGCCGGCATCGATCATCCGGCGGACGGCGGGGGCATCCGCCAGACCGCCCGAGGCGATCAGCGGCCCCGGCACCGCGTCACGGACCGCGGCGAACAATTCCTCCAGCGGCGTGGTCGGGGCCGGGTCGGCCGTATGAAAGGTGAACTGGTGCCCGCCCGCCTCCGGCCCCTGGACGACGAGGGCATCCAGCCCGCGCTCCCTGGCCGCCAGGGCGTCCGGCACCGAGGTCACGCCGCCGATCAGGACGCTGCCGGCCCCGTGCAGCCGCTCGACGGTCGTCCGATCAGGCAGGCCGAAGGTGAACGAGACGACCGGCACGGGGGAGGCCACCAACAGCTCGATCTTGGCCCGCCAACCATCGTCGTCGGGGTGCGCCTCGGGGAGGTCGTCGACGCCCAGTTGGGCCGCCAGCGGGAGCAGCGCCTGACGGTAGGCGGAGACGGCCTCGGTGTCGATCGGTGTGGTGTCGGGGACGAAGAGATTGACCCCGAAGTCGGCGGTGCCGGCCGCCCGGACCGCCGCGATCTGGGCCGCCAGATCCTCCGCCGAGCGGTAGCCACCCGCGAGGAAGCCGAGCCCACCGGCCGCGCCGACGGCGTTCACCAGGGCGGGGGTGGAGGGGCCGCCGGCCATGGGGGCGGCGATGATCGGGACGCGCAGCGTGGGGAACGGTCGCATGCTTCGTCACGCTAGGCGCCGGGCGGACGGTTGGGAAGGGCTCACGTGCCGGCGCCGCCGCCAGGCACGCGTCGCTCAGACCGCTTCGGCGATCCGCAGCACCCCGGCACCCTCGATGTCACCGCGCGCCAGATACTGCAGCGCCCGGTCGGCCTCCTCGAAGGGATATTCGTGGGTGGTGGGGTGCAGGCCCAGCCGATCGGCCAGGAGGAGGAACTCCTCGCCGTCGCGCCGCGTGTTGGACTCGACGCTGGTCAGTGTCTTCTCGTGGAACAGGGCCGCCTGGTAGTCGAGGGCGGGGATCTCGGACAAGTGGATGCCGGCGCAGGCCACCGTCCCACCGGGGCCGATCGCCGCGAGGGCGTACGGCACGATGTCACCGGCCGGCGCGAAGATGATCGCGGAGTCGAGCGCGACCGGCGGCATGTCCCGGGCATCGCCGGCCGAGGCGCAGCCGAGGCCGAGGGCGAACCGTCGGGCCTGCTCGCCCCGGGTCAGTACGTGCACCTCGAGGCCCTGGGCCAGCGCGACCTGGGCGGTCAGGTGCGCACTGCCACCGAAGCCGTAGAGACCGAGCCGGCCACCCGGGGGCACGTTCGCCCGGCGCAGCGCACGGTAACCGATGATCCCGGCGCACAGCAGCGGCGCGGCGGTGGCGTCGTCGAAGCGGGCGGGCAGTCGGTAGGCGAAGCCCTCCGGCACCGTGGTGTACTCGGCGTAGCCGCCGTCGGCGTCCCAGCCGGTGTAGAGGGAGCGGCGGCACAGGTTCTCCCGGCCGGTGCGGCAGTGGCGGCAGACGCCGCAGGTCCGCCGCAGCCAGGGGATCCCGACCCGTTCACCGGTGGTGAAGCGGGTCGTGCCCGGTCCGGCACCGACGACCTGGCCGACGATCTCATGCCCGGGCGTCACCCGTTGCCGGTGGGCCGGCAGATCACCCTCGGTGACGTGGAGGTCCGTACGGCAGACCCCGCAGGTCAGGACCCGGACCAGCACCTCGCCCTCGCCGGGGGTCGGGGTCTCCTTCTCGACGAGTTCCAGCGGTCCGCTCTCCAGCGGTCCGGGGGAACGCACCTGCCACGCGCGCATGATCACCTCCACGTCGAGCTTCCCCCAGTCCATCACGCCGGCGGGTGCTCAGGCGGGGGTTCCGGTCATGGAATGACGTGGCGAGGGCCGGCGTGGCGGCTTCGCGGACGTTCAGGTTCTTCGCGGACACTCCTGACTTCTCGCGGACGTCATGAGATCCGCGGGGTCCTTGAAGATCCGCGAGGTGGTGGAAGATCCGCGAGGGCATCAGCGGGCCCGGCCACCGACCCGGTGCCGACGCCGACCGTCGGTGGATGCACCTAGTCTTGGAGCGCACACCGCGACCGCACGGCGAAAGGACCCCGATGACCGAGGGATTGCCCGAAATGCCCCAGGGATTCGACATGAACGCACTGATGCAGCAGGCGCAGGCCATGCAGGCCCAGGTGCAGCAGGCCCAGGCGGAGCTTGCCGTCACCTCGATCTCGGGCAGTGCCGGGGGCGGGCTGGTCACCGTGGTGATGACCGGCTCCGGTGAGGTCACCTCGGTGAGCATCAAGCCCGAGGCCTGCGACCCCGAGGACACCGAGAGCCTCGGTGACCTGATCGTGGCTGCCCTGCGCGACGCCAACAACCAGGCCGCCGCCCTCGCGCAGCAGAAGCTGGGCCCGCTCGCCGGCGGGATGGGTTTCGGTCTCTGAGTGGCTGCCATCTACGACGGCCCGATCCAGGACCTGATCACCGAACTCGGTCAGCTGCCCGGGATCGGGCCGAAGTCCGCCCAGCGCATCGCCTTCCACGTGATGTCCGCCGAGAAGGAGGACGTGATGCGGCTGGTGGAGGCCTTGGTGCAGGTCAAGGACCGGATCCACTTCTGCACGACGTGCTTCAACGTCTCGGAGGGTGACACCTGCTCGATCTGCCGCGATCAGCGCCGTGACCGGGCCCTGATCTGTGTCGTCGAGGATGCCAAGGACGTCGTGGCGATCGAGCGCACCCGCGAGTTCCGCGGCCGCTACCACGTGCTCGGGGCTGTATCAGCCCGGTGAACGGCGTGGGCCCCGACCAGCTGCACATCCGTGAGCTCGTCGGCCGGCTCGCCGACGGGTCGGTGCAGGAGGTCATCATCGCCACCAACCCGACCATCGAGGGTGAGGCGACGGCGACCTACCTGAGCCGGCTGCTGCTGCCGATGGGGCTCACGGTGTCGCGCCTGGCCAGCGGACTGCCGGTCGGCGGCGACCTGGAGTACGCCGACGAGGTCACCCTCGGCCGGGCGTTCGAGGGGCGCCGTGCCCTCACCTGACGCCGTCGTGGCCCGGCCGCGGGTCGTCGCGACGGATCTCGACAACACGCTGCTGCGTACGGATCGGACGGTGAGTCCCCGCACCGAGGCGGCACTGAGGGCTGCGGCCGACGCCGGGGTGCTGGTCGTGCCGGTGACCGCCCGCCAGCGGGTCGGGGTGCTGGCCGTCGCCCCCCAGTTCGTCCAACTCGCCGAGGCCTTCGGCGGCTGGGCGGTGTGCTCCAACGGCGCCCTCGGCCTCGACCTCGTGACGGGGCAGCGATTCTTCGAGGCGACGATGACGGTCGACGCCCAGCGTGACCTGATCGCGCGGCTGGCCGAGGCCGTGCCGGACGTACGCTTCTGCGCGATCCGTGACGGCGGCGACGGCTTCCTCGTCGAGGCCGGCTACGCCGAACTCAGCGTCTGGGAGGATCACAGCCGTGACCCCCGGACGATGCAGGTGGTGGATCGCGCGGCCCTCGCCGACTGCCCGAACCTCAAGATGGTCGTCCGTCACCCGGTGCTCAGCACTCGGGACCTTCTCGCCGCGTTCGCGGGGCTGGGGCTGACGGGCCTGCGGGCGACCTCCTCCGGCGCGCCCTTCCTCGAGATCTCCGCCGCCGGCATCGGCAAGGCGTACGGCCTGCAACGGCTGACCGCGCTGCTCGACGTGCCCGCCACCCAGGTCGTCGCGTTCGGTGACGGCCTCAACGACCTCGACATGCTCCAGTGGGCGGGCGTCGGCGTGGCGGTCGCCAACGCCGAGCCCGAACTGCTCGCCGTCGCCGATCGGATCGTGCCGAGCTGTGACCAGGACGGCTTCGCCGAGACCCTCGAGGCGCTGTTGTCCTGACCGATCCTGACGGACCAGGTCACGCAGGCCAATAATGGGTCCCGTGGGGGACGACAAGGGGAGATGGTGGCTGCGCGTCGCCACGCTCGGCACCGATGGGCACGACCCACGCGACGACGCCGAGCTGGCCCTGGGAGTCATCTTCGTCGTGCTCGGCGCCGGCGTCGTCACCCAAGCGCTGATCGCCATGCCTGCCGGTCTTCCATTGGCCGCGGCAAGGGCCTGGTACCTCGCCCTCACCATGACGCTGAGTGGCGTGGTGGTCGGCGGCTGCATCGGGACGCTGCGTCGGGGGACCGTCCCGGCCGCGCCCTGGGGATGGGCGAGCCTCGTCCTCTCCCTCGCAGCGATGCCCGCGTTCACGCACATCATGCCCGGGTCCGAACTGCTCGGCTCCTGGACCGTCTCGGTCTTCGGTTTCGCACAGTTGAGCGTCGCCGCGGCCGGGGTATGGATGCACTCCGTGCCGCGGACGTTCCTGCTCTCCGTGGCAGTGGGTGGTTACTACTATTGGCTCCTGATCGCCGCCGGGGGCCCCTACGGCCAGGTGTCGGTGGTGGCGAACGCCCTCAACTATCCGGTCTTCGCCCTCGCCATCTCGCTGGTGTCGCAGTACTGGCGGATCCTCGCGCAGCGGACGCACGACGCCCATCAGGAGGCGCTGCTGGCCACCCGACAGATGGAGCTCGACCGCTACCGGATGACGGTGCACGACACCAGCGGCATCCTGCGCCTGCTCGGTGATGAGGCGACCCCAGACGAGGTGTTGCCCGCCGTCCGCAGGCAGGCCCTGGCCGAGGCGAACAGGTTGCGCCACTACCTCGCCTCTCCCACGGGAGGAGCCGGGCGCGTCGGCGAGGCGGACTCCGGGAGAGTCCGGTTGGGGGACGTGCTCGGCGAGGCGGTGGACGGCTTCGCGGACCTGCCGCTGGAACTGTCGACGGCCCTCGGGGCCGACGCCCTCCTGGTGGCGTCCGACGCGGTGGCCGTCGCGCAGGCGGTGGAGACCCTGCTGCACAACGTACGGCGCCATGCCAGGGCCTCGACGGTCTGGGTGCACGCCGACACGACGGGCGATCGCTGGGAAGTCGTCGTCCGCGACGACGGGGTGGGATTCACCGCCGACCCCGCGACGTACGGCTTCGGCCTCCGCACGCAGGTGCTGGCTGCCCTGACGAAGCGGGGGATCGCCGTCGAGATCGACTCGGCCCCCGGCGAAGGCTGCGCGGTCACCCTCTCGGGACCGGTGGCGGTCCCGGACGCCCGGGAGCATCGGTGACGCCCCGGCCCCGCGTCGTGGTCATCGACGACAGCACGCTCGTCCGCGAGGCGTTCGGCCTGGTCCACCCGGGCGTCGAGGTCGTCGGCGCCTGGCCCACGATCGAGCCGCTGCTCGAGCAGCGTCCCTCGGCCGATCTTGTCGTGCTCGACCTGCACCTGGTGGCCGACGACCCCGACGTACGTCAGGGGACGGCGGCCATCGGGGCGGTGAGCGCGGCCGGCTACCGGATCTGCCTCTACACCGACGAGAGCCGCCCGCTGGTGCTCGCGCGGTGTCTCCAGGCGGGCGCCCAGGGGCTGGTGCGCAAGAGCGCTCCGAGCGCCGTGGCCGAGGCGGACTTCCGGGAAGCGGCCGCCGGTGGCGCGGTGCTGCCGCCGTCCCTGTTGAGCCTCACCGAACTCCTGGATCGTCGTGGCGGGCTGCCGGAACTCACCGAACGCCAGCGCCAGGTGCTGAGTGCCCGCGCGCGGGGTGAGAGATGGGCGTCGATCGCGCAACGCCTGTTCATCACCGAGCGGGTGGCGCGCGAGCACATGGAGGCCGTGTCGAACAAGCTGTCGCGCTGCCTGCGGGATGCCTCCCCGGCGGATCTGGAGCGGATGCTCGGCACCGGGCCCGGGGATCTGGTCGACTGATTGCTGGTGACAGGGGTCCCCCCGGGCCCTGCCACCAGCAATCCGCTGCAGGGCGGAACCATCCCCCCAGACGGTGCCCTGACGGAATCCAGGCTAGGTGTGGAGGCCGTCCCCCGGGAACCCCCGGAAAAGGAGGCTCCGCCGGAGAACCTCCGCCGGGGACTTGGGCCGAGACGAGCCCGCGCCTACAATGACAGCCGTCGCACAGCATTGATGGGGCCATCACCCCGGAGCTGCCGGAAGAACGGCCGTCCGATGCCTCGGAGGGCTCACTAGAACCGGCTGCGGCATGAACGAAGTGGGTGGGCACCTTGCGGCGTCCCGCCAAGAAGGGTGGTACCGCGGGTCCCCTCGTCCCTTCCTGCAGCCCGGCGCCGGCCGTGGCTGGACGGAAACGTACGGACGAGGACGGACATGACGCAGGAGATCTCCCTGGACGCGCAGGTCGAGCCGCGCGATCCCGCCGCGCAGGCGCACTTCGAGGGCGCCTACCACGCGGTCCCGGCCCAGATCGACCTCCCCGCGATGGAGCACCGCATCCTGGACTTCTGGGCGGCGCACGACGTGTTCGCCCGCTCGGAGCAGCGGACCCGCAACGGGAAGCGCTGGACCTTCTTCGAGGGCCCGCCGACCGCGAACGGCATGCCCGGCACGCACCACATCGAGGCGCGCGTCTTCAAGGACATCTTCCCGCGTTTCCGGACGATGCAGGGCTACTACGTGGAGCGGAAGGCCGGCTGGGACTGCCACGGCCTGCCCGTCGAGCTCGCCGTCGAGAAGGAACTCGGCATCAACGGCAAGCCGGAGATCGAGACGTACGGCATCGAGGCGTTCAACGCCAAGTGCCGCGAGTCGGTCGGGCGCCACGTCGACGCGTTCCGTGAACTGACCGACCGGATGGGCTACTGGGTCGACCTCGACAACGCCTACTGGACGATGAACTCCTCCTACGTCGAGTCGGTCTGGTGGTCGCTCAAGGAGGTGTACGAGCGCGGGATGCTCTCGCAGGACGAACGTGTCGCCCCGTACTGCCCGAAGGACGGCACCACGCTGTCCGACCACGAGGTCGCCCAGGGCTACGAGACGGTCACCGACACCACCGCGTTCGTCCGCTTCCCGGTGACCTCCGGGCCGTACGCCGGAACGGCCGATCTGGTCATCTGGACCACGACGCCGTGGACCCTGCTGGCCAACACCACCGTGGCCGTGGGCCCCGACCTGACCTACGTCACCGCCTCCGACGGCACCTCGACCGTGATCGTGGCCGAGGACAACGTGGCGAACGCGCTGGGCGAGGGGTGGACGGTCCAGGACCGCTTCCTCGGCTCGACGATGGAGGGCTGGACCTACCAGCGGCCGTTCGAGGTCGTCGACCAGCCCGGGCACGCGTTCTTCGTGGTGCTCGAGGACTACGTCGCCACAGGTGAGGGCACCGGCCTGGTGCACCAGGCGATGGCGTACGGCGAGGACGACTTCCAGTCGAGCAAGCGCCACGGGATCGAGTTGGTCAACCCGATCGGCCCCGACGGACACTTCTACCCCGACCTCGACGTGGTGGGTGGCCTGTTCTTCAAGGACGCCGACAAGGCGGTGCTGGCGGATCTGGGCAGGCGCGGGCTGTTGTTCGGCACGCTCGACCACGAGCACCCCTATCCCCACTGCTGGCGCTGCCACACCCCGCTGATGTACTACGCGACGCCGTCGTGGTACATCCGTACGACGCGGATCAAGGACGCGCTGCTCCGCGAGAACGAGGGCACCACCTGGTACCCCGAGACGATCAAGTGGGGTCGCTACGGCGACTGGCTGAACAACAACGTCGACTGGGCGCTGTCGCGGACCCGCTACTGGGGCACGCCGCTGCCGATCTGGATCAACGACGAGACCGGTGACCAGGTCTGCATCGGCTCGCTGGCCGAACTCGGTGAGCTGGCCGGGCGCGACCTGGCCGACCTCGACCCGCACCGGCCGTTCATCGACGAGGTGACCTTCACCAAGCCCGGCGTGCCCGGCACCTACCGGCGCGTGCCGGAGGTCATCGACGCCTGGTACGACTCCGGGTCCATGCCGTTCGCGCAGTGGGGCTACCCGTACGTCGACGGATCGCAGGACGCCTTCAAGCACGCCTACCCGGCGGACTTCATCTGCGAGGCGACCGACCAGACGCGCGGCTGGTTCTACTCCCTGATGGCGGTCGGCACCGCGGTGTTCGACCGGTCGTCGTACAAGAACGTGCTCTGCCTCGGCCACATCCTGGCCGAGGACGGCAAGAAGATGTCCAAGCACCTCGGCAACATCCTCGAGCCGATCCCGCTGATGGACAGGCACGGTGCCGACGCCGTGCGCTGGTTCATGGCCGCCTCCGGGTCGCCGTGGGCGGCGCGCCGGGTGGGCGACACCGCCATGCAGGAGATCGTCCGCAAGGTGCTGCTGACGTACTGGAACTCGGCCTCGTTCCTCGCCCTCTACGCCGACGCGAACGGCTGGGCCCCGGAGAACGCCGACGGCAGCCGCAAGGCCGTACCCGTGGCGGCCCGCCCGGTGCTGGACCGCTGGCTGGTCTCGGAGACGAACGTGCTGGTGCGCGACGTCACCGCGGCGTTGGAGGACTTCGACTCGCAGCGCGCCGGTCAGCTGCTGGCGGAGTTCGTCGACAACCTGTCGAACTGGTACGTCCGCCGCTCGCGGCGCCGTTTCTGGCGCGGCGACGACTCGGCACTGATCACGCTGCACGACACGATGGAGGTGCTGACCCGCCTGATGGCGCCGATGGTGCCGTTCCTCACCGAACACGTCTGGCAGCAGATCGTCGTGCCGGTGGACCGCAACGCCGCACCGTCGGTGCACCTGACCGAGTGGCCGGTTGCCGACGCCTCGGTGATCGACGAGGACCTGGACGAGGCGATGGCGCTGACCCGTCGGGTGGTCGAGCTGGGCCGCGGCGCCCGGGCCGAGGCGAAGGTGAAGATCCGCCAGCCGCTGTCCCGGCTGCTGATCGCCGGCGACTCGTACGCCCGGCTGGATGCCTCCCTGCGTGAGGAGATCGCCGACGAGCTCAACGTCGAGGCGATCGCGTCGTTCGCGTCCGCGGGTGACCTGGTCGACTACTCGGCGAAGGGCAACTTCCGCAACCTCGGCAAGCGCTTCGGCAAGCAGACCCCCAAGGTCGCCGCGGCCATCGCCGCCGCCGACGCGGCCGCCCTGCACGACGCGCTCGCGCGGGACGGCAAGGCGACGGTGGACTTCGACGGCGGCACCGAGGTGGGCCCGGACGACGTCCTGATCACCGAACGCCCCCGCGAGGGCTGGTCGGTGCTCAACGAACAGGGCGAGACGGTCGCGCTCGACCTGGAGCTGACGCCGGAACTGGTCAAGGCCGGTGTGGCGCGCGACGTGATCCGCGAGGTGCAGGAGGCCCGCAAGACCTCAGGCTTCGAGGTGTCCGACCGGATCTCGCTGGTCTGGAGCGTGCTGGACGGGCAGACCGCCGCGGCCACGGGCGAGGCCGTGCGTGAACACGCGACCCTGATCGCCGACGAGGTGCTGGCCGTGGAGATGGCCGAGGGATCGGTGCCGGAGGACGGGTTCTCGATCGAGGAGCTGGGGCTTCGGTTCGCGGTGGCTCGGCAGGGCTGAGGCTCGCGCCGGCTCGGTCCGGCAGACGTTCGAGGGGCGTACGCGGCAGCGGCTGCGTACGCCCCTCGGCTTTTCGCGCGGGTCCGGAAGTGTGGCTCAGGAGCGGTTCGGCGGATCTCCCGACGGGCGGTCGCCCGGACCGGGGCCGGGCCCCTGGGGTCCCGGGGGTAGCTCCTGATGCCGGGTGCTTCCGAGCATGCGCGACGAGGCGACGGTGAGGACGATCGCCAGGAAGATCACCAGCGGCGCGGGAACGTGGGCGAAGATGATCAGGGCGATGGCGATCGGCCAGATGATGGGCCGCAGCCCGCGTACCAGGCTCATCCAGCCCTGCTCCGTGGGGCCCGCGGCCGTGAGGTCGGTGCCGGGGCGACGCGGGAGCGCGGGGGGACCGTACGCACTCAGGGGCGGCGGCTGCGTCGGCTGGGACCAAGGAGCCAGGGGATTGAGGGTCGGCAGATCCGCGAACAGGGGGATCAGATCCGGGATCGTACGGGCCTGGAGCGCCGAGTCCATGCGTTCGTTGAACTCGGCGTCATCGAGCCGGCCAGCGACGTAGTGCTCGGACAACTCGTCCACCGCCGCCTGTCGTTCGGCATCGCCGATGCGGGGGAGCGGACGCTGGGCGTCACCGGAGCCGGGGTCGCTCGTCATGGTCGCCATTATGCCCACCGTCCGTTCGTGCGGCGGTCGTGCGTCGGCTGCGGGGCCGGCAACCCTCTACCGGCGCATCCAACAGCCAAAGGGTCAGGGCCGCAGGCCGGTGACTCCGAGCAGGAGGTACCAGATCGGCGCGCCCACCCATCCGAGGAGCCCGACGACCCCGCCGGCGATGAAGAGCGCCCACCTCAGCGTCGGCACGGGGTCGGCGAACCCGGCCAACACGATCGCGAGTCCGCCGAGGAAGGCCCAGCCGAGCCACGTCGCGACCCTGCCCATCCGGCGGGTGATGAGCCCAGCCCGGGCGATTCTCCGCGGGACGAGAGCGAGCCAGATCGCCTGAGCGACGAGTCCCGCCATGGCGAGCGCGGTCCCGGGGACGAACCCGATGACGTGCGTGACGAGGAGGAACGAGCCGAGTGCGCCCGCCACGGACGCCATCGCGACCAGCACACGGCCGATGGTTGCGCTGGCAGGGATCGGGTCGGCCACGGCATCGTGAGGATCACCGCGGCGACCAGCAGCGTTCCGATGCCGCTCATCCAGTCGCTGAGCGGTCCGAAGACCCGCTGCTCCACGTGCTGCGGGATCTCCACGCCGTACATCAGCGCGAGAGCGATGAACGTCACGAGGCCCACGATCCCGGCCGAAAATGCGAGCCGTGCGGTACTCCGGGACGGGACCGCTGAATCCGGTGCCGGCATCCTGCCCTCCCCATCCGCCCACCTGGCGGTCCAGTGGTGGTCCCGTGCGATCAGGGTACTGCTCCAGCCAGCAGGCCGTCTCTCGCGGCGTAAGGGCTCCGTGCGGCGAAGGCTGGGGACAACTGAACGACGGCGATGCGCCTGTGGATAAGTCGCGGCGTGGCCGCTGGGGTGAACCACCTATGGGCAAAGCTGGGGGCAGCCGGCCGAGGGGCGAGGGGATGCTGCGGGAACGCATGGGCAAGTTCACATCAGTGTTGACGATCATCGGAATCACCGGACTCATGGCGGGGTGCGGGAGTAACCAGGCGGCCGCTCCGGTGCCTACTCCGTCGTACTCCTGCACGCCGGATGCCTCGGGGGCGCCGTGCACCGCGGAGCTGGCCGCCGCTCAGGCCGAGGAGGCCAAAGCCTACGACGAGGCCGTGCATGCCTATCGGGAGTTCACAAAGGAACGGAACCGACTGGTGGTGGCGGGAGGCGCTGCCGCACCTACACCAGAAATGACGAAGTATGCGTCAGGGCAGTATCTGGGCGATGTTGCGTCAGATCTAGCGCTACTCGAAAAGCATGGCTACCACGGCACTTCGGGCTTGGAGATAATGCAAATCGTGCCAGTTTCGGCCACTCGGGATTCCGTTGTCCTGCGTATATGCGAGAACGGCTCTCACATTAAGCTCCTGTCTGAATCTGGACAGACTTTAGGAGCCGGAAACATGGCGAGTGTTGAGATCAAGGTCAATCGCGGGGAGGGCGCCTGGCGGGTTTCTGAGGGAAATGCCAGCAAGGAGGATGTGTGCGGATTGTGAGAGCCGTGAGGATGATCCTGAGCATCGTCGTGGGGCTCGTTGGGGTCGTGGCGGCCGGCATCCCGTCTTGGGCGGCTGGCGCGCTTCCGGACACCATCGGTGCACGTGTTGCGGCTGAGGGTGCTAATTCGGCGAAAGGAACGATCCAGTCTCTTGGGGGTGCCGCAGGATCGGCTGCAGGGCGCACGAGTGACTTGTCCGCCTCGAATGTGGGGCCATTGAGGGTGCCATTGAGTGGCGAGCGATGGGGACTGGCGGTCGATACTGCAGCAATTTCCGGCGATGAACTGCGGCAACTGTTGCTCGATCGCCAGCGCAGCTTCTACGGGCTCAATGACCCCAATGCCTGGCTATGGAACAACCTCGTGCCGCTGAATGGAGGAAATGCTCCCGCCGGGGCCGGATCGGGTCCCACAGTTGATCCTGCCGTCCTGGCGCGCCAGGCCGCCGCGACCCTGCGGTTGCCGGGGCAGACGCTGCGGATCGGTCCGGATCCCTCGAAGAACCAGTGGAAAATGGTGGCAGTCGGACAGCCGCTGTGGATGTGGCGCGAGGGGCCAGCTCAACGACTGAGACGGTGTCCCTGGCGGGCGTCACCCTCACGATGACGGCCAAGCATCAGGCGGCCACGTACGACATGGGGGACGGCACTCGGGTCACCTGCACCACCTCCACGCCTTGGGTCGCCGGCGCGCAGCCGCCTGGAACCCCGTCCCCGGATTGCGGCCACGTCTACGAGAGACCGGGCACCTACACAATCACCGCGACCCACCGCTGGAATCTCTCCTGGACCGCGATGGGTCAGTCCGGGTCCTTCCCGCTGACGAACACCGCGTCGCTCGTGGTGACCGTCGGTGAACTCGCCTCCGTCGTGGTCGCACGATGAATCGTCCTGTGCCCATGGGTGGCCGACGTACGATCGCTGAAGATCGCACCAAGGGGGCAGAGAGGAGCACGGATGTCCGATCTTCGTGTCCGCTTCAACCCGGATCGTTCGCGGTGGGAGGCGCTCCTCGACGGTGACGAGGTGGGCCACCTCGACTACCAGGTGAAGTGCGGAATCGTCGAGATGTCCGGGAGCCCCTCCGAGGGGACGGCCAATGCCGACCCCGAGAGTGAGGATGTGCTCGCTTCGCTGGTCCGCGCCGGGCTTCAGCAGGCCAAGGAGGACGGCCTCACGGTTGTCGCCACCAGCCCGGAGGTCGATGAGTTCCTCGCGACCCACCCCGACGCGGTGAGCGGATCGGACTGAGCGTCCTACGCATGGCGGATCGTTGTCCCGTTGAGTGACCGGCCCGATATCGTGTTGCTCGACTCAGAGTGAAACAGGAGGCCGCATGCCCCGCATCGTCCAGAAGTACGGCGGATCGTCGGTGGAGGACGCCGAGGCCATCAAGCGCGTGGCCCGTCGTGTTCTGGCCGCCAAACAGGCTGGCAACGACGTGGTCGTCGTCATTTCGGCCATGGGCGACACCACCGATGAGCTGATGGACCTGGCCCTGCAGGTCTCGCCGATGCCGAAGGCGCGCGAGCTCGACATGCTCCTCACCACCGGCGAGCGTCAGTCCGCCGCGCTGCTGGCGATGGCGCTCTCGGACCTCGGGGCCGAGGCCCAGTCGTACACGGGTTCTCAGGCCGGCGTCCTCACCACCGCCAAGCACGGTGATGCCCGGATCATCGACATCACGCCCGGCCGCATCGAGTCCGCCCTCGAGGAGGGCAACATCGTCATCGTCGCCGGCTTCCAGGGCGTCTCGCAGGACACCAAGGACGTCACCACCCTTGGCCGGGGCGCCTCCGACACCACCGCTGTGGCCCTGGCCGCGGCACTCAACGCCGAGTTCTGCGAGATCTACTCCGACGTCGACGGCGTCTTCACCGCCGATCCGCGGATCGTCCCGAACGCTCGTCGGATCCCCGAGATCTCGTACGAGGAGATGCTCGAGATGGCGGCCAACGGGGCCAAGATCCTGCACCTGCGTTGCGTTGAGTATGCGCGCCGCGAGCACGTACGGGTGCATGTCCGCTCATCCTTCACCGACAAGCCCGGCACGTGGGTCAAGCCCCTCAAGGACATCAAGAAAGGACCTGGCATGGAACAGGCGATGATCACCGGTGTCGCGCACGAGCGCGGCGAGGCCAAGGTCACCGTGGTTGGTGTCCCGGACCAGATCGGCCGGGCGGCGGCCATCTTCACCGCTCTGGGTGAGGCCGACATCAACATCGATGTCATCGTCCAGAACGTCTCCCGCGTCGACACCTCGCGTACGGAGATCTCCTTCACCCTGCCGACGAAGGACGCCCGCAAGGCGATCCAGACGCTCAAGTCCATCCAGGACGCGGTCGGTTTCCAGGAGCTGCTCTACGACGACCAGATCGGCAAGGTTTCGGTCATCGGCGTCGGCATGAGGTCCCACCCCGGCGTCACCGCCAAGTTCTTCAAGGCGCTCGCCGATGCGGGCGTCAACATCGGCATGATCTCCACCTCCGAGATCCGCATCTCGGTCGTCGTCGACCAGGACGACGTCGACAAGGCCGTCCGGGCCGCCCACACCGCATTCGGCCTTGACGCCGAGGGCGAGGCAGTGGTCTATGCGGGGACCGGCCGCTGACGCTACTCTGCCGACCGGCCGTGACCTCAGGGTCACGGCCGGTTGTCGTTGTCCAGCCATGAGGGCAACGTGAGGCAGCTCCGGGTGGTGAGCGGATTCTGGCGGCAGATGTGCCGGTTCCGTGGATGACTGGCGTCAAACCGTGGGTCGCGGGAGGCGAGAGGCGGTCCGGGACGCCTGTGCCGCCAGAATCCGCTCACGCAACCTCGGGCACCTGCCTGTCTGGGTCGGCGAGCGGCGGTGAGAAGACCGCCGCAGCGCGCCTCCTCACCCCGCGTGGGCGGCCCGCGCCATCTCCCGGGCCTGTTCGAAGCCGATCACCCATCCGGTCTGGCGGATGCTGCGGTAGAGCGGTGTGGTGAGCATCCGTCCCGCCGTGTCGTACACCTCCGGGAAGCCACCGTCGCGGACCATCGCTGCCGCGTACGAGGCGAGATGGCGGTCGGCCTCGTCCCGGTACTCGGCGATCCCGGTGGCGCGGTGCAGCAGGAGGAGGACCTTGATGTACTCCATGCCCCAGAAGCTCCAGATCGAGTCGCCCCCGTACGACGCGACGGCCAACCGGACCACCGGGTACTGCCGGTGCGCGCGGGTGTCGGCGTGGTACTTCACCGCGAACGGCTCGGCGATACCCGTCGCGCGGATGTGGTCGACCGATCGGACGAAGTAGTCCCGTTCGGCCGGATCGGCCGGATCGAGGAACCCCGTCGCCAGGGTGATCAACCAGTCCGAGGAGTAGTAGGAGGCGCGCACCCCTTCACTCGACAGGTCCTCCAGGAAGTGACCCTGCTCCGGCAGCCAGAACGCCGCGAGGATCTGCCGCTTGAACGCGGCCAGCTCCTCGTCGTCCACGCTGGCCAGCCCGAGCTTGCCGGCCAGCTGCATGGTCTTCCACAGGATCACGTTGTCGTAGAAGGCGGAGGACCGTCGGGTGATGTCCTTCGCCCCGGACAGTGGCAGGTCCTTCCGCACCAGGCCGGTGTCCGGATCGAGGACCCGCTCCCGGTAGGTCCGGTAGTGGGCTGCCAGGGAAGCGCCGTAGCGGGCGAGCAGATCGGCCGCCGCCTCCCGGGTGGCCAGCAGGTGGTGATCCGGGGCGTACGCCGCCGGACGGGCCGGCTCGATCCGCGCCAGCGCTGCCAGCGCGTAGAGCATCCCGTAGAGGGTGTCGGAAGGGTAGGCGTAGATGTTCACGCAGGTCGCCGCCCGCCGCCCGGTCGCCACGATGGTCGTGGTGAGCTCGGGGTGGCGGGCGAACACGCCGAGCGCGTAGCCGACGGTCTGCAGGTACACCAGTTGGCGGGCCTGCCAGTCCGCTTCGTCCCCGGGGATGCTCCGGTCCAGCATCGGGTAGAAGAAGACCCCGAGATTGCGCACGAAGAGCGCGCTGAACTGGTCCCCTGAGATCAACAGCAGCCGATCCGGGTCGAACCGCAGCGTGTGAATGTCCTGGATCACCCCGTCCACGGTCGCGGCGGCGGAGCGGGGACTGCTGAGGTAGCGCGTCCGCAACACATTGATGCCGCAGGAGTAGTAGGCCAGCGCCCGCCAGATCCGGTGCTGACGCAGCACCAGGGCGTCGTTGCGATCGACCGTCTCCAGCCCGTCCGGCGTGAACCGCGCCGTGTACGTGTTGCGCACGATGGTGAATCGCGAGAACGGGTTCGTGGCGTACGCGAAGCCGAGCGATCCCGCGGCGAGGATGCCGGATCCCAGGGCCAGCAGCCGGACGGACAGGCGACGGAACACAGGACCTCAAGCTCACGGTGGGCGAAGAGACGACGTCTCCCAGCGTAGAGCCACCAGCGGGCCGCCGCTGCACGACACAGGCTGGGCGCGCGGCCAGACGGTCACTCCTGATCCGCCATCCGGGACGCGGAGCGATTTCGGTCCGGCCTCCGGGCCTGAAAGAATGGCCCGTCGCAGGAACAGTCGTACGAACCGAGGGCACGTGACCGATGAACCGCTCGACCCGGCGCGGGTCCGTGGCGCGCTGGACAGCCCCAGCCTGAAGCTGCTGTCCGCCCACACGGCGTGGTGGGTGGTGCCGTTGTTCTCCGAGCACCTCGAACCCGCCCAAGGGCCGGTCTCCGCCGCGTGGTTCCATCGCCGGGTTGCCGAGGCGCTGCAGGCCTTCGGGCTGCCGGAGAGCCCCACCCCGCCGAGCACTGCCGCAAATGGGTCGACCAGGACCACTGGCTGGTCCGCAGCCGTGACCCCGAGGACGGCCGGCTGATGTACGAGCTGTCCGACAACGCGCTGCGCGCTCTGCGGATCGTCCGCGACACCTCGGGGGAGTCGAGCACCGTGTCGGACAGCCGGCTCGGCTCGATCTCCGACGCGGTCCGCCGGCTCGCCGACATGGCCAGCCCCGATCTCGACGCCCACATCGCCCGACTGGACGCGCGGATCGCCGAACTGGAGGAGCGCCGGGAGGCGCTGCTGGCGGGCGACGTACGCCCGGCGACCGAGGAGGAGATGCGCCGACAGTTCGACGAGGTCCGGCGACTGCTCGCCTCGCTCCCCGCCGACTTCCGCCAGCTCACCACGATGATCGAACGCCGCCACCACGCCGTCGCGGCAGGTGTCTCCAGCACCGGCACCCCGAAGGGGGCGGCGGTGGAGGAGTTCCTGCACGAGCACGACCTGCTCGCCCAGACCCCGGAGGGCCGGGCCTACCGCGGCTTCTCCGACCTGCTCGTCTCCCGCGAGGCAGAGTCATTGCGCAGCGACATCGACCTGATCCTCGATCAGGAGTTCGCCGCCACCACGCTCAGCGACAACGACCGCGCCTCGTTGCGGACGTTGATGTCCAGCCTGCTGGAGGAGGAGCACGAGGTCGAGGCGGCGTACACGCGGTGGACCGCCTCGCTGCGCCGCTTCCTCACCCGCTCCTCCGGTGGCCGCCACCAGCGGCTGCTGACCCTGGTCGACCAGGTCCTCGAGGCGGGAGACGAGCTCAGCCGCCGATCGGGACGGGCGATGATCGAGGACGTCCTCGGCGTCGGCGCCCTCGACGTACGCGACATGTCCCAGGCGGCGCTGTGGCAGCCGAGCCAGGAGGTCAAGGCACACCCGCTGGAGGCCCTCGCCCCGTCCGGGATGCTGCCCGAGGACCGTGAACTGATGATGGTCCAGGCCGGCACCTCGACCCGTGCGGTCGCATCGACGGTCAACGACCTCGTCGCCGCCGGCCCCACCACCGGCGCCAAGGTCTTCGCCGCCACCCCCGAGGCCTGCCGACGACTCGTCGTGCTCCTCGGCGTGCTCGATCTCGGCCTGGCCCACGGCCGGGTCGACCCGGGGGAGACCGAACGGGTCACCCTGATCACCCCCAGCGGCAGGGCGCGCGACGTCCTCGTCCCGCTGGTGCACTTCGACGGACCACTCCCGCTCAAGGACGGTGGCAATGACTGAATCCGGATCGACCGAGCCCGAGGCCTTCGGCACCCGCTCCGAGGCGTACGGGGAGGATGCCTTCGGCGCCCCCGCGGACCCGGAGGTGCTGCCCGACCAGGCTCGCCGCGCCCTGGCGACCCTGCTGACCTCCCGCTACATCACCCGCAGCGGACACCCGGCGGCGTGGGAGGGGCTGATCGACAACGAGCCGAGGATCCGCGCCCGGCTGGCCGACATGTTCCTCGACCTGGTCATCGACCACGAGCACGACGTCGCCTTCAAGCGCCAGGTCGACGACCCGGACGCGCCGATCGTGCTGCGGCGGGAGAAGCCACTGGGCAAGGACGCGACCCTGCTGCTCGTCCACCTGCGCCAGTTGCACGCGTTCACCGACGCCGCCGACGCGGCCGTGGCGATTACTCTGAACGAGGCCACCGACTTCCTGGCCCGGTTCCGCGATCCCAGCGACACCGACGAGGCGGGCTTCCAGCGCGACGTCGAGACCGCCCTGCGCGGGGTCGAACGGCTCGGGCTGCTGCGTCCCGACCCCGACGTCCCTGACACCTGGGTCGTCTCCCCGGCCGTGGTCGCCCTGGTGACCCCCGATCGCCTGGCGGCCATCCGTGACCAGATGCAGGTCCTCGCCGGGGGCGAGCGATCGGCCCCGGAGACGGCCCCGGACCCGGACATCGAACAGACGGACGCCGCAGAGGAGGCAGAGGACGCATGACCGACGAACTGCTCACCGACGGCCCTGACCAGTGGCGGATCAGCGCCGTCCAGGTGGTCAACTGGGGCGGCTACGGCGGCCACCACATCATGCAAGTGCGCCGCGACGGCACCGCGATCCTCGGCCCCACGGGCATGGGCAAGTCGACCATCCTCGACGCCATGTCCGCGGTGATGATGCCCAACCCGCCTGCCTTCAACCGCGCCGCCCGCGATGACGGCGGCAAGAGGTCGGAACGGACCGTCTACTCCTACGCCCGCGGCAAGATCGACGACGTGCTCACCGCCGACGGGCGGACGACCCGTACCCAGTACCTGCGCCCGCCGGGTGACCGGCCGTTCCCGTCCGCGGCAGCGATCACCTGGACCAACAGGCTGGACGAACATGTCACCGGCGCCCGGGTGGTGTGGGTCGGCGCGGACGCCGCCGCCAACGCTGACCTCAACTCCACCACCCGCTACCTGCTGGTCCGCGGCCACTTCGACCTGTCGCGGCTCAACGAGGCGATCGACCAGCCGCTGCGGGGCAGCCGGACCTGGCCCCTGGACTCCAACTCGCTCAAGCGCCTCCTCAACCCCAACCGTGACCTCGTGACGGCCTCGCAGCCCGAGTTCGAGAAGGAGATGTGCCGGGTGCTCGGCATCGGGCGCAGCGACGAGTCGTCGCGCCGGGCCCTCGAACTGCTCCGCAACGCCCAGGCGTCGAAGGGCATCTTCTCGATCAACGCGCTGTTCAAGGACTTCGTGCTCGACCGGCCACTGGCCGTGGAGCGCTGGGAGACCGCCCTGGTCACCTACCGCGAGGCCGCTCAGCTCTATGACATCTTCGAGGACGCCCGCACCCGCTACGAGGTGCTCAAGGACGTCCCGATGCTGGCGGCGCGCTATCGCGCGGCGATGACCGATTCGGCCACCGAGTGGCGCCTGCTCGGGGACGCGGAGGGCGACGACGCTCCCAGCCCGCTGGAACTGTGGAACGCCGAACACCTGCTCGACTGGGCCTCGTCGCGCATCGAGGACAACCGCACCCGCGCCACCGAGCTCGGCGCCATCGCCAAGCAGCACGACGCCGAGGCGATCGCCGCCCGCGACGAGGAGGAGGCGCTGACCCAGCGCTACTACGCCAAGGGAGGCGGCGACTCCGAGGACCTGGTCCGGCGCCGGCAGGAGGCGGCCACCCAGCTCGCGGAGCGTACGGCGGCCCGGCAGGCGTACGTGGACCGGGCACAGTGGCAGGGCTTCGAGGAACCGGCGGACGAGCCGGCCTTCGCCGCCCTGGTCCAGGCCCTCCACCAGCGCCTGCGTGGCCTGCCCGACCAGGACGCGGAGTGGAAGTCGGCCTCGTACGATGCCGCCTCCGCCCGCGGCCGGGCCCGCGACGACCTGCGCGCGGTGAGCGAGGAGATCGCCTCCCTCAAGCGCCGCCGCTCCAACGTGCCGGCCGAGGCCGACCGCACCCGCCGCGACATCGCCGAGGCCTGCGGCATCGACGTGACCCGGCTGCCGTACGTCGGGGAACTGCTGGAGGTGAAGCCGGAGGAGCGCCGCTGGGCCACCGCCGTCGATCGGGTGCTCGGCCAGCTCGCGCAGAACATCATCGTCGCGCCGGAGGATTGGCGCCGGGTGACGGCGTACGTCAATGACAACCGGATGCGGGGCCGCGTCGTGCTGGTGCCCGCGCGGCCCGCGCACAACGCGGCACCTGCGGTGCTGCCCGGCTCGGTGCCGGACAAGCTGCGGATGGACGAGGACGGCCCCTACGCCGAATGGCTCCTCGATCACCTCGTCGCCGGCTATTCGGTGCTGTGCGTCGAGGACGCCGCCGGACTCGACGCCCCCCGCGCCGCGGGCTACACCGGCGCCGTGACCCTCGCCGGGATGCGCACCGCCGCGCAGGGCCGGGTGATCAAGGACGACCGGAAGCTGCCCTCCTGGCTGGGTCTCGACAACGCCGGCACGATCGCCGAGCTGGAGACGCGCGCCGAGACCCTGCGGGCCCAGATCGCCCGGCACGACACCGAACTGGAGGACCTCGACCGACGCCGGCGCGAAGGCATCGACGTCGCGGGGGAGCTGCGCTGGCTCTCCGAGCAGACGTGGGCCTCGATCGACGTCGCGTCGGCCCGGGCGGCCGAGGCCCATGCCGCCGAGCTGCTCGGCCGGTTCACCCAGGGCCATCGCACCCTCGACTCGCTGAAGACCGAGCGCGCCGCCGCCCGCGACCGCTACGTCGCCCACACGAGCGCCGCCGCCAAGGCTCGCGAGCAGCGCGCGGGGCTGGACGAGGAGTGGGGCGCCCTGGTCGACCTGCAGGACGAGATGTCGGACGTGCTGTCCCGCGGCCAGCTGAGCGCCGAGGATCGTACGACGCTCGGCCGGCTCGGGTTCCCGGAGCCGGTGGACGCCGCCCGGGCCCGCGACACCCTGGCGATGAGCGCCGAACGGCTGCGTGCCCTGGCGCACGAGCACTCCGGTGCCGTGGAGCTCGCCGAGACGGCCCTGGTCGGCATCTTCCGCGAGTACCTGCGGGTCGATCCGCGGGCGGAGATCGACGAGACCATCGCGTCCCTGGAGGCGGTCGAGGCGATCCTGGACGACCTGGAGTCGGACGACCTTCCCCGCGCCCGTACCGAGTGGCTCGCCAAGACCCGCGAGGACATGCAGCGCAGCCTGCGGACGCTGCTGGTGCAGATCGAGGAGGATCGCCGCTCCATCCGCGACGGCCTCCTGCCGGTCAACCGGGCCCTGTCCAGTGTCGAGTTCCGCGACGGATCACGGCTGCAGATCGAGGACCGGCCGATCGCCACCGCCGATCTGGACGACTTCCGGGCGACCATCATCCGCTACACCGCCGTAGGGACGGCCGAGATCGAGGAGGACGTGACCGAGCAGATGTTCCTGGCGATGCGCCACGACCTGGCCCGGCTGGACGAGCAGTCGACGTCCGCGGAGGCGTGGCGCCGACGGGTGTTCGACGCCCGCGAGCACGTCGAGTTCCGGGCGGTCGAGCACCGGCCGGACGGTGAGCCGATCGTCCACGACGGCGTCTCGGGCAAGTCCGGTGGTGAGGGCCAGGAGCTGATCGCGTTCATCCTGGGCGCCGCGCTGCGCTACCAGTTGGGCGACGGCACCGACCAGGCGCCACGGTTCGCACCGATCGTGCTCGACGAGGGATTCGTCAAGGCCGACTCGGAGTACACCGGCCGAGCCCTGCACGCGCTGCAGAGCCTCGGCTTCCAGCTGGTGATCGGCGCGCCGCGGGACAAGGCCGCGGCGTTCGAGGACTACGTCGGCTCGATCGTCTACGTCAACCGCAATCCGGATCGCGACGGCGAGGTGCGCCTCTACGAATTCGCGATCGACTGATCGCTGGGGTCACGGCCCGGCATGCGGCAGGATCGGAACCGTTGCCGCACGTCGTCAGGAAGTGGGCCCGCCGTGACCGATCCGCACTACATCCTCGTCGAGACCCGGGGCCGGGTGGGTGTGATCACCCTGCACCGCCCCGGGGCACTCAATGCCCTCAGCATCGGGATGATGCACGAGGTGGTCGACGCCCTGCGTACGTTCGACGCGGACGAGGGGATCGGCTGCATTCTCCTCACCGGGTCGGAGCGTGCGTTCGCGGCCGGGGCCGACATCAAGGAGATGGCCGAGCGTTCCGCGACGGAGATGTTCCTGCGTGACTGGTTCGGTGACTGGGAGGGCTTGAACCGGGTCCGGACCCCGGTCGTCGCGGCTGTCGCCGGCTACGCGCTCGGCGGCGGCTGTGAACTGGCGATGATGTGCGACACCATCATCGCCGCCGACACCGCCATCTTCGGCCAGCCCGAGATCAACCTCGGCGTCCTGCCCGGGATGGGCGGCTCGCAGCGGCTGGCCCATGCCGTCGGCAAGGCCAAGGCGATGGACATGGTGCTCACCGGCCGGACGATGGACGCCGCCGAGGCCGAACGATCCGGGCTGGTCAGTCGTGTCGTGTCCGCCGACCAGCTGCTCGACGTCGCCCTCGAGGTCGCCACCACCATCGCCTCGAAATCCCGGGTCGCCACCTTGCTGGCGAAGGACGCAGTCAAGGCCGCCTTCGAGACGACGCTGGAGCAGGGGCTGCGGTACGAACGGCGGCTCTTCGAGTCCGCCTTCGCCTCCGAGGACCAGAAGGAGGGCATGGCGGCTTTCGTCGAGAAGCGCCCGCCCGAGTTCCGGCACCGCTGAGTCGCCGCCGGCACACGGACGGGCCGCCCCTTCAGGGACGGCCCGTTGCGCGTGGCGACAGGGTGGATCAGAGGGCAGCGGCCGCGGCGGCGTGGCGGCGCTCCAGCTCGGCCACGTTCTTGGCGACCAGCTTCTTGCCCAGCGGGTAGACGAAGAACAGGGCAGCGGCGACCGCGAGGTAGAGGATGCCGGGGACGAGCGTCGACAGCGAGTAGATGCCGTCCAGAGTCTGGGCCGACTGCTGTACCGCAGGCTGGCCCTTGGCGACGACCTGGTAACCGATCCAGCCCAGTGCCCAGCCGCCGATACCACCGGCGAGGGCCTGACCGACCTTGCGGGACCAGGAGTAGATGGCGTAGACGGTGCCGTCGTTGCGCTCGCCGGTGCGGACCTCCTGGTAGTCGATCACGTCGGTGATGAAGGCCCAGATGAGGTAGTTGAACGTGGCCAGGGCGAACTGCGCGACGGCGAAGAGGACGATGAAGGTGACCGGGCTCTTCTGCAGGTGGAGGAAGAAGGTGACGATGTTGATCACGCCGCAGAGGAGGGTCGTGACGACGCCGACCTCCTTCTTGCCGAACTTGTTCGACAGCCACGGTGCGATACCCAGCAGCAGCAGGGTCGGGGCCAGGCCGGCGAAGCCAGCGGCCGACTGCAGGCTCTTCGAGTTGAAGTAGTCGAGCCAGAGGTAGCCGGTCATCGCGCTGGTCAGCAGGTTGGCGACCAGGAGCAGCAGGGCGGCGAGAACGAGGCCGAGCAGACCGCGGTTGGTGAACAGGGAGCGGAGCGTCGTGCCGAAGCTCTCGCGCTCACCGACCTCCTTGGTCTGGGGCGTGACCCGCTCCTCGACGTTGGAGAAGCAGAGGAAGTAGAAGAGGACCGACAGCAGGGCGCAGGCGATCGCGGCCCAGGTCATCTTGTCGCCGTTCAGCACGGCCTTGGTGCCGACCTTGTCGTAGACGACCAGCGGGAGCACGACCTGGATCACCAGGATGGCGAGCGTGGCGCCGGTGGAGCGGAAGACGGAGAGCGCCGCGCGGTCCTCGGGCTTGTTGGAGATGACCGAGGCCATCGAGCCGTAAGGGATGTTGATCAGCGAGTAGAACAGCGAGCCCCACAGCGCGTACGACACGACCATCCAGGCGAGCCGGAGTCCGTAGCTGTGGAAGTCCCCGACGAAGGACATGTACATCAGGGCGGAGGACAGAGCGACCGGGATGGCGTAGCGCCGGATCCACGGGCGGAACTTGCCGAACTTGGTGGGCTTCGACAGGTCGACCCACCGGCCGACGGCCACGTCCACGAAGGCGTCGACCACGCGGACGACGAGGAAGAGCGTGCCGATGTGTGCCGGCTTGATGCCCACCACGTTGGTGTAGAAGAGCATGAAGAACATCATCTGCAGGATGAAGGAGAAGTCGTTGCCGAAGTCTCCGAACATGTAGCCGATCTTGTCCCTCATGCTGAAGGGGCGCTTCGCGGTGGGTTGGACGGTCCCGGGACCTCCGCCGCGCCGACTGCATTCTGCATGACTCACCTCGTTGTGTCAGTGCTGCTTGCGCCACCCGATCCATGCAGGGGACCGGGGGGCTTGGTGATTCGAGAGTGCCATCGCGGTCGAGCGCCATGAGAGCTGTTGCACGACGTTGCAGCGGGTGCGATAGCACTGCGGCGAAGGTGCGTTGCCGCGGGTCCCATGGAGCATCGGGTTGCCAGGAATTGCCGGCGGAGCGGGTCGTACGGTGCCGCCCGGGTAACAGTCTCGTTGCGCCCGCGGACGGAAACCGGGGCGACCCTGTGACGTAACACGAATGAGCGATTCGGCTCCTAGCGTTCCGGTCAACTGCAGGCCCAGAGCCTGCGGATCGGCACGATTGGGAGGGGAATCTACTGTGACCGAACGACGTCGTTTCCTTGCGCTGGGCATCTCAAGCCTGGTGATCGCCTCGCTCAGCCTCACCGCCTGCGGCACCCGGGCGAGTTCCGCCCCCGGTGACGCGGGCGCCAAGAAAGTCGTCAAGATCGGTGTGATCGCTCCGCTCTCGGGTGGCCTGTCCTCGATGGGCACCGGCATCCAGAACTCCGTCGACCTCGCCGTCAAGCAGGCGAACGCCAGCAACGCGCTGGCCGGATGGACGATCCAGATCGACGCCCAGGACGACCAGGCGTCGCCCGACGTCGGCAAGAACGCCGCCACGAAGCTGGCCGGCGACAAGGACGTCGTGGCCGTCGTCGGCCCGCTGAACTCGTCCGTCGGTCAGGCGATCCAGCCGATCCTCGACCCGTCGAAGATCCCGCTCGTCTCGCCGGCCAACACCAACCCGACGCTCACCCGCGGCGCCGAGGCGTCGACCAACCCGAAGCGTACGTACACCAGCTACTTCCGGACCTGCACGACGGACGCGATCCAGGGCCCGTTCGCCGCTCAGTACCTGCTCAACGCCGGCATCAAGAAGGTGGCGACGGTCCATGACAAGAAGGCGTACGGCCAGGGCCTGGTCACCGAGTTCACCAAGGCCTTCACCGCCGGCGGCGGCACCATCGTCGCCGCCGAGACAGTCAACCCGGACGACAAGGACTTCGCGGCCGTGATCGCCAAGATCAAGCCCACCGCCCCGCAGGCGCTCTACTACGGCGGCGAGCACCCGGTCAGCTCGCTGCTCACCAAGCAGATGAAGGACGCCGGCCTGAAGATCCCGCTGATGGGCGGCGACGGCATGTACGACCCGGCCTACATCACCAACGGCGGCTCGGCGACCGCCGGTGACCTGGTGACCTCGGTCGGCGCACCCGCCGAGTCGCTGCCTTCGGCGCAGCAGTTCGTCAGCGACTACAAGGCCGCCGGCTACTCCAGCGGCTACTCGACCTACGGCCTGTACGCGTACGACGCCGCCAACGCCATCATCAACGCACTCAAGGTCTCGCTGCCCACCGCGAGTGATGCCACGTCGGCTCGCGCCGCCACGGTCGATGCCCTCGGCAAGGTCAACTTCCAGGGCGCCAGCGGAAACGTCTCGTTCGACGAGTTCGGCGACAACAGGACCCGCGTCCTGACCGTCTACAAGGTCGAGAACGGCGCCTGGGTGGCGAACACGACCGACGAGGTCAAGTAGCCGGATCGGCCGACCACTCACTGATCTCCGCCTGCCGGGGGCGTGCCCACGGGCACATCCCCGGCAGGCCGGGCGCACCCTACGGCGACCCGCGGCCGCCGGGAAGGCACATGATGGACCTCTTCCTGCAACAACTCGTGAACGGGCTGTCCCTGGGCGCCCTCTACGCGCTCATCGCCGTCGGCTACACCGTCGTGTACGGGATCGTTCAACTGATCAACTTCGCCCACGGTGAGATCTTCATGGTCGGGGCGTTCGGCGCGTACACCACCTGGGTGGTGATCGGGCGGCCGACGGACCTCTCGCCGGGCGAGGCTCTCGGCGTGGTCCTGCCGCTGATGATCCTCGGGGGTGTCGCGGTCTCGGTGTCCGTCGCCCTGCTGATGGAGCGGCTCGCGTACCGGCCGCTGCGCGGCGCGCCTCGCCTCGCCCCCCTGATCACGGCGATCGGCATCTCCATCGCGCTGCAGGAGATCGTGCGCCTGTTCTTCGGACGACTGCCAGGATTTCCCGATTCGCGACAGAACGTCGCCTTCCCGAGCGTCCGCGGCATCTCCGGCGCGTCGACCAGGATCGGTGAGGTGCTGGTGCCCAACTCGGCCATCTTCACCCTCGTCGCCCTCGCGCTGTGCACCGCCTTCCTGTGGTTCTTCGTGAACCGGACGGCGATCGGACGCGCCATGCAGGCGACCAGCCAGGACCCCGACACGGCCAGGCTGATGGGCATCGATGTCGACCGGGTCATCGTCACCGCCTTCGGCCTCGGTGCGGTGCTCGCGGCCGTCGCCGGCGTCGCTCACGGGCTGCGCTACAACGCCATCGACTTCCAGATGGGCTTCATGGCCGGGATGAAGGCCTTCACCGCCGCGGTCCTCGGCGGCATCGGCAACATCAACGGCGCCGTCGTCGGCGGCCTGGTGCTCGGGGTGGCGGAATCGATGGCCACCACCTTCATCCCGGGCCAGTTCGGCGGCTCGGCCTGGAAGGACGTCTGGGCCTTCGCCATCCTGATCCTGGTGCTGGTCTTCCGGCCGCAGGGTCTGCTCGGCGCGAAGGTGGTGGACCGCGCATGATGACCACGACCACCCGGACAGCCCCGCCGCATCCCCCCGCCACCCTCCCATCCGGGCAGCGCCGGTCCCGGCGGGCCGCCGCCGGCCGCGTCACGGCCGTCGTCGGTGCGGTGCTGCTCATCGGCACCCCCTACCTCTCCTGGGCGTACGGCCGGGCCGCCCTCGACGACATGACGTACACCGGCGGCCCCTCGGGGCTGCAGTTCTTCTCCCTGATCGGCGGCGTCGTGCTGCTGGTCCTGCTGCTGGCACCGTTTCGCGCGCGGGTGAACGGGAACGGCGGCGCCCGGGCCGCTGCCATCGGGGCGACGGCGTACCTGGTCGTCATCATGGCGTCCATCGCCCTCGAACTCGGCGGCCTGGTCAACGTCGACCCGGGCGGCTGGCTGGCCCTGGCCGGGGCGGTCCTGGCCCTTGTCGGGACGCTCGTCCTGCCCGCGGGGCCGACCCCGACACTGCAGCGGGTGCGTTCCCCGCGGTGGCTGCAGATCCTCGGCATCGTCGCCGCGATGGCCGGTGTGCTCTTCGCCGCGGCGTACGGGCTGGGCCAGGACGACGGGGGAGCCTTCATCGCCTTCGCGGTGTTCCTCGGTGCGGCGGTCTACGTCACCCACGCGAGCGGCCTCCTCGGCTGGCTGGGCGCCGCCGCGGCCCGCAACAGGCAGGTCCTCGTCCTGTCCGCGTTCGTGGTGGCCTTCGCCTTCCCGTTCACGCAGCACGGGTCGGACGCCAACATGTCGATCGCCTCCCAGGTGCTGATCTTCGCTGCCACCGCGATGGGCCTCAACATCGTCGTCGGCCTCGCCGGTCTGCTCGACCTCGGCTACGTCGCCTTCCTCGGCGCCGGCGCGTTCACCGCCGCGACCCTGTCCACCTCCGCGTTCGCGACGATCAACTGGCACCCCCCGTTCCTTGTGGTGGTGCTCATCTCCGGCGCGATCTCCGCGACCCTCGGCCTGATCATCGGTTCGCCGACGCTGCGTGTCTCCGGCGACTACCTGGCCATCGTGACCCTCGCCTTCGGAGAGATCTTCCGCATCACGATGAACAACCTCGACGGCCAGGACGGCCCGAACCTCACCCACGGCTCCAACGGCATCCCCGGCATCCCCAACCTCAACGTCCTCGGCTTCGACTTCGGTCAGCCGCACGCCATCCTCGGCGTGACGATCGGCCGCTTCTCGAACTACTACTGGCTGATGCTGCTGGTCATCGGGCTGATCATCCTGGTCTTCGGCAACCTCAACCACTCCCGGATCGGCCGCGGCTGGGTCGCCATCCGCGAGGACGAAAAGGCGGCCGAGGCGATGGGCGTCAACGTGTTCGGGCTGAAGCTGCTCGCCTTCGCGGGCGGCGCCTTCCTCGCCGGCGTCGCCGGTGCGGTGAAGGCGCACCAGGACGTCTCCGTCACCCCCGACCAGTACGTCTTCATGGAGTCCGCCTTCCTCGTCGCCGGCATCGTGCTCGGCGGCATGGGGACCGTCGGCGGTGTCGTGGTCGGCGCCTCGATCCTGAAGCTGCTGCCGGAGAAGCTGCGCTTCTTCCAGGACTACCGGCTGCTGATGTTCGGCATCCTGCTCGTGGTGATGATGCGAATCCGCCCGGAGGGCCTGATGCCGGACCAGCGCCGCCAACTCGAATTCCACGACGAGGACGAGGACATGGTCCCGTCGCCGGCCGGCGCACAGGCCGTCACCGGCCCGAGGATCCAGAGGAGGGAGCACCGATGACCGAGCCCCTGCTCGAGGCCCGCCGGGTGAGCATGCAGTTCGGCGGACTCACCGCGGTGAACCAGGTCGACCTCGCCGTCCACCCCGGCGAGATCGTCGGCCTGATCGGCCCGAACGGCGCCGGCAAGACCACGTTCTTCAACTGCCTGACGGGGATGTATCGGCCGACCTCGGGCGAGGTCCGGTTCGCCGGCGCGCTGCTACCGCCGAAGCCGCGGCGTGTCGCGATGGCCGGCGTCGCCCGTACGTTCCAGAACATCCGGCTCTTCCATAACATGACGGCACTGGAGAACGTCATGGTCGGCCGCTACTGCCGCACCCGGACCACTGCGCTCGACGCGGTCCTCCGCCTGCCCCGGCACCGGCGTGAGGAGGCCGAGACCCGCGCCCACGGGCTGCAGTGGCTGGAGTTCGTCGGGCTGGAGGGGGCCGTGGACGCGCTCGCCCGCAACCTGTCGTACGGTGACCAGCGGCGCCTGGAGATCGCCCGGGCACTCGCGACCGACCCACGGCTGCTGCTCCTCGACGAGCCGACCGCCGGGATGAACCCGCAGGAGACTCGCGAGGCCGAAGCCCTGATCACCCGGATCCGTTGGCTCGGCCTGGCGATCCTGGTCATCGAGCACGACATGCGGTTCATCTTCAGTCTCTGCGACCGGGTGACCTGCCTGGTCCGGGGCGAGGTGCTGGTCGAGGGCGACCCGGCCACCGTTCAGGGCGACCCCCGGGTGATCGAGGCCTACCTCGGGGCCCCGGTGGCCGGCGGACCGGAGGAGGGCGACCGTGCTTGAGATCAAGGACCTGGTGGTGGCGTACGGCCGTGTCCGGGCCGTCAAGGGGATCACGTTCACCGTGGAGGAGGGGCAGGTCGTCTGCCTGCTCGGCACCAACGGGGCCGGGAAGACCACCACGCTGCGGACGATCTCCGGGCTGGTCAGGCCGGTCAGCGGCACGATCACCTTCCGGGGTGAACGGATCGACCAACTGCCGGCCCACAAGGTCGTACGACGCGGCATCGCCCACAGCCCGGAGGGACGCCGGCTGTTCCAGCGGATGAGCGTCGAGGACAATCTGATGCTCGGCGCCTACATGCGGCGGGACGCGGCCGGCGTGCGGGCCGACATCGAGAGGGTGTACGGGCTGTTCCCGGTGCTGGGAGAGCGCCGCCACCAGGCGGCCGGACTGTTCTCCGGCGGGGAACAGCAGATGCTGGCGATCGGGCGGGCCCTGATGAGTCGGCCCAGCCTGCTGATGCTGGACGAGCCCTCGATGGGGCTGTCCCCGATCATGACCCGGACGATCATGGACACCATCGCCGAGCTCAAGTCGGGCGGGACCACCATCCTCCTGGTCGAGCAGAACGCCCGAGCCGCACTCGCACTGGCGGACCGTGGCTACGTGATGGAGGTGGGCTCGGTGGCCTTCACCGACACCGGCGAGGCCCTGATCGCAGACGAACGGGTGCGGCGGACCTACCTCGGGGTGGACGACGAAACCTACATGGGGTGACCGGTCTCATCGTCGATTCCAAGGCGGCGTATTCTCGGGGCGACGGAAACCATGCCCCTCAACGGGCGGAAGCGCAGGACCTTCTGCGTCTTTCGAATGGCAACGACGCCGTTCCCAACCGCCGCGCACCCGGCTCGGCGGAGGCGGGGCCGCCTCATCCGTGGACAGGGATGGCCGGACGTGCGTCCGGGGTCCCCTCGAACAGCGCAGTCACCACGGACGGCTGATTCGTCATGTCCTCAGAAAGTGCAGGTCTGTTTTGTCCACCACCACAACCACCACCCCCTCGCAGGAGACGTCCGTGCGAGAGCTGACCCTGCGCGGGGTCGTCATCGGGGGCCTGATCACCTTGGTGTTCACGGCGGCGAACGTCTACCTCGGCCTCAAGGTCGGCCTGACATTCGCCACCTCGATCCCCGCGGCGGTCATCTCCATGGCGATCCTGCGCTACTTCCGCAACCACTCGGTCCGCGAGAACAACATCGTCCAGACGATCGCGTCAGCAGCGGGCACCCTCTCGGCGATCATCTTCGTCCTGCCCGGCCTGATCATCGTCGGATGGTGGAGCGGGTTCCCGTACTGGACGACGGCCGCTCTGTGCGCGCTCGGCGGCATCCTCGGCGTGATGTACTCGATCCCGCTGCGGCGGGCTCTGGTCACCGGCTCCGACCTGCCCTACCCCGAGGGCGTCGCGGGAGCCGAGGTCCTGCGGGTCGGCGACACCAGTGAGGGCGCGGAGGAGAACAAGCGCGGCCTGCGGGTGATCGCGGTCGGGGGCCTGAGCGCTGCCGGGTTCTCGTTGCTGGCAGCCTTCAAGGCCCTGGCCAACAGCCTGACGACCGCCTTCCGTTTCGGCTCCGGCGGTTCGATCTTCGGTGCGAGTCTGTCGCTGGCCCTGATCGGGGTGGGCCATCTCGTCGGGCTGACCGTCGGTGTCGCGATGATCGTCGGCGTCCTGGTCTCGTACGGCGTCCTGCTGCCGGTGTTCTCCACTGGTCAGCTGTCCGCGGCCAGCAGCTTCTCCGCCGCGGTCCACCACGTGTTCTCCCACGATGTCCGGTTCATCGGCGCCGGCACCATCGCCGTCGCCGCCATCTGGACGCTGCTGAAGATCTCCGGACCGATCTTCCGCGGCATCGCCGAGGCGATCGGGACCCTGCGCACCCGCCGCTCCGGCGAGGGGCTGCCGCGGACCGAGCGGGACCTGTCGATCACCGTGGTCGGCGGCGTCACCCTGGCCTCGATGATCCCGATCGGCCTCATGCTGTGGCTCTTCGTCCGGGGGACCCCGCTGGCCACCAGTGCGGGCGGCCTGGTCACCGTCAGCATCATCTACGTGCTGCTCGTCGGCCTCGCCGTCGCCTCCGTCTGTGGCTACATGGCCGGCCTGATCGGTTCGTCGAACAGCCCGATCTCCGGTGTCGGCATCCTGATCATCCTGACCATCGCGCTGCTGATCCGGGCCGTGCACGGCAGCGCCGACCCGTCCCAGGTGCCGGCGCTGGTCGCCTACACCCTGTTCACCGCCGCCGTCGTCTTCGGCGTGGCGACCATCTCCAACGACAACCTGCAGGACCTCAAGACCGGCCAGCTCGTCGGATCCACCCCCTGGAAGCAGCAGGTCGCCCTGATCATCGGTGTGGTCTTCGGGTCGCTCATCATCCCGCCCGTGTTGCAGCTGATGCAGACCGGCTTCGGCTTCGCCGGCGCGCCCGGTGCCGGCCCCGACGCCTTGGCCGCCCCGCAGGCCTCGCTGATCTCCTCGCTCGCGCAGGGCGTCTTCGGCGGTTCGCTCGACTGGGGCCTGCTCGGCCTCGGTGCCGGGATCGGCGTCGTGGTCATCGTCATCGACGAGATCCTCGGGCGCACGACGCAGCACCTGCGCCTGCCACCGCTGGCCGTCGGCATGGGCATGTACCTGCCGATCGACCTCACCCTGATGATCCCGATCGGCGCCATCATCGGCCGGCTCTACGATTCCTGGGCCTCCCGGACGGCGAAGCCCGAACGGGCCAAGCGGCTCGGCGTCCTGCTGGCCACTGGCCTGATCGTCGGGGAGAGCCTGTTCGGCGTCGTGTTCGCCGGTATCGTCGCGGCGACGGGCGAGGAATCGCCGCTCGGTTTCGTCCCCGACAGCTTCGCCACCGCCGCCAACTGGCTCGGCGTGATCGTCTTCACCGCGATCGTGCTCGGCCTCTACCGGTGGACGCAGCGCCTGAGCGTTCGGGCCGACTCCGTCCCGGAGGCGGACGAGCGCTGAGTCGTCGACACTCACACCGTGAGGGCAAGGGCTCCCGTCGATCGACGGGGGCCCTTGTCCGTCCCTGCGGCCCTCAGGTGAGGATGACCAGTTCCCGGGTGGAGCGGGTCATGGCGACGTAGCGGTCGACGGCTCCCTCGATGCCCGCCCCGAACGCCGCCGGCTCGACCAGGACGACGAGGTCGAACTCCAGACCCTTGACCTCCACCGGCGACAGTGAACGGACCCGCTCGGTGCCGGTGAAGGTCGGGTCGCCGACGACGCAGGCGACGCCTTCGGCGTGTTCGGAGAGCCAGGCCCGGATGATCGGGTCCCGCTCGGCGACGGCGCCGTACGTGACGGGGATGCCGGTGCGGCGGATGGAGGTCGGGACGTTCGCGCCGGGCAGTGCCGCGCGGATGACTGGTGCGGCCACAACCATGATCTCCTCCGGGGTCCGGTAGTTGATCGTCAGCGTCGCGTGCCGGACGGTGTCGAAGCCGACTCGGCCGAGGCGTTCCTGCCACGACTCGGTGAAGCCGTGACGGGCCTGGGCACGATCACCGACGATGGTGAAGCTGCGGGACGGGCAGCGGCGCAGCAGCATCTGCCATTCCGCGTCGGTGATCTCCTGGGCTTCGTCGACGACGACGTGCGCGAACGGGCCCGCCAGCGGCTCGCCCGTCGAGTCGGGCACGTCGTCGTGCAGCAGTGACTCCCGCATGCTGTCGCGGCGCAGCAGTTTCAGCCCGCTCTCCGGGTCGTCATCGGCCGCCAGGATGTTGTCGACGACCTGATCCATGTACGCGCGGTCGGCTGCCAGGGCGGCGCCGTGCTGCCGGCGCCGCTGGGAGGCCTCCGGGTCACCGAGACGTGCCCGCAGTGAATCCAGGAGGGGAAGGTCCGACATCGTCCACGGCGCTCCCTCGGGTCGTCTCAGCAGTCGTCGATCGTCGGCGGTCAGCCAGGGCGCGCAATGGCGCAGGTAGGCGGGCACGGACCACAGATCGGAGACGAGGTCGGTCGCCGACAGGATCGGCCACGCCCGCCGGAAGGTGGTGCGCAGGTCGTCGTTGCGTTCCAGTGAGCGTCGCAGCGCCTGCGCGGGCACCTCGTCGTCCTCGCTGTTGTCGACGAGGATCTCCAGCAACGCCTCCCACACGTCGTCGCGCGCCTCGTTGTGAGGGGTGCCGGGATCGGGGGCCTCGAAGGCCTCGGCCCAGTCGTCGGCCCGCAGCCGGATGTCGGACCAGTCGGTCTCGACGGTCAGGTCCTCGGTGGGCGGCTCCTCGTAGAAACGTACGGCCGACTCCACCGCGTCCACCATGGCGACGGAAGCCTTCAGCCGGGCTACCCGGGGGTCGGCCTCGACGCCCGCGTGGGCCCCTTCCGGCACCAGTTCACGCAGGGTGCACGTACGTACCCCGTCCTCCCCGAGGTTGGGCAGGACATCGGCGACGAAGTCCAGATAGGGCTGGTGGGGGCCGACGAACAACACCCCGCCACGTCGAGCGCCGAGCCGGGGGTCGGCGTAGAGCAGGTAGGCCGCGCGGTGCAGGGCGACGACCGTCTTCCCGGTTCCCGGACCGCCGTCGACGACGAGGGCACCGTGCGAGTCGGCACGGATGACGGCGTCCTGGTCTGCCTGGATCGTGGCCAGCACGTCCCGCATCCGCGGCGAGCGGGCGTCGCCGAGGCTGGCGATGAAGGCGGACTGGTCGTCCAGAGCGGCCCTTCCCGCCAATCCCTCCAGGGAGAAGACCTCGTCCCAGTAGTCGACGACCCGGCCCCGGGACCAGCGGTAGCGGCGACGACTGACCAGACCCATCGGGTCGCCGTGGCTCGCGGCGAAGAACGGCTCGGCGGCCGGCGCCCGCCAGTCGATCACCAAGGGCTCGCCGTCGGCGTCGGACAGCCCGAGCCGGCCGACGTACACCGGGTCCGGATCCCCGGCAGCGACCATCCGTCCCAGGCAGATGTCGAGGCCGAAGCGCTCCAGCACCCGCAGCCGCGCCGTCAGCCGATGGATCTCCAGGTCCCGGTCCATCGCCTGCCGTCCGCGGCCACCCGGGGCCTTGCGCAGCGCGTCGCGGCGCTCCGAGAGGTTGACCACCTGCCTCTCGAGGGTCCGGGCGATGAGAGCGAAGTGCTCCTCGTCGACGGCGATCAGGGCGGGGTCGGCCTTGGCGGCGAGACGGTGAGGGAGGTCGAAGGTCGTGGGGGTAGCAGGCGTCATGGCATCGTCTCCCTCGGATCTACGCGGCGACCGGCGGAACTGTGGCGTCGCGGTCACCGATTGTGCGCCGGACCCTGGGCCTTGCGGCAAGCCCCCCACTCAGCTATAACCTGAAATTGCCGGTGAGGCCGTGGGTCCGCGACCGCCGTCCGAGGAGGTCCGGATGACCGCGAGTGCGCCAGTGCCCTTCTCCTGGGACGGGCTCGGCATCTACAAGAAGGAAGGCCGGTTCCTCGAGGGGTACCCGGCCGACGAACGTACGTTCTTCTCGCCGCGCGATGACATCCATGGGCTGCTCGTGGCCGTGCTCGGCACCGCCCAGCACTCCATCGTGGTCAACATGTTCGGCTACGACGATGACATCCTGAACGGGATCATCCAGGAGAAGTTGTCCGACGAGAAGGTCTTCGTCCAGATGAGCCTTGACCGGACTCAGGCGGCCGGCGTCCACGAGAAGGCCATCCTCGCCAAGTGGCAGAACGACGGCTTCGGCAACAGCATCGCCATCGGCACCAGTTCGGTCCACAACGCGATCTCCCACCTCAAGATCGTGATCGTCGACGGCATCTACACCGTCAAGGGATCGACCAACTGGTCCCTGGCCGGTGAGCAGCAACAGGACAACGAGCTCACCCTGAGCCGCAACCCCGTCATCGCCGCGGAGACACGGGCCATCCTCGACCTCAACCACGACTTCATGCTGAAGCAGATGGCGGGTACCAAGCTGAACGTGGCCGCCTTGATGGCCCCGACGGCGCCGGCGTCGCTGCCACCCCTGCCGCCGGTGCCTGGCGAGTCCCCGCACATCTGAGTGAAAGCGACCCGGGCGGGTATCTAGATCCACAGCGCCGAACGCACGTCTGTGCAGGGAGGCGCTGCTGTCACCACGCAGAGGCGCTGTCGCCATGTCCTTGGGAGTCGACCATGTCGTTCAACACCCCGGCAGAGATCACCCGGCTTGCTGTTGCATCCGGTGAGACGAAGGCGAACGCCAGTCCTCCCAAGGCGCTTGTCGCCGGTTTCCTGGCCGGCGCCTACATCGCCTTCGGCGGCCTGCTGGCGACCGTCACGTCCGCCGGTCTGGATCCCAAGTCGTGGGGCGGCCTGATCACGCTGGTGACTGGGGTGACCTTCAGCCTGGGTCTCATCCTGGTCGTGATCGCGGGGGCCGACCTGCTGACCGGCAACATGATGCTGGTGCCACTCGCGGTGTTGAGCCGCCGTGTGACGCTCGCCAAGCTGGCCCTCAACTGGTTGTGGGTCACGATCGGCAACCTGGTCGGGTCGGTGTTCGTCGCCTGGCTGTTGGCCGACCAGACCGGGCTGTTCGCGAAGGGCTCGATCAACTTCGCCCGGCTGGCCGCGATCGCCACCGGCAAGGCGATCACCGAGTCGCACTGGGAGCAGTTCGTCCGAGCCATCGGCTGCAACTGGCTCGTGTGCCTGGCCGTCTGGATCGCCCTGGCCGCCACCAGTACGGGCGGCAAGATCCTCGCCATCGTCCCGCCGATCACCGCCTTCGTGGCGCTCGGTTTCGACCACGTCGTCGCGAACATGTTCTTCCTGCCGGCCGCGATGATGGTCGGCGCCGGAGACCTCTCCCTCGCCGACACCACGCTCAACCTGGTCTTCGCGTACCTCGGCAATGCCGTCGGCGCAGGAGTGTTCGTCGCCGGTGCCTATTTCTACCTCTACGGCGACACCCAAGGACAGCCCGGCGCTGCGGCCGGTGCGCCCGCTGTCGACGAACGCCGCAACGCTCCCCACGACCGCTGAGGGCGGAGAGGAAACCTCGGCGTCCTGGCAGCAGGTTCGTCCGACGTCCGAGCTTTGCCGGAGAACCAGAAAGGCCCCAATCCCCACAAAGAGGATTCGGGCTCTCCGATGTCCTGAGACATCACATGGTCGGGGTGACAGGATTTGAACCTGCGGCCTCTTCGTCCCGAACGAAGCGCGCTACCAAGCTGCGCCACACCCCGTCCGCCCTGTCGGGCGGCGCGTCATGCCCTCGCGAGCACTAGAGAACCATAGCGCACCAGCTCCCACGAGGAAAATCGAGCGGCGCCTCCGGACGCCTACCTCGCCCGCGGCAGCAGCGTCAGCAGGGTGGCCTCCGGCGGGCAGGCGAACCGGTACGGAGCGAACGGTGAGGTGCCCAGCCCTGCCGACACGTGCAGCGCCGCCGTCCGGCCCTCGGTGGAGTGGGTCGTCAGGCCCTTCACCCGTTTGCGGTCCAGGTCGCAGTTGGTCGCCAGCGCCCCGTAGAAGGGCACACAGACCTGCCCGCCGTGGGTGTGGCCCGCCATCAGCAGGTCCATCCCGTCGGCCGTCATGGCGTTGAGGACCCGGGCGTACGGGGCGTGGACGACACCGATGTGCAGGTCGGCCTGCGGGTCGGCGGGTCCCGCCACGGAGGCATAGTCGTCCCGGCGGATGTGCGGGTCGTCGGTGCCGCGGAACTCGATCCGGTGGTCGAGCAGGTCGAACGTGGTCGCCGCGTTGTTCAGGTCGGCCCAGCCACGATCGGTGAAGAGGGCCCGCAGCGCCTCGGTGTCCAGTTCGGCCCGCGTAGCGGTGTCGTACGAACTGGGGCCCTTGACGACATAGTCGGTGGGGTTCTTCAGGACCGGCCGGTAGTAGTCGTTGGATCCGAAGACGAAGACGCCGGGCCGGTCGAGCAGCCGGCCGAGGGCGGCTTCGAGGTGATCGAGCGCGGAGTCGGACGACAGGCTGTCCCCGGTACTCACCACCAGGTCGGGCTCCAGCCCGGCGAGCAGCGAGATCCACGACTGCTTCGCCCCGTGCGACGGCAGCAGGTGGATGTCTGACAGGTGCAGGATCCGCAGCGGGGCCGTGCCCGCGGGGAGGAGCCGGCGGCTGAAGCGGCGCAGCCGGAACTCGTTCAGTTCGACGAAGTGCCCGTACGCCACGCAGGCGGCCCCCAGCGCGGCGCCACCGAGCAGCGTACGACCCACCATTCGGGCAGGCGCCATCTCAGTTGCCCTTCGTGGCGGTCGGGCTGGGGGAGGGGCTCTGGTCGCCGCCCTGGGGAGAGGGGCCCGCGGAGAAGTTCAGGTACACCGTCGAGGACTGCGGCGCCTGATTCTTCGGGGTGACGCCGAGGAAGGTGCCGTACGGTGCCGCGTTGTACAGGTACGTCTGCTGCACCGTGAAACCGGCGTTCTCGAGGGCCTTGCGGGCATCGTCGGGTTTCATCTGGTCCACTCCCTGGGGGAGCGAGACCATCTGGCCGGTCTGGAACTCCGGCTTCGTCTGCCCGAAGGGCGTCGCGGGCTTGCCCTCCAGCCCCGCGCTCATCGCCGACTTGAAGATGCGCCCGGCGTCGCCGGAGCCGGTGCCGGTCAGGTAGGTGCCGGAATCGGGGAGGCGAATACCCTTCAGCGACTTGTTGTGGGAGTTCCAGAACGAGTTGGTCTTGTCGATGGCGATCATCGAGGCGCCGGCCAGTTCCGGGGTGTACCCCACGAACCACACAGCCTGGTTGCTGTCGGTCGTACCCGTCTTGCCCGCTTGGTCGTCGTAGCCGTCCACATGGGCGGGACGGCCGGTGCCGTTCGCGGACACGCCCTTGAGAATGTTGTTCACCGAGGAGGCGACATCGGCGTCGATGGTCCGCTGGCAGTTCGCGGTGGGGGTGGCGAGCGGCTTCCCGTCGACGGTCGTCATCGAGCCGATGATGATCGAGTCGCAGTGGATACCGCCGGAGGCGAAGGTCGCCATCGCCTCGGCCATCGACACCGGGGCGACCTCGGCGACACCGAGGACGAAGGACGGGGTGCGGTTGAAGTCCTTGACGATGTCGCCGCCACTGGCCAGCTGCACGCCGACCTTCTGCGCCATCCTGGTGGCGTTGCAGACTCCGGCGTCGCGGATCAGCTGCACGTAGAACGTGTTCACCGACCAGTCGGTGGCGGTCTGGAGATCCATCGACGGGGCCGAGCGGGTCGAGTTCGCCACCGTCCACGGCTCGCGCAGGACGAACGGTCCGTTGCACGACTGGAAGGTCGTGCCCTGGAAGCTCATCGGGGAGTCCGCCGGGTAGGTCTGGCTGGTGGGGATGCCCTTCTCCATGGCCGCGGCCAGGGTGAAGATCTTGAAGGTCGAGCCCGCCTGGTAGCCCTCGGCGCCGCCCATCGCCTTGGTGGCGTTGTAGTTGTAGAACGTCTCACCGTCGCCGTTGCCCTCCGAGGGGCGGCTCTGGGCCATCGCCTGGATCTCGCCGGTGCCGGGCTTGACCATCACCATCGTGCCGAGCGCCGGGTCCTTGTCCGAGACGACATCCGACACGGCCTGCTGCGCCGACTCCTGGACGCGCGGGTCGATGGTCAGCTTGATGGTGAGGCCGCCGCGGTTCAGCATCCGCTCGCGATCCTGGACCGTCGTGCCCAGTGCGGGCGACTGCAGCAGCTGGTGGACGGCGTACTCGCAGACGAACGGGTACGTGCTGGAGGCACAGCCGTTGCGCGTCGGGTTGACCTTGGACGGATCGAAGGTGGTGGCCTTGGCCTTGTTCACCTGGTCCTGCAGGGTGGGGTCGAGCTGTGCCATCCGGTCCAGCACCACGTTGCGCCGCTGTGTCGCGGCTTCGGGATGCAGCCGGGGGTTGTAGGCGTCCGGGCTCTGCACCAGGCCGGCGAGCATGGCCGCCTCGCCCAGGTTCAGCTCCTTCGCCGACTTGTTGAAGAAGTGTCGTGCCGCCGCCTCGACCCCGTACGCTCCGTCGCCGTAGTAGGCGATGTTGAGGTAACGCTCCAGGATCTGGTCCTTCGAGAGGCGCTTCTCCAGGGCGATCGCGTAGCGCATCTCCTGCACCTTGCGACCGTACGACTTCTCCTGCGCCTGCTGGACGCCCTGCTCGTTGCCGTTGGCCAGCGCGGTCTCGATCTGGACCCGCTTCACGTACTGCTGAGTGATCGACGAGCCGCCCTGGGTGGAGCCGCCCGAGCTGTTGCGCAGGAACGCGCGGATCGTGCCCTTCACGTCGACGGCACCGTGCTGGTAGAAGCGGTTGTCCTCGATGTCGATCTGCGCGTGCTGCATCACCGGGGCGATCTCGGAGAGCGGGACGTAGACGCGGTTCTCGTCGTAGAAGGTCGCGAGTCGCGTGCCGTCCGACATCAGCAGCGTCGAACGCTCCGCCTGGGGTGGTGTCTCCAGGTTCGTGGGCAGGTCCTGCAACCCGGCGGCAGCCGCCTTGAGGGTTGCGGAGGCGACGCCGACGCCTGGCATGACGAAGCCGGCCGCGAGCACACCCATCAGGACGCTCACCACCAGGAGCGTCAGGAGCGCCTGCGTGCTGCTTCCGGGGCGAGGATTGTCCGACACATATCAGAGACTACGTGACGGGGGGATACGACCCAATGGTTATGCGTCGGAGGGTCGGGAGCCGGCTCGACGTGACGAGCCTCTCGTGGAGGACATAGTACGCCTGGTGAGCCACGGTGTACCGCTGAACCGCTAGGGGCTACGATGGCCCGAGTAACACCACTTGGGTGATTGGTCCACTCATCCGGCCGGACGGCAAACAGGCGCCGTTCGTCACCGGGGATTCAGTCGGTCGAGTGGTGGGTACTCCGGGGATCAGGGGGATCTTCGGGCGAGCTTGAGCCGCACCGCTCCAACGACGGATCGAAAGGCGGGGTCATCGTGACCGCACTTGTCGGTGAAGACTGGGCAGTACACGCGAATTGCGGAGGTCGTTTCGACGAGCTCTTCGCAGAGGGAGCAGCCCAGCGCAAGGCACGGGGTATCTGCATGGGCTGCCCGGTACGGGTGGAATGCCTGGCGGAAGCCCTGGACAACCGGATCAACTGGGGGATGTGGGGCGGGCTCACCGAGCGCGAGCGTCGCAAGATCCTGCGCGAGAACCCCGAGGTCACCGAGTGGGCGGACCTCCTGCGGGCGCACGACGGGCGGGTCCCGGGCGCCGTGCACCATCCGGCGGCGAAGAGGACCGCGGCTGCCGCTGCGGTCTGAGACCGGTCCACCTCACGTCAGTTCGAGGTACTCCAGCTGTGCCCTGACGGTCAGTTCGGCGGCCTTCTGGGTGGGGCCCACCAGGTCGCCGTACACCGCGTCGACGAGCGCGGCGACCGAGGTGTGACCCTTCTGGTAGGCCGCCCGGATCTGGTCGAGCCGCTGCAGGCGGTGCTCGCGGTAGGCGCGGATCGTGGCGGTCGGTTCCATGATCACCGGACCGTGTCCGGGCATCAGCCGACGGACGCGGAACAGCTGGACCAGGCGCTCCATCTTGTCCAGCGTGGCCAGATACTGGGCGAGATTGCCGTCAGGCCAGCTGATCTGGGTCGTGCCCCGGCCCAGGATCGTGTCCCCGCAGAACAGCACCGGTCCGTCGTCGAGGAAGACGATGAAGCCGATGGAGTCGCGGGTGTGCCCCGGGAGTGTGACGCAGATGACCGCGTTCCCGCCGACCTGCCCGCGTTCGCCGTCGCGCAGCGGGTCGGTCATCGAGATCGCGGGGTCGTACGCCCGGATGGGGCTGCCCGTCCACTCGGCGAGCCGCATCGCGCCGCCGACGTGATCGGCATGCCCGTGGGTGATCCAGATCTCGGAGATCCCGTCCGGGCAGGCGGCCCGGACGCGGTTGAGGTGGCCGAAGTCTGAGGGTCCCGGGTCGATGACGATGGCCGGGGTGCCGCCGGCACCGGGAAGGATCCAGGTGTTGGTTCCTTCCAGGGTCATCGCCCCGGGGTTGGGCACGAGGATGCGCACAGGTTCGGTCACGATGACTCCTCGTCGCGCGGCGGTGCCGACGCGATCGTCTGCTGGGGGAGGTGACCGGCTCCGGGTCGGGCCGATCGGTGGGCCGGTGCCCTCAGCCGAGGGTGACGGTCAGCTCGACCTCGACGGGCGAGTCGAGCGGGAGGACGGCCACGCCGACGGCGCTACGGACGTGGCGTCCGGCGTCGCCGAAGACGTCACCGAGCAGTTCGCTGGCGCCGTTGGCCACGGCCGCCTGGGCGGTGAAGGCCGGGTCGCTGGCGACGAAGACGCAGACCCGGGACACGCCAGTGATGGCGTCGAGCCCACCGGCGGCCTCGGCCGCGGCCGCCAAGGCGTTCAGGGCGGCGGTGCGGGCCAGCTCGCGGGCCTGCTCGGCGTTCACCTCGGCGCCGACCTTGCCGGTCAGCGGCAGGGTGCCCTCGACCAAGGGCAGCTGGCCGGAGGTGGTGACCAGGTCACCGTGGCGCCGGGCGGGAACGTACGCCCCCACCGGGACCGCCACGCTCGGCAGGGTGAGACCGAGGTCGGCGAGCCGCGAGGTCGGACTCACTTCCCGGCCTCGAGGGGCCGCTTGAGGTAGGCGACGAGGTTCTCCGGGTTGGGGCCGGGGACGACCTGGACCAATTCCCAGCCGTCGATGCCCCAGTTGTCGAGGATCTGCTTGGTCGCGTGCGTCAGGACAGGGACGGTCACGTACTCCCACTTGGTCATGGCGTCAGACTAGCGGGCTCGCCGGGACACCCGGTCCATGTCGAGGATGGTCACCGAACGCGGCTCGAGGCGGATCCAGCCGCGGGCGGCGAAGTCGGCCAGTGCCTTGTTCACCGTTTCCCGCGAGGCCCCGACCAGCTGGGCCAGCTCCTCCTGGGTCAGATCGTGGTGCACCAGCATGCCCTCGGGCCGCTGCTCGCCGAACCGGCCGGAGAGATCGACCAGTGCCTTGGCGACCCGGCCGGGGACATCGGAGAAGACCAGGTCGCTGACCGAGTCGTTGGCGTGGCGCAGGCGGCGCGCCAGCTGGGCCATGATGCCCTGGGCGACCTGCGGGTACTCCTTGAGCCACTGGACCAGGTCCTCGTGCTCGAGGCAGCGCAGTTCCGCCGCGGTGACGGCCGTCGCGGTGGTCGAGCGGGGTCCCGGGTCGAAGACCGACAGCTCGCCGAACATCTGTCCCGGCCCGAGCACCTCCATGAGGTTCTCCCGACCGGTCGCGCCGGTGCGACCCAGCTTGATCTTTCCGGACACCACGATGTACAGCTGGTTACCGGTGTCGCCCTCGTGGAAGAGGACCGCACCCCGACTCAGGCGGATGCTCGACATGGTGTGGGCCAGGGCGTTGGTCGCCTCGCGATCCAGTCCCCGGAACAGGGGTGCCTGCTTGAGCACGTCCGGATCCACTTTTCCTCCTGCGCTGGCCGTGGTTACGCGCCTAGACTAGCCGTTCAGCGTGAGCCGTGTCGCAGGGGATGGGTGGGTCGGTCACATGTTCCGAGGGAACGCCTTCCCGCGCCGGCCGTAGGGCGCGGCGGTTACCCTGCTGGAGTGAGCGCGCGCGATGCCCTCGACGGGAGGGAGACGAGGACGGCACTGGTCCGGCGAGCCCGCCGCATCGACCGCATCCTTGCCGAGACCTACCCGGATGCCCGGGCGGAGCTGGACTTCGGGTCCGCCTGGGAGCTGCTGGTGGCGACCATCCTGTCGGCGCAGACCACCGATGTCCGGGTGAACGCGACGACGCCGGTGCTCTTCGACCGTTGGCCCGATCCCGAGGCGCTGGCAGGCGCGGATCGTACGGAGCTGGAGGAGGTCCTGCGGCCCCTGGGCTTCTATCGGGCCAAGAGCGAGGCACTGCTGCGGCTGGGGCGCCGGGTGCTGGACGACTTCGGCGGCGAGGTGCCGCGGACGTTGCCGGAGCTGGTCACCCTGCCCGGGGTCGGCCGCAAGACGGCGAACGTCGTGCTGGGCAATGCCTTCGGCGTGCCGGGGATCACGGTGGACACGCACTTCGGGCGACTCGCCCGACGGTTCGGCTGGACCACCCAGACCGACCCGGACAAGGTGGAGGCCGAGGTCGGGGCGCTGTTCCCGCCGCGCGACTGGGTGATGCTGTGCCACCACTTGATCTGGCACGGCCGACGTCGCTGCCATGCCCGCCGGCCCGCCTGCGGGGCCTGCCCGGTGGCGGCGCTCTGCCCGGCGTACGGCGAGGGGGAGACCGACCCCGTGAAGGCGGCGGCCCTGGTCCGGGAGCCCCGCGGATGAGCGGGAGGCGTACGGCGCCCGCGCTCGTCGCGGTGGCCGTCATGGTGCTGGCGGCCGGGTGCGCGACGACCCAGCCCGTCCAGCCGCTCGGCAGCGCTCCGGCGACCGCTGCTCCGGCGACCGCCGTGTCGACGAGCGGTGCCGCTTCGCCGGATCCGGCCCTGGTCGCCAAGCGGGCGGCCCTCGGTATCGCCCCGTGTCCAGCCTCTGGGGCTGCCGGCGGGTCCGGTGCCGCGGCGGACGGGCTGCCGGCGGTCACCACCGCCTGCCTCGACGGATCGGGGCCGGTCGACCTGGCCGCCCTGCGAGGGACGCCGATGGTCGTCAATCTCTGGGCGACCTGGTGCGGACCCTGCCGTACGGAGGCTCCGTTCCTCGCCGAGGTGTCGAAGGAGTCGGCGACGACGGTGCGGTTCATCGGGGTGGATGTGGCCGACCCGGATCCGGCGGCAGCTCTCGACTTCGCGGGGGCCCAACGCTGGTCGTACGCCCAGGTGGCGGACCCCGATCGCCGGTTCTCCTCCCAGTTGGGTGTCGTCGGCATCCCTCAGACGGTGCTGGTCGATGCCTCCGGCCGGATCGTCTACCGCCACGCCGGAGCGCTCACGTCGGCCGACCAGTTACGCGGACTGCTGCGCGACCACCTGGGCACGTCGTAGCCGGTCGGCTCCGGCGAGTGGTCGACGCTGGGTGCGCTGCGTAGAGTGGCGGGCATGGTGGAGCGGATTCCCGACGTCGAGGGACCGGATTTCCTCGACGATGCGACAGACAGTCCCGAGCACCCCCGACCGCTCACCGGCTACCCCCGCGACCTCGGGGAGCGCGACGTCGAACTCGACGAGAGGCCGGCGGCCCAGCAGCCGCTCCCGGCGGTGCTGCGTACGCTCCGTCAGCAGTTGGGCCGGCCCGAGACTCAGCAGCGCATCCTGATCGACCGCGCGGCCCAAGGCGGACGGCGTGCGGCCGTCCTCGCACTGTTCGACACCCGCCCGCCGGCGCCGCGGCTGCTGTTCGTGGAGAAGTCCTCGCATCTGCGCAAGCACGCCGGCCAGATCGCCTTCCCGGGCGGCACCTGGGCGCAGGGCGACGAGGGGGCGATCGGGACGGCGCAGCGCGAGGCCGGCGAGGAGGCCGCGGTGCGGCCCGACTCGTTCCGGGTGCTCGGCGTCCTTCCGGCGGCCCACGTCGCGGTGAGCGGCTTCGACGTCAGCACCGTGGTGGCCTGGTGGCACACCCCGCACCCGGTCGAGGTGAACGACCCCGGAGAGATCGCCGCGCTGCACCAGGTCGAGGTGGGCCGGCTGGTCGACCCGGCCAACCGGGCGACGGTGCACTATCCCGGAGGCCGCAGCGGCCCCGCGTTCATCGTCGACGACCTGTTCATCTGGGGGCTCACCGCGCATCTGGTCGACGCGATCATCGACCTCGCCGGGTGGGCGCTGCCGTGGGACCACGAGCGCGTACGCCCGGTGCCGCCCCGGTTCGGGCGGGATCACAACCCCACCCGCTGATCGCCCTGCGGCGGGTCAGATCCGGTCGGCGCCCACCCAGGCCTCGCTGCTCTTCGCCGCCTTGCGGGCCTCCGCGTCGGCCTCGGCCTCGGCCTTGCCGCGGGTGATGGCGGCCCTCGCACCGTCGACCGTGGTCGTCGCCTGGTCGATGGTCTCGGCGGGCAGCATGCCCCGCCGCGTGGCCGCCTTGACGCGACCGAAGCCGATGCCGGCGAGGACTCCGGCGAGGATCAGGAAGGCGCCACCGATGGTGAGGAAACCCCAGGCCGGGCCGGCGGAGAAGGTACCGCCGGAGTAGGCGACCGCCAGGCCGAAGCCGGCCGCGGTCATCAGATGGGTCAGCGCGAACATCGCCATCACGCCGGCAGCGGCGAACAGGCCGCCACCGATCCCGAGGTTCTTCGCCTTCGGCATCAGCTCGGCCTTGGCGAGATCGACCTCGCCCTTGACGATGATCTTGACGTCGTCGGTGATGTTCTTCAGGAGGTCACTGATCTGATCGGCCATGGCGGTTGTCTCCTGGGTGGTGCTGCGGCTGACGGGGGAAGGGAAGCGGGGGCGTTCCACGCCCGAGCCTAGTGCCTCGCTGCCCTCGGTGCGCGTTCTGGGAGAATGGCGGGGACCTCGGGAGGGACCAGATGGGCCGACTTGCCGGCTTGAGCATGCGTAACAGGGCCCTGATCGCCCTGATCACCGTCTTCGTGCTGTTGTTCGGGGTGATCAGCACCGGCCGGCTGCGCCAGGAGTTGATCCCGCGGATCTCGGTACCGGTGGCCGTCGTGTACGTGTCCTATCCCGGCGCCTCACCGGCGGTCGTCGAGCAGCGCGTGACGATCCCGATCGAGCAGGCCGTCGCCTCACTCCAGGGTCTGGAGAGCAGTTCGTCGGTGTCGGCCGCCGGTTCGTCCACCGTCACCCTGCAGATGCGTTACGGCTCGAACATGTCGTCGGTACAGCAGGACGCCAAGGCGGCCATCTCCCGCGTCGAGGGAGTGCTGCCCGACGGGATCACGACCCAGGTGCTCACCGGCAGCATCGACGACGTCCCGGTGCTCCAGCTGGCTGTCGCCGACGACACCTCGGCGGGACAGTTGGCCGAGCGGGTCCGTACGCTCGTCGTCCCCGAGATCGAGAAGGTCGACGGCGTCCGCACCGTGAGCGTGGCCGGGGCGCCCATCCCGCAGGTGCTCGTTGCGGTCGACGACGCCAGACTGTCGGACAAGGGCGTCACGGTGGCGCAACTCCAGCAGGCGATCGGCTCCGCGGGTGCACCCGCCGCGGGCGGGGCCCTGCGGTCCGGGGACCAGGAACTCACCGTGACCGTCGGTGAGCGCTATACCGCGGCCGCGGACGTCGCCGCCGTCACGATGACGAGCCCCACCGGGGCCGCCGTTCGCGTCGACGACGTCGCGAGGGTGAGCGAGCGCGAAGCGCCGGCCACCTCTCTGGCCAGGACCAACGGCCGCGAGAGCCTCGCACTGTCCGTGACGAAGACACCCGACGGCAACAGTGTCGCGATCTCCGGTCAGATCCGCGACAAGCTCGCCGGCCTCGATGCCGCGCTGGGGCACGGCGCTCACACCACCGTCGTCTTCGACCAGGCGCCGTTCATCTCGGACTCGATCCACAACCTGCTGGTCGAGGGCGGACTGGGCCTGCTGATGGCCGTCGTCGTCATCCTGCTCTTCCTCGCCTCGCTGCGGCCCACCCTCGTCACGGCGGTGTCGATCCCCGTCTCGGTCCTGATGGCCCTGATCGGCATGGGGACGGCCGGCTACTCGCTGAACATGCTCACCCTGGGCGCCCTGACGATGGCGATCGGACGCGTGGTGGACGACTCGATCGTCGTGATCGAGAACATCCAGCGCCACCTGGGGGAAGGGCAACGCCGCCAGGAGGCGGTGCTCACCGGTGTTCGGGAGGTCGCCACGGCGATCACCGCGTCGACGCTGACCACCGTGGCGGTGTTCCTGCCGCTGGCGCTCGTCGGCGGTCAGGTCGGCGAACTCTTCCGCCCCTTCGCCATCACCAGTTCCCTGGCTCTGCTGTCCTCACTCGTGGTGGCGCTGACGATCGTGCCGGTGTTGGCCTACTGGTTCCTGCCGGAGCGGTCCCGCAGTCACGTCACCGCCCTCGACGACGCGACCGGGCGTCCGCGCCGTACGCCGATGCAGCGGGTCTACCTGCCCTCGCTCACCGCAGCCGTACGCCACCCGTGGCTGACCGTGGTCGTCGCCGTCGTACTGCTCGGCCTGTCGGGTGCCCTCGTGCCGCGACTGCAGACGAACTTCCTCGGCGACACCGGCCAGAACACCCTGACCGTGACGCAGAAGTTCCGGCCCGCACTGTCCCTGGCCGAGCAGGACCGCCAGGCCCGCAGTGTGGAGGAGGCGTTGCGGAGTGTCGCCGGCGTCGCGACGGTGCAGACGACGATCGGGGGCGGCGGCGCGGAGTCGATGTTCACCGGGGGCGGGGCCGACAAGGCGATCTTCTCCGTCACCACCGACCCGGGCGCCGACCAGGTGGCCGTCCAGCAGCAGGTCCGCGACGCGGTCAAGCCCCTCACCGGCGTCGGTGAGGTCGCGGTCGCGGCCCAGGCGGGCTACGGGACCAGCACCATCGACGTGACCGTGACCGCGCCGGACACCGACCGACTGCGCAGCGCCACCACCGCCGTCCACGAGGCGCTCACCGACCTCGAGGGTTCGGCGGGCGTGACCGACACACTGACCGCCGACCGGCCCACCGTCGTCGTCGACCTGGATCGTACGAAGGCGGCCGAGAAGGGCGTCGACGAGCGTACGGTCTCCTCGAGTGTCAAGGCGGCGCTGGCCCCGCAACAGGTGGCGCAGGTGGAGACCGACGGCGTGACCAAGGACGTGATGATCAGCGTCGGTGACGCTCCCGTCGGGCTCGACGCGCTGCGCGACCTCAAGGTGCCCGCCACGGTGGTGAAGGCGCCGGCGACCCCCACGACCCCCACGACCCCCACCGTCGCCCCCAGGACATCGGCCGCCCAGGCCGCGCAGGCCGCGCAGGCCGCGCAGGCAGCGAAGCCGCAGTCGACGACGGTGCGGCTGGGCGACATCGCCGACATCCGGCAGACGGACGTGGCGACCTCCATCGCTCGCAGCCAGGGACGCCGCAGCGCGACGGTGTCGGTCACTCCGGCGGGCTCCGACCTGGGCGCGGTCACCCGTGCGGTCTCCGCGAAGGTCGCCGCGGTGCCGGCGCCCGCGGGGTCAGCGTCAGCGTCGGCGGAGTCAGCGCCGACCAGCAGAAGGCCTTCAGTCAGCTCGGGTTGGCACTGCTGGTCGCCATCGCCCTCGTCTACGTCGTGATGGTGGCGACGTTCAGGTCGCTGATCCAGCCGCTGATCCTGCTGGTGTCCGTCCCGTTCGCCGGCGTCGGCGCGATCGCCGCCCTGGTCCTCACGAAGACCCCGCTGGGCGTCCCCTCGATGATCGGCGCGCTCATGCTGGTCGGCATCGTGGTCACGAACGCCATCGTGCTGATCGACCTGATCAACCAGTACCGCGACCGTGGCCGGTCCATCGACGATGCCGTTCAGGAAGGCGCCCGGCACCGGCTCCGGCCCATCGTCATGACCGCCCTGGCCACCGTCCTCGCGCTGGCCCCGATGGGCTTGGGGCTGAGCGGAGGAGGGGTGTTCATCTCCAAGCCACTGGCCATCGTGGTGATCGGCGGCCTGGTCTCCTCCACCCTTCTCACCCTGATCCTTGTCCCGGTGCTCTACACACTGGTCGAGGGGGTCGGCGAGCGCAGGGACGTACGCCGGGAGCAGCGGCTGGCCAAGCATCTCGAGCCCGCCGTGGTCAGCAGACGCCGGTCCGGCCGGGGAGAGCGCCGGCCGTGGCCCGCAGCAGCCGAGGAGACGACACCGGTGCCGCGCCGCGGCCTGCTCGAGAGCGACGAGGTGGCCCCGAGGTCGTGAGGGCGGCGGCGCGTCGGCGTCACCAACGCATGTGAATGCCGACCGTGATCGAGGGCTCGATCGCCTGGCGCTCGGGATCGGGCCAGGCCTTCCGGCACTCGACCCGGTAGGGCAGCATCACCTCGTGTCCCCGGGCGATGTCGTCGAAGAGGCCGGTGACCTTCGCGATCAGGTCCTGCCGGTCGGCCTCGGGCAGTTGGCGGATCCGCGGGCGGCCCTCCACCATGGCCAGCAGGCCGGGGCGGTCGATCGGCACCCAATGGCGGAAGGCCTTCGTCTCCGAGGCGATGAACCAGCCGCCGGAGAGCACCTCCTCCTGGGACGGACCTGAGGTCGCGGTCGTCATCGCCGTGGGGTCGTACGACTGCAAGAGCTTGGCCAATCTGCGTACCCAGGGCACCGTGTCGTCCCGTGTCGTCCGGAGGACGCCGAGATGGCCGCCGGGCCGCAGCACCCGCACGGCTTCGGGGAAGGCCTCCGCCGAGCGGGCCCGCTGTCCGGCGATCGTCACCACGTCGAACCACCGCGGGCGGAACGGCAACCGGTCGGCACTCGCCCGGATGACTGTCGCACCCGTCGCGCGTGCGGCGACCTGCTGGGCGACGCGGGCGTCCGCGGTGATACCGAAGACACGGTGTCCGCAGCGCACCAGATCAGCGGTGAACGCGCCCGTCCCGGTGCACAGGTCGAGGACCTGGGCACCGGCATCCGGCAGCAGCCAGGCCATGGCCGCACCCGGGTGATTGGTGCGAGGGGAAGGCATGGGCCCCACTCTACGGGGGGCGGGTCAGAGCAGCCCCGACATGCTGAGGGACCCGCCCAGGGGCGGGTCCCTCAGGACACCTCAGACCAGGTGATCAGGCGCACTGCCGTGTCGTGCCAGTCGGCGTGAGGCCGGCTGCTACGCCCTCGAAGACGGTCGATCGCTGCGTGGGTGCCTGGCTGCTGTGCGGGGTGTGACCCTTGCTCAATTCATACCAGTGGTGCCGGTGGTCGCGAAAGGGTTACGTTGTGATTCGACTCACGGCTGCCGGCCGATTCTCCACAGGTGGGCCTGACGGTGCGGGTTGTCCACAGATCTTGTGGTGTCGGGCTGTCGGCCGGTCCCGCGACCCATCCTCGGGCCATGGATGTGCTGCCGCGTCATGCCCGCTCCGAGGCACTGCCCACCGAATCGTCGATCGGGGGCCTGGGTGGGTCCCGGCGCCTGCCCACGCCGTCGCGGTCCGTCCCGCGATCCACGACCGTGCTCGTCGGCACCCGGACCGATCTCCTCCGCGCCGTGGAATCGGTCACCACTGCACTCGGCGCCACGGCGCCGATCCTGCTCGAACCACCCCTCCTGCCGGCGCGCTGGGCCGCCGCCGGCACCGTCCTGGTCCTGGTCGACGCCGCGCCGGCCGTCGCCGAGCTCGGCCTGCCTCGGCGCGACGGGGTGCACCTGCTCGGTGAGGAGACCGACGCCGCAGACCTGTGCCGGTGGTCGGCGCCCCTGGGGGCCAGTCTCGTGGTCGTCCCCCGGGACACGGCAGTGCTGGGCCGGGCACTGGGCGGTACTCCGCCCGGTGAAGGAGCCAGAACGCTCGCCGTCGTCTCCGGTGGCGGCGGCGCCGGGGCGTCGACGACCGCGGCGGGACTGGCCGGCGCGGCAGCCCTCGCCGGGCGCCATCCCGTCCTGGTGGACCTGGACCCGTGGGCCGGTGGGATCGACCTGCTGGTCGGCCTTGAACGTTCACCCGGGTGGCGGTGGGACGACCTAGCGCGAGCGCGCGGTGCCCTGGGATCACTCGCCGGGCGACTGCCCGGCGGTGACGGCGTCGACGTCCTGGCGATGGGGCGTTCGGCCGAGGGTTTGCTCCCCGACGACGCGGCCGTCGAGAGCGTCCTCGGGGCGGCCCGCGTGACGTACGACCTCGTCGTGCTGGACGTCGCCCTGAGCCCTCCTTGGGGACGACACCTGGCGCGCGCCGGCAGCGTCCTCGTCGTGGCAGGGCCGGGCGTCCGACACCTCGCCTCGGCCCGTCAGGTGGCGATGCACTGCGCCGCCGAGGGGATGGACCCCTGGATCGCCGCGCGTCGCAGCGACCACGAGCCAGGACGGGGGACCGATCCTGCCGTGGTGGCGGAGACCGTCGGCGTCCCGGTCGCCGGAGTCCTGCCGCACGATCCCCGCCTACCCGTGGCGGCCGAGCGTGGCGACCCGCCCTGGCGCGTGGCCCGCCGGTCGTGGGTGACGGCCTGCGCCGGCCTGCTGACCAGCCTCGATGCCATGCCGGCCACAGCCGGCACCGGGACCCGACAGGGCGGCGCGGGACGGGACCGGCGACGATGACCGGTCTGGTCGACCTCGACCGGCTCCGGCCGGCCCTCGCCGGTCTTGGTCACCCACCGACGACCGGGGACATCGCGGCGGCCATGCGGGCCGAGGGACTCGTGGTGACCGACGCCCTGCTCTACGACGCGGTCGAGCGGCTGCACCGCGAGTCGTATGGGGCAGGCGTCCTCGAGCCGTTGCTGACCCTGCCGGGAGTGACCGATGTCCTGGTCAACGGGCCGGACCAGGTGTGGATCGACCGGGGGCACGGTTTGGAGCGCACGCCGCTCGTCTTCGGCAGCGACGAGGAGGTGCGACGGTTGGCGTTGCGCCTCGCGGCTCGCGTGGGTCGACGCCTGGATGATGCCGCTCCCTATGTCGATGCGCGCCTGCCGGACGGGACCCGGGTGCACGCCGTTCTCGGGTCCGTTGCCGATCCGGGCACCTGTATCTCGCTGCGCATCCCCTCGCGCAAGCGATTCACCCTCGCGGACCTGGTGGACCGGGGCACGCTGCCGCCGGTCGGCGTGCCGCTGCTCGAGGGCCTGGTGGAGCGCCGGCTCGCGTTCCTGGTCTCCGGGGGAACTGGCAGCGGCAAGACCACTGTGCTCGGCACCCTGCTCGGCCTGGTGCCCACCGACCAGCGCCTCGTCGTGGTGGAGGACTCCCGTGAGCTGGATCCACCGCATCCTCATTGCATACGTCTCGAGGGTCGTCCCCCGAACGCGGAGGGCAGCGGTGCCCTCGGTCTGGCCACCCTCGTGAGACAGGCGCTGCGGATGCGACCCGACCGCGTCGTCGTGGGGGAGGTCCGCGGCGCTGAACTGTGCGACCTCCTCGCCGCGCTGAACACCGGGCACGAGGGAGGATGCGGGACCGTCCATGCGAACTCCCCGGCCGATGTCCCGGCCCGCCTCGAGGCGCTGGCCGCCCTGGGTGGCATGGGACGGGAGGCGACGCAGGCCCAAGCACTGGCGGCTCTGCACGTCGTCGTGCACCTGCGCCGCGACGAGGACGGGCGTCGCCGGGTGGCCCAGATCGGGATGTTCGGACGGGACGCCGCAGCAGGCCTGGCTGTCCGCGAGGCAGTCAGTTTCGGCGCGGACGGCACAGTGCACCACGGGCCTGCCGCGGAGGAGTTCCTGGCACGGGTCGCGCGATGAGTGCCGCTGTCGTGGCGCTGTGTGCGGCGACCGCTGTCGTGCTCATCCTCGGGGCACCCGACGCCGAGCTGTGTCGCGGTTGGATCAGGGCTCGGCGGCAGGCCCGCACCCGGCCGCTGCGCGCAGGCCACGGCGACTCCGTGGGCCCCTGCTCTGGATACCGGTGGCAGCCCTGGTGCTGGTCGTGGCTTGGCTGGTGCAGGGTCCCAGGGCGGCCGCGTACATCGTGCTGGTGATCGTGCCGGTCGCGACCGTGGTGTCGCTCGCCCGCTCTCGGAGGAAACGCTCTGCCCGGACCAGGGCGGAGACCGAGGTCGCCCGAGCCTGCGGCATGGTCGCGGCCGAGGTGCGCGCAGGGCGGGCAGCGGAAGCGGCGGTCGGCCTGGTGGCGGGGGACTGCCCCGTCCTCGCCCGGGCTGCAGCGGCCTTGCTCGTCGGCGACGATGTGGTGCGGACCTGGCGCGCACAGGCGTTGGAGCCTGGCTGTGCCGGCCTCCTCGACCTCGCCCGGGCCTGGGAGGTCTCCCAGGCCTGCGGGGCACCGATGGGGCCCTCCCTCGACCAGGTGGCCGGTGCGCTGGAGCGGGATGCCGAAGTGTCCCGCCTGGTCCGCGCCGAACTCGCCTCGGCCCAGGCAACCGGACAGCTGATGGCGGTCCTGCCCGTCGTCGGGATCGGCCTCGGGTACTCGATCGGGGGCCGGCCGGTCGACTTCCTGCTGCACACAACGGTGGGGCTGGCCTGCAGCGTCGCCGCGGTCGTGCTGGCGAGCATCGGGGCCCTGTGGACCAGGGCCCTGGCGCGTTCACCCGGACGGGAGGACTGAAATGGATCCGGGGAGCGCCCTCGCGACCGTGGTCGCGGCGCTGGCCGCGGGTGTCGTGGGGCTGGTCGTGCCGGCTCCACCCCGCGGCCCGCGTCGGTTGCTGGGCGAGCGGGCCGCTTCGTGGCCGGTCAGGGCGTGGGAACGGCTCGCGCGGCCGGTCCCGGGGGCGCCGGATCCCGAGACCCGGGCACGGGTGGCGATGAGCGCCGGAGGCGCCGCGGGGGTGGTGGTCCTGTCCACCGCAGCGGGGTGGTTCGCGCCCCTGATCGTCATGGCCGTGGCTGCTGGGGCGTACGTGGCCAGCGGGCGGGTTGTCTCCCCGGCGGAACGCCGGCGGCGGCGACGCCTGGCGGCCGACCTACCAGGGGCACTGGAGCTGATGGCATCCTGCCTGGCGGCGGGCCTGCCGGTCAGGGGAGCCGCGGCAGCCGTCGCCGGAGCATTCGGAGGACCGCTGGCCGATGACATCGGGGGTGTACTCGGCCAAGTGGCCATCGGCGACGCCGAAGCACGGGCCTGGCGTCGCCTCGTCGACGATCCGGTCTGGTCGATGGTGGCGCGTGACCTCGCCCGGTCGGTGGAGAGCGGCTCCGCCCTCGTCGAGTTGTTGCAGGCCCACGCCGATCGGGCGCGCCACGAGCGGCACGCAGACGTCCTGGCGAGGGCCCGCACGGTCGGAGTCCGCAGTGTGCTGCCATTGATGGCCTGCTACCTGCCCGCCTTCCTACTGGTGGGGGTGGTTCCCGTCATCGCCGGCACTCTTCCCCACCTCCTCGGCTGATCCGTCCACAGGGCAACCCCCTCACCGGGCTCGATCCACAGGGAATCGGGCCGATGACCCCGCAGCCCCACCGTGTCCCACGCTCCCGTCGAGCCCGGGCCGCAGGGGTGCCGGGCACTGAAAGGGAAGCCATGAGCCACATCATCACCACCGAGCCCATCAACGCCGCCGACGACGACGAGTTCGACCTCGACGATCGCTTCGATGACGACCTGGACGACGAACTCGACGACACCGACGACTCCGGCGAGTGCGGGACGACGGCGCCGGTGACGGTCCAGCAGGGCCGTCCCCGGCGCGCGCGCCACGCCGACGAGCGGGGCATGGCCACCGCCGAGTACGCCGTCGGCACCGTCGCCGCCGTCGCCCTCGTGACCGGCCTGATTAACGTCTTCCGCAACCCCGAGTTCCTCGACATGCTGCTCCAGCTCGTGATGGCGATCTTCCGGGCCGTGATGGCCTCCAAGGGCCTCGGAGTCTGAGGCCCTCCGTACCGGTGGTGGTCCCCGACCGTGGGATCACCACCGCGTGCGGGCCGCGTTCTATCCCACCGATGGAGGAGGCTGTGCCGTGCAGCGTCGTGAGGTCCGATCGGACCGTGGCATGGTGACCGCCGAGTTGGCCCTCGGCACCGTCGTCATCGTCCTGATGACCCTGGTCTTCGGCTGGGGTCTGCACCTGTTCACGCGTCAGCTCCTGTTGGAGGACACCGTCGCGGAAGTAGCCCGGCAGTCAGCCCGTGGGGACCGGATGGGCGTCGTTGATGCGCGGGCCGACGCTCCCGCCGGCACCCGGCTCACCGTCACCCAGGAGAGCGGCGTGGTCCGCGTCCGTGGTGAGCTGCCCAGCGGACCCGCGGGGCGTCCGGAGCGGGTGGTGCTCGTCGCCGAAGCACGGGTGCTGCGTGAGCCGGGGAGCGCGTCGTGAAGGAGCAGAGAGGATCGGGGACGCTGCTGCTCTGCGGTGTGGGAGTGATCCTGCTCGTGCTCACCTGGGTCGGTGCCGTCGGCGGGGCCTACGCGATCGCGCTGCACCGCGTCCGAGGCGCTGCTGATCGCGCAGCCCTGGCCGGTGCTGTGGCTTACGCCTCCGGCTATCCACCGTGCCCCGCTGCACGCCGGCAGGTGGCGGCCGAGGCGCCCGCAGCGCTCACGGGGTGCCGCGAGGTGGGTGATCTGCATCGGTACGTGATCAGCGCGGAGGTCCAGTGGCCGGTCGCCACGAGGGTGCCTGGGATGCCGCGCAGCCTCAGCGCTGTCGCTCATGCGGGGTCGGGCGAGGCCAGCGTGGCTCGTGCGGCTCGCGCGGCCGGTGCGGCGGCAGTGCCAGGAGCCGACAGGGCAGGATAGGGGCATGGATTCGTGGTTCGAGACGTTCTGCCAGGAGCTCGTGTTGCGTCGCGCCCTGGAGGCGAGCGGCCAGGCGCTCGTCCTGGCCCGCGAGGATTTCGGCCTCGTCCTGCAGGTCGCGGCAGACTGGAGCGTGGTTCCCGCTCCGGCCCTCGTCGAGGGCTTGGGGCCGCGCTGGGTCGGTCTGGTGCGCGCCGCGGTGATGCCCCTGGTCGAAGCGGACCCCGACACGGGTCTGGAGTGGCAAGCAGGGGCGGCCGCCGCCTATCGGACCCGGCCCGATGCGGCGGAGGGGGTGGTGGCCGATGTCCTCGTCGTCGACCTCACGGACGCCGCGCGCGGCAGTGGCCAGTGGGTCCTCCCGTTCGAGAGCACCGACGCCGGTGTGTCCTTCGCGGAGCCGGTCCGTGCCGGCGAGTGTGCCGACGGCGTGCTGGCCCTGGGGGCGCTCGACCCACGTGACCCGGGTCGGATCCCGGCACCCGATGGCAGTGGGATGTTGTCCCGTGCCGAGGGGCGGCTCACTCTCGACCTCGGCGGCGCACACCTCGGTGTCCGACGCCTGGAGGAAGTAGGCGGTGGCGGGTTCGCCTTCGCCACCGACCCGTACGCCACCACCTTGCGCGAGTCGGGCATCGACCCCGTGGAGCTGGTCACGCTGGAAATGTGAGCAGGTAGGACCAGCCGGTTCAGCTCTCTTCCTGGAACGGCCGCACCTCGACGGCCAGGCGACACGCGGCGGAGGCACGCTCCGCCAGCTCGAGCGCCTCGGTGGCATCGGCGGCACGGACGACCCAGAAGCCGCCGAGTTGCAGGGCCCCCGGTAGGAACGTGCCGCGGCGCATCTCGACCTTGGGGCCGGTCGCATCGACGACCCTGGCCTCCGACGCGGGCAGCAGGCCGCCGGCGAAGACCATCCGGTCGTCGGCCAGGAGGGCGTTGTTGAAGGCGGCGACGTCGGCGAGGATCTGTTCGGCCGGAGCGCCCTGGCCCATCGCGTCCTCGTCGCCGTGGTGTACGGACAGCAGGTATTGCGGCATGGAGTCGTCCTCTCGTCGGTGGTCTGCGGGCTGGCTCGTACCTCGGGATGCCCTCCTGCCAGGGCGGGCCGCCGGTGAAGTAAGGCTATCCTCTTGACGCCTGAACTGCCCGTGGCTAGAGCCAGCGGCGTCCCCGCAGCAGTCCGATCAGGTGATCGAGGACGGCGGAGTCCATCCGCAGCCCGTTGTGCTCGTACTCACTGGTCACCCAGGTGCGGCAGTCAGGGAGCAGGGCCGCCGTCTCCAGCGAGTAGTCCACCGGCACGTACGCGTCGTGGTGGTAGACGGCCGCGGCGACCGGCACGTCGGCCGCCGCGAGCCGCTCGGGTCGTAGAGCGGGCTCCACTCGTGCTCGGCGAGCAGGTCGGCCACCTCGGCGAACGGCGCCAACTCGGTGTCCTCGGTGAAGAGGGTGCGGTGCAGGTGCTCCCCACCGAGCAGCGTCACGTCCTCGCGCACCCGGTCGGGCATCGTCCGGTCGGCCGACCAGCGGGTCGCCACACCATCCGCGTAGCAGGACTCATGGAGGACGGCGTAGAGCGGGTTGCGTCCACCGAAGGGCAACGCGGCGGCGAGGTCATGGGCGAAAGCCGACGACCCGGGGTCGAGGCCGAGCAGATAGTGCAACTGCTCAGGGCCTCCCTGCATGCCGAGGCGCACGCCGACCGTGCGGAACCGGTCCGGCGAGACGAGGTCGCCGTTGGGCAGGCTGATCCGGCCCTCGGCGCACAGCCTGCTGAGCGTACGCACCCGATCGCGGTCCCCGGGGAAGCGGCGGTAGTGCTCCTCTGACTTCCTGGTCATGATCTGCCACGTGGTCGAGTAGATGTCGTCGATCGGACGGCCGACCGCGCTGAGCCCACCAGTGAGGATGGCCCCCTCCAGAGACTCCGGATGCGCGGAGAGGTACCGCAGGGTGGTGAAGCCGCCGAAGGACTGCCCGAGCACCGTCCAGGTGCGGATTCCGAGGGCCTCCCGCACCAGCTCGCAGTCGTTGACGATCTCGTCGGCGCGCAGATGCGTCAGATAGGCGGCCGCGTCTGGGACGCTCAGGCCTGCGAGCGGGGGAGTGACACTGGCCTCCGGCCGACCGTCACGCGTCACCACGGTGGTGGAGATGGGGGTCGAGCGCCCCGTCCCCCGCTGGTCGACCATGACCACCTGGAAATCCGCCAGCGCCCGGGGCAACCACGACGGTGCCGCCGGGGACAGGGTAGGGCGCGGCGCCTCGTTACCCGGCCCGCCCTGCAGGAAGACCAGATAGGGCTTGCCGGCGCCGTCCTCACCGGTCACCACCCGCGCGAAGACCTCGAGGGTGCCCGCCCGGGGATCCGCATGGTCGAGGGGCGCGTCGAGGGTCAGGGTGGTGAGGGTCAGGCCCGGCAGTGTCTCGGTCGTCGTACGCACACCACGAGCCTAGGTACCGGCAACGGTCACGGCCCCCGGGGGTCGTGACCCACTACTTCACGCAGGCCACTCCGGCGCCGGAAAGATCCGTCAGGGCTGTCGGGGCCGGCCCCGCCGTCCCGCCGCCGGTGGCGTCCACGGGCGTGGGCGCCACCGCGGAAGGGGTCGGGGTGGTGGGGTGCTTCTTGGTCGTCGTCCGGGAGGCCGACGAGGTCGGGCTGGGCGTCGGCGTGGGCGTCGGGGTGCTCGGCGGCGGAGGGTTGAGCAGCCGTTGCACCGTCTGGCGCACCGCTGTCGGGTCCACGATGTTGACCGACTGGCCTGAGGGATCAGTGCCGAAGCGCTCCACCGGCAGGGTGTAGAAGTGCAGCTTGGTGCCGGAGAGGTTTGCGGCGATCGGGGCCAGGGAGAGCGGGTTCAGACCGGAGTCGATGACGAGGTTCTGCTTGGCCACGCCGATGATCCCGGAGAGCTTCGCAGGGTTCAGGAAGGTGTTGGCCTGCTTGAGCTGGTTGAACAGCGACACCAGGAACGCCTGCTGGCGCCGGGACCGGTCGAGGTCGGTGAACTCCAGCTGCGGATGGACGTTGTCCCGCCGCTGTCGGACGAACGCGACTGCCTGCTGGGCGTTGATCTGCTGCTTGCCGGCGTGGAAGTTCGCGCCGGAGTAGGAGTCCTGGGTGTCCTGCTTCACGCACACCGTGACGGGCTGGACGACCTGGGCGATCTGGAAGAACGCCACCATCGTCACTTCGGTGAAATGGTTGATCCTGACCCCGAGGAACTGGTTCACCGTGGCGATCTCGGCGGAACGCCCGGCGTCGCGGGACTTCTGGTAGGCGTCGTCACCGGTCTTGCCCTGACGGGCCAGGGCGCGCTGGGAGGCGTCGAAGGCGAGACCGTACGCCTCCTTGATCTTCGCCTTGCAGACACCGTCCGGGCAGCCGGGGATGTCGACATAGTCGTCGCGGGGGATGGAGAAGACGCTGGCGGCTGACCCGTCGGCGGGGATATGGACGTACATCAGGACGTTCGAGTTCAGACCGCCCGTCGAGGCCTCACCGGCATGCAACGCGTTGTAGATGTCTTCCGGTAGCGGCTTGCCGTTCTCGTCGAGCCGGCTGTCGAGACCCATGATGAGCATGTCGACCGGCCCGTTCATGCTCACCTGGGCGTCGGCGCCGAGGGCCGATGACCGGTGCACCCCCTGGTAGACCGAGAACAGGAAGACCCCGAGGGCCAGGACGACGGCGACCACGAGGGCCACGGCGCCGATTCCGAGGCGGCGCCAGACGCGGCGCGGCCGGCCATCGGCGACGGGCGCGGCGCGGCGGGCAGGGGGCAGTTGGGATGCCCGGTCGGACCTGATCATGCTTCTCCTGGCTGGTCGGGCGGCAGGGGCTCCCTGGGACTGATCCGCCCAGGCTAGGCGCTGGTCTTCTCAGAAACTGCTGAGACGCTTCAGGCTTTAATCCATCGCTCAGGAACGGCCCGGGATCGGTGCTGGTGTTGCCCCGTCTGGTTGGATGATGACGGCACAGCGGTACGTCCCCTGTCCGACGAGTGAGAGAAAGCGCGAAACCTGTCATGACTGTCCCGGATCATCTGCCCTCCACCCCGCGGCGAGCTCTCCAGGAGGAGAACGAGAACGGCATCTTCCGCCGGTCGGACTATCCCCTGACGCTCATCCTGGTGGCGGTGGTGGCGATCCTGCTGATCACCGGTCTGGGATTCCTGCTGAAGTCGCACCCCGTGGACCTGCCACTCGCCAAGGCAATGAACAGCCTGCATTCCGGGGCCTTCGGCAGTCTCACCTCGGCGATCTACCACATCATCAGCCCCGTGCCGGCGATCATCATCACGGCGGTGATCTGTGCGCTGATCTGGCTGGTCGGCAAGAGCCTGCGCACCGCGATCGCGTTCGGTGGCCTCGTCGCGGTGACCTGGCTGCCGTCGGCCGTCGTCAAGCTCCTCGTCCACCGGCCCCGGCCCGATGCGGCGCTCATGCCGCACGCCTTCTCGCCCGTGCAGACCGACGCCTCGTTCCCGAGTGGCCACACCGTCTTCATCGTCGCGTTCGTCATCGCGGTGGCGTACCTGCTGCGAGGCACCCGCTGGCAGCGTCCGTGGAAGGTCATCGGGACGGTGCTCGTCATCGTCGTGGCCCTGGCGATCATGATCGACGCGATGCATTTCCCGACCGATGTCCTGGCGTCCGTCGCCTGGTCCCTGGCGGTGGCACCCGCTGTCAGGGTCGTCGGCGTCGACCTGTTGATGCCGCGGATCCCCTTCCTCGCGCCGGCGTCCGAGCGCCGGGAGATCGCCCGGTAGCGCATGGCCGGACGGTGCTGCGCTCCCGGGAACTCTCGCCTTCGATGGGTCCTATCAGGCTGATAGGACCTGCTGCCTCGCCGGGGGCTACCGCCGGTCGGGCTCGGCGCGAAGGATGTCAGGTGTGACAGTCTCCCTTGCCCGCCCCGTCCCGCCGGCGACGGGATCCCCCTGTGCTCCCGTCGCTGCCCTGCCGCCACTCGGACCGTCGTGGTATCCGGCCGTCATGGGCACGGGCATCCTGGGCACGTTGCTCCAGACGTTCGCCGAGCGGCTCCCCGGGGCGCAGGCGATGGCCGGGGTCGCGATGGTCCTGGCGTGGACGGTGCTGATCGTCCTCACCGCAGGATTCCTCCGCCGCGTCGCCCACGACCGCCGCAACTTCACGGTGACAGTTCGCGACACCGACAAAGCGCCGATGTGGGGGACCGTGTCGATGGGGCTCCTCGCCGTGGGATCCTGCACCGCCACCGTCGTCCCTGCGTGGTGGCCGGAGCTCACGTCCACGGCTTGGTTGCTCGACGGTGTGCTGTGGTCGATCGGAACCCTCATCGGTCTGCTGGCGGCCCTGGGGTTCGGGGCCCGGCTGGTCGGACGTGATTGCGGTGCGCCCACGACGGTCTGGGGCCTCGCCGTGGTCGGCCCGATGGTCTCGGCAACGACTGGTGCCGCGCTGGTGCCGCGCTTGGTCGGTTCAGCACAGATCTGGCTGCTCATGACCACGATCACGTGTTTCTTTCTGTCCCTGTGCCTCGGCACGATCGTCTTCACCGTGGCGTACCACCACCACTGGCGCGTCGCCCCGATCGCCCTCGTGGCATCCGCCTCCGCGTGGATCCCGCTGGGAATGGTCGGGCAGTCGACAGCCGCGGTGCAGTCCATCGCGGCCCAGGCGAAACCCCTGCTGGCACTGCCGGTCGTCCACATCGTCCAGCAGGCGGCAAATGCGTACGGCTACCTGATGCTGGGCGTCGGGATACCCCTCGTCGGTTGGGCGGTCGTGGTGACCGGGCGAGGCTTCCTGTTGCGCATGCCGTTCAGTCCCGGATGGTGGGCCCTCACGTTTCCGATCGGCACGCTGGCCTTGGGCGCCGTGCTCCTGGGCAGGGGCACCGGGCAGCCGTTCCTGACCACCACCGGTGAGGCCGCCACCTTGATTCTCGCCGGCACTGTGACCTTGTGTCTGATCGCCTCCATCCATGCCGTTGCGCGTCGGGGCCTCACCGCCTGACGGCCGTGCCGCCGGCTCCGTATCATCCTGGGGTGACCAAGTATCCGAGCCTCGAGGTCCTCGAGTTGCTGGTCGCCATCGCCGATCGGGGAAGTGTCGGCGCCGGTGCGCGGTGGGTCGGCATGGCGGAGGCCAATGCCAGCCGAACCGTACGCCGCTTCGAGCGGGAGTTGCGCGTCGTGCTCTTCCGCCGAACGCCCCGCGGCAGTGAACCGACCGAGGCGGGACAGGCAGTGGTCGCCTGGGCGAGGCCGCTGGTGCAGCAGGCGGATGCCCTGGCACTGGCCCTTCGATCGCTGGAATCGGCCGCCCCCGGGCACCTCGAGGTCGCGGCGTCCATGACGATCGCCGAACACCTCTTCCCGGCCTGGCTGGCCGAGCTGCGGCGTCGGCATCCGGAGGACCGGGTGCGGCTCAGAGTGGAGAACTCCGCCGAGGTCACCAGGCTCGTCCTGGCCGGTGAGCTCGACCTCGGCTTCATCGAGGACCCTAGCCCCACTCCCGGGCTGGTCCATCGCGAGGTGACCCGGGACCGCCTCGTGCTGGTGGTCACGCCCGACCACCCCTGGCACCGGAAGACGAGTGTGGATCCCGACGAACTGGCCAGGACCCCTTGGTCATCCGCGAGGTGGGCTCGGGCACCCGGGCCGTCCTGGAGCACGCCTTGGCACCCCTGACGCTGGCACCTGCAGCAGCTGTCCTGAACAGCAACGCCGGTGTCCGCGCGACCGTCCAGGCCGGGGTCGCCCCGGGCGTCCTCAGCGATCTGGTCGTGGCCGGCCCGGCACGGACGGGCGAACTGGCCGTCGTGCCGATCGAAGGACTCGATCTGACCCGGCCGCTTCAGGCGGTGTGGCGGACCGGGCAGCCCCCCGGGGGATCGCGGCCGAGCTCGTGGCGGTCGCCGGGACCCACAACCCCACGGTGCGGCACCACCCGGCGCCGCAGACGCCGGTCAGCGGTGCGGTGTCGGCGGCGCATCCTCGGGTGCCGCCGCGGCACCGATCAGTCTGAACAGGTCCTGCGCCCGGTTGGGTACCGAGCCGGAGGAATCGAAGGCTGCCGCCTCGTACGTCGCGACGACCCCGATCGCGATCCGCTTCGAGGGCAGGGAGCCTTCGACCGCGGAGTAGCCGCCGAACATCGGGTTCTGGAGCACCCAGTTGCCGCTCGTCACCACGCCCATCCCGTAGCTGTACCCCTCGCCCTGCGCCATGCAGGTGGGACACCCGTCGAGAGGGGTCGTACGCCCGCGCAGGCCTGTGCTGACCTGCAGGGCGTGGGACTCCTTCGACAGCAGCCTGCCGGAGCCGATGGCCTCCGCTGTGGCGGTCATGTCGGTGATGTCCGTGGTCTGGATGGCTCCCCGCGCGAGCGTCCAGGACGGGTTCCAGTAAGTGGAGTCCTCCAGGAAGGCGGTGGAGGCGGGGATGCCCAAGGCCTCCCGCCGTTCGGCCGTGTACGCGTGCAGGACAGGCTCCGGGATGGCGGCTGTGCCGGGATCTCGGGTGTTGACGAGGCCGAGCGGGTCGAGCACCTTCTGCTGGATCAGCTGGTCCAAGGGGGTGCCGGTGATCTTCTCCAGAGCAAGGCCGAGCAGGACGTAGTTGGTGTGCGCGTAGTCCCAGTTCGTGCCCGGGGTGTAGAAGAGCGGCTTCGAAGTCGCCTTGGCGGCCAGTTCCTCCGGGGTCCAGGTACGAAGCGGGTCGGCATAGACCGCCGCGATGAGCCCGGGGTCCTGGACGTAGTCGGCGTAGCCCGAGGTCATCTGCGCCAGTTGCCCCAGCGTCACCTGGTCGCTGTGGGGCACCTGCGGCAGCCAGGTCGAGAGCTTGTCGTCCAGGCTGACCTTCTTCTCGTCGACCAACTGGAGCAACACCGTCGAGACGTACGAGATCGCGACCGCCCCGTTGCGGAAATGCATGGCGGTGCTGGCCGGCACTCCCGGCAAGGACTCGCCGAACGCTTCGGTGATGACGGGTCGTCCGTCGATCGTGACCCGGACGATGACGGCCCGCAGGTGGTCCTCGGTCATCGTCCGGGTCACGATGTCGCGCACCTGCCCGGCCAGCGCCGCGTCAGCCGTGGATAGAGAGGTGGATGCCGCGGCGGGGCGGACGATGGTCGGGCCGCGGTGCAGGCGCCGAGCGTCAGGGCCAGGATGAAGGATGTGCCCACCGCGGCCAGGGTGCGGATCCCGGCCGGGCCTCGCTCACGCATTGCTGCCCGTGCTCCGTACGAACGTGCCCAGGCCCGTCCGGTCGTAGAAGTCCAGCCTGACGCTGGAAGCCCGCCCGCTCGCGTCGGCCGCAAAGATCGCCCCGGCGAGCCCGTTGGCGTTCTCCCCGATCGAGGCGAAGGAGAATGTGTCCGCGGTGTAGTGGGTGAGGCGCAGGGTCGTCGGAGAAGCGGCTGGCCCCAGCCGCGCGACGAGCGCACCGGCGTCCTCGGCGACGGTCAGCGGACCGTAGTAGGAGTTGGCGTACGTGCCGACGTAGGCACTGTTCGCTCGGGCTGGCGTGGCCGTGGCCGGCGCCTGGGAGTAGTCGACCTCCGGCTTCTCGGATGCGTCCAGCTTGCCGTAGAGCCCGCCGAAGAATCCGAGCCAGTCCACCGTCGCCTTGCCGTTCTGCGCGATGTCGAAGAAACCGCTGCTGATCGCGTCGGGGATGCCTTCCGGCCGCCCGTTGGTCAGGACCACGATGCCCAGTTGCTCGCCGGGTAGCAGGGACACCGAGGTCGCGGCACCGAGGTTGAACGCCCCGGCATGGCTGAGCTGGAGGCGGGCCTTGTCGTCGTAGGAGACGTTCCAGCCCATGGCGTAGAAGTGGGTCCGTCCGCCGGGCGTAGCCGGCGCTCCGGTGACGTTCTGGGGAACGTGGGTCTGCGCGAGTGCGTCGGCGTCCACGACCTGCTTGCCGGCGTACGAGCCGGAGCCGAGCTGCAGGCGGATCCACTCGGCCAGGTCCCGGACCGAGGAGCTGGCGCCGCCGGCCGGCGCCTCGGCGTCAGCGTCGCGGGTGTAGCGAGCCACCCAGGACTTGTCGTCGGCCCGGACGTGGGGGCGCGCCTTGTCGGGCGCCGCTTCGTAGTCGCGATGGCGGTAGCTGGTCGAGGTCATGCCCAACGGCGTGAACAGGGCCTTGCTGGCCAGGTCCTCCCACGACATCCCCATCGCCGTCGCACCGGCGACCCCGGCCCAGGTGTAGCCGAAGTTGCTGTAGTGGTAGCTGGAGCGGAAGGTGTCCAGCGGTTCCTGGTTCAGGTGGCCGAGGATGTAGTCCTGGTCGAAGCCGAGATCCTCCAGCAGATCGCCGGCCCCGGTGTGCAGTCCGCTGCGGTGGGACAGCAGGTCGACGAAGGTGGCCTGGCTGGTCACGGAGGGGTCGTGGAGCGAGAAGGCCGGGTGGTGACGGACCACGGGATCCGTCCACGCGATCTTCCCCTGCCCCGCCACGGCGGCCAGCACGGTGGAGGCCAGTGGCTTGGAGACCGACGCGAGCTGGAAGACGGTGTCGGGGCCGACCGCGTCCGGCTTGCCCACCTCGCGGACCCCGAAGCCCTTGAGGTAGACGACCTTGTCCTGGTGGACCACGGCGGCGGCGATCCCGGGCACGCCCGTCCGTGTCATGGCGTCCTGGATGAGCCGATCCAATGCTGCCAGCGCCTGGCCGACCTTGTGGTCGTCGAGCAGTGGCGGCACCTGTTGTTCGGGAGCAGGAAGCAGCGACGGTGACCCTCCCGCTGCGCCGGCTGCCGCCTGATCGGAGCAGCTGGACAGCGCCGGTAGAGCCGCCAACCCCAGGGCGCCGGTACCCAGCGCCTTCAGCACGCTGCGACGTCCCGGAGAGTGCCGGCTTGCCTTGTCTGGACCCTGCGGCATCTGACACCTCTCGAGGACGGCTTCCGGAGCGAACGATGATCTGCCTGGAGGCTAGGCGGCGGGGGTGGCGCCGGGGAATAGACCCAGGTCGCCACCCCCTCGTCTACAGGTGGCTCACCGGCCCCACGTCCAGTGGCAGCCTTGGAGGGGATTGTGGGGCAGCGTCGGGATGTACTTGTCCGTCCGGATGCCCAGTCCACCCACCGCCGGGTCGAGGTTGGAGGTGGAGACGGGGTCGAACATCCGCTGGTAGATCGCCGCGGGCACCGGTTGCGGGGCGTTCACCTCAGGGCCCCAGGGGGAGCCGACCTTGATCTTGCCCATCACGTAGATCTGGTACTCGGGTTGGTCCAGCCAGCGCCGGTCCTTGGGCGTCAGGTCGCCGTTGTTCTGCTGCATCGTCACCACGGTCTCGTCTGGCCAGCCCCCGGGATCTGGAAGATGCCTCGTGCGCCCGTGATGTAGGGGCCGCAGTTGTACTCGTCCAGACCGATCGGCAGCCCGTAGTCGTTCAGGTTGGTGTCCTGGCTGATGTCCAACTGGTACACCCCGAACTCCAGGGGTGCCAGTCCGCTCCAGGACACCCGCTCGGCGGAGCGGAGCGCCGCGGAGTAGGTCGGCGTGCGGTACTGGGTGAGCTCCTCGGCGTGACACCACGCCCACGCACCCTGGGCCGAGGCGGGATCATCGGCCTGGCTGCAGTCCCACCCGGTGACCGCAGCGAACTTCGCGTGATCGGCGAGGATCATGTCGGCCTCCCGGGACAAGCCTGCCTGGGTCTCGGTCATGGCCGCTTGGATCTGGCCGGCCAATTGGTCGGCCGTGATTGAGATCTGTTCGTACGTGGGGACGTTGGTGTCCTTGCCGTACTGCCCCATGGCACTGGCGGCCGAGATCGACCTCGAGGCTGCTGCCACGGTTGCGGCCACCAGCTTCGTCCCGGCAGTCGCCAGGTGTGAGGCGTTCCCGAAGCCCATGAGTGATCCGAGCATGCCGACGAACTGGTCGCCGAACTTCATCCAGCTCCACTGGACATTCGTGTTCTTGTCCACGGCGATCTGCCCGGCCACACGATCGGCGACCGTCTGCGCCTGAGCCGCGGCGTCTCCGTAGGGCTTCCCCAGGAATGCCGCTTTGTCCCTGATGAGCTGGACCTTGGTGAACTCGTCCTGCAGGACCTGCTTCGTCCGGTTGAACTCAGCCTCGGTGTACGCCGTCGTCGGGAGATACGTCTGCCTCGCCAGAGCAGCACTGTCGTTGGCCCAGCGGCGATCGGTGGAACGCCAGTACGCCTGCCGGATGTCGGTCTCCGGCAGGTTGAGCCGGCGGGCGATGTCGGCCATCGCGGCGGTGTTCACCTCGGGCCAGGATTCGTACGAGTTGGGGCGGTAGGCCACATCCCGCAGCCCGTCGACCGGCAGTGGAACGGGTGAGCTGACCGACGGGCGGAACAGCGACTCCTGGTTGAGCGACATTTCTGTGGACAGTCGGGCATCCGGACCGATGTTCTCGACTCCCGTCCCCTCGCGCGGAGCGATCCGGTCCGACGTGTCGATCCAGCTGACCAGGCTGTAGTCGGCGCCGTCCGCGGCTGCAGCGCGGTTGAATTGGTCGCGGGTACCGCCCAGGGCGGCGATCTGCTTGGCCAGGGCGGACATCACGTCGTAGCGGAGGTCGGAAGCGACGATGACGTTGCCGGGGCTGGGCACCGAAGGCGGAGTGGGGTTGCGGATCGTCGAGATCACGACGACGTCGCCGGGGTTGGTCTTGGCCAGCCCGGCGAGGTAGTCGGTCATCTTCCGGGCCTGAGCGTTGGAGACGTCGGCGTCCTGCGGGTCGTAGGCGCTGGTCTCGAAGACCGAGTCAGTCTTGTGGGCCAGGGTGAGCTTGTCGTAGACGGCGACGACATAGCCGGCACGGCCGGCCGGGATGGACCTGACGACGTCGTTGGCGGGATCGCCGACGCGGATCCGGAGTGCGCAGTTGTTGGCGGCCTTGTCACACTCGTACACGTTCCGGGTGTCGATCGTCACGAACTGGTTCGACATGTACGTGTAGTTGCCCCAGGAGTTCAACATGAACTGTGCCTGGATCCGACCACCGGCGTACTTGTCGCTCCACTTGGACTGGATGTTCTTCTGCACCGGCTGGCCCCCGGATTTGGTCACACTCACGACCATCGAGAAGTCGCCTTGGTACAGGTATTGCGTCGGGAAACGTGCGGCGTCGGGGAAGGTGTAGCCCAACGGCCCGAAGGTGCTCAGCAGTCCCTCGCCCACGGCCCAGCCGTTGACCGGGTGGTTCGTGATGATCACGCGGTAGTTCAGGTCGGCACTCCCGTCAACAAGGGCCTGGAAGTCCTTGGTCAGGGTGGTGGCCGAAGCGGTGGAGTAGGTCACGTTCTTCTTGACGGTCAGGTCCTGCGTGTTCAGGACGAGCATCTGCCACTCGGCATGCGCGCCACTCGCGTCGCTGTACGACGTCCCCGACAGGAAGGGGGCCGGGTGGAAGGAAGTGCCGATCCTGATGCCAGGGCGCCCGTTGCCGTCCACCGCCATGGTGTCGAAGGCGACGCTCGGACCGGTCTGGACCTGCGTTGCCGTGAGTGACTTCCGCGGAGGCGTGGTCAGCCCCAGGGGGACGTTCCCGTGCGCCGTGTTCTGCTTGTCGTTCTGGGCCTTGTCGTTCTGGGCCTTGTCGTTATTGGCGGTGGCCGGCATGCCGTCCCTCGGTGCTGCGGCGGCGGATGTGCTGATCATCGCCTGCCCGCCCAGTGCCAGCACGACCATGGCGGCCACCACTGACCGCCGTGCTCTCGTCATCATGGGGATCCTCCCGCGATCTCAAGGACCAGCGGAACGCGGTCCTCCTGGCACGCTACGGAGGCGCTCGGCGGCGGGGAATGGACCTGGGTCGCCAGTCGCGCGGGTCGGGGGTCAGCTCCCGCTCAGGTAACGCATCACCGCGAGTACGCGCCGATGTGAATCGGCGTCGACCGGCAGACCCAACGCGTCGTAGATCCGCGACGTGTGCTGGACGACGGCCTTCTCGGTGAGGAACAGTTCGGCCGCGATCCGCGCGTTGCTGCGCCCTTCGGCCATCAGCGCGAGGACCTGCTGCTGGCGCGGCGTGAGGTCACGTACGGCCTGGTCGGAGAGCTTGGCGCGGGCGACCATCACGGCCACGACGTCAGGGTCGAGCGCAGTTCCCCCCGCCGCGACGTGACGCAGATCGTCCAGGAATGTGTCGACATCGGCGATCCGCTGCTTGAGGAGGTAACCCACCTTGCCCTGCGGCGAGGCCAGCAATTCGTTCGCGTAACGGCGCTGGACGTGCTGGGAGAGGACGACCACCGCGATGTCGGCGTACTTCCGGCGGATCCGCAGCGCCGCCTGCAATCCCTCATCGGTATGGGTGGGGGGCATCCGGATATCGGTGATGACCAGGTCGGGGCGGCACCGGTCGACCGCCTCCTCCAGCGCCGTAGCATCGGGGGTCACGCCGACGACCTGCACGCCTCCTTCCTCCAGCAGGAGCTGCAGCCCGCGGCGCAGCAGGGTCTCGTCCTCGGCGATGATCACGCGCACGGCAGGGCCGCCTCGATGCGTGTCCCGTGGCCGGGTTCACTGGCGATGCGCAGGTGTCCGCCGAGAACGTCGATCCGGTCCGTCATGCCGCGCAGGCCCCGGCCGTGGCCGGGGTTGGCACCGCCGACACCGTCATCGCAGACCTCGATCCTCAGCCATCCGTCGTTCGACGTCAGGCGGACCGAGGCGGACGATGCCTGGGCGTGTTTGACGGCGTTCGTCAGGGCCTCCGCCGTGACGAAGTAGGCAGTGCTCTCCAGGGCCGACGACGGGGGGATCTCGTCGATGCGCAACTCGAGCGCGGTCGGGATCGGCATCCGGTCGGCGAGGTCCTCGACGGCGGCGGCCAGGCCGTGCTCGATCAACGCGGCCGGCATGACCGCCGCCACCGTCCGGCGCAGATCCGCCGCCGCCGCGTCGATCCGGCGGCGCAGCTCGGTGGCTCGTGACCGGGACGCGGTGTCCGTCCCGGCGGCATTCGCCAACTGCTGTGCCTCGAGGGCGAGCAGCACCAGCTGCATCTGCAGACCGTCGTGCAGATCCTGCGCGATCCGGCGTCGCTCGCGGTCCTCGGCGTCGACGAGGCGCTCCCTGGACCGCTGCAGGGCGCTGTGGCTCTCGCGCAGCTCCGCCGTCAGCCGTTCCCTGTCCACGGCGATGGCGATCACCTGACCAGCGGTCCGCACCAGGTCAGGGTCCGCGATGAGTTGGCAGTCATAGTCGATGGCGCCGACGGTCCGGCCCTCCAACTCGATCAGGACCAAGCCACGGTCCGGTCCCGAGCCCGGGACGACTGGCACGCCATGATCATCGACGAAGATGCGCTGCCGTGTGACCCAGAACGTCAGGGTCAGGGAGGGATCGCCCAGGGCCCTCGACAGTGCCAGGGTCAGCGCCGGCCGGGTCCCGTCGGAGGCTCCCAACCAGGTACCGAGTTCCTCGAGTTCCCCTGTCCTGGCGAAGCCGCCACGCAGCATGCCGACGAGGAACACGAGCGGAACGCCGCCGAGGACCAGCAACTGCAGCAGCGCTCTTGCCTCCACACTCAGGCCGAACACGGGGGTGAGCACCAAGGTGCTCACCGGGATGAAGAGGGCGGCCCCGACCCCGTACGCGAAGAGGGGCGCCAGGACCCGCCGCCCGGCGACATCCGCCCGGATGAGTCGCCCCACCAGGACGACGGCGGTCGCGACCATGACGGCGGCGCCGACGAGGCTCTGGAAACCGGCACCGAGTGCCAGGGCGATGGGATCGTCGGCGACGAACAGCGCCTGCGCGCGTACGTTCGGATCGAAGAGGTACTTGGGCGCCTGCAGCACCAGCGAGGTGACGTACGCCGCCGCCACCGTCGTCACCGATACCGGACCGGGCAGCCGGCCGGAGGGGAAGGCGTGGAGGAGGTGCACCAGGACGGCGAGGATGAGCGTCGCCCCGATCGTGCCGACGTCGACGAGCCCCGGGACCGCGGTGGCCTGCAGACTGCTGAGCCACACGGCGACACCGCCGAACAGGATCACCGGGCCGAGACGGTTGCTGGGACGCCGGTACCAGGCGCGGATCCCGGCACCGAGATACGCCAGGCAGACGACCGGGAACAGCAACAGCACGCTTGCTCCTGGCTCGCCCCACGGCAACAGCGCAGTCTCCACTCCGATCAGCACCAGACCGGCACCGAGGATGGCCAACAGGGCCCGGTCGAGCGAACGGGCGAGGGGAGACCGTACGACCAGGGGGCGCATGAACGGCAATGTAGCCCGCACCCAGCCGCGCGGCCGCGCCTTCGCTGGGATGGTCGCCTGACCCGACGCCGGAGCCAGCACCTCAGGACTTGGGATTGGGCGTGAAGACGTGCCCGGTGGCGCCGGAGACCGAGGTGAAGATACGCACCGCCGGATCCATGCAGGGCAGCGCCTTGTCGGTGTCCGGCAGGGTCTTCGATTCGGTGCACCCACCGGAGGGGATGTCGCTGTTGGCGAGGACGACCACCGTCGTGTCGCTGGTCGTGTCGTAGAACAGCGACGTGTTGTAGCCGGGCAGCTCGCCGGTGTGGCCCACCCATCCGTCGATGCAGCCGACGGCCAGACCGTAGCCGGCCTGCCCCGGGACCGAGGAGAGACGGTCCACCTGCGCCTTCGTGTCGAGGAGACCCTGACCCGTGCCCAGCGCCCGTCCGTACGTCAGCAGGTCCTGGGTGGAGGAGACCATCTGGCCCGCGGTCCAGGCCCAGGTCGGGTTCCAGTCCGTCGTGTTCAGCGGGGTCGTGGACGAGTCGGCCGTTCCCTGCAGGGTGAACCCGTCGGCGTGGGGCGACGGCAACGTGTCCGTGGCCGACGGCATGGACGTCTTCGTCAGCCCGAGCGGCTCGATGATCTGTGCCTTCAGGACATCGGCGTACGGCTGTCCGGTGACCTTCTCGATCACCTTGCCGAGGAGGATCGTGTTGGTGTTGGAGTAGTTGAACTTCTCCCCGGGGGCGAACAGGGGGGCAGGGCGAGGCCGACGGCCAGCAGCTGGTCCGGTGTCCACACCTTCTGCGGCTCGGCGAACAACTGGTCGGTGAAGTGCTGGTCCATCGTGTAGCTGGCCAGCCCGCTCGTCATGTTCAGCAGCATGCGCAGCGTGACGTCCTTGCCGTTCGGCACCCCCGGCACGTACGTACTGATCGGGTCGTCCAGCGTCAGCTTGCCCTTCGCCGCCAGCTGGAGGACCAAGGTGCCGGTGAAGGTCTTGTTGACCGATCCGATCCGCTGGTAGACGTCGGTCGTCATCGGCGCCTTCGTGGTCGGATCGGCCACCCCGTACGCCTTCATCCACGTGCCCTGCGGGCTGCGGACGGCCACCACCGCCCCCGATGCGGCCGCTTCCTTGAGCCCGGCGGCCGCCGCGGTGTCGAGGGCCGCGGCGGTCTGCTCCGGCATCGTGGCCGTGGCCTGGGCGGGGAGGGCGCGCTGGGCGACGGCCTGTGGGTCGGCCACGCAGGCGGAGGCAGAAGGTCGGGCGCTCGAGGGTGTGCCGGTGGCGCTTCCCGACGGAGCAGCCGGGGCAGCGGCGCAGGCGGTCATCAGGGACACCAGCGCGACAGCCGTAGCCGCTCGGACGAGGGGCTTTGCGTGGATCACAGGGTCTCCGATCATGCGCTGGGGGGCCTGTCACGACCCGGTCCCCGACATCGTGCCCGTCCGGCCGCCCGGCCTCCATAGACCTGGGTCGCCAGTCCGGCAGGGCAGGTCAGCCGTGCTCGCCGTCAGGATGATCCGTTGTCGGAGTTGCTGTGGGGGGCGTCGTGGCGCAGATCCGTTCCGCGGCGGCGAGGGCTTCGGAGAGTTCGAGGACGTGCGCGTCGGGCGAGACGGCGTTCATCGTGGTCACCGTACGTCGTTGGGCGTCCGTCATGCCCTGGATGATCACCGGGATGCCGCGCCGGTGGAGCTGTCCGACGACGTCCTTGACGGCGTCGGCGCCGGAAGCGTCGAGGATGTTCATGCGGTGGCAGCGGATGATGACGGCATCGACGTCCTCGACCTCGAGGACCAGGTCGGCGAAGCGCCGCGCGTTGCCGTAGAAGAGCGCCCCGTCGAGGCGGTAGATGGCGACGCGGTCGCGGAGGTGTGCGGTGGCATCGGTCCAGTCGATGACGCCTTCGCGGGTGTCCGCGGGCAGGTACTGGCGGCGGACGACGGCGTAGGCGGCCATATGGCGCAGGCTCATCAGGGCCGCCATCGCGATGCCGAGGAGGACGGCCATCACCAGGTCGAGGACGACAGTCGCCGCCAGGGTCACCAGGAAGGTGTTCCGGTCGGCGCGGGTGGCCCGGACCAGGGTCCGGAAGACGGCCGGGCTGACCATGCGCACCGCGGTCATGACGAGAACGGCGCCGAGAGCGGCCATCGGGATGCGCGCCACGATCGGGCCGAGGGCGACCAGGACCACGAGGAGCACACCGGCGTGCGCGATCGACGCCACGCGCGTTCGGGCCCCGCCGCGGACGTTCACGGCGGTGCGGGCGATGGCTCCGGTGGCGGGGATGCCGCCGAAGATGCCGGCGGCGACGTTGGCCAGGCCCTGCCCGAACAGTTCCCGGTCCGGGTTGGTCCGGCGGGCTCCCGGAACCATTCCGTCAGCCACCCGGGCCGACAGCAGCGACTCCAGCGCGGCCAGGGCTGCGACGGCCAGCGCCGGGGGGAGCAGTTGGCGCAGGATGTCCACGCTGACGGCCGGCACGCGGGGGGTCGGCAGCGCGCCGGGCAGGGTGCCGATCCGGGCGATGTCGAGGTGGGCCAGCTCGGCGACGAGGGTGGCGATCACGATCGCGACCAGCGCGATCGGCAGTCGGGGCAGGAAGCGTCGTCCGACCACGTGCAGGACGATGACCAGCGCCGCCACCAGCAGCGGCGCGACGGCGCTCGTCCAGTCGGTGTGGCTGAGGGTCAGCCATGACGAGACCAGGGTCGATTCTGCAGTGCCCTTGGGTGTGCCCAGCAGGAGGGGGAACTGCTGCAGGATGATGATGATCCCGATGCCGAACGTGAAGCCTTCCACCACCGGCAGGGGGATCATCTCGATGGAGCGTCCCATCGCGGTCAGGCCCATCAGGATCACGATGACGCCGGCCATGATGCCGAGCAGAGGGACGGTCTCCACGCCGTACTGGGCGATCACCGGCATCAGGACCACGGTCATGGCGCCGGTGGGACCGGACACCTGGACGTTGCTGCCGCCGAAGATCGCGGCGACGAGGCCCGCGATGATCGCGGTGATCAGCCCCGCGGCCGCACCGGCCCCGGACGCCACCCCGAAGCCGAGCGCCAACGGCAGGGCGACGACACCGACGGTGAGCCCGGACGTGAGGTCCTTGACCCAGGAGTGGCGCAGGCCGCGGTAGTCCGACGGTACGGGGAACATGCCCTTCAGGCTGATCAGGTGCGCACCGACCACATCAGCGACCCGCGCCACGTTCTCCCCGACGGTCGCCTGCGGCGGCTGTACCCGATAGTCCCTCTTCACCCTCGCAGGTCCCCTTCCTCCGCCCGGGACCCGATCAGGGTCGCGGTGATCGTGGTGAATGCCGCCCATTCGCTCCGGAGGCGTTCGAGTTCACGAGTGCCCTCCGCTGTGATCCGGTAGAACTTGCGTCCCGGCCCGCCGTCGCCCTCACGCCATGTGGACGACACCAGACCGCTGGCCTCCTGACGGCTCAGCAGGGGGTACAGCGTGCCGCCCTTGATGCGGCCGAGACCGGCATCGTCGAGCCGCTGTCCGATCAGGTAGCCGTACGTCTCACCCTCGGCGATGACGGCCAGCACCGTGACCGACAACACCCCCCGCAACCATTCCGCGGGCCACCGGTCCGAAATCACATCAAGATGGTAGCCCTATCTAGTTTGTGTGACAACCTAGCTGGTCAGGCTGATGGCAGAACATGGCACATCTACCGTCAGATCCCCGACTGAGGGTGTTGGGGCGGGTCCGACGGGAGGTGCCTGGAGGAATGGCTTGTGGGGAAGAGTTCACCTGTGGGCCTCGATGTGGGTGTCGCATGCGTATGCGAACTCGGGGATCTAATGGGCGAAAATGCTGCCTTCCCCTCACGACGGAGAGCATCGATTACGAGTCCGAACCTCTGTTCCCTACGTGGCCAGAAGGGCGCATCGGATCGGTTCTCCGATCATGTCTGCCATTCGAGGCCTGGAGGGTGCCCGGGTGGCTGGACGCGGAGGCGATGTCGACGAGTGAGCGAACCTAACGATGCGAGTCATCGCTGAAGATGGTCCGAGGGTCCGCAAGGATGAACGCATGGATCCCCTCGCATTGCTGATCTCCTGTGTCGAGAAGCTGGGCGGTCGAGACGTGTCCCCCTCGGGACCCCTCACAGTTGACTTCAGCCTGGACGACATCCCCGCCTTCGCCTCCGTTCAGCCAGGAGGGCGGCTTCGTGGTTCCGTGTTCATCTCCGACTCTGACGAGCCGGTGGTGTTCGAGGAGGCCGAGGAATGGCGGCAACGCCAGTTCACTGCCTCGTCCTGTCGCCTGGACGTGGCATTCACGGGCGAGGTGGTGGAAGGCGTGGAGCAAGTCCTGATCCGCGTCCTGTTCGAGAGGCCCCTGAATCCGTCGGCCATTTCCGACAATGACCCGCTCCTGGAGGAGGCTGTGGCGTTGTTCGACTCCTGGTGGGGCAATGACGACCTGGAGCCCGACAAGACTGCCTGCGGGGTGCCGTTCATGCCGGACGATCCGACGCGGATAGGCCCTGTCAACGCGTGGCTGCTGATGGGTGCCGAGGCATCGTTCTTCACCACGGGGGACCTGACGCCCGCACGAGCCGACGCGCTCTGCGGGATCTTCGAGTCAGATTGGACGGCTGCCAAGCAGACCGAGCCGGGCGACCTGTTGTTCTACTACTTCACTGAGCCGTACAAGGCGATCCACTTCGTCGCTAGAGCGGTCGACTACGCCTACTTCGAAGACATCGGCGAGACGGGCGAGTCGTGGCAGGGGAAGCAGTGGTGGTGCCACACCACGCCTCCCGTGCAGATCGAACCGATCACTCTGACGCAACTCCAGTCGGTGATCGGCAAGACAGTCATGACGGGCCGCTCGGGCCGGTTCATGCACCCCAGCCACGCGAACGAGCTCGCCGCATTGGTTCGTCCGCTCCATGCCAGGGATGCCGGAGATCTAATACGCGTACTGCGTCCAGTGGTGGGACAGGCAGACAAGCCGGATCCCGCGTCGATGGACCTGACGGCTTGGCGAGAGCTGGCCGCCGGTTCCTTGGCGCTGGAGGCCCATGTGGAGAGATACCTCGTCGAGCCGCTCCTGCGTCTCGCCCTGTGTGACGACCCGGACGTGTCCACACGGAAGGCGTTCTCCATTGGTCCGAAGGTGGTCGACTACGCGGTGATACGCGGGGAGGATCCGACATGCGTCATCGAGGTGAAGTTGCGAGTGCGGAGGCCGAAGTCCGGTGCCTGGGCCGACTGCGCCGACTTCATGCAAGCAGCGGGATACGGCCAAGCCCTTGAGCGCAACGCCATTCTGATGGACGCGTTCACGATCCACCTTATCCCGCCCGGTGCTGACAACCCCTCCTGGAACCTTGACCGGCACCGGTTAACCGACACCGACCTCGCCGTGATCCGCGACCACCTGCTAGGCCGCAGTGCCCCGACTCTCCCCTAATCGGGGCAGCCCTGCATCCATTGATCTAGCTGCCTGAGCCGCGTGAGGCAGCAGCGTAGGCACCCACATGGGAAAGGCCAGAGAATCATCGTCCACAGCTGACAGGAGGTGAGCTAGAGGCGTGAGTAGGGGAGGCGCCGCTGGGCTGACTGCTTGGCGGCGCCTCCCGATCTCCAGCTCTCGTTTCGTCGGCACGTGCAGCCGCGTGCGCCGCGGCGCCGAAACCATCGATCCGCCGCACCGCAGCAGGTCACCGGACACGTTCTCCGGTTGGTCGATGGCCTCGGCTCCTCGCTGGTCACAAGGTGTGGGACAGTTCGTTCGTGGTCGACACGAAGATGGCCAAGTTGGTGGGGGAGCACTGGGTCTGCTCCGAACTCGCCCGGCGGGGCTGGGCGCCCGCGCTGACCCGTGATGGACTGGCCCGCACGGACATCCTGGCGGTATCCATGATCCTGCCTCGTAGACCTCGAATCGAGGTTCAGGTCAAGGCAGCCACGAAGACGAGCCCGCGACAGGTGTCGTGGCCGCTCGGGAAGACCGTCGGGCTGCAGGACGTGTCCGGCGCCGAGTGGTTCGTGCTCGTGGTCATTCCGGAGGTGGGTGACTCGCCGTATGCCTACGTCGTTCCCCGCGATCACGTCTCGGCGGGTACCTACCTGGAGCACCAGGAGTGGCTGACCGATCCTGCCGCGGCACCGGGCCAACGCAACGCACAGATGCCCCAGTCCCGGACACACGAGGAGACCTTCGCCCGCTATCGGGATCGGTGGGACTTGCTGGACCACCCGACGACCGAGGCCGGCGTGATGATCGCCGACCGGCTGGTCGCACTCATCCCCCGCCTCGGCCTGCCCGCCGGACACCCGTGGCGCGACGGCCTGCCTGCGCCTGAATCGGACTGCTCGTAGCCTCTGATCGTCTCACCGAGGCCACGGTCGACGTCGGGAGCTGTCCGCCTCCTCGGTCACCAAAACCCACGGCGTCCTGCGGGCGATCCTGAAGTACGCCAGTCAGGGACGACCGGCTGGTCCGCAACGTGGCCGAGAATGTGCAGCTACCCCGGATCCGAGGCGAAGAGCTCCGCTACCTCACCCATGAACAGGTCGCCGAGATGGCCTGGCGCTGTGGGTCCGAGTACGAGCTCCTCGTCTACTTCCTCGTATACACCGGACTGCGGTGGGGGGAGATGGCGTCGCTGACCGTCCGCAGGATCGACTTCCTGCGCCGCCGCATCGACGTGCGCGACTCGGTCACCTGGGCTCGGGGTGGTCTCGTCCATGGGGACACCAAGAGCCACGAGCCCCGGCAGGTCGCACTCCGCGACTTCCTGATCGAGGCCCTCTCCCGTCAGGGGGCAGGTAGGGGGCCCAACGACCTGGTCTTCTGTCGTCCCGACGGCTCCTACCTGCGGTCGCAGACCTTCCAGCGTGCCGCGCTGAACCGCGCAGCCGAGGAGATGGGCTTGGCCGAATGGACAGGTGAAGTCCACAAGGCGGGGGAACGGATCTACACGGACCACTTCCATCCGCACGAGTTCCGCCACACCGCCGCCTCGTTGGGGATCGCCAGTGGTGCGGACGTCAAGGTCGTGCAGCAGATGCTCGGTCACAAGTCGGCGAAGCTGACCCTGGACAACTACGGGCACCTGTTCCCCGACCAACTCGGTACGGTCGCCGACGCGATGAGCGCCGCCCGTCGGGCTGCCCTGACTGCCCGGTCCGGATCGTCCGTCGACACGAGTGTGCACATCTTGTGCACATCCGACCCGGACCAGACCCCTGACAGGGCTACCTCCCCGGAGGTCCTTCCCCTTGTAGGGAAGGGTTTGGATGATGAGCATCCCCTACGGGATTCGAACCCGCGCTGCCGCCTTGAAAGGGCGGTGTCCTAGGCCACTAGACGAAGGGGACCCGGTGATGACCACCGCGGCACCCGCCCCACGGCGGAGAGCCGACGATCAGCATAGCCCAGCCGGCGGTCCGGGGCGATCCGGCTGCCGCTACGAGATCAGTTGACGCTGACGTGCACGTGGTCGTAGTGGTTGGCCGTGTACGAGCCACGGTCGGCCATGTAGCGCCACCCCTCGGAGGAGCGGGCGACCGACCAGATGTGCTGGCGCCAGATGATGTAGGTGATGCCGAGTTCCTGGGCATGGGCCTGCAGATAGGAGGCGATCTCGTCACCGACCACCTTGTTGGCCCCCGACCAGTCCGGGATCATGTTGTCGACCGCGTGGCCGTCATTGTGGTCGGAGCCGGGCTCCGCTCGGACCCCGTAATAGGGGCCGACGACCGGCCAGTTCGTCTCCACCAGATTGACGATGCGCTTGGCGTTCGGCACCAGGCCGGCCAGGCCGACCGAACCGGGCAGGGCGGAGGCGATGATGGATCCATCGCTGACGGGTTGCACGACCGTCGAGCTGCCGGGGTTGCTCGAGGAGAGGTACTGGCTCGACACCCAGCGCGCAGCACCTTGCCAGACGACTTCCGTCCAGCCGTTCGACGTGTTGCCGGTGGTGCTGACCTGCTGGCCCTGCTCCAGCGTGGTGACGATGCTGTAGCCGGTCGAGGGGCCGGTCCGTACGTTCACCGACGTGGTGGCGTACTTGACGCCGGAGCCACTGACTGTGGTCGGGGCCGGCTGACTGGTCGCGGAGCCGGTGGTCGTCAGGTAGCTGCTCGAGGCCCAGCGGAGCGCTCCGTCGTACTGCACCTGCGTCCAGCCGTTTTGCTCCACGCCGGTGGTGGTCAGCTTGCTGCCGCGGGGAGTGTCGTGACGATCGCGTACGAGGTCGAGGGACCGGTGCGGATGTTGAGGCTGGTGGTCGTGTACGCGGTGCCGGAACTGCCGGTGGAGGATGAGCCGCTGCCTGCCCCGGAGCTGAGGTAGACGCTCGACACCCAGTAGGCATGGCCGTCGCGGGAGATCTGGGTCCAGTCGCCCGAGGTCGTCCCGGTGAGTGTGACCGTCGTGCCCTTGCCCAAGGTCGTGACGACCGTGTAGGCGGTGGAGGGGCCGGTGCGGACATTGAGGTTGACGGTGGTGACCGCGGAGCCGGCCGCGCCGGACGGCGCGGCCGAGGGCATGTCGCTGTCTCCGGTGACATAGCGACTCGCGACGTAGACCCGCCGACCATTGAGATCCACCGGCGTCCATCCGTCGACCGACGACCCGAGGGCGGTGATCCGTTGTCCGGTGCTGAGGCCCCGACGACGGGATAACTGAGCCCCGGCCCCGACCGGAGGTTCACCCCGGTGGTGGCCGTCAAGCGATCGCCCTGCGCCGACTGTGACCACGCGCCGAAGACGATGCTCGACGTCGTCACGAGGCCAGCGAGCGTCGCGGTGCCCACGGTCCGCCCGAGGGCGCGTCCGAAGAAGCCCATGTCGCCTTCCCCTCCCCGGCGACCTTCCCGAGCCGCCGTGACACACGGGCGCCGAGGCCGGTGCCCGTAGTGGTCGTCGCGGATGCTTCCCCGGACCTCCTGCCCTTCCCCGACAGGGAGTCCCACCCGCGTACGACGACCTCCGTAGCCGACACTAGGGGTCGGCGGCCTTCGCGGGAACCCTGAAGCTCGACTTGACCTTGACTTGACAAGGGGAAATAACACGACTGTAAGTCGTTTCGGCCCGGCCTGGTCGTGCGGGGCGAGCGACCTGCTGTGACGAGTGCCACAGGGTCGAGTCCGAGAAAAGTGAACGTCAGGTGAACGGAAGATGTCCTGACGGGGTAACCTGGGGTGTTGCGGGTGAAGAGGCCCCGCGGCATCTGTACCCAGGGACACGCACGAGCTGCGTGAGAGGAGATGGTCTTCATGTTGACCCCACAGGAACTCGAAGCGCGGTATGCGTACGACACTGCCCAGTTGGCGGACCACTACGAAGGTGTCTTCACCCCCGAAGAGGTCGCCGACGCGGTCAAGGTTGCGCGAGTGCACCTGGAGAAGCAGGCGACGGTGACCGACTTCCTGCCGCTCCTGGTCTCCCGGATGGCCAAGGAAGGGTTGCTCGCCCGCGCCCAGGCCGAGGGCTGGATCGCCAAGGCGCTGCCGGAGATCCTGTTCGTCTCCGAGCACAACAGTGCCCGGTCGCACATGGCCGCGGCGCTGACCCGCCACATTGCTGCCGGCAAGGTGAACGTACGTTGCGCCGGCCGCCACCCCCGTGGGGGTCTGGAGCGCGACGTGGTCACGGTCCTCGCCGAGCGGGGGATCGCACTGAAGTACCCGTATCCGATGCCGTTCACCTCGAGCCTGTTGGGCGCCGCCGATGTGGTCGTCACCCTGGGGGTGCCTGAGTTCTGCGACTTCGCCGGCAAGCGGTGGATCAACTGGGACATCCCCGCCGTCGAGGGGGAGGGACTCGAGGTCGTCCGCGAGGTCGCCGACGACCTGGAGCGCCGGATCCGCGTGCTTCTCTCCGAAGAGGTGTCCATCGCCGCCTGAGCGGGAGGCCTGTCGGTAAGCTATGGGCGCGACCAGGGTCCTTAGCGCAATTGGCAGAGCAGCGGACTTTTAATCCGCGGGTTGTGGGTTCGATTCCCACAGGGCCCACGACGAACGGCTCCAGTACTGGGGATGGCCTCCCCGGCGCTGGAGCCGTTTCGTCGTTGCCCTGCCCGGAGCAAACGCTGGCCCTGGCTGGTCGGTGATGGAAGTATCGAGCCATGCGCGCAGTCATCGTGGAGGCCAAGGGAACCCCGGGACGCCTGACGGAGGTCGATGAGGCCACCGTGTTGGACGGGCCGGTGGAACTGGACGTCCTCTACTCCTCCTACAACTTCAAGGACGGGCTCGCGGTCGCCGGGACCGGTGGGATCGTCCGCAACTGGCCCCTCATCCCCGGCATCGACATCGTCGGCCGGGTCACCCGCTCGGCCGTGCCCGAGTGGTCCGACGGCGACCTCGTCGTCCTCAACGGCGACGGCATCGGTGAGCGGTTGAACGGCGGGTTCGCGACGCGGGCCCGAGTCCGACCCGACGCGCTGGTGCGGCTGCCCGAGGGGATGAGCCCCGAACACGCCGCCGCGATCGGAACCGCCGGGTTCACCGCGATGATCGGCGTGCTCAAGCTCGTCGACGCCGGCGTCGGTCCCGACGACGGGCAGGTCCTGGTCACCGGTGCCGCCGGCGGCGTCGGGTCCATCGCCATCGCCCTGCTCGCGGCGCGCGGCTACCACGTCACCGCGTCGTCGGGCCGGATCGCCGCTGAGGGCGACTACCTCACCCGGCTCGGCGCCGACGATCTCCTGGACCGCCATGAGCTGTCCGACGAAGCCGGCAAGCCGCTGCAGAAGGGACGGTGGGCGGCAGCGTACGACACGGTCGGCAGCACCACGCTCGCCAACGTGCTGGCCCAGACCCGCTACGGCGGAACGGTGGTCTGTTGCGGCATGGCGCAGGGCATCGACCTGCCGACGACGGTGATGCCCTTCATCCTGCGCGATGTCACCCTCACCGGTGCCAACTCCGTCGAGGCGCCGTTGTCATTGCGGCAGCGGGCCTGGGATGCGCTGGCGACCGATCTGGCGACGGACCTGCTGGACGGGATGACCACGACGATCGGGCTTGCCGACACCCTGCCGTACGCCCAGCAGATCCTGACCGGGAAGGTGCGTGGTCGCACCGTCGTGGACGTGAACCACTAGGCGGCAGGCGCACCCCTCGCCGTCTGACACCGCGAGCGGGGCAGGCGTCCTGGGGGCCCTGCTCCCAACCGAGGGGATATGCAGTTCTGAGGAGGGTTCTGACTGGATTCCTCCTCAGTTGTGCATATCCCCTCAGATTGCGGAGCGGTGCTGCGGCTCCTCGACTGTCCACAGGGTCTGGGCCTCCTGCGCTCCCTCCACCATCACCTGGGGCGACGACCTTTCGCCCGACCAGGCGCTCCACACTCAGGCATGGTGTCTGATGAGGAGGACAAGTGGGCATGCGTTGTCGCTGCGGTCGGGGCTCGGGGGGGCGTCGCGCGGACCCCGACGCTCTTCGCGGCGGGGATCGGTCGACCGGCGGTTGATCAGGGGATCCGCGCGGGAGCACTGGTGCGGGTGCGGGTGCGCCGGGGCTGGGTCGCCCTCCCCGGGGCGGATCCGTTCCTCGTGGCGGCAGCACGGGCAGGTGTCGTCCTCACCTGCGTCACCCAGGCCAAGCGCCTCGGCCTCTGGGTGCAGTCGGAGGACCGAGCCCATGTGGCGGCGCCGCCCCATGCCGGTGGCGTGACTGTGGGGAACGCGACGGTGCACTGGCACCTGCCGATCGTTCCCCGTCCGCCCGATCAGTTGGTCGATCCGGTCGAGAACGTGCTCGCGGCGGTCGCCCGATGTCAGCCGTACGAACGCGCGCGGGTGATCTGGGAGTCTGCGCTGCGTCAGGGGTTGGTCCGGCGTGAGGAACTGGGCAGACTGCGCCTTCCCCCGGCAGCCCGGACCCTCTGTGCCGATGCATCGCCGTTCTCCGACTCCGGGCTCGAGACGTTGGTCATCACTCGGCTGCGGTGGCTCGGCGTGCCGCTCCTTCAGCAGGCCTGGATCCTCGGGCGACCCGTGGATCTCCTCATCGGCGAGCGACTGGTGCTGCAGATCGACGGTGGGCACCACGTCGGTGCCCAGCGAGCCGCGGACGTCGAGCATGACGCCCTCCTGGCGCTCCAGGGTTTCCACGTCGTCCGGGTGACGTACTCCCAGGTCGTCGACGATTGGATCGCCGTGCAGGCGTGCATCATGCGAGCGGTGGCCCAGGGCTTCCACCTCGCCGCCTGACAGCTGTTCCCCTGGAGCACCATCTCGTGAGAGCGTGGCCCTCGCATCCAGGTGAGGTCCCGGGCGAGACGGCTCCACCCCTGAACGCTCACCCGGTAGCGTTCCGCCCATCCGGAGTGCGTAGTAGTGACGTCCGGTGCCCAGAACGAGGTGAGGTCAATGAGTCTTTTCGTGAAGAAGACCATCGGTGAGGTCCAGGAGGACCTGGAGGATCCCGAGCGCAGCCTCCGGCGGGTGCTCTCCGCCTGGGACATCGCCGTGATGGGCATCGCCGTCGCCGTCGGCGCCGGCATCTTCTCGGTCGGCGCCCAGGCGGCGGCCAAGTACGCCGGTCCGTCGGTGATCGTCTCGTTCATCATCGCCGCGGTGGTGTGTGGACTCGCGGTGATGAACTACGCGGAGTTCGCCTCGACGATCCCCGTGTCGGGATCCGCCTACACGTTTTCGTACGTGTCGCTGGGGGAGCTGATCGCCTGGATCATCGGCTGGGACCTGATCCTGGAGATGATGATGGCCGCCTCGGTCATCTCCAAGTACTGGGGCATCTACCTGAGCAACGTCTTCCAGTTCCTGCACGTCGACCTGCCGACGGACATCCCGCTGCCCGGCGGCCTGGCCTTCTCCTGGCCTCCCGTGCTGATCGTCGCCCTGTTCACCGTGCTCCTCGTGCTCGGGACCAAGCTCACGTCCCGGGTCAACGGCGTCCTGACGGTGATCAAGATCGCCATCACGCTGTTCATCATCGTCGCGGGCTCGTTCTACGTGAAGCTGTCCAACCTCACGCCCTTCGTGCCGCCGTCCCAGCCGTCGGGCTCCGACGCGACCGGCGTGATGACCCAGAGCCTCTTCGCGTTCCTGTCCGGCGCCGAGCCCACGCGCTACGGGGCGTTCGGTCTGCTGAGCGCGGCGGCCCTGGTCTTCTTCGCCTTCATCGGCTTCGATGTCGTCGCCACCACCGCCGAGGAGGCCAAGAACCCGCAGCGGACCCTGCCGCGCGGCATCTTTGGCGGCCTCGCGCTCGTCACCGTGCTCTACGTGGCGGTCACCTTCGTGGTCACCGGCATGGTGAGCTACAAGCAGCTCGCGGCGGAGAAGTCCCCCTCGCTGGCCACGGCGTTCCGGCTGGTCGGTGCCAACTGGGTCGGCACGATCATCACGATCGGCATCCTGATCGGCCTGACGACTGTCATCATGGTGCTGTTGCTCGGCCTGGCCCGGGTGGTCTTCGCGATGAGCCGCGACGGTCTGCTGCCCCGGGGTCTCTCGCACACCTCGCGCCGCGGCACCCCGGCACGGCTGCAGATCATCTCCGGCGTGATCGTCGCCGTCATCGCCGGTCTGGCGAACGTCGACCAGCTGGCCGAGATGATCAACATCGGCACCCTGTCGGCCTTCGTTCTGGTCAGCTTCGCGATCCCGGTGCTCCGGCGCCGTCACCCCGACCTGCCGCGAGGTTTCACGGTGCCGTGGTCCCCGACGTTGCCGATCATCTCCGGCGTGCTGTGCCTGTGGCTGATGGCCAACCTGGCGGTCGAGACCTGGCTGCGGTTCGTCGTGTGGCTGCTGCTCGGCCTCACCCTGTACTTCGCCTACAGCTACCGCAACTCGCGGGCTCGCCAGGACCAGGCCCTGCAGGCTGAGGGCGACGGTTCCGCCGGGCCCTGGGGCCTCGCAGCCGCTGTCCTCGTCGGGGTGGCAGCCCTGGCCATCGCCGTCGTCACCGTCATGCGGCTCGCCGGCCCCGGCGGCCTCGCAGGCCTGTCGGGTGGTCTGGCCTGGATCCTGATCCTCGCGCCGGTGCCGGGCATCGTCGCGGGTCACGTCGCCCTGACCCGCACCGGATCGGCCGGCGCGGGCACGCGTACGGTCCTCACGACGCTGGCGACCGGCTACGGAGCGGCGGCGGTGGCTGTCGTCTTCGGAATCGTGCACGTCCTGGCGGTGCTCTGAGGGCTAGCCCTCCCTCGGCTCACTCGGGGAACGTACGTCCGATTGTTGCTGAATCGTGATGCGCCAACCGTCAATCTTCGGTTGAGGGTTGGCGTGTCGCCGAGCCTTCAGGTGCTCCTGGGGCAGGCTGTGGAGTGGATCTTCGATCCGGCGTTCCCTTCCCCACAGTCCGTTCTTCAAAGGAGACGAACATGACTGACGCCGCTTTCCGCTCCCGTTCCCTCCGTACGCTCGCCGTGGCCGGTGTCCTCGGTCTGGTCGCCTCCCCGATCGCCGCACCCGCCGCGTTCGCGGCGCCCAACAAGGGCGACATCAAGGTCTCCGAGCCCAATGGTGTGGGCAAGGACAATGAGGCCCACATCGAGGGCTGCAACTTCGACGTGATCGCCGAGAACTTCCCCGCCGGCACGTTTGTCACCTCGTTCACGGCCCAGCCCCCCACCGGCGATGCGAAGCTCGGCATTTCCGGGGACACTGACGTGGTCGTCACGGAGGGCACCGTTCGCAACCACTACACGCTCGAGTCCGTGACCGGGACACCCCAGCCCAACCAGGGTTGGCATGTCAAGGTCAACGTAGCCGCGCAGGACGGCAAGGTCGTGGACTTCAAGGTCTTCTGGCTGGAGTGCCAGCCGAAGCCGCCGACCACGCCGTCGGCCACCCCCTCGGTCCCCGGCAAGGTCAACTCCGGCCTGGAGGCTGACACCACCGGCGGCGCCGTCGCCCTGGGTCTGGGTGGTCTGGCCGTCGTGGGACTGGGCGCGCTGGGTCTGCGCCGGCGCTCCGGGCGCTGACGAGGCGGCGCCGCGAGGGAGGGCCCGTGCGTACGCGCCGCAACCGTGGACCGCTCGTGCCCACGTGGCTCATCCTCGCGGTGACGCTCGTCGCGTTGGTCGGCGGGCCGTCCGGCGTCGTCTGGGCCGCCTATCTGGGCACCCGGACCCCACCGGTGCCCGCCGTCCAAGCGTCCGACCCCACCACGCTGACCATCGACTCACTCGGGCTGCGAGGGGTCGGCGTACTGCCGATGGCACTCAAGCACGGTGCCCTCAACCCACCCGACAATCCGCGGCTGGTCGGCTGGTGGAACCAGTCCGCTGACGCGGGCGCCGCGACCGGTACGACCCTGCTGACCGCCCACAAGGTGCACAGCGGGTCCGCGGTGTTCGAGCACCTGGTGGAGCTCAAACCGGGTGCCACGGTCGTCGTCGGCGGCGCGTCCGGATCGTACGCGTACGTGGTGCAGGACGTCCGCGTCCTCACCAAGGACCGGATGGCCGCCGAGGCCGGGCGACTGTTCAGCCAGGACGGGCCCCACCGCCTGCTCCTCGTCACCTGCGAGGACTGGGACGGCAAGGAGTTCGCCTCGAACTCGGTGGTGACCGCCGTCCCCGCCCCAGTGGTGCCACCCAGCACCCCCGGATCGTCACGTCGCTGACTCCCGTGTCCCGAACGCCCGCAGGGCGCTTCGGGCATAGTGGTGCCCGTGAAGGAGTCGATGCTCACCGCACAGTCCCGCGCACGCGCCCTCGAGGAGATGAGTGATGGGGCGGGTCTCGACCTGCTGGTCATCGGTGGGGGCGTCACCGGCGCGGGCATCGCCGTCGATGCCGTCACCCGGGGGCTGCGGACCGGCATCGTCGAGATGCAGGACTGGGCGGCGGGCACGTCGTCCCGGTCGTCGAGGCTCGTCCACGGCGGACTGCGCTACCTCTACCAGCTCGACCTGCACCTGGTCTCGGAGGCGCTGGCCGAGCGGGGACTGCTGATGGAGACCATCGCTCCGCACCTCGTCCACGCCCAGCCGTTCCTCTGGCCGCTGCGCATCCCGCTGATCGAGCGGGGCTACAGTGCGCTCGGTGTCGGCCTCTACGACCTGATCGCCCGCTTCCGGGGCGGCCACGTGCCGATCCAGCGACACTACGACAAGGCGGGGGCGCTCGGCCTCTTCCCCGATATCCGACCCAGCCGGCTGACCGGGGCGATCCGGTTCTACGATGCCCGGGTCGACGACGCCCGGTTGGTCATCGACCTCGTCCGCACGGCCGTGTCGTACGGTGCCTTCGCGGCCTCTCGGACCCGCGTGGTGGGCCTCGTCCGGCACCACGGGGTCGTCACAGGGGCCGTGCTGCATGACCTGGAGGCGGATCGGGAGATCACCGTACGGGCCCGCCACGTCGTCAACGCGACGGGAGTGTGGACCGAGCAGACGCAGGCACTCGCCGCCCCGACGCCCAAGGGGCTCAAGGTGCTGGCGTCCAAGGGCGTCCACATCGTCGTGCCGAAGGAGCGGATCCGCGGCCGGACCGGCCTGTTCCTGCGCACCGAGAAGTCGGTCCTATTCATCATCCCGTGGCCCGACTACTGGGTGATCGGCACCACCGACACCGCCTGGTCCGAACAGCGCGAGCACCCCGTCGCCACCGCCGCCGACATCGACTACATCCTCGACCACGCCAACGCCGTCCTGCGCTCCCGGCTGACACGGGACGACATCCTCGCCTCCTACGCCGGCCTGCGGCCCCTGCTGCAGCCCCTCGCCGTCGCCGGTGACTCCGCCAAGGTGTCCCGGGAACACACCGTCGCCCGGGTCGCGCCGGGGATGTCGGCGATCGCCGGGGGCAAGCTGACGACGTACCGCACGATGGCCGAGGATGCCGTCGACTTCGCTCTCGGCGCCGAACGCGCCAAGGCGCAGCCCTCGATCACCCGGCGGATCCAGCTCGTCGGGGCCGTCGGCTACGAGGCGACCCGGGCCCAGGCGGGCCCCGTGGCCGGGCGGATGGGCTGGGACCGGCACCGCACCGAACACCTGCTCTACCGCTACGGCTCCGAACTACCGGTGATCGCCGAGATGGTCCGTACCGACCCGGATCTCGGGCGACCGCTCGCCGCGGCGCCGACGTACCTGCGGGCGGAGGTCGCCTTCGCCGTCACGCACGAGGGCGCCCTGCACCTGGAGGACGTGCTGCGGCAGCGGGTCCGGCTGGCGTACGAGCAGCCCGACGGCGGCTGTGCCGCCCTGGACGAGGTCGGCGCCATCGTCGCCCCGCTTCTCGGCTGGGACGACGCCATCCTGGAGCGGGAGAAGGAGGCCTACCGCCGTCAGGTGGAGGCGCAGCGTGCGGCGGCCGAGGCCCCGGACGACGCCACGGCCTCAGCGCTGATGGAGTCCGTCCGGACGGCCTGAGGGACCCTCACAGCCGACGGAGGAACTCGGGATCGTTGTCCGGTGCCTGGTCGCGGGGGTCGCCGCCACCACCGCCGCCCCCGAAGCTGCCCCGGCCGAAGACCAGCCAGGCCACCGGGCCGACGAAGGGAAGCACGACGATCGCCACGAACCACATCCACTTCGGCATGAGGTTCACCCTCACGGGCTCGGTCTGGGCCAAGTCGGTGATGCAGTAGATCGCCAGCATGATGGCGATCAGGATGGGCAGGTAGCGCATCATGCGGGAATTGTAGGCAGCGGGGACGACAGGGGAAGATCAGGCCGGGATCGACAGGCCGATCAGCAGGCCGAGGGCGGCGAGAAGTTCGGCGATACCGGTCAGTTTCAGCACCCGGACCAGCGCCAGCCCGCTCGCCCCGGACAGCAGCGACCGGGTGGGGGCCGCGAGCGGCAGCACGAAGGCCAGTCCCAGCAGGGACCACCAGCGCCCGGAAGCCGCGGACACGGCGACGACGGCAACGCCCGCCAGCGCGAGCAGCGCCACGAAGAACACGCGGCTGCCCCGGTCGCCGAGGCGCGTCTCCAGGGTGCGTTTGCCGCTGACGACGTCGGTGTCGATGTCGCGCAGGTTGTTCGTCACGAGGATGGCGCAGGCCAGCGCCCCGATCGCGACAGCCGCGAAGAGGCTCGCCAAGGTCACCGCAGACAGCTGCACGTACGTCGTTCCGCAGACGGCGACCAGCCCGAAGAAGACGAAGACGAAGACCTCGCCCAGGCCGAGGTAGCCATAGGGGTGCTTGCCGCCGGTGTAGTACCAGGCGGCCAGCACACACGCCACGCCGACGAGCAGCAGCCACCACTGCTGGGTGAGGATGACCAGCGCGAGGCCCGCCAGCCCGGCCACGCCGAAGCTGAGGAACGCCGCCCGCTTGACCGTCGCCGCCGGTGCCGCTCCGGAACCGACCAGCCGTTGCGGGCCGACGCGCTCGGCGGAGTCCGTGCCCCGGATGCCGTCGGAATAGTCGTTGGCGTAGTTGACACCCACCTGGAGGGCCAGCGACACGACGAGGGCGAGGACGGCGTTCACCGGGCGGAAGGATCCCGCGGCGAGCGCGGCCCCGGTCCCGGCCAACACCGGACTGAACGCGGCCGGCAGTGTCCGCAGCCGGGCCCCCTCGACCCAATCGCCCACCGTGGTCACGCCAGCTCCTTGTCCGTCGACTCCCAGGCCGCCAGGAGGGCCCGACGGTCGATCTTGCCACTGCTGGTCGTCGGCAGCACATCGAGGCGGGACAGTCCGCGGGGCAGAGCGTGGTGTGCCAGCACAGGGGAGAGCGCGTCCCGCAGCTGCGCCAGCGAGGTCCGTACGGTGGTAACGACCACCACCCGGGTGCCCCAGACCGAGTCGGGCACGCCGAGGGCGACCGCGTCACTCGTGCCCAGGACCCGCCGGACCGCGACCTGCACCGCGGCGAGATCGACATTGAGCCCACCGGAGATCACGACGTCGTCGAGGCGGCCGAGCACCCGTACGGTCCCATCGGGGGCGACCTCGCCCCGGTCGCCGGTGAGCAGTGTCGGGCGTCCGTCGTCGACCCGCAGCACCTCCGCCGTCAGGTCGGGACGTCCGAGGTAGCCCGAGAAGAGCACCGGGCCGCAGATGGCGAGTCGTCCGTCGGCCTGCGCGCGGACGTCGACGCCGTCGAGAGGGCGGCCGTCGTACACGCACCCGCCGCTGGTCTCGCTCATCCCGTACGTGGTGACGAGCCGCAGCCCGGCCGCCCGCAGGTGCGCCAACAGGGCCGGGTCGACCGCGGCGCCGCCCAGGAGCAGCGCATCGAACCCGGCCAGGGCGGCGAGGGTGGCCGCGTCCTCGTGAAGACGGGCCAGCTGGGTGGGGACGACCGACAGGTAGTGCCGGGCGCCGGGACGGCTCGTCGCCGCCGCGATGCCCGCCAGGTGCGGCGAGACCAGGTGCAGCGCCTCGCCGGCGAGGAGGGCCCGGCAGACCACCATCGCGCCGGCGACGTAGTGCGCCCCGAGCGCCAGCGACCACTCGCCCGGGCCACCCAGCCGGGAATCGGTCGCGGCGGCGCCGGCCCGGATCGCGGCCGCGGACAGCATCACGCCCTTGGGGGTGCCGGTCGATCCCGACGTGGAAACAACCAGGGCGACGTCGTCCGGCACCGCGCCCGGCGTCTCGGCCGCCGCGAGCATCCGCCGCACCCCGGCCGCCTCGACGGGATCGGGCGGCAGCGGGGCCAGCACGTACGCCCCGTCCAGCGCGCCGGCGAACGCCGCCGTCAGTTCCTCCGCGGACAGTCCGGCCGTGGGCAGGAGTCGCAGTGGCGTGGGCACGGGCCCCAGCGTACGACGCCGGACGCCTAGGGTGAGACGCATGGAGACGTACGCCTGGTCGATCCCGCTGCGCACCCGGTTCCGGGGGATCGAGGTGCGGGAGGGGCTGCTCTGGCAGGGTCCCGCCGGCTGGGCGGAGTGGAGCCCGTTCCTCGACTACGGCGGCAGCGAGCTGGTGCCGTGGCTGCGCGCGGCCCGGGAGGCCGCCGAGCAGGACTGGCCGGCACCGGTGCGCGACCGGGTGCCGGTGAACGTCACCGTGCCGGTGGTCGAGCCGGAACAGGCCCACCGGATCGTCACCGGCTCCGGCTGCCGCACCGCCAAGGTCAAGGTGGCCGACCCGCGCTCCGCCATCGCCGACGACATCGCCCGCCTCGAGGCCGTCCGTGACGCCCTGGGGCCCGACGGCCGGCTCCGGATCGACGCGAACGGCGCCTGGGACGTCCCCACCGCCCGCCGCCACCTGCGGGAGCTCGCCCGGTTCGGCCTCGAGTACGCCGAACAGCCCTGCCCCAGCACCGAGGACCTCGCCGCCCTGCGTCGCCACCTGGCCCACGACGGCCTCGACGTGCCGATCGCTGCCGACGAGTCGATCCGGCGTTCCGGTGACCCCGAGCGGGTCGTCGCACTGGAGGCGGCCGACGTGGCGGTCCTCAAGGTGCAGCCCCTCGGCGGGGTGCGTGCCTGCCTCGAACTGGCCGAACGCCTCGGTCTGCCGGTCGTCGTGTCCAGCGCCCTGGAGACCTCCGTGGGGCTGGCCGCCGGTCTCGCCCTGGCCGCCGCATTGCCAGAACTGCCGTACGCCTGCGGCCTGAACACCTCCCGCCTGCTCACCGACGACGTGGTCGACGAGCCACTGGTGGCGCTCGACGGCTGGATGACGGTCCGCCGGCCCGCACCCTCCCCGGCCCGGCTGGCCGCTCTCGCCGCGGCCCCGGAGGTTTCCGCGCGCTGGGCCCGCAGGCTGGAGGAGACCGTTACCCTGAGCCGATGAGTCCTCGATCGTGCGCCACCGCGGCGCCGTACAGGTCCCCCAGGGAGGTCGCATGAACCCGTCCACCGTCCTCGCCCGCGCCGTCATCGGCCAGCTCGTCGCCAACGGTGTCGAGCATCTGGTCGTCGCCCCCGGCTCCCGCAACACCCCGCTGCTGCTCGCCGCGCACCGGGCGACGGTCGCCGGGCGGCTGCGCGTGCACGTGCGACACGACGAACGGGTGGCCGCCTTCACCGCCTACGGCATCGCCCGGGTCACCGGGCGCCCGGTGCCGGTGCTGACCACCTCCGGCACCGCGGTCGGCAACCTCCTCCCCGCGATGATGGAGGCCTCCCACACCGGGGTCCCGCTGATCGCGCTGTCGGCCGACCGGCCCAACGGCATGCTCGACTCCGGCGCCAACCAGACGACCCACCAGCTCGGGATCTTCGGGACGTTCGTGCGCGCTGAGGCCAACCTCGAGGCCGACTCCGGTGCCCGATCGGTCCGTCACCAGGTGGCCCGGGTGCTCGCCGCCGCGACCGGGATCCGCAACCGCCAACCCGGGCCCGGCCACCTCAATGTCCGCCTGGCCGAACCGCTGGTGCCCGAGGCAGCCGACGACGACCTCGACTGGCTCGATGTCGAGGCGCCGACCATCGCGCCGCTCGGCGCCGGGATGCTCACCGAACTGGACCCCGGACCGCGCACCGTCGTGCTGGTCGGCAGCGGAACGCAGGCCACCGGCGCCCGGGCCCGCCGCGGCGCCGAGGAGGCGGGCCTGCCGCTGCTCGCCGGCCCCGCCTCGAACGCCCGCACGGGCGAGGCTCTGGCCACCTACCGCCTGTTGCTCGAGACGCCGCTCGCCGAGCGGATCCAACGGGTCGTCGTGTACGGACGCCCCACCCTGTCTCGCCCGGTGATGCGGCTGCTCTCCCGCGCCGACGTCGAGGTCATCGTGGTCGCCGACGGTTCGGAGTGGAGCGACGTCGGCCTGCACGCCGCGGCGGTGACCGACGAGGTGCTGCTGCCCGCCGGGGATCCCGCCTGGCTGGGGCAGTGGCGCGAGGCCGACCGGCGCGTCGGGGCCGACCTGGCCGCGATGCTCGCCGCCGAGCCGGCCCTGACCGGCCCGGAGGTCGCCGCGGCCGTGGTCGCGTCGGTGCCCGCGGAGGACCTGCTGCTGCTCGGCAACTCCCAGCCGATGCGCGACGCCGACCTGGCTCCGACGGTGGAGGCGCCGGCGATGGTGCTCGGCAACCGCGGATTGTCCGGCATCGACGGGTTGGTGTCCACGGCGAGTGGGGCGGGGCTCGGCGCCGGACGCCCGGTGACCGCCCTGATCGGGGACGTCTCACTCGCCCACGACGCCGGAGGGCTGCTGATCGGACCGGGGGAGAACGCGCCCGACCTGCGGGTGGTGCTGGTCAACGACGACGGCGGGTCGATCTTCCACACCCTCGAACAGGGCGACCCCCGCTTCAACCACGGGCTCTACGAGGGGGCGTTCGAGCGACTCTTCGCGACCCCCCACGGGATCGACTTCCACGCCCTGGCCGCGGCGTACGGCTGGAGTCACCGGCGGATCACCGCACGCAAGGATCTGTCGGCCGCCCTGGCCGCGCCTGTCCGCGGCCGGGAACTCATCGAGGTGCCGCTCGACCGGGCCGACCGCCGCGACCTCGAGGACCGGCTCCGCGAGCTGGTGCGCTCCACGGACTGACCGGCCGCCTCAGTCCGTGGGGGCCGGGTCGGTGGCCAGCCAGTCGCGTAGTGCAGCGGTGGCCCGTACGTCGTCCTCGTTGTACTCCAGCACCCGGCTGCGCGACGCGTCCCGGTCGTCCTCGTCGTCGGCATGGACGGCCTCGTCGAACCACGCCTGGGAGTTGAGCCCGCCCGGGTCGTCATCACGCCAGCTGAACCCTGGCCCCTCGTGGGCCACCACCTTGAGCCCGAGCCCCTGGGTGCCGAACCAGTGCTCCCGCACGATGGTGAAGAGGTCGACGAAGTGGTCCTGGGCGAATTCGCGGGCCCGAGCCAGCGCGTCGTCGCCGCTGCGCTCGGCCAGCCGGCCCAGCCGGGTGACCTCATAGGCCGAGTAGTGGTAGACGAGGACCGTCCGCGGCCCCTCGGCCAGGCCCAGCAGCCAGGCCATCGCCTCGCTCGCCAGCCGGTCCTCGGCGTCGTCGTCGAGGTCGGTGAAGGAGCTGAAGTGGCGGTAGTAGCGCTCGCCGGTGGCCGTGTCGGTGACCAGGAACCCCCACAGGTAGACCCGGTCGTCCTCGGCGTTCTCGATGTCGAGGTCGATCTCGAGGTCGGCCCGCGGCACGGTGATCGGGCCGGTGGTGATCCGTTCCAGGGTCTTGCCGGCAGCCATCAGGCGCGCCCGGTGGGCCGCGAGGTCGAGCCGCCGCTCGGCCCCCGGTCGGTGCTGCACCTCGGGCAGGTAGTGGGGAAGCAGGGCGTCGAGATCGACCGCGGCCAGGTCGTCGATGGTGTTGATCCCCAGCCGGCGCAGCACCGAGATCTCACGGATGTCGAGGGGCGACTTGTCGATCTTCAGGCTCAGGTCATGGTCGTCGAGCTGGGGCCGGCAGGTCTCCCACCAGTCGCAGCGCGGGCACTCCTTGTTGACGATCGGAAGCACCAGGGGGTCGGGCGGATCCGGCTGGCCCTGGGCGAGGGCGACCTGGGCCACCCGCACCCGGAAGCCGTGCTCGTGGTCGTAGCGTTCCAGCACGCTGCGGCGGGCCCAGCCCTCGGGCGCGTGGCGGGAGAAGGTCCGGATCATCGGTTCGTCCAGGTCGACCCAGGTGATCCCCACGCCGTGTCCCGGCAGGTCGTCGGTGCCGATGATGCCCGCCAGCCGGCGTCCTGATGCCGCGAACCCGGCCGACTCGAGAAGGCGCCAGTAGTGCGCCACCTGCAGCAGGTCACCTTCGCGGCTGTTCACCCGGATGGCGCGCGAGTCGGCGGGCCACGACCGCAGCGGTGAGGGCGCCTCCAGCGCGGAGACCGGGACGGTGAACGTGTTGTCGCGCCCCGAGCGGCGCAGCTCCTGCACCTTGTGGGCCTTGATCGCCACCGGGTGGTAGCCGGGCCGACCGTCAGCGGTGTCAGCCCCCCGCACCCAGAGGTCCGCCCGGCCCACCCGGTGCCCGGCCAGGTCGAGCGGCAGGATCCCGTGGATGATCACGTCGGCACCGGCGAGCATGGCGGCGCGGCACTCGGCCTCCTGCTGATCCCACGGTGCCTGGACGCTGTCCCGCAGGTCCACCACCCGGGGGCCGCCGATGGCGCGGGCCCCGGCGAGGATGGCCGCGACGACCCGATCGGCGTGACTCGGCCCGGCGTCGAAGGTCTCCTCGACCGACGGGTCCACGGCTGCCGTCGCGGGCTTGACCCGGGGATCGAAGAGGTTGTGCGTCTTCACCGCGCAACTGCGCGCGGCGTACGCGTCGAGGACGAGTCCGGCCATGGGCGGGGTGGGTCAGGCCCAGGCGCGATGGACCGCGACGATGCCGCCGGTGAGGTTCTCCCACTGCACATCGCGCCAGCCCGCCTGGACGAAGAGTTCGGCCAGGTGCTCCTGGTCGGGCCACGCCTGGATCGACTCCGCCAAGTAGACGTACGCCGAGGGATTGGAGGAGACCGCGGTGGCGATCCGAGGCAGCGCCTCCATCAGGTACTCCTTGTAGACCGTGGCGAAGGCCGGCCAGGTCGGTGTGGAGAACTCGCAGATCACGATCCGGCCGCCCGGCTTGGTGATCCGGCGCAACTCGGCGAGCGCGCCGACGGTGTCCTCCATGTTGCGCAGCCCGTACGACGCCGTGACGGCGTCGAACGCGCCGTCCGCGTACGGCAGTGACAGCGCGTCACCCGCGATGAACGGCAGCTGCGGGTGGCGCTCCTTGCCCACCGCCAACATGCCGAGGGACAGGTCGGTGGGCACGACGGTCGCGCCCGACTCGGCGAACGACAGGCTCGAGGTGCCCGTGCCGGCGGCCAGGTCGAGGATGAGCTGACCGGGCCGGGGGTCCAGTGCCCGCTTCGTGGCCTCCCGCCACCACCTCACCTGCCCGAGGGAGAGCACGTCGTTGGCCAGGTCGTAGCGGCGGGCGACCCCGTCGAACATCATCGCCACGTCGTGGCGGCGCTTCGCCAGCGTGGCGCGGTAGTCGGTCTTCTCGTCTCCTCGGGGCACGGCCCCAATATGCCACGGACGGGAGGTGTCCGCGCTGCCCGCCCGAGTCCTCCGCGACGGCCGCCCCGTGGCTGCGGCCCGGGCTACCCTCATGCCATGTCTCAGCTCTTCACGCCCCTCACCCTGAGGGCACGACGTTCCCCAACCGGGTCTGGATGTCCCCCATGTGCATGTACTCGGCGGAACCGTCCGGGGCCTCGGCGGGTTGTCCGACGGACTTCCACCTCCAGCACCTGGCCTCCCGGGCCGGCGGTGGGGCGGGTCTGGTGATGGTGGAATCGACGGCGGTGCTGCCGGTGGGCCGCATCTCCCCGTGGGACCTGGGGCTGTGGAACGACGCGCAGGCCGACGCCTTCGCCCCCATCGTCGACCTGTGTCACCGGCTCGGTGCCGCGGTCGGTGTCCAGCTCAACCACGCGGGCCGCAAGGCCGGGACCTGGCAGCCGTGGGCCGGGGCCGGTAGCGTCCCCGCCCGCGACGGGGGATGGCTCCCGGTCGCCCCTAGCGCGCGCCCCTTCGACGACCAGCACGCGACGCCGCGGGCGATGACCGCCGCCGACGTGGTGTCGGTGGTCGAGGGGTTCCGCTCCGCCGCGCGCCGTGCCCTGGAGGCGGGCTTCGACGTGGTCGAGATCCACGGCGCCCACGGCTATCTGCTGCACCAGTTCTGCTCGCCCCTCACCAACCAGCGGACCGACGAATGGGGCGGCGACTTCGAGGGGCGGGTGCGGCTGCCGCTGGCCGTTGTCGACGCGGTACGTGAGGAGGTCGGCCCCGACGTCCCGGTCCTCTACCGGGTGTCGGCCACCGACTGGTTCAGCGAGAACGGGATCGAGGAGGAGAGCTGGACCGTCGAGCAGACCCAGCGCTTCGCGGCGCTGCTGGAGGAGCGCGGTGTCGACCTGATCGATGTCTCGACCGGTGGCCTCACCCCGAGGTCGCGGCCCACGCGCCTGGGCCCCGGGTATCAGGTGCACTTCGCCGAGGCCGTCAAGCAGGCCGTCGGCATCCCGGTCAGCACCGTCGGGATCATCGTCGACGCCGACCAGGCCGAGGAGGTGCTGGTCGAAGGTCGCGCCGACGCGGTGATGGTCGCCCGGGAGCTCCTCCGCGACCCGTACGCGCCGGCACGCTGGCAGGCCCACCTCGACGGGGCACCGACGCGGTTCCCGGTGCAGTACAGCCGGGCGCTGCCCTTCCGCTGACCTGCGCAGCGGGAGGTCGGTTGTCGAAAAAACGTGATAGGTCTGCCCTATGGAAGGGATGGCGGGTCGTCGCCTTCGTCGCCTCTTCCATAGGGCAGACCTATGACGAAATTATCGGTCACCGACCCTGCACCGACCCAGGGGGCGCCGCTCAGTCCCGTTGCTCCTCGAGGGCGTCCCGCATCGGGACCAGCTTCGCGTTCGACTCGCCCAGCTCGTTGGCCGGTTCGGAGTCCGCGACGATCCCGCAGCCGGCGAACAGCTGCATCGACCGCCCATCAGGCAGCAGCCTGCCGCAGCGCAGCGCGATGGCCCACTCACCGTTGCCGTGGGAGTCGATCCAGCCGACCGGGCCGGAGTAGCGACCCCGGTCCAGGCCCTCGATCTCGGCGATCGTGGCGCGGGCGACGTCGGTCGGGGTGCCGCAGACGGCGGCGCTGGGGTGCAGGGCCGCCGCCAGGGCGAGGGCGGTGGTCCCGGGGCGCACCGCGGCATTCACGTCGGTGGCCAGGTGCATGACGTTGGGCAGTTCGAGGACGTACGGCGTCTCGGGGACGTTCATGCTGGTGCAGTGCGGGGCCAGGGCCCGGGCCACGGACTCGACGGCCAGGGTGTGCTCGCCGAGGTTCTTCTCGGACTGGGAGAGCACCTCGGCGATCGCGCTGGACGACAGCGTGTCCTCCGCGCTGCGGCGGCCGGTCTCCCCGGTGGTGCGCCGCTTCGGACCCATCGCCCCGCGCCAGATGGTGCCCGCGAGCACGCGGGAGGTGACCAGGCCTTGGTCCACCCGGACCAACATCTCCGGCGTCGCCCCGACCATGTCGTCGACCCAGAACGTCCAGCAGCGGGGATAGCGGGGGGCGAGGCGGGCGACCAGCCAGCGGGGGTCGATCACGGAGCGGGTGCTGGCGACGACGTCGCGGGCGAGGACAACCTTCTGCAGTCGACCGTCGGCGATCCGACGCACCGCGGTCGCCACGGTCTCCTCCCAGTCCGGGCCGGACATCGCGCCGTCGGACCAGGCCACCGGCCCCGGCCCCACGGGGGACTGCGTCCGCGGGGGAAGGGCGGCCGAGGGCAGCGGCCGGTCGGCGAGGGCGATCCGGGTCATCCAGTGGTGACCGTCGCGACTGCCGAGGACGACCTCGGGGACCACCAACACCGACGTGCGATGCGTGTGGGTGGCGTCGAAGGCGAACGAGCCGAAGGCCAGCGGCCCCACGCCCGACGGGAGATCGTCAGCCCTCGACTCCTCGGGCATAGCAGCGACCACCGCTCGCCACCAGGCATCGGCCTGCGCCAGCGAGGCGACGTCGCAGCGGGCCGCGACGCCGAGCCCGATCACGCCGTCCTCCCGGTGGAACCACGCGCTGGCGCCGTGCGGCGGCAGGAAGTCCTGCAGTGGCCCCGGATCGTCGATCGTGGTGGTGATCGCGCGCAGACGGGGGACGGCGGGGAGCGAGGCGGGCAGCGTCACCCCGGCACTGTAGCCCGTCGGCGCCTACCCGCAGTGCTCGTCCGGAGACGCCCGCCAGCTGAGTCACGAAAGAATAACGCCACATCATCGTTGCGGTAATGAAACTCTCAACAGTGCTCCGACAAGGGGGGATGCCCAATAGTGGGGGTTAGCTCCAGCACGGAGAGAGTCGTAGACTCGGCATGTCGCAGGGCCAAAAGCTCCGCGCGAGCCGGATGGCCCGACCTCACAGGAGTGTGTCCATGTCCCCGCCAGCGAGGCAGCACCGAACGCCGCGGGGGACTGTCGGCTTCGCACGAGGCCGGTTCGTACGATGTCGTCGTCGTCGGCGCGGGACCCGGGGGTCCACGACCGCCGCCCACCTGGCCGCCCTCGGCCTGGACGTCGCGCTGCTGGAGAAGTCGACCTTCCCGCGCGACAAGATCTGCGGTGACGGCCTCACCCCCCGCGCGGTCAAGGAGATCGTGCGTCTCGGCATCGACACCTCCGAGGATGCCGGCTGGGTGCACAACAGGGGCCTGCGCGTCTACGGCGGGAACGGACGCCCGTTCACCATGGATTGGCCCGAGCTGGCCGACTTCCCTCACTACGGCATGACCCGGCGCCGCACTGAACTGGACGAGATCCTCGCCCGGCACGCGGTGGCCCGCGGTGCCCACCTGATCGAGGGTGCCCATGTCACCGACCCGGTCCTGCAGGCCGGGCGCATCGTCGGCGTACGCACCAAGGACGGCCGGACCTTCCGGGCCCCCGTCGTCGTCGCCGCCGACGGCACCTCCTCGCGCCTCGCGGTGGCGATGGGGATCCAGCGCGACGAGAAGCGGCCGATGGGTGTCGCCGTCCGCTCGTACGTCACCTCACCGCGTCACGACGAGGAGTACATGGAGTCGTGGCTCGAGCTGTGGGACGGCGAGCCCGGGGCCTCCAACCTGCTGCCCGGCTACGGCTGGGCCTTCCCGATGGGGGACGGCTCGGTCAACGTCGGGCTGGGCATGCTCAACACCTCGCCCGCGTTCGCGAAGACCGACTATCGCCGGATGATGCGGACCTGGCTGGAGAACACGCCCGAGGAGTGGGGGTTCCGGCCGGAGAACCTGCAGGTCCCGATCAAGGGCATGGCGCTGCCGATGGCCTTCAACCGCAAGCCGCACTACCGCGACGGGCTGCTGCTCGTCGGTGATGCCGGCGGCATGGTCAACCCGTTCAACGGCGAGGGGATCGACTCGGCGATGCAGGCCGGCCGGGTGGCCGCCGGGGTGATCGTCGACGCGAAGTCCCGTGGCTTCGGCACCTCCTCGGCCGAGCGCGCGCTGCAGGGTTACCCGCTGCTGATGAAGGACGAACTGGGCAAGTACTACCGTCTCGGCGCGGTCTTCGCCCAGCTGATCGGCCATCCGACGGTGATGCGGATCGCCGTGCACCACGGACTGCCACGTCGCACCCTGATGCGACTGGTGCACAAGTTGTTGGCCGGGCTCACCGACCAGCGCGACGGAGACGCCTTCGATCGCGTGATCAACACCCTCGTGACGATCGCCCCGTCGGTCTGAGTACATTCGGCCCGGGGCGACGACAGCGATGACAGAGAGGGCTGCGAGGATGGACACGGCACAGGAAAGGACCTGCCGATGAACATGTACCTTCCGTTGATCCTGATGCTGGTGATGGGCGCCGTGATGGCGACCGTCGCCCTGGTGTCAGCGATCATCGGGCCGTCCCGGTACAACCGGGTCAAGTCCGATTCGTACGAGTGTGGCATCGAGCCCACGCCCCAGCCCATCGGTGGTGGCCGGTTCCCGGTGAAGTACTACATCACCGCGATGCTCTTCATCATCTTCGACATCGAGGTGGTCTTCCTCTACCCGTGGGCCGTCTCCCTGAACAACCCGGGGCTGCGGTCCTTCGCCCTGGTGCAGATGCTCATCTTCATCGGCCTGGTGTTCCTGGCCTACGTCTACGAGTGGCGGCGCGGGGGCCTGGAGTGGGACTGACACAGACCACTCCGTCCGACCGTCGCCGAATTGTGAGGTGCTGATATGGGTCTCGAGGACAAGATCCCGCAGGGGATCCTGCTGACCACCGCCGAACAGCTGTTCGGCTGGGCGCGCAAGGCGTCCTTCTGGCCGGCCACCTTCGGCCTGGCCTGCTGCGCGATCGAGATGATGTCGTTCGGGGCCACCCCGCACGACGCCGGTCGGTGGGGCCAGGAGGTCTTCCGGGCCTCGCCGCGTCAGGCCGACCTGATGATCGTCGCGGGCCGGGTGAGTCAGAAGTTCGCTCCGGTCGTGCGTCAGATCTACGACCAGATGGCCGAGCCCAAGCGCGTTCTCTCGATGGGCGTCTGCGCCTCCTCCGGCGGCATGTTCAACAACTATGCGCTGGTGCAGGGTGTCGACCACATCGTCCCCGTCGACGTCTACGTCCCCGGCTGTCCGCCGCGGCCGGAGATGCTGATCGACGGCATCATGAAGCTGCGCACCATCGTCCAGAACGCACCGATCGGTGCCGACGAGCGTGACGCCGCGATCGCCCGCGAGGCCCGTCAGCTGGTCGCCTCGCCCCTCGCCGAGCAGAAGGGCTTGCTGCGATGAGTGAAGAGAACGTCCCCGCCCTCCCCGAGGACCGGCAGGGCCCCGGCGAGGCGCGTGAGGTCCTCGACGTCCGCCAGGGTCTGTTCCACGCGTCGACCACCTCCGACGTCTCCGGCTACAACGACATGACGTGGTACGTCGAGATGCCGCAGGGGAGCCGTCCGCCGTACGGCGGCTGGTACGACGATGCGGTCGAGCGGCTGCGTGCCGGGGTCGCTGACCCGGCGGCCGCGATCCGCAAGGTCCTCATCGACCGCGGCGAGATCACCCTGTTCATCGCGCGCGAGCACATCGCCGAGGTCGCCCGGGTGCTGCGCGACGACCCGATGCTGCGGTTCGAGTGGTGCTCCAGCGTGTCGGGCGTGCACTACCCGACGGACCGCGGCGCCGAACTGCACGCCGTCTACCACCTGCTGTCGATGACGCACAACCGGCGGATCCGGCTCGAGGTCAGCTGCCCCGACGCCGACCCGCACATCCCCTCGGTGGTGGCGACGTACCCGACGGCCGACTGGCACGAGCGGGAGACGTACGACTTCTTCGGGATCGTGTTCGACGGCCATCCCGCGCTCACCCGCATCGAGATGCCGGACGACTGGCCCGGCCACCCCCAGCGCAAGGACTACCCGCTGGGCGGCATCCCGATCGAGTTCCACGGCGCGACGAACTCCCCGGTCCACGAGCGGAGGGACTACAACTCATGAGCAGCACCGAATTCCACGACGAGGACATCCTCGACGACACGACCGCGGCCGGCGAGGACCCGTTCCGCCAGTCCGGTGACCCGGACGTCGACGCCGTCTACTACGCCGACGGCGGGGACTGGGAAGACATCGCGGAGGCCCAGGCCGAGCGGGGCGACGAGACCATCGTGGTCAACATGGGCCCCCAGCACCCGTCGACCCACGGCGTGCTGCGGCTGATCCTGGAGCTCGACGGCGAGACGGTGACCGACTGCCGGGTCGGTATCGGCTACCTCCACACCGGCATCGAGAAGTCCATGGAGTTCCGCACCTGGGCCCAGGGTGTCACCCTGTGCACCCGGATGGACTACCTGACGCCCTTCTACCAGGAGGTGTCGTACTGCCTCGGCGTCGAGCGGCTGCTCGGCATCGAGGACGCCATCCCGGAGAAGGCCACCGTGATGCGGGTCCTCCTGATGGAGATGAACCGCATCATCAACCACCTCGTCGCCATCGGCACGACCGGCAACGAGATGGGCGCCACCACGGTGATGACCGTCGCCTTCCGCGAGCGCGAGGTCATCTTCGACATGATCGAGATGATCACCGGCCTGCGGATGAACAACGGCTTCGTCCGGCCCGGTGGGGTCGCCAACGACCTGCCGGCGGGCGCGATCCCGAAGCTGCGGGAGATGTCGGCCTGGCTGCACGCGCACCTGCCCGAGGTCGGCCTGCTGTGTGACGACAACCCGATCTTCCGGGCCCGGCTCGACAACGGCATCGGTTTCCTCGACCTGTCGACCTGCATGGCTCTGGGGACCTCCGGACCGCCGCTGCGCGCCACCGGCCTCGACTGGGACCTGCGCAAGAAGCAGCCCTACTGCGGCTACGAGACGTACGACTTCGACGTCATCACCGACGACGGCTGCGACGCGTACGCCCGGTTCGTGGTCCGCCGTGACGAGATGTTCGAGTCGCTGAAGATCGTCGACCAGGCCATCGACCGGCTGGAGAAGCTGGACGGGCAGCCCGTCATGGTCGCCGACCCGAAGATCGCCTGGCCCTCGCAGCTCACCGTGGGGCCGGACGGCCAGGGCAACTCCAACGAGCACATCCGCCACATCATGGGGGAGTCGATGGAGTCGCTGATCCACCACTTCAAGCTGGTCACCGAAGGGTTCCGTGTCCCGCCGGGCCAGGTGTACATCCCGGTGGAGAGCCCGAAGGGCGAGCTGGGCGCGCACGTCGTCTCCGACGGCGGCACCCGGCCGTACCGCGCGCACTTCCGCGACCCCAGCTTCGTCAACCTGCAAGCTTTCCCGGTCCTGGCGAAGGGCGCCATGCTCTCCGACGTCTCCGTCGCCGGCGCCAGCCTGGACCCCGTGATGGGAGGAGTCGACCGATGAGCGGTTTCCGGAGCCATTTCGACCACACCGGTGGTGTCGACTTCGACACCACCGCGGAGACCTTGATCGGTGCTGACACCATCGCGGAGATGGAGGAGCTGGCGTCCCGCTACCCGCAGAAGCGCTCCGCGCTGCTGCCGATGTTGCACCTGGTGCAGAGCGTGGAGGGGCGCATCACCCCGGCGGCGATCGAGGCCTGCGCGCAGGTCACCGGTCTCACCCCGGCCGAGGTGAACGGCGTCGCCACCTTCTACACGATGTACAAGCGCAAGCCGATGGGCAAGCACCACATCGGTGTCTGCACCACCTCGCTGTGCGCCATCCTCGGCGGTGACGAGATCGCCGCCGCCCTGCACGACCACCTCGGCATCGGCAACGACGAGACGACCGAGGACGGCATGATCAGCCTCGAGCACGTGGAGTGCAACGCGGCCTGTGACTACGGGCCGGTGGTGATGGTCAACTGGGAGTTCTTCGACACGATGACGCCCCGCAAGGCCGTCGAGCTGGTCGAGAAGCTGCGTCACGACGAGGTGGTGGTCTCTCCCCGTGGCGCCACCATCACCTCGTGGCGCGAGGCCGAGCGCGTCCTCGCCGGGTTCCCCGACGGGCGGGCGGACGAGGGTCCGGCCGCCGGACCGCAGTCCCTGCTCGGGCTGAAGATCGCCGAGCGCAATGGCTGGCAGGCCCCCGACCCGGCGGACCTGCCGGGCGTGGCAGCCGAGGAGGAGGGCAAGTGACCGACATGCTGACCCCGGTCCTCAGCGCCAACTGGGGCGATGAGCGGGCCTGGAAGCTCACCAACTACGAGCGCACCGGTGGCTACTCCGCGCTGCGGACGGCCCTGGAGCAGGCGCCGGCCGACATCGCCGGCCAGGTCAAGGCCTCCAACCTGCGCGGCCGTGGCGGCGCGGGCTTCCCCGCGGGTGTGAAGTGGAGCTTCCTGCCCAAGGACAACCCCAACCCGGTCTACCTGGTCGTCAACTGCGACGAGTCCGAGCCGGGCACCTGCAAGGACATCCCGCTGGTGATGGCCTCCCCGCACACGCTGCTGGAGGGCATCATCATCAGCTCGTACGCGGTGGGTTGCCACCACGCGTTCGTCTACATCCGTGGTGAGGTGCTGCACGTCATCCGCCGGATGCAGCAGGCGGTCCGCGAGGCCTATTCCGCGGGCTACCTCGGCAAGGGCATCCTCGGCACCGACTTCGACCTCGAGGTCACCGTGCACGCCGGTGCCGGTGCCTACATCTGCGGCGAGGAGACGGCCCTGCTCGACTCCCTCGAGGGGCGGCGCGGCCAGCCGCGCCTGAAGCCGCCGTTCCCGGCGGTCGCAGGCCTCTACGCCTCCCCGACGGTGATCAACAACGTCGAGACGATCGCCACGGTGCCGTCCATCGTGTCGAAGGGCGTCGACTGGTTCACCTCGATGGGTCCGGAGAGCTCGCGCGGTTTCACCCTGTACTCGCTGTCCGGCCATGTGGCCAACCCTGGTCAGTTCGAGGCCCCGATGGGCATCACGCTGCGCCAGCTGCTCGACCTCGCCGGCGGGATCCGGCACGGGCACGAGCTGAAGTTCTGGACCCCCGGCGGCTCCTCGCTCGGCGTCCTGACCGCCGAACACCTCGACGTGCCGCTCGACTACGACGGCCCGGCGAAGGCCGGCGCCGGCCTGGGCACCAAGGCCCTGCAGTGCTTCGACGAGACCACCTCGGCGGTCCGCGCCTGCGCCCGCTACGTCGAGTTCTACAAGCACGAGTCCTGCGGCAAGTGCACCCCGTGCCGTGAGGGTTCGTGGTGGCTCGTCCAGATCCTCGCGCGGCTCGAGGCCGGCAAGGGCGAGGAGGGCGACGTCGAGAAGCTGCTGGACCTCGCCGACAACATCGCCGGCCGGTCCTTCTGTGCCCTGGCCGACGGCACCGCCACGATCGTGAAGTCGATGATCCATCACTTCCGATCCGAGTTCGAGGCGGGCCTGCACACCCCCGCCTGGGAGCTGTTCCCGTACGAGAAGACGACCGCCTGGTACCGCCCGGGCGTCGCTGCCGAGAGCGGAGCCACCGCATGAGTGAGACGACGAAGGAAGCCGAGAAGCTCGCCACCCCGGCCGGTGACCCGCAGGGTGGCGCCCTGATGTCGGGCGGCGCCAACACCAACACGGCGGACGCCGCGCTGGCGCTGAACCGTAACCCGCTGTCGCGCCAGATCGCCGAGATGGACCCGGCCGACCTGATCACCGTGACGATCGACGGCGTCGAGGTCAACGTCCCCAAGGGCACGTTGATCATCCGCGCCGCCGAGATGATCGGTCACCCCGTCCCGCGCTTCTGTGACCACCCGCTGCTCGACCCGGTCGGTGCCTGCCGTCAGTGCCTGGTGGAGATCAGCGACGACGGCCGCGGGCGTCCGATGCCGAAGCCGCAGGCGTCGTGCACCACCACCGTGATGCCGGGCCAGGTGATCAAGACGCAGATGACCTCGCCGGTCGCCGCCAAGGCGCAGAACGGGATCAACGAGTTCCTGCTGATCAACCACCCGCTCGACTGCCCCATCTGCGACAAGGGCGGCGAGTGTCCGCTGCAGAACCAGGCCGTGATGGTCGGCAACGCCGACACCCGGTTCAACGACGTGAAGCGGACCTACCCCAAGCCGATCCCGATCTCCACCGAGATCCTGCTCGACCGTGATCGCTGCGTGCTCTGCTCCCGGTGCACCCGGTTCGCCGACCAGATCGCCGGCGACGCGTTCATCGATCTGGCCGAGCGTGGTGCCGTGGAGCAGGTCGCGATCTACCGCGAGCAGCCGTTCAACTCCTACTTCTCGGGCAACGTCATCCAGATCTGCCCGGTGGGGGCCCTGACCAGCACCGCCTACCGCTTCCGCGCCCGCCCGTTCGACCTGGTGTCGACGATGACGACGTGTGAGCACTGCGCGGCCGGCTGCGAACTGCGGGTCGACCACCGCCGCAACGAGGTCATGCGCCGCTACGCCGGAGACGATCCGGACGTCAACGAGGAGTGGAACTGCGACAAGGGCCGCTTCGCCTTCGTCTCCGGACGCGGCGACGACCGGCTCACCCACCCGCTGATCCGCGAGGACGGTGTCCTGCGTCCCGCCTCCTGGCCAGAGGCCGTCAATGCGGCCGTCGAGGGCCTGCGCGCCGCTGGCCGCAACGTCGGCCTGCTGCCCGGCGGCCGGGTCACCCTGGAGGACGCGTACGCGTGGTCCAAGTTCGCCCGGGTCGCCCTGGGCACCAACAACGTGGACTTCCGGTCCCGCCCGCACAGTGCCGAGGAGGCCGGCTTCCTGGCCCACGCGGTGGCCGGCCGGTCGCTCCAGGAGTCGGTGACGTACACCGACCTGGAGAAGGCCTCCGGTGTGCTGCTGGTCGGCTTCGAGCCGGAGGACGAGTCGCCGATCGTGTTCCTGCGCCTGCGCAAGGCCTGGCGCAAGAAGAAGCTGCGGGTCTTCACCGTCGCTCCCTTCCTCAGCAACGGGTCGGTGAAGCTGGGTGCCACGCTGGTCCCGACGGTGCCGGGTGGCGAGGCCGCCCGCCTCGACGGGCTCGGTGACGAGGTCGACCTCGGCGGTGCCGGGGTGATCCTCGTCGGCGAGCGGGCCGGTGCCGATGCCGGCACCCTCAGCGCCGTTCTTGGTCTGGCGGAGCGTACGGGCGCGCGGATCGCCTGGATCCCGCGTCGGGCGGGGGAGCGGGGGGCCCTCGAGGCCGGTCTGCTGCCGAACCTGTTGCCCGGTGGTCGTCCGGCCGACGCCGCCGAGGCGCTGGTCGACGTCCGCGCAGCGTGGGAGATCGACGAGTTGCCGACCCAGGCCGGCCTGGACGCCGACGCGATCCTCGCCGCCGCGGCCGAGGGACGGATCCAGGCCCTGGTGATCGGCGGCGTGGAGCCGACCGACTTCCGCAACCCCGCGGCTGCTCGCCTCGGCCTGGAGAACGCCGGCTTCGTGATCAGCCTGGAGCAGCGCCTGTCCGAGGTGACCGCTCGGGCGGACGTCGTCTTCCCGGTGAGCCTGTTCGAGGAGCGCCGCGGCACCTTCCTGAACTGGGAGGGCCGGGAGCGCCCGATCGCCCAGGTCGTCTCGCCGCGGACCGTGGTCGACGACCTGCGCATCCTGGTCGCCCTCGCCGACGGGCTGGGGGCCGACCTCGGCATCCCGGACGCCGACGCCGCCTGGGCCGAGCTCGACCAGCTCGGCCGCTGGGAGGGTCAGCGAGCCGCCGCTCCGGCCACCACCGCCGCCCCCGCGCCGACCGCCCAGGAGGGCGACGTCGTGCTCGCCACCTGGCGCACCCTGCTGGACGCCGGTCGTGGACAGGACGGCGAGCCCTACCTCGCCGGGACCGGGCCCCTCCCGGTGGCCCGTGTCTCGGCCGCGACCGCGGAGCGGATCGGCGCCGGTGAGACCGTGGCCCTGCAGGCCGGCGGAGCAGAACTGCGCTACCCGCTGGTGGTCGAGGCCTCGATGGTCGACGACGTCGTGTGGGTGCCTCGCAACGCGCCCGGGCTGTCTCCGGCAGAGGCCCTCGGTGTCGGCGCCGGTGACCGGGTCCGACTCCTCGCCGACTCGATTGCTCGCTCCGACGACTCGACTGGAGGCATGGCATGATCCCGCAGAACCTGGACCTGTTCGGTCACGACCCGGTGTGGTTGGTGATCATCAAGGTCGTCATCTGGTTCGTGTTCATCCTGCTCGCGACGATCTTCAACGTCTGGCTGGAGCGCCGCACGCTGGGTCGCATGCAGCAGCGCATCGGGCCGAACTTCGCCGGTCCGTTCGGCCTGATCCAGGCCCTCGGCGACGGCCTCAAGCTGCTGTTCAAGGAGGACGTGACGCCGAAGCTGGCGGATCGATTCGTCTTCAAGCTGGCGCCGTTCATCATGACGGTGGTCGCCTTCGGCACCTTCTCGCTGATCCCCTTCGGCGGCACGGTGAAGATGTTCGGGGTCACGACCCAGCTGCAGCTGGTGGACACCCCGGCCGCGGTGCTGCTCTACCTGGCGCTGACCTCGGTCGCGGTCTACGGCGTGGTGCTGGCCGGTTGGTCGTCCTCGTCCACGTACGCCCTGCTCGGTGGTCTGCGCTCGACCGCGTCGATGATCTCCTACGAGATCGCCATGGGTCTGTCGCTGGTGTCGGTCTTCCTCTACGCCGGGACGCTGTCCACCAGCGAGATCGTCCTGGCGCAGGCGAAGCCACTGCAGTTCGGCTCCGTGGTGTGGGCCGGGTCGATGGGCTGGTACTTCCTGCTCCTCATCCCGTCGTTCATCATCTACGTCATCTCGATGTTCGCCGAGACCAACCGCCAGCCGTTCGACCTCCCCGAGGCCGAGGGCGAGCTGGGGTCGGGCTACATGACGGAGTACTCCGGCATGACGTACGCGCTGTTCTTCCTGTCCGAGTACATCAACATGTTCATGGTGTCGTGCGTGGCGACGACGCTGTTCATGGGTGGCTACCTGCCCATCTGGCCGTTCAACAACATCGGTGTGCTGAACAACCCGTGGCTGGGGCCGGTGTGGTTCCTGCTCAAGGCGTACTTCTTCATGTTCCTGTTCATCTGGACCCGGGCGACCGTCCCGCGGATCCGGTACGACCAGCTGATGCGCCTCGGCTGGAAGTGGCTCATCCCGGTCTCCCTCGGCTGGACGATGCTCGTCGCGGTCTTCCGCGTCGGCGTGGCCGACGGCTGGATCGGCAGCCGCGGCTTCTGGATCGCGGCCATCGTCGTGGCCGCGGCGCTGATCGCGCTGCTGCTCTTCGGCGGCCCGCAGGAAGCCCCGCAGACCGAGGAGGAGCCGGCGGAGTTCGATCCGTACGCCGGTGGCTACCCCGTCCCGCCGATGGGGACCAGCAGGTCCCCGGCCTGGTGGACGTGGTCAGCTCGGCGGCGGACGAACCGACCGGCCCGGCCCTGTCCGAAACGTCCGACTCCCAGCGAAGGGCTGATTCCTGATGGTGAATCCTGTTGCCGGGTTCGGGGTGACGTTCTCCACCCTGTTCCGGAAGACCCAGGTGAAGGGCGACCAGGCCCGGATGTACCCCGAGCGGCCGGCGATGATCATGCCGCGCTACCACGGGCGGCACCAGCTCAACCGGTGGCCGGACGGGCTGGAGAAGTGCGTGGGCTGCGAGCTGTGCGCATGGGCCTGCCCGGCCGACGCGATCTACGTCGAAGGCGCGGACAACACCGAGGAGGCGCGGTACTCCCCGGGTGAGCGCTACGGCGCCGTCTACCAGATCAACTACCTGCGCTGCATCCTGTGCGGGTTCTGCATCGAGGCCTGCCCCACCCGGGCGCTGACGATGACGAACGAGTTCGAGCTGGCCGACACCACGCGGGAGGCGATGATCCTCGAGAAGGACCAGTTGCTCGCCCCGCTGCTGCCCGGCATGGAGCAGCCGCCGCACCCGCGCCGGCTCGGCGACACCGAGCGGGCCTACTTCCTCGGCCTGCCCGACACCGGTGTTCCGGACACCCGGATGCCGGAGGGCCACCAGGACACGTACGTCGACGAGTCTGAGGCACGCCCAGTGGGCACGCCGTGGATCCGTGCCGGGTCCGAGGCGCGCAAGGAGATGCGCAAGCAGTTCCACCCGGACTACAGCATGCCGTCGGATCCGGCCCTCGAGGCCGAGCCGACGCAGAGCAAGGGAGTCGAACGATGATCACCCTGGTGACCGCCCAAGCGGTGGCCTTCTGGTTGCTCGCGCCGCTGATGGTGCTGGGCGCCCTCGGCATCGTGCTGTCACGCAAGCCGGTGCACTCGGCGCTGTTCATGGCGTTCGTGATGATCGCGCTCGCCATCCAGTACGGCGCCCTCGACTCGCCCTTCCTGCTGGCCGTGCAGATCATCGTCTACACCGGCGCGATCATGATGCTGTTCCTCTTCGTCGTGATGTTGGTCGGTGTCGACACCACCGACTCGATCGTCGAGACGATCAAGGGGCAGCGGGTGCTGGCGGCGCTGGCCGCGCTCGCGCTGCTGGTCCTGGTCGTCGTCGGGATCGGTCACGCCGTGGGCGGTGCGCCCCGCGGGCTGGCTGATGCGAACTCGATCGGTAACGCGCAGGGCATCGCCGCCCTGCTCTTCGGCCCGTACGTGCTGGTGTTCGAGGCGGCGGCCGCCCTGCTGCTGATCGCGACCATCGGTGCGATGGTGCTGGCGCACCGGGAGCGTACGACGCCGAAGAAGTCCCAGCCCGAGCAGTCGCGCGAGCGGATGCAGGCGTACGCCAGGACCGGCGCCCACCCCGGCGGTCTGCCGGCCTCCGGTGTCTTCGCCCGCCACAACGGCGTCGACGCCCCCGCCCTGCTGCCGGACGGTTCGGTCTCCGAGCCCTCCGTCTCGCGGACCCTGAAGCTGCGGGGCGTGATGCTGCAGGGTGACACCCTGGCCGACCCGGTGCGGGAGAGCCTCGCCGCGATCGAGCCGCAAGCCACCGACGCCGTCGGTGGCCGGACGGTCGCGGCCGCGCGAGCCGATCGTGAGCAGTTGGAGACCGCCGCATCGGCGGGCACCGGGACCGATTCCGCGGAGGGGACCGAACAACGATGAGCCCGAACAACTACCTCATCCTGGCAGCGCTGCTGTTCGTCATCGGCGCCGCCGGCGTGATGCTGCGCCGCAACGCCATCGTCGCGTTCATGTCGATCGAGCTGATGCTCAACAGCGCCAACCTGCTGCTGGTCACGTTCTCCCACTACTGGGGCGTCCTCGACGGCCAGGTCGGTGCCCTGTTCGTGATGGTGGTGGCGGCCTGTGAAGTCGTCGTCGGCCTCGCGATCATCGTGTCCATTTTCCGTACGCGTCGGTCGGCCTCGGTCGACGACGCCAACCTGCTGAAGTTCTGAGGGGCGCGCCGATGATTCCGCAAGAAGTGATCGCCTCGGTCCCGGCTGTGGGCATGTTCACCTGGGGCTGGACGATGATCGCCGCCCCCGCGCTCGGTGCCCTGCTGCTGCTCGTCCTCGGTCGGGTCACCGACCGCTGGGGCCACTACCTCGCGACCGCGATGCCGATCTGGTCCTTCGCGATCGCGGCCTGCCTCTTCGCCGAGATGCTGCTGCGGCCCACGGACCAGCGCGTGGTCAGCGCGCCGTTCTACGAGTGGATCAACGCCGGCTCCTGGACCGCGAGCTTCGGGCTACGGATCGACCAACTGTCGATCCTGTTCGCCCTGTTGATCACGGGTGTCGGGTCGCTGATCCACGTCTACTCGATCGGCTACATGGCGCACGATCCCAACCGGCGCCGGTTCTTCGCCTACCTGAACCTCTTCGTCACGGCGATGCTGATCCTGGTGCTGGCGGACAACTACCTGTTGCTGTTCTTCGGCTGGGAGGGTGTCGGCCTGTCGTCCTACCTGCTGATCGGCTTCTGGCAGCACCGTCCGAGCGCCGCGAAGGCCGCGACCAAGGCGTTCGTGATGAACCGCGTCGGTGACGTCGGAATGTCCATCGCGCTGATGCTGATGATCGCCCTCTTCGGGTCGACCTCGTTCGACGCGGTGAACGCCGGCTCGCCGAAGATGACCCCGGCGATCGCGACCCTGCTCGGGGTCCTGTTGCTGGTCGGCGCCTGCGCGAAGTCCGCGCAGGTCCCGCTGCAGGCCTGGCTGCTGGACGCCATGGAGGGCCCGACCCCCGTCTCCGCGCTGATCCACGCCGCGACGATGGTCACCGCCGGTGTCTACCTGGTCGTCCGCTCCGGCTCCATCTACGCGATGTCACAGGTGGCCTCGACGATCGTGGTGATCGTCGGCACCGTCACGCTGCTGGCGGGTGCCTGGATCGGTAGCGCGAAGGACGACATCAAGAAGGTCCTGGCCGGCTCGACGATGTCGCAGATCGGCTACATGATGCTCGCCGCGGGTATCGGCCCGGCCGGCTACGCGTTCGCCATCTTCCACCTGCTGACCCACGGCTTCTTCAAGGCCAACATGTTCCTCGGGGCGGGGTCGGTCATGCACGGCATGAACGACGACGTCAACATGCGCCACTACGGTGGCCTGGCGAAGGCGATGCGGATCACCTTCCTGACCTTCGCGATGGGCTACCTGGCGATCATCGGCTTCCCGTTCTTCGCCGGCTTCTACTCGAAGGACCACATCATCGAGGCGGCGTTCGCCTTCAACCCGGTCGTCGGTGTGCTGGCGCTGTTCGGCGCCGGGGTGACCGGCTTCTACATGACCCGGCTGATGATGATGACCTTCTTCGGCGAGAAGCGCTGGCGTGACGAGGTGCACCCGCACGAGTCGCCGATGGTGATGTGGGTGCCGCTGGTGGTGCTCGCCGCGCTGTCGGTGATCGGCGGCCTGCTGATGAACAACTGGATCGGCCGCTTCCTGGCCCCGGCCGTGAACGGCGAGGTGGAGCCCACCGGGCTGTTCCACTTCACCCTGATCGGCGGGCTGACCATTCTGGTGGTCGCGGCGGGCGTGGCCCTCGGCTGGTGGCTGTTCCGCGAGGACGTCCCCGACCGCGCCCCGGAGAACGTGTCCGTCATGACCCGGATCGGCCGCAACGACCTCTACGGCGACACGATCAACGCCGCCGCGTTCACCAACACCGGCAACGGCGTCGTGACGGCTGTGATGGCTGTCGACGACCACGGCATCGACGCCGTCGCCAACGGCACCGGCACCGCCTTCGGCGGCCTCGGCCAGCTCTTCAAGCGGGTCCAGACCGGCTACGTCCGTTCGTACGCGTTGACGATGGTGGCGGGCTCCGTCCTCATCGCCGTCGTGCTGATCCTGGGCCGGCTGGCCTGACACGAGGAGAAATCACATGACGACGTTCCCCTGGCTCACCGTGCTCGCGGTGCTGCCACTGATCGGTGCGCTCACACTGGTCTTCATCAAGGGCCCGCTGGCCCGTACGGTCGGGCTCGCCTTCGCCCTGGTGACCCTGGTGGTCGCCGTGGTGGTCGCGTTCCGCTTCGACACCGGCACCGCCGGCCTGCAGTTGGTTGAGACGCAGTCCTGGATCCCGGCCATCGGGGCCTCCTACTCCCTCGGCGTCGACGGCATGGGCCTGCTGATGGTGCTGCTCACCGCCATCCTCGTCCCGGTCGTGCTGATCGCGGTGTGGGACGACCCGGATGCCAACGCCGGCCGGTGGACCTCGCAGTCCTTCTTCGGCCTCGCGCTGCTGCTGGAGGGTCTCTCCCTCTATGTGTTCATGGCCACCGACGTACTGCTCTTCTACCTCTTCTTCGAAGCCACGCTGATCCCGATGTACTTCCTGATCGGCGGCTTCGGGGCCCACAAGCGCAGCGCGGCGGCGATGAAGTTCCTGCTGTTCTCGCTCGCCGGTGGTCTGGTCATGCTGGTCTCCGTGATCGGGGTCTACGCGGTCCAGGCCGGGGTCGGCCAGCCGACGTACGCGCTGCAGTCGCTGCAGCCGGCCGCCGCCTCCGGCCTGTTCAACACGCCGGTCGGTAAGTGGCTGTTCGCCGGATTCTTCATCGCGTTCGCGGTGAAGGCGCCGATGGTGCCGGTGCACACCTGGCTGGCCGACGCCGCCGAGGCCTCGAACCCCGGCAGCGCGACCCTGATGGTGTCGGTGCTGGACAAGATCGGCACCTTCGGGATGCTGCGCTTCTGCCTCGGGCTCTTCCCGGAGGCCAGCGTGTGGGCGACGCCCCTGGTGCTGGTGCTGGCGCTGATCTCGATCATCTACGGTGCCGTCGCGGCGATCGGGCAGCGCAACCTGATGCGGTTCGTCGCGTTCACCTCGGTGAGCCACTTCGGCTTCATGGTGCTGGGCATCTTCGCGATGACCACCTCGGGCATCTCCGGGTCGATCTTCTACATGTTCAACCACGGCCTCTCGACGGCGGCGCTGTTCCTCGTCGTCGGCTACATGGTGAAGCGGCGTGGGTCGGCGGATATCGCCGCGTTCGGCGGTGTCCAGAAGGTGGCCCCGGTGATGGCCGGGTTCCTGCTGGTCTCCGGTCTGTCGGCGCTGGCCCTGCCGGGGCTGTCGAGCTTCGTCTCGGAGTTCATGGTGCTGGCCGGGACGTTCAGCAAGTACCGCTGGCTCGCCGCCTTCGCGGCTGTGGCGCTGCTGCTGTCCGCGGTGTACGTGATGGCGGTCTACCAGCGCACGATGACCGGTCCGGTGACCGAACAGGTGACCCGTACGGTCCATGCCGACCTCACCCTGCGCGAGCGGGTGGCCGTCGTCCCGCTGCTCGCGATCATCCTCGTGCTCGGTTTCTTCCCACGCCCCGCGCTGAAGCTGGCTGAGCCCCAAGGGGCCCAGACGGTGACGGCGATGCAGAGCGTCGGGATCTCCGAACCCAAGCCGCAGATCCCGGAGGGCAAGAACTGATGAACACCAGCATCAACTACGCGGGTCTGCTGACCGCGATCCTTCCCGTGGTGATCGTCTTCACCGGCGCTTCGCTCAGCCTGCTCGCGGAGGCCGTCCTCCCGCGGCGATCCCGCTGGGGGACTCAGCTGGGGCTGTCGATCGTCGTGCTCGCCCTGGCGTTCGCCTCGTCGGTCGTCATGTACGCCGCGCCCTCGTCCGGCATGCTCGCCGGGGACCAGACCCTGATGGTGATGGTCGACCGGCCGGCCCTCGGCCTGTGGATGCTGCTGGCGCTGTTCGGCGTGCTCTCGGTCCTGCTCTTCGCCGAGCGGGAGGTGTACCGGGGGGTGAGCGCCTTCACCCCGTCCGGTGCCGCGATCCCCGGCTCGCTCGACGAGAAGGCGGCGGGTGAGGCGCGCCACGAGCACAGTGAGGTCTTCACCCTCCTGCTGTTCTCGCTCACCGGCATGATGCTGTTCCTCGCCGCGGACAACCTGATGATGATGTTCGTCGCGCTGGAGATCATGTCCCTTCCGCTGTACCTGCTCTCGGGACTGGCGCGTCGGCGCCGGCTGCTCAGCCAGGAAGCCGCGATGAAGTACTTCCTGCTCGGCGCGCTCTCCTCGGCGTTCTTCCTGTTCGGCATCGCCCTGGTCTTCGCGTACGCGGGGTCCTTCCAGTTGGCGGTGATCGACGTCATGGTCGGCCAGAGCAGTCTGTCGGAGGGGGTGCTGATCGCCGGTCTGCTGATGATGCTGGTCGGCCTGCTCTTCAAGGTCGGCATCGCGCCGTTCCAGAGCTGGGTCCCCGACGTCTACACCGGCGCACCGACGCCCGTCACCGCCTTCATGGCGGTCTGCACGAAGATCGCCGCCGTCGGCGGTCTGATGCGGGTGCTGTACGTGGGCCTCGGCGCCGAGCGCTGGGACTGGCAGCCGGTGCTGGCCGTCGCGGCCATCCTCACCATGCTGATCGGTGCCGTCATCGGCCTGGCCCAGACCGACATCAAGCGCCTGCTCGCCTACTCGTCGATCACCCACGCCGGCTACCTCCTGGTGGCCGTGGCCGGTGCCGCGCAGGCGGCGAACGGGATGAGCGGGCTGACCTCGGTGTCGGCCACCTCGTTCTACCTGCTCACCTACGGTGTGGCGACGATCCCCGCCTTCGCGATGGTCACCATGGTCCGCGACAACGGCGCCGAGGTGACCCAGCTGTCCGGATGGGCCGGTATCGGCCGGAAGAACCCGGTCTTCGCGACGGTGATGGCGGTGTTCATGCTCAGCTTCGCGGGCATCCCGCTGACCGCCGGCTTCATGGGCAAGTGGGCGGCCTTCGCGGCCGCCTTCCAGGGTGGCTGGGGCTGGCTGGCCCTGGTCGGCGTGCTGCTCAGCCTGGTGGCGGCCGTCTACTACCTGCGGGTCATCGCGATCATGTTCTTCCGCGAGCCCGTCGAGGGACCTGAGGTCACCGACACCTCCGCGGCCACCCTGGTCGTGGTCGTCCTCGGGCTGGTGGCGACCGTGGTGCTGGGCATCATCCCCGGCCCGCGATGGGCTTCTTCCACGGTGCCGGTGAGTTCCTGCGTGTGAGTATGATGTGAGCCTTGTGACCCCATCTCCACCCCGCAGACCCGGGATGCTTTCGAAGCGTACGTGCGGGAGCGGCTCGATGTGATCGAGACCGCTCTCGCCACCGCTGCGACCGGCAAGATGCCGTTCGTCACCGAAGCGGCCCGGCACGTCATCGCCGCCGGCGGCAAGCGGTTCCGTCCGCTGCTCGTCATCCTCGCCTCCGCCCTCGGCACGCCCCGGTCGGCGGAGGACCTGACGCGCGCCGCGCTCGTCATGGAGCTGACCCACGTGGCCAGCCTCTACCACGACGACGTGATGGACGAGGCGGACATGCGCCGCGGCGCCCCCAGTGCCAACAGCGTCTGGGACAACAGCGTCGCGATCCTCGTCGGTGACTACCTGTTCGCCCGGGCCTCCGACATCGTGGCCGATCTCGGCGTCGATTTCGTCCGGTTGCAGGCCAGGACCTTCTCCCGGCTGGTGCAGGGACAGATCGCGGAGACCCTCGGCCCCGCCGAGGACCAGGACGCCGTCGGGGCCTACCTCGCGGTGGTGGCCGACAAGACGGGTTCCCTGATCGCCTCATCGGCGATGTTCGGCGGCATGGTGGCCGGCCTGCCGGCCGACCAGATCGAGGCCCTCGCCGGCTTCGGTGAGGAACTGGGTGTGGTCTTCCAGCTCAGCGACGACATCATCGACATCACCTCGGAGTCCACCGGCAAGACGCCCGGCACCGATCTGCGCGAAGGGGTGGCGACCCTGCCGACCCTGATGCTCGCCGACTACGACGATGCGGAGTCCCGCGACCTGCTCAGGCTGGTCGAGGGCGACCTGACCGACGACGCCACTCTCGCCGAAACCCTGCGGCGGCTGCGTGAGCACGAGGTGATCGAGAAGGCCCGCGCCGAGGTGGCGCGCCGCGCCGAGGTGGCTCGTGCCCATCTCGCCGTCCTGCCCGAGGGCATGGCCCGCGAGGCGCTGAGCGAACTCTGCGACACGGTGGTGACCCGCTCGGTCTGAAGCCCTCGGCCGCGAGTCCACGAGACGTCCCCGAAGACCCCCATCACCTGCTCGGTGGTGCGGGGGTCTTCGTCTTCATTGTCGGAGTCGGATGGTGCCGTGGTTGGTGACGATGAAGTGTTGGCCGCGGGGGTGTGCCAGTGCCATTGGCCGGGGACGGGTTGGGTGAGGTGGTAGCCGCCGTGGGTGCGGGCGCGGTGGGCGGTGCGGGAGAGGGGGCCGAGGTTGGGCAGGGCGGTCGGGCCGCCGCGGTCCCAGGGGATGGTGTGGTCGGCGTCGGCGCGGCGGGCGGTGAGGGTGCCGTAGGGGGCGATGTCGACGGGTTGGGTGAGGATGAGTTGTTCGCGCATCCGGTCGGGGACCTCGTAGGCGTCGACGGGCAGGGTGTCGGCGTGGTCGATGACGCGGGTGTAGCGGACCCGGCAGCCCTGGAGGAGGTGGGCCAGGCCGGTGGGGCCGAGGGGTCCGTGGTCCTCGACGCGGGCGAGGGTCGCGTCGGGGGTGGTGTGGACGTAGAGGTGGACCAGCGGGGTCTGGTCGGGGTGGTGGCCGCGGGCGAGCAGGCCCAGCGCGCGGGCGCGGCGGGTGTCGAGGTCGGTGGTGTCGCCGGTCTCGGCGAGGCGGGCGGCCATGACGGCCAGGGTCTGGTCGAGTTGGGCGGCGTCGGTGGTGTCGAGGATCGCGAACATGCCGGTGGCGGCGCCGCTGCCGGGGCGGGGGAAGAGGTCGACGCGGCGCCGGTCGCGGGCGGCGGCGTCCTTCTCGGCGGTGGCGGGGTCGGCGGCGGTGATCTCGCCGTCGAGGAGGCGTTGGGCGCGGGCCCAGGACAGGCCGGGCAGGACGTCACCGATCCGGTCGTCGATCCACAGGGCGGTGCTGGCGGGCAGGTGGTGGCAGCGGCGGGCGACGTGTTGGGCGCGCCAGACGGGTAGGCGGGCGTGGATCATCTGGTTCCACAGGCGGGGGTGGCGCCATTTCAGGTCCAGGGCGTCGCCGATCAGGAGTTTGGCCCGGTCGGGGGCGAGGGCGAGCGCGCCGCCGACCTCGAGGTGGAGGAACTCGGGCACCGCGGGGGTGCCGTCCCCGCCCAGGGGGAGGCGGCGTTCGCGCCCGACGGGCGGGGCGGCCTCGACGAGGTCGGCGACCAGGGCGAGGCGGCGGATGTCGGCGAAGCGGGCGAGGGCCTCGATCTCGGCGAGTTGGCCGATGTGGTCGCAGGGGTCCTCGGGCAGGCCGTAGCCGGCGGTGACCGCGATCGGGTCCCCATCGATGTCCCGCCCAGGGTGACCATCACGCCGTCGGTGAGCAGGGTGGCGCCCTCGGCCACCGGACGCGCCGGCGGCACGGTCGTCATCTCGGGCCAGTCCGGCAGGCCCGGCAGCGGTGGTGCGTTGCCCTCGTCCATGACCCCCACGCTAGAACAGGGGTCAGACATCGGCCGGGGCCCCGAGCCGATGCGGCAGAGGGCCCGCCGGGCCCGCGGACCTCACCAGATCCGGACGCGCTCCTCGGGGGCGAGCCACATCGCGTCACCGGCCTGCGTGGCGAACGTCGCGTGGAAGGCATCGACGTTCTTCAGGGTCTGGTTGCAGCGGAACTCCGAGGGGGAGTGCGGGTCGGTGGCCAGCCGCTGCCGGACCATCTCGGGGCGGGTCTTCTGCTGCCAGATCCGGGCGAAGTTCATGAAGAACCGCTCCGCACCGGTCAGCCCGTCGATCGGCGACGGTTCCGCCACGTCGCCGGTGTCCGGATCGGTCAGGGCGATGCGCCAGGCGGCGTACGCGATGGACACCCCGCCGAGATCGCCGATGTTCTCCCCGATGGTGAGGGCGCCGTTGACGGTCAGCCCGTCGGCTCCCTCCGGCGAGAGCCCGTTGTACTGCTCGATCAGCGCCTTCGTACGGTCGGTGAAGGCCTCGCGGTCCTCGTCGGTCCACCAGTTCCGCAGCCGCCCGTCGCCGTCACAGGTCGAGCCCTGGTCATCGAAGCCGTGGCCGATCTCGTGGCCGATCACCGCGCCGATGCCGCCGTAGTTGACGGCATCGTCCGCCTCCGGGTGGAAGAAGGGCGGCTGCAGGATCGCGGCCGGGAAGACGATCTCGTTGCGCAGCGGGTGGTAGTAGGCGTTGACCGTCTGCGGAGTCATGAACCACTCCTCGGGGTCGATCGGGCCCCGAGCTTGTCCAGCTCGCGCTGCGTCTCGAACTCGGCGGTCCTCCGTACGTTCCCGATCAGGTCGTCCGCGCGGATCGAGAGCTTGGAGTAGTCGATCCACTTGCCCGGGTAACCGATCTTGGGGGTGAACTTGGCGAGCTTCGCCAGGGCTTCGGTCCGGGTCGAGTCGGTCATCCAGTCCAGCGCACTGATCGAGCGCCGGTAGGCCTCGAGGAGGTTGCCGACGAGTTCGTCGCAGCGCTCCTTCGCCGCCGGTGGGAAGTACTGCTCCACGTACAGCCGCCCGACCGCCTCACCGACGCACCCCTCGACGAGGGCGACACCGCGCTTCCAGCGGGGCTTGATCGTCGGGGTGCCGGACAGGGTGGTGCCGTAGAAGGCGAAGTTCTCGGCCGTGAACGCCTCGGGCAGGTACGCAGCCGTGCCGAGCAGCAGCCGCCAGCGGGCCCAGGAGCGCCACGCGGGCAGCCGGTCGGTGACCAGCAGCGGGGCGACGTCGTCGAGGAACGACGGCTGCGACTCGATCAGGGTGGTGACCTTGTCGAGGTCGACTCCCAGGGCACCGAGGTAGCGGCGCAGGTCGACGGACGGGTTGATCGCCGCGACGCGGTCTACCAAGGAGCGGATCTCGATCGGGTTGTACGAGGCGACCATTTCGCGACGCCGGACCTTGTCCCAGTGGCAGGCCGCGATCGCCGTCTCGAGCGCGAGCACCGCCTCCGCCTGGACACGCGGCTCGGCCAACTCGGCCAACCCGAACATCCGTTCCATGTGGTCGACGTACGCGGCGCGGATGTCGGCGTACTGGTCGAGCCGGTAGTACTCCTCGTCCGGCAGTCCGAGTCCGCCCTGACCGACGAACAGGGCGTACGCCTCGGGATCCCCGGGGTCGGCGTCGACCCCGCCGTACAGCAAGGTGCCGAGCCCCCGGCGGCTGTTGCTTCCGAGCAGGTCGACCAGATCGTCGACGTCCGACACGGCCTCGATCGCCGCCAGTTCCTCCTGCAACGGGTCGGTGCCGAGCCGGTCGATCGTCGCCGTGTCCATGAAGCTCGCGTAGAGGCCGGCGATCCGGTCCGCGTCGGTCTGGGGACCCTCATGGTCCTCGAGAGCGTCTCCCAGACCGGTGATGATGTCGCGGACGGCCTCCTCGGAGCGGTCCCGCAGATCGCTGAAGGCGCCGGTGAGCGGCTTGTCATCGGGGATGACCGCCTGGTCGAGCCAACTGCCGTTCACATGCCGGTAGAAGTCGGTGCGGGCGGGGACCGCGGCGTCCACAGCGGTCAGGTCCAGGACGACGGGCGTCTCCTCAACAGTCATGAGCCGATCGTAGTCGCGGCCCTGCGGCGTACCCGGTTGAGCCGACGCCAGGCGACCAGCGCCTCCGTGCTGATGATCACCACCGAGATCCAGACCAGCAGGAAGCCCGCCCACCGGCCTGGGGACATCGACTCGCCGCGGACCAGCCAGCCGATCAGGAACTGCATCGTCGGCGCCAGGTACTGGAGCAACCCCAGCGCCGTGAGCGGTAGCCGCTGGGCGGCGTCGGCGAAGAACAGCAGCGGCACCAGGGTGACCAGACCCGAGGCGACCAGGAGGAAGGTGTGCAGGGGCCGTACGCGGTGAAACTGCTGTGCCCACTCGTCTGCAGCCAGCCGAGGAAGGCGACGGCGACGACACTGATACCCAGGCCCTCGACGACCATCCCGGAGAGGGCGTCGATCCGGACGGACTTCTTCAGCAGCCCGTAGAGGCCGAAGGAGACCGAGATGGCCAGCGCCGCCCACGGCAGGCCGCCGACCTCCATGGTGAGAACGATAACGGCGATCGCAGCGAGGCCCACCGCCAGCCACTGCAGGCGGGAGAGCCGTTCCTTCAGGAACACCACGCCGAGCAGGATCGACAGGATGGGGTTGATGTAGTAGCCCAGCGCCGCGTCGAGCACATGGCCGTTGTTGACCGCCCAGATGTAGGTGCCCCAGTTGACGCTGATCAGCACCCCGGCGCCGAGCAGGGTGGCCCAGGCGCGCGGCCCGTCCAGCCCCCGCCAGAACCTCCGGCGCAGCAGCAGGCACCCGAGCAGGCCGAAGACCAGGGACCAGACCACCCGCTGGGCCAGGATCTCGACGGCACCCGCGCGGGACAACAACGGCCAGTAGAGCGGGAAGAATCCCCACAGCAGGTAGGCGGCCAGCCCGCCGAGGAGCCCGCGCCGCAGACCGGGCGCGGCGGTCGTGGCGGTCGGCTCGGGCATCGGGTCTCCTCACGGTCAGTGGCGTACGTCGGGGACCGCGACCGGGGAACCTCCGGGAGGGCGAGCGCTGCCCAGCGACCCACCGCCGCTCATCAATCTATCAATCACTCCCCGAGGCGCCGGAGGCGTCCGTCGGGACGGCGGTTAGGGTCGTCACATGCGCATCGCGGTCTATTGGGACATCGACGGAACCCTCCTGCTCTCGCCTCCCGGTCGGGCGGATCTCTACCGGAGCACGATCGCGAGCCTCGGCGGCACCCCGGTGCTGCCGTCCCAGCCGCGCGACGGACTCACCGACCGTCGTGTCGGCGAGCTGTACCTCGACGCGGCCGGCATGCCGCTGGCCCTGATCGACGACTTCCTGGCCGAGCTGGACCGCCAGTCGGTCGCGTACTACGTCGAACATCCGCGCGAGCAGATGCCCGGCGCGCTGGCGGCGGTGGCGGACGTCGCCGGCCGCGGCTGGCGGCAGGCGGTGATGAGTGGCAACACGCCGACGAGGATACGGACCAAGCTGGCGACGGCGGGCATCGATCCGGACCTGTTCGACCCGGCCACGTCGGTGTCCGGGGGTTCGTCAGTGACCGGCGTGACCTGGGCCGACAAGCCCGTGGGCTCTCCGGTGACGACGTCCTGGTGGTCGTCGGGGACACCCCGCACGATCTCCTGGCGGCGCGGGCGGCCGATGCCCCGCTGATCGCTGTCACCCGTCACCCGGACGTGCGGGCGTCGCTGTCCGGCGAGGCGCTGGCGGTGATCCCGACCCTGGCGGACCCGGCTTTCACCGAGGCTCTGGACCGCCTCGCCGCCCGGCTGGAGACCCGGGCCACAGTGGACCAGGGTCAGGCGATCACGCCGAACGAGTAGCCCGCGCCCCGCAGGTCGGAGACGATCTGCGGCAGCGCCTCGGTGGAGATCTTCTTGCCGGTGGCGTCGTGCATCAGGATGACGACGACGTTGGGGTTCTTCACCAGGGCCATGTCGTCCCGGACGTTCTTGGCGGCCTCGTCGGGGGTCTTGGGCTCCTTCTTCTTGGCCTCCGCGTCGCCGGTCATGGCGTTCCAGTCGATCCAGGACAGCCCCCGGGCACCGAGCTGGGTGTCGGAGTCGGCCAGGCCCTTCCAGGACATGTGGCCGCCGGGGTAACGGAAACAGTCGGCGGTGTAACCGGGCCCCGCGGCGCCCTTGACGATGTCGGCGGCCCGGGCCTCGTCGGCGAGGATGTGGTCGGTGTTGCCCACGCGCTGGGGGTAGAGGTAGCCGTAGTCGTGGCTGAACGAATGGATGCAGACGGCATTGCCCTCGTCCAGTTCCCGCTGCACGAGGACCGGACCGGTGCGCCCGATCCCCAGCGGACCGGCGATCAGGAAGAAGGTCGCCGGTACGTTGTTGGCCTTCAGGGCGTCGAGCACCGCCGGCGTGGCGTCGCTGCTGGGGCCGTCGTCGAACGTCAGGAAGGCGATCTTCTGCTGCGGGTAGTCGGGCGCGTTCTTGCCCTTCTCCAGCCAGTCGTGCACCTTCGCCGCCGGGTAGGCGTACGCCTGCGCGGCCGTGTTGTGGTTCGTCCCCGCGACGACATGGGGAGTCGGTGGGGGCGTCGGGCTGAGCGCCGGAGAGTTCGCGTTGTGGGCACCTGGCGGCGGCGCGCAGGCCGCCAGCACGGCGGTGACCAGCAGCGGCAGCACGAGGGCCAGTGCGGGACGACGGGACGACGAGTGGACGTGGGTCATGAAGACTTCCTCCGGAGCGCGTCCTCCCAAGCGTAGGCGCGCCGCGGACGAACCCGGAATCCGGTGCCGCCCGCGGCGTGTCGTTGCTGAGAAGCGACTCAGGTCGCCGCCACTCAGGCGGTGACTTCCCAGGTGTCCTGCCCGTACAGCAGGTCCTGCAGGGAGGCCTCGGAGTCCGCGCCGTCCCCACGGGCGGTGCGGACCTGCTCGCGGGCCTCGTCGTCGTACGTCGGCCGCTGCACATCGCGGAAGACGCCGATCGGGGAGCGCTGCAGGTGCCCTGCGCTGCTCAGGCGGGACAGGGCGAAGGCGTACGACGGGTTGTCGGCATGGGCGTCGTGGACGACGATGTCGTCCTCGGCCACGCTGTCCCGCTCGGCGATCCGCAGCGCACCGTCGGCCCGGTCGCGGACGACGGCCAGGTGACCGCCGACCCCGAAGATGATCTTCTCGCCGTGGACGAGCGGGATGATCGCCTCGGCCGACTCCTCGCCGCCCTTGAGGGCGTCGAAGGCGCCGTCGTTGAAGATGGGGCAGTTCTGGTAGATCTCGACCAGCGAGGCGCCCCGGTGGGCGGCCGCCGCCTTGAGCACCTCGCTGAGGTGCTTGCGGTCGGAGTCGATGGCGCGGGCGACGAAGGTGGCCTCGGATCCGAGTGCCAGCGACACCGGGTTGAGCGGCTGGTCGAGCGACCCCATCGGCGTCGACTTGGTGACCTTGCCCATCTCGGACGTGGGCGAGTACTGGCCCTTGGTCAGTCCGTAGATCCGGTTGTTGAAGAGCAGGACGGTGATGTTCACGTTGCGGCGCAGGGCATGCAGCAGGTGGTTGCCGCCGATCGAGAGGGCGTCACCGTCGCCGGTGATCACGAAGACCGCGAGGTCCTCCCGGGTCGCGGCGACGCCGGTGGCGATCGCCGGGGCACGGCCGTGGATCGAGTGCATCCCGTACGAGTCGACGTAGTACGGGAAGCGCGACGAGCAGCCGATCCCCGAGATGATCACGGTGTTCTCGCGCTTGATCCCGAGCTCCGGCATGAAGCCCTGGAACGCGGCGAGCACGGCGTAGTCACCGCAGCCGGGGCACCAGCGCACCTCCTGGTCGGAGACGAAGTCCTTGCGGTTGAGTGGCTCGATGGCCAGCGGGACATGCGCCAGGCCGCGTCCGATGGCTCGGGACCCGGCCGCCGCCGGCGACTCGGTGGGGTTCTGCGTCGCGGTCACTGGAGGACTCCTTCCCGGCTGCCGAGCTCGCGGAGGACCTCGAACAGGTCGGCTTCGAATTCGTCGACGGAGATCGGCAGGCCGCGGACCCGCGAGTAGCTCCGGACATCGACGAGGTACTTGGCTCGGAGCAGCATGGCGAGCTGGCCGAGGTTCATCTCGGGCACGATGACCCGGTCGTACGACCGCAACACGTCGCCGAGGTTGTCCGGGAACGGGTTGAGCCAGCGCAGCTGGGCGTGGGCGACCTTGGCCCCGGTCTTGCGCATCCGGCGGATCGCGGCGAGCGCGGGGCCGTACGTCGACCCCCAGCCCAGCACCAGCAGGCGGGCACCCTCGCCGTCCTCGCGGCCGGGATCGTCCACCAGCAGCGGCGGGACGAGCCGGCCGACGCGGTCGATCTTGGCCTGGCGGGTGTCGGTCATCAGCTGGTGGTTGGCCGGGTCGTAGGAGATGTTGCCGGTGCGGGAGTCCTTCTCGATGCCGCCGAGGCGGTGCTCGAGGCCAGGCGTGCCCGGGATGGCCCACGGGCGGGCCAGTGTCTCCTCGTCCCGTACGTAGGGCAGGAACTCACCCTTGGGGCCGTTCGGCTCGGTGGCGAAGCCCGGGTCGATCGCGGGGATCGTGTCCAGGTGCGGGACGTTCCACGGCTCGGCGCCGTTGGCGAGGTAGCCGTCGGTGAGGACGAAGACCGGCGTACGGTACTCGACCGCGACCCGGACGGCCTCGATCGCCGCGTTGAAGCAGTCCGAGGGGGACTGGGCGGCGATCACCGGGACCGGGGCCTCGCCGTGGCGGCCGTACAGGGCCATCAGCAGGTCGGCCTGCTCGGTCTTCGTCGGCATGCCTGTCGAGGGGCCGGATCGCTGGACGTCGCAGATCACCATTGGCAGCTCGGTCATCACGGCCAGCGAGATCGTCTCCGACTTCAGGGCGATGCCTGGGCCGGAGGACGCGGTGACGCCGAGCCGGCCGGCGAAGCTGGCCCCGAGGGCGGAGCCGGCGGCGGCGATCTCGTCCTCGGCCTGGAAGGTCATCACGTCGAACCGCTTCAGCTTCGACAGCGTGTGCAGCACATCGGACGCCGGGGTGATCGGGTAGGCGCCGAAGAAGAGCTGGAGCCCGGCCTTCTGGGCCCCGGCGACGAGGCCGTACGCCAGTGCGACGTTGCCGGAGATCTGGCGGTAGCGCCCGGCCGGCATCGGGGCCGGCGCGACCTGGTAGGTGACGCCGAACGTCTCGGTCGTCTCGCCGAAGGCGTAGCCGGTCCGGAAGGCGGTGATGTTGGCGTCGCGCAGCTGCGGCTTGCCGGCGAACTTCTCGCTGAGGAACTTCAGCGTGGTCTCGGTGTCGCGGTTGTACAGCCAGCTGAGCAGGCCCAGCGCGTACATGTTCTTCGCGCGGGAGGCGTCCTTGCGGCTCAGGCCGAAGTCGTGGACGGCGGCGACGGTCATCCCGGTGAGGTCGAGGGCGTGCAACTGGTAGTCGTCCAGCGAACCGTCCTCGAGCGGGTTGGCCGGGTAGGCGACCTTCGCCAGGTTGCGCTTGGTGAACTCCGCCGTGTCGGCGATGATCAGGCCGCCGCGCTTGACCTGGGCGAGATTCGCCTTCAGGGCCGCCGGGTTCATCGCCACCAGCACGTCCGCGGTGTCGCCCGGGGTCATGATGTCGAAGTCGGCGAAGTGCACCTGGAAGCTCGACACCCCGGGGATGGTCCCCTGGGGGGCGCGGATCTCTGCCGGGAAGTTCGGCAGGGTGGAGATGTCGTTGCCGAACGACGCGGCCTCCGCAGTGAACCGGTCACCGGTAAGCTGCATCCCGTCGCCGGAGTCGCCCGCGAAGCGGATGACCACTCGGTTGAGCATCTGGACGTCTGCCACGTCGGTATGCCTCGTTTCTCGTCGTACCGGCCGCCCAGGAGGGGCCGGCCGCCGGTCAAGTCTAGTGCGGCGTCAGCTGAGCCTCACTTATTGGATCTTCTAATGAGTCTAGGCGCAAGTCCTTATGCCTCAGAGCGGTCCGAGGGGTGGAATGCGACCGGCGGATAGGCTGTCCGTCATGGCAGAGGGCATACGCGTCTACGACTGGTACGGCGACGGCCGATTGCTCGTCGCCGACCTCGGTCTGGCCTGTTGCAGCCTGGAGTTCGAGGCGGCGGTGCTGGCGCGCCGTGAGGCCGAGCTCCCGCCCGGTCCCGGCCCGCTCGCGGCACCACCGCAGGCGTTGGCCGTCGTGGTGTCCGGCACGGTCCCGGACGCCCTCGTCCCGGTGGTCCGGGAGGCCATCGATGCCCTGGCGGACCGCGTCGGTCGGCCTGCCCAGGTGATCGCCTACGGTGCCTGCGCCAGTTCGGGCGGCCCCTACTGGGATTCGTACGCGGTGGCCGACGGCATCGCCCAGTTCGTCCCGGTCTCCGTCGTCGTGCCGGGGTGCCCGCCACCCCCCGGCTCGCTGGAGGAGGCCCTGGCCGGTCTCGCCACGGACCTGGAGGAGGCACGATGAGTGACGAGGTGACCCGCAGCGTCGAGGCCGCCGCATGGGTCGCGGCGGTGAGCGCCGCTCGGGATGAAGGCTTCGACCGCTTCGACTGGCTCGACGCGACCGACGACATCGGCCGGACCGACACGGTGAGCGTGGTCTGCCAACTGCGGGCCCGCGACGGGGCGCCGGTGCGCCTGCGCACTCGCGTACCGCGCCGCGGTGGCGTGCTGGCGAGTCTCGCCGGCGTCTTCCCGGGGGCCGCCTGGTGCGAGCGCGAGGCGGGGGAGGGCTACGCCGTCGACTTCGGTGGCGGGGACGGCCGGCGACTCCTGCTCGGGCCGGATGCTCCGGAGGCGCCACTGCTGAAGGACCACCCGCTCGCGGCCCGCGCCGCCGTGCCGTGGCCCGGCGCCGACGAGCCGGAGGAAGGGGCGCGCGCCCGCCGCCGGATGGTCCCTCCCGGGGTTCCCGACCCGGCGATCTGGGGCGAGCGCGACCCCTCCGACGGGCAGGCCGATCCCGAGGACGTCGCCACCAGCACCTCCGGTGGCCGGGTGCGACGGTCCCGCGACCGGGGAGCGGGGCGATGACCGCAACCCATGGCCGGATCCGGCTGATCGAGGACCGCTGCACCTCGTGCATGATCTGCGCCCGCGAGTGCCCCGTCTGGTGCATCAGCATCGACGCCCACACCGAACCGGATCCGGCCTCGGAGGCCTCCCGTCGCCCCCGGCTGCACAACGTGCTGGACCGCTTCGCGATCGACTGGTCCGTCTGTATGTACTGCGGCATCTGCGTCGACGAGTGCCCCTTCGACGCCCTCGAGTGGAACGGCGAGCACGTCTCGCCCGGGGCGTCGCTCCCCGATCTGGTGCACCAGCGCGACCGGCTCGCCCCCGATCCGGGGGGCCGCCCGACGGCGTGACACGCGCCCCCGAGCGCCCGAAGATTGGCCCGGAACCTGACCCGGCGCCTACCCTGGCAGAGTGGGGTGCTCCCCCGACGGCGGCAGCGTGAAGGGAAAGATCCGGATGGCAGGTGAACAGATGCCCGTGGTGACGCTACCGGCGGACACGCGCACCCGCCGACCGCTGCGCGTACGGGGCGCGGACGCCGTCGCGGCGCTACGAGCCGAGTGGTATGACCCGATGGTCCGCCAGGGCCTGCTCGGACTCGTCCTCGTCGTCGCCGGGTCGCTCAGCCCCGCCTTCCTGCCTGACGCTGCGCCGCTGTGGTCGGTGCCGGGTAGCGCTGCCCTCCGGACCACGGTCGGCAGCACCTTCGTCTCCCTCGTCGCGCTCGCCGGGATCTGGCTCGTCCTCGACGCCTGGCTGCGGCTGCGGCCCACGGGTGTCGGGCGCCACGACTTCCGGGCCGTGCTGACGTTGTGGTCGACGCCCTTCCTGCTCGCCCCGCCGGTCTTCAGCCAGGACGCGTATTCGTACGCCGCCCAGGGCTGGCTGGTGTCGCGAGGGATCGATCCCTACCAGGTCGGCCCCGCCGCCCTGCCCGGGGCATTCGCCGACAACGTGTCCCGGGTCTGGCTCTACACCCCCGCACCGTACGGACCTCTCAGTCTGCAGATCCAGCGGCTACTGGTCGACGCGACCGGTGGGCATCTCCTGGCGCCGGTCGCCGGCAGCCCGCTGCACGCCTACGTCGCGGCCGTCGCCATGCGTCTGCCGGCCCTGGTCGGGGTGGTGCTGATCGCTGCCTGCCTGCCCGCCCTGATGCGGCACGTCGGTGCCACCGGGACCGAGCACGAGCGGGGCATGTGGCTGGCCGTCGCCAACCCGCTGATGATCGTCCACTTCGTCGGTGGCGCCCACAACGACGCGCTGATGGTGGGACTGATGGTGCTCGCCCTGTGGTTCGCCGGTCGGGGCCGTTTCGTCACCGCCGCCGTGCTGGTCGGTGTCGCGACCGCGGCCAAACAGCCGGCGGCGCTCGCCGGTCTGGCGGTGGCGTTCATGTTCCTGCCGTCCCAGGCCCGCCGCTGGTCGGCCTGGCGGGAGATCCTGCGACGGACCGCTCTCACCGCCGCGATCGCGCTGGCGTCGTTCGCCGCGGTGTCACTGCTCACCGGGCTCGGGTTCGGCTGGCTGCACGCGATGACCGTGCCGGGATCGGTGCCCACGATCGCGCCCAGCAGCCTGGTCGCCCAGGGGGTCAACGCGCTGGTGCTGCAGTGGGGCTACTACGAGTGGGGTGGTGTGATCACGGGGGCCGTGGAGACCGTCTTCGGACTCGGCACCGTCGCGTTCATCAGCTGGATGGCCGCGCGGATCGCGCTGCATCGCCCGATCCGCTTCGTCTCCTGGGGTCTGTTGGCCGCGGCCATCGGTGGGGCGGCCCTGCATGGTTGGTACCTGCTCTGGGGCGGCTTGCTGCTGCCCGCCACCCGTCCGTCGCCGCGGCTGGTCAGGGCGGCCGTCTGGGTCACCGTCGGCATGGTCGTCTACTACGCGACCAACCTCGCCTTCCGTAACCAGGCCGGCTGGCTCGCCGTCCTCTCCCTCGTGCCGTACGCGGCGCTGATGGTCCGCCACGACCGGGCGGCGTGGCGGACGCCCTTCGGGATCAGCCTCCCGGCCTGAGCCAGCCCTGCCTGAGTCAGCCCTGCCGGAGTCAGCCCTGCCTTAGTCAGGCACGACAGTGCGCTCAGGCGGCGAACAGCGCCGCCACCTGCGCCGGGTCCACGTCCTCGATCGAGGCGTCGCTCCAGCGCGGCGCCCGGTCCTTGTCGACCAGTTGGGCGCGCACCCCTTCGGCGAAGTCCGGCAGCAGCGCCATCCGGTAGGCGACGCGCAGGTCCTGGTCGAGCACCTCGTGCACCCCGGACATCGCCTGCGCCCGCCGCAGCGCCTCGAGACTGGTCACCACGGACAGCGGGCTGCGCGCTCGCAGGTCCGCGCCGGCCTGACGCGCGGCCGACTCCTCGTGGTCCAGCAGCCGGCGGACGACGACCGCGGCGTCGCGCCCCTCGAAGCACTCGTCGATCCAGGCGCGCGACGGGCCACCGTCGTGCAGAGCGGACAGGGCCGGATAGGAGATCTCCACGCCGGTGAAGGGGGCACCCTCCGCGAGCGCGTACAACCAAGGGTCACGCCGCCCGTCCAGAGACGCCATCTGGGCCATCCGATCGGCCGCGACCATCGCGTCGGCGAAGCCCGCCGCCACGGCGTCCGCGCCGTCGATGGTGGTGCCGGTCATCGCCATCCAGGCGCCGATCTGGCCGGGGGCCGTGGCGAGTAGCCACTGGGCGCCGACGTCGGGAGTGAAGCCGATGATGGTCTCCGGCATGGCCAGTCGGGTGTTCTCCGTGGTCAGGCGGATCGAGCCGTGGCCGGACACGCCGACGCCGCCGCCCATCACGATCCCGTCCATCAGCGCCACGTACGGCTTGGGGAAGTCGGCGATGGCGGCATTCATGGCGTACTCGGTGGCGAAGAACGGCCCCGCGTCGCCGTCCTGCACGACGTGGGTGCGGACCGACCGGACGTCCCCGCCGGAGCACAGCCCCCGCTCCCCGGCGCCCTGCATGACGACGGCGCCGATGCCGTCGTCGGCGGCCCACTCCTCGAGCTGGTCCCGGACGTCGCCGACCATGGCCAGGGTGAGGGCGTTGATGGCCCGGGGCCGGTTGAGCACGATCCGGGCCACCGGCCCATCGGTCCCGAAGAGCACGTCGTCGGTGGTGCGGCTGGTCAGCTCCATGGGGGTGCTACCTCCAGGTCGGTCGAGGGGAGGGACGGTCACACGTCGTAGTCGACCACGACCGGGGCGTGGTCGGAGATCCGGGTGTCGTACGACAGATCACGATCGGTGCCGGTGACGATCGCCGAACGGGCGAGCCTGGGGGTCGCCAGTTGGTAGTCGATCCGCCAGCCGGCGTCGTTGTCGAAGGCCTTCCCGCGCCAGGACCACCATGAGTACGGGCCGTCCTCGCCGTGGCGATGGTGACGGACGACGTCCACGAGGGTGCGCGGCGACTGGATGCCGGCGATCCACTCACGCTCCTCGGGGAGGAATCCCTCCGAGCGGCGGTTGGTGCGCCAGTTGCGCAGGTCCAGCTCGGTCGGGGCGATGTTCCAGTCGCCCATCACGACGAACTCCCGGCCCTCGCGGGCCGCCTCCCGCCGGGTGGCGCTCAGATGGCGGGCGAACGAGCGCAGGAAGCGGAACTTGCGCTGCATCTTCGCCAGCGAGGCCTCGTCCTCGAAGGGGGTGCCGCCCTTGGGGACGTAGACCGAGGCGACGCGCAGTAGGGGGCCGTCGGCGGGATCGAGGTCGACCTCGACGTAACGGCCCTCGCGGTCGAACTCCTTGCTGCCGAAGCCGATCCGCACCGCGCTGGGGGCCGTACGGGTGGCGAGGGCGACGCCGTTGCGACCGGCGATCATCCCGGCGTCGTGGACGAGGTGGTAGCCCGCGAAGACGTCGGGCACCTCACCCGAGGGACAGCGCATCTCCTGCACCGCCAGGACGTCCGGGGTGCGCTCGGCCAGCCAGCCCGGGAAACCGCGCCGTTCGGCGGCCCGGATGCCGTTCACGTTGAAGGTGGCGATGCGCAACACGGGAGCCAGACTAGACGTCCGCACAGTGGGGACAGGACCGTGTTCGACTCGGAGGAAGCGGTGTGACCTGCGTCACTTCGGTGTGATCCGAGCCGGCAGTGGGTAAGAGGCTGACAAGTCAAGTCCCAACACCGACAGAAGAGGTCTCGCTATGAGCACCTGGATCTGGGTAGTCATCGCCGTCGTGGTGATCGTGGTCGTGGTCATCGCCGTTCTCGCGGCCCAACGGTCCCGCGCAGGGCAGGAGCGCAAGATCGCCAAGGCCGAGGAACTGCGGGAACGCGGCCGGGAACATTCCCTGGAGGCGCACCGCGGCCAGGCCGAAGCGGAGCTGGCCCATGCCCGCGCCGAGCAGGCGCGAGTGGAGGCGGAAGAACAGCAGGCCGCCGCGCGTCGCGCGGCGGACCAGGCACGTGAGGCGCGAAGCAGGGCGGACGAGCACCTGCGCCGCGCCGACGATCTCGACCCCCGTGCGGGCGGCAACGATCCCCGCGCGGAGGCTGATCCACGGACCGGTCGGACCGAGCCCTACGACGTAGGTCCCAGGAACGACGTCGAGCCCGGCGGCGGTGCCGGCGCGTACGGGAGCGGTCGTACGGAGCCGACCGTCGGCCGGGAGGAGTCCGGCTACCGCGAGTCGGACCCCCGCGGCTCCGGCTACCGCGAGTCGGACCCCCGCCGCGTCGACCCGGGTCGCCCCGGTGAGGTGCCGCCTTCGGGATCCGACTTCGGTGGCGAGAGGCCTCGCCGGTCCGACGACCGATGAGCGCCGCGCGGCAGACAGCGGCGTCCGGTGACCGCATCGTCGCGGTCACCGGGGCCAGTGCCGGGATCGGCCGCGCGACGGCCATCGAGTTCGGCCGCCGCGGCGCCACCGTCGCGCTGCTGGCCCGTGGCCGCACCGGTCTGGAGGATGCGGCGCGGGAGGTGGAGAGCGCGGGGGCCGGGCCCTCGTCGTGCCGACGGAGATGGCCGACCACGAGGCGGTGGCCGCCGCCGTCGAAAGCATCGAGACCGAACTCGGTCCGATCGACACCTGGGTCAACGTCGCCTTCACCAGCGTCTTCGCCCGGTTCGACGACGTGAAACCCGAGGAATTCGCCCGGGTGACCGAGGTCAACTATCTGGGCTTCGTCTACGCGACGATGGCCGTCCTGCCCCGGATGAAGGCCCGCGGGCACGGGACCATCGTCCAGGTGGGCTCGGCCTTGGCCTACCGGGGGATCCCCTTGCAGACGGCTTACTGCGGGTCCAAGCACGCGATCCAGGGCTTCCACGAGGCGCTGCGCTGTGAGCTCCTGCACGACCGCAGCCCCGTACGGGTGACGATGGTGCAGATGCCGGCGGTCAACACCCCCCAGTTCTCCTGGGTGCTGTCCCGCCTGCCTCGGCACGCGCAGCCGGTGCCGCCGATCTACCAGCCCGAGGTCGCCGGTCGCGCCGTGGTGTACGCCGCCGATCACCCGCAGCGACGGGAGTACTGGGTCGGCGGCAGCACCGCCCTCACCCTGGCCGCGAACGCCGTGGTGCCCGGGTTGCTCGACCGCTATCTGGCCCGGTCCGGCTTCGACTCCCAGCAGACGTCGCAGCCCAAGGACCCCGATCAGCCCGTCAACCTGTGGGAACCGGCCGACCGGCACCGCGATTTCGGCACCCGTGGGGAGTTCGACTCGCAATCCCGCGACCGGTCCCTGCAGCTGTGGGCCTCGCACCATCACGGTCTGCTCGGCGCCCTCGCCGCGGGCCTGGGCCTGGCCGGCGCCCTGCCGGCGCTGCGCCGAGGCAGGAGGTCGTGATGGCCCCTCGATTCCGCCGTCCCGTCCGCGAGGTCGAGCGCTTCGCCCAGGACATCCGCACCGGCCGTTTCGAGCGCACCCTCGCGGCCCTGACGGCCGCGGGAGCGCTCGTCACCGCCGGGGAGATCTACTTCGAACACGACCGGGCGAGTTTCGGCAACCCCTGGATGTGGGCGCCCGTGGTCCTGGGGCCGGTCGGTGCCACCGCCGGCATCGCCGGCTTCTTCAGCCGGCGGATGGCCCGGACACTGCTCCCGATGGCCTCCGCGACCATCGTGGCGAACGGGCTCCAGGGCACCTATCTGCACGCCCGCGGGATCGCCCAGAAGCCCGGGGGGTGGCGCAACACCCGCTACAACCTCGAGATGGGCCCACCCCTGCTGGCTCCCCTGATGATGACCATGGTGGGCGGGATGGGACTGCTCGCCGCGCTGCTGCGGAGGGAATGATGAACACTCCGCGTCCGGCGACGGGGAATCCCACCCCACAGCGGTTCCCGGGGTTCGACGTGATGGGTCAGGCGCGCCACTGGGACGCCGCCACCACCGCGACGGTCGCCGCGAGGCTGGACGCCCCGGGCGAGCTGAGGTTCTTCACCGCCGAGGAGGCCGACACGGCGCGTGCCCTCTGCGACCGGCTGCTGGACCAGGACGAGGCCGACCGGAAGAAGAGCCGCCGGCGCGTCCCGGTGGTGGAGCCCATCGACGGGCGTCTCGCCGACGGACTGACCGACGGTTGGCACTACCACGACATGCCACACGACGACGTCGCCTGGCGCCGCAGCCTTGCCGCCTTGGACGCGGATGCCGAGGCCGAGCACGGTCGGCGCTTCCACCGACTCGAGCCCGACCAGCAGGACGACCTGCTCTCCCGGATCCAGCGACAGGCGTCGGGCGACTGGCACGGACTGCCGGCGGGGCACGTCTGGAGCCTGTGGACCCGCTACGCCTGCACCGCCTTCTATGCGCACCCCTGGGCGTGGGAGGAGATCGGCTTCGCCGGCCCCGCCTATCCCCAGGGGTACAAGAACCTCGGCCTCGACGCCAGGGATCCCCGCGAGGTCGCCGACCACTGGCCGGAGTACGACCCGATGGCGAGGCCGGGAAGGCCGGAGTTGTGATCAAGGGCTTCCACGGTGACGTCCGTGCGCGCAACGACTCGGCCTGGCTGCTGACCCCGTACGGCGCCGTCGATGGCCGGCTGCGCGAGGAGATGCGCCGGTTCGCCGACGAGGACGAGGTCGATCTCGCCATCGTCGGGTGCGGTGCCGGCGGATCGGTGCTGATGCAGCGACTCGCCCGGGCCGGCTGGCGCGTCGTCACCTTCGACGCCGGTCCCTTCTGGGATCCGGAGAAGGACTGGGTCAGCGACGAGGCGGGCTCGCACCACCTGTACTGGACCGAGCCGCGTGTGGTCGACGGCGAGACCCCCGTGCCGCTCGGGTCCAACAACTCGGGCCGTGGCGTCGGGGGCTCGATGATCCACTTCGCCGGCTTCACGCCGCGGTTCCATCCCAGCGATTTCGCCACCCGTACGCTCGACGGGGTCGGTGACGACTGGCCGATCGACTACCTGGACCTGCGGCCCTACTACCAGGCGATCGAGGCGGAGTTGCCCGTCGCCGGCCAGGACTGGCCCTGGGGCGATCCGCACCGCTATCCGCAGTCCGCGCACCCGGTCTCGGGCAACGGCGAGATCCTCCAGCGCGGCGCGCTCGCCTGCGGCATCGAGACCCGGGTGGGGCCGGTGGCGATCTCCAACGGCCGCTTCGGCCACCGCGCGCACTGCATCTACCGCGGCTTCTGCCTGCAGGGCTGCAAGGTCAACGCGAAGGCCTCACCGCTGATCACCCACGTCCCGGACGCACTCGCCCACGGGGCCGAGATCCGCGCGGACAGCATGGTCACCCGGATCGGAGTCGATGACCGGACCGGCCTGGCCACCGGCGTCCACTACGTGCACGACGGCGTCCACCGGTTCCAGCGGGCCCGGATGGTCGCGGTCGCCGGCTACTCGATCGAGACCCCCCGGCTGCTGCTCAACTCCGCGACGCGGCGCTTCCCGGACGGCCTGGGCAACGACCACGACCTGGTCGGGCGCTACGTGATGGTGCAGGGCGCCCCCCAGACCGCGGGACGTTTCGAGTCCGAGGTGCGGATGTGGAAGGGCCCGCCTCCCGAGGTGAGCACCGAACAGTTCTACGAGACCGATCCGGGCAAGCCCTGGAAGCGGGGGTTCTCGATCCAGACCGTGTCCCCGCTGCCGATCACCTGGGCGGAGCACATGGCAGGGCAAGGGCACTTCGGCGCCGATCTGCGCCGGGTGATGAGTGATTATCCGCACTGGGCCTGCCTCGGCGCCCTGTGCGAGTTCCTTCCCCTGCCCGACAACCGGGTCACCCTCGACGAGCAGAAGGATGCGTACGGACTGCCGGTCGCCCGCTTCACCTACTCGATGGGGGAGAACGATCGGCAGCTGATGCGGGCCGCACGCTTGACGATGGAGGACATCCTGCGGGGCGCAGGCGCCCAGGATCTCGCCACCTTCGAACGCTTCGCGCACCTGGTCGGGGGCGCCCGGATGGGCGCCGACGAGACGACCGGCGTCGTCGACGCCACCTGCCGCACCTTCGCCGTGCCCAACCTCTACGTCACCGACGGCAGTGTCCTGCCGACCCAGGGCAGCGCGAATCCGGCGCTCACCATCATGGCGATCGCCGCCCGCGCCGCCGACCTGCTGAGGCGCGGAGCCGCCGCGCCGTGACGGCCAGAAAGGAACACGCATGTCCAAGCAAACGGTTGCCGACTACCTCCTCGAGCGCCTGCGGGCCTGGGGGGTCTCGCACATCTTCGGCTACCCCGGTGACGGCATCAACGGGATCGTCGCCGCCCTCGGGCGCTCCGAAGACCATCCCACCTTCGTCCAGGCCCGGCACGAGGAGATGTCCGCCTTCGAAGCGGTCGGCTACGCCAAGTACGGCGACGCACCTTTCGGCGTCTGCCTCGCCACCTCGGGCCCCGGCGCCATCCACCTGCTCAACGGGCTGTACGACGCCAAGCTGGACCACGTCCCCACCGTCGCCATCGTCGGGCAGACGAACCGGTCGGCGATGGGCGGTGCCTACCAGCAGGAGATCGACCTGATCACCCTGTTCAAGGACGTGGCCTCCGATTACGTACAGATGGTCACCGTGCCCCAACAGCTGCCGGGCGTCCTCGACCGGGCCATCCGCGTGGCCGTCGCCCAGCGCGCCCCGACCGCGATCATCATCCCGGCCGACGTCCAGGAACTGGAGTACGTCGCCCCCACCCACGCCTTCAAGATGGTGCCGTCCAGTCTGGGGATCGAGTGGGCCACGCCGGTGCCCGACGACGACGCCATCCGGCGTGCCGCCGACGTCCTCAACAGCGGCGAACGTCCCGCCATCCTCATCGGCCAGGGTGCCCGTGGCGCACGGGTCGAGGTCGAGCGGGTCGCCGACCTCCTCGGCGCCGGCGCCGCCAAGGCGTTGCTCGGCAAGGACGTCCTCTCCGACGACCTGCCGTGGGTGACCGGCTCCATCGGTCTCCTCGGCACCCGCGCCAGCTACGAGATGA